>JAFXBG010000001.1 GCA_017521925.1 Clostridia bacterium
CCGAAACGAAGGTGAGAAATGGTGATACCGCCTGTCTTCTTGGAGTCATACTGGAAGTAAGCCTGAACATACTTGTCAGTATGGTCACCGATGATCTTGATGGAGTCTTTGTTAGCACCAACAGTACCGTCACCGCCGAGACCCCAGAACTTACACTCGATTGTGCCCTCTGCTGCTGTGTTGGGAGCAGGCTTCTCTTCGAGAGAAAGGTTTGTAACGTCATCGTTGATACCCAGTGTGAAGAGCTGCTTAGGCTCTGCCTTTGCGAGCTCCTCGTATACTGCGAATACGCTTGAAGGAGGTGTATCCTTAGAACCAAGACCGTATCTGCCGCCGATAAGAACGTCTGTCTTAACGCCCTTAGCTGCAAGAGCAGCAACAACGTCGAGGTATAAAGGCTCGCCAAGAGCACCGGGCTCCTTAGTTCTGTCAAGAACAGCTATTCTTTTAGCTGTTGCAGGAATAGCCTCAATGAGCTTCTCAGCGCTGAAGGGTCTGTAAAGTCTAACCTTAACAAGACCAACCTTCTCGCCGCGAGCATTCATATAGTCGATAACCTCTTCAGCAACGTCGCAGATAGAACCCATAGCGATGATAACACGCTCTGCGTCCTCAGCACCGTAGTAGTTGAAGAGCTTGTAGTCTGTGCCTAACTTCTCGTTAACCTTGTTCATGTACTCCTCAACAATACCGGGTACTGCCTCGTAGTACTTGTTACAAGCTTCTCTGTGCTGGAAGAAAATGTCGCCGTTTTCGTGAGAACCGCGCATTACGGGATGCTCAGGGTTAAGAGCTCTCTTTCTGAAAGCCTTAACAGCGTCCATATCAACCATTTCTTTAAGGTCGTCAAAATCCCAAACTTCGATTTTCTGGAGCTCATGAGAAGTTCTGAAACCATCGAAGAAGTTGAGGAAGGGAACGCTTGATTTGATAGCTGCAAGGTGAGCAACTGCACCAAGGTCCATAACTTCCTGTGTATTTGTTTCAGCGAGCATTGCGAAACCTGTCTGACGACAAGCATAAACGTCGGAATGATCACCGAAAATGTTAAGAGCGTGGGAAGCAACAGTTCTTGCACTAACATGGAAAACTGCGGGTAAAAGCTCACCTGCGATTTTGTACATGTTAGGAATCATCAGGAGAAGACCCTGAGATGCTGTGAATGTTGTGGTAAGAGCACCTGCGTTAAGGGAGCCGTGAACTGTACCGGCTGCACCTGCCTCAGACTGCATCTCCTCAACCTTAACAGTTGTACCGAAGATGTTCTTGAGTCCCTGTGCTGACCACATGTCAACATAGTCTGCCATGGGGCTGGAAGGAGTAATAGGATAGATACCTGCTACTTCTGTAAACGCATAGGAAACGTGAGCCGCAGCGTTGTTACCGTCCATGGTCTTTCTAATTCTTGCCATTGGAATAGTCCTCCTTTTTAAGATAAATGCGGGAAAAACCGCATACTGTAAATGATTTCGATACCTTTTGTACCAACTAACATAATAACACTTTATTCGTCTTTTGTAAAGTGTAAAAAGCCTTTACCATTGACTTTTTATTGGTTTTTATGTAAACTTATGGAGGTGAGGGAGATTTTCTGTATTGACCTCACAATTTTAAACCGAAAGGGTTGAACAAAATGCCTGAAGATTCAGGTAGTAAAGTTAAAGATACCAAAAAGCGTGAAGGGCTTCTGTCAAAATTCTTCAAGGGCAAAAGTCACGAGGAAATCGTGCAGGAGGCAGAGGAGGAAATCCTTTCCTTAGTTGAAGAAGGTCAGGAAAAAGGCGTAATCGGTGATTCCACCAAAAACATCATCGAAAATGTTTTTGACTTTGACGATACCACAGCCTCCGAAATTATGACCCACCGCACCGAAATGACGGCTATCGAGGACACCGCCGAGCTTTCTGAAGTGGTAGATACCGCAATCGAAAGCGGATATTCCCGAATTCCTGTTTATAAAGGCGACATTGACACCATAAAAGGTGTGCTATACGTAAAGGACCTGCTTCCCTTTGTTGGCGCCAAGGTTGAGGGCTTTAAGCTTTCTAAAATAATCCGTGACGTTATGTTTGTTCCAAAAACCAAGAATTGCTCTGAACTTTTTACGGAAATGACCAAACGAAGAGTTCAGATGGCAATAGTTGTTGACGAATACGGCGGCACCGAGGGTCTTATTACCCTTGAAGATTTAATCGAGGATATTTTAGGCAATATCCGCGACGAATACGACAACGAAGAAGATGAGGTAAAAAAGATTTCTGATAACCGTTTTACCGTAGAAGGCAGTGCCTCTATCGAAGATATAGCAAAGGAGCTTGAGTTAACTCTTCCTGAAACTGACTGCGACACCGTTGCAGGCTTTGTTCTGGAAAACTTAGGCAGGATTCCCGACGACGGTGAAACCCCTGAAGTAGACGTAAACAATGTAACCTTCAAAATCGACAAAATCGAGGAAAGACGTATCCTTTCAGTTACAATCGAAAAACATATCAGCGAAGAATAAAGATAGCCACCTCTTAATTGAGGTGGCTGTTTTCGTTTAAAATTTCATTTTTTTAAAATAATACTGTTTATCTTCATCGGTGATTTCACGCAAAACTCTGCAAGGGTTGCCAACTGCCACCACCATAGGCGGGATATCCTTGGTAACAACACTGCCTGAGCCAATAACCGAGCCTGCACCGATAGTAACACCGGGGTTTACAATTACCCCTGCACCAATCCACACATCACTGCCGATTTTTACAGGTGCGGCATACTCTGCAACTGTACGCATCTGAGGGTGAATGGGGTGGCCTGCGGCAGAAATTGTAACATTAGGTGCAATAAGCACGTTGTCGCCGATTTCTACTTTGTTGCAGTCAAGAACTGTCAGGTTAAAGTTTGCATAAAAATTTTCGCCAACGTGGATGTTATAGCCGTAATCGCAATGAAAAGGCGGTTCCATATAGGCGTTTTTACCTCTTGAACCAAAGATTTTGGTTATAAGCTCATTTCGCTTTTCACGCTCAGAGGGTCTTGTGTTATTAAAGTCGAACACCAGCTCACGTACTCGTGCTTTTTCTTCTTCAAGCTCTTCGTCCCAACCAACATAGGGAAGGGTGTTAAGCATTTTTTCCTTTTCGGTCATATCTTATTCCTCGTCTGCGGATTTGCCCAACTGCTTCATTCTCTTATATCTGTAAAGCACGTTTTCTGCCCATTCGCGGTCAATTTTAATAAAACCGCTGATTTTCTTGTCTTTTATTGCAAGCTCAGAAACAATACCCACAGATTTGCCGTAAATCTCAAGACGTGCCGACTGAACGTAAGGCTCACGCTCTTTGCCTACAAAAAAGGTAAAGCCCATTGTGTTCTGCTCACGGTCATACATAGAAAGGTAACCTTCCTCAACGTGCTTTACGCCGTACTTTTTGGCTACAATCTCGCTTATTACAAGCTTTGTAATTTCCACCGCCATATCGTCAAGACCCGACTCGAAAATAAAAACTTTTTCCTTAAAAACATTAAAGTCGGGAGCTAAACGCTTTCTGATACCCTTGAGCTTTTCATACTTCTGCTCAAGCTCTACATCCTCAAGCTGAAAACGGTCAGCCTCAGGAATAAGGTAAACCATAAAGCGGTTTTTCATATCGTTATATAAAAGGGGATAGGTCAGCCTTGCCTCGTATCCGCAGGCAGAGCATCTCCATTTTAAAAGCTTTTCGTCTAAAATATCGCCACGTAGGGTAGGCTCGTTAGTGGCGTTAATGCTCATAAAAAGCTTTGCGTCTGTTGTTTCACTGCACTTAGGGCAGGCGATTTTCTTGACAACTACATTTGCCATATTCATATACTCCTTAGAAAAACTATGTATACCTGTTAAGTATAACATAAAAATTTACTTAAACCAAGAGGGCGACAAAATTTTTATTGATTTTACAGTAAAATAGTGAGATAATATAAGAGTAAACCAAAATTCAAATCCATAAAAGGAGTTTAACTATGCTTAATACATGCAAAGATATGTTCTTTTTAATGATGGAAGCCGCTGAGGAAGGCCTTGAGAAAGCCAGAATCAAGGCTCAGCAAAACCGCATCCGTGAAATTATCCGCATTGACGAAAAAGAGCTTGAATCAGTTTATGCCACAATCGGCAGAATCGATGTGCTTGGCAAAGACAAGGATAAACGCGAGGACTACATCGCCGAGGCAAAACGTATTGAAGCAAGAATTTTAAGAGCCGAAGTTCGCCTCCAGATGCTTAAAAATGCCGCTTCTGTTGACGAATGTACCAGGGCTTTTGAAGAAAAGCTTATGGATACAGCAGAAAATGTTAAGAAAGCCACTGCCGAAAAGGCAAAGGACTTAAAAGAAATAGCAAAAGTTAAGAGCAACGACCTTAAGGAGAAAATCAAGGATGCATCCGCAGACCTGACTGCAAAGGCTGAGGACCTGACCATTAAGGCAAAGGACAAAGCCGCCGACCTTTCTATAAAGGCTAAGGACAAGGGCAACGAGCTTAAAACAAAGGCTAAAGATAAAACCGCAGATATCAAGGAAAAGCTTCCAAAATCCGCTCCAAAAGAAGCCGCCGAGGGCTTAAAGGCAGATGAAAATGTGCTCCAGAACGTTGACGACATCTTAAAGCGTATTGAAGACACCATAAACTCTGTAGATGAAGAATCTGCCGACGAATTCAAGTTTTAATAAAACAGCCACAGAAATCCGTTGAGGTTTCTGTGGCTGTTCTTTTTTTATTATCCAAGTATAGGTTGAAGCACGGGTATCGTTCTTACTAAATCTGTAACAATTTTTGAAAGCACACCGCAAACTGTGCCTACAACAACTCCGCCGCATACATCAGAAAAATAGTGAACTCTTAAGTATATTCTGGAGAATGAGATAAGGCTTGCAATAACAAGTGCAGGCAACCAGATTATAAATGTGCAGTTAAACATAAGACCAACCGCTACAGACACGCTTGTACCTGTGTGGCCGGATGGAAATGATGAATGCTTAGGTGAGCGGATAATAAGCTCGTCCTGGCTCAGAAGCTCAGAAGGTCTTGTTCTGCCCACAATATTTTTAATCAGCACTTCGCCAATCATAAGTCCCAAAAACATTGACATAAGAATGTTAAGACCTACATAACGATAGTTTTTGCTTATAAAAAACGGTACCGAAAGTATCCACCAAAAAACACCTGCATTACCCATCATAGTAATAAGGTGAACTATTATATTGTTGGTTCTTGAGTGTAAGGCTGTAACAGTGTTAAGCACGTGCTTGTCAGCCCTTGCAAACAATTTTTTCACTTAATATCCCTCTTTACACTTCACAAAGAGCCTTAAGCTCCTTGATTTTCTCTTCTGCGTTCTCTGCCTTGAATACAGCTGTACCTGCTACCGCAACATCAACGCCTGCCTTTGCAGCTATAGCAATAGTGTTGTCGGCAATTCCGCCGTCAGCTTCAATCAGGAAATCAAGAGCAAGCTCATCACGCTTTGCTTTAAGAGCTTCTACCTTTGGCATCATATCCGCCATAAAGCTCTGACCACCAAAACCGGGCTCAACTGTCATAACAAGCACCATATAAAGGTCAGAAAGATAAGGAAACACAGTTTCTACAGGTGTGTTGGGTTTAATAACCAAACCCGGCTTAACATTTCTTGATTTGATTTTTGCGATGGTTTCTTTTATATCAGAATCGCTTTCAACGTGGAAAGTAATGATGTCAGCACCTGCGTCGGCAAAATCGTCGATATACTTAAGAGGCTCTGAAATCATAAGATGAACGTCAAAAGGCTTTTGAGAATATTTTCTTACAAATTTAATTACAGGTGCACCAAAGGTAAGGTTAGGTACAAAATGTGCATCCATAATATCAAGATGCATAAAATCAGCACCTGCCTTGTCCATACGGGCGATTTCCTCGCCGAAACGGGCAAAATCACAGGATAAAAGGGATGGAGCTATAAGCATATTTTTACCTCCTTAAGACTTTTGAATAAGGGGAGCAACAACCGCCGCAACACCCCAGAAAATAACGTAAAGTAAAATTTTAACAGCACCAAGTGAGTGAACTCCTGCACAAAGTACAATGGCGGCAGTAATAAGCACACCTAAAATAAGACCGATAAGCTGAATAACAACGGTAAGAGAAATGTTACTCTTCATTCTTACACAGCCTGAAATTGCTCTGAGGAAAGGCAGGAAAGAACCTCTTGTTGCAAGATAAGCACGGGAAGAGTCCTCTTTCTGAGAAGAAACCTCCTTACAAACATTACCAAGACCTGTCGAAAGCACCTTGACGCTTCTGAAGAAAATACCGAAATCCTCAGCAATTTTCTCTGATGTAATGTTGGGGTCAGATGTTCGCACTAACATATTGATGCCGTTTGCCTCAGCACGCTGAAGCTCCTCGGCAATTCTTAAAGTAGAGCTGTAGGTAGTAACAAACATAGCCACAGCCTTGCTGCCCTTTGCAAAGTAGGTTTTCTGTCTGCCTTCTTTTACATACTGCTCCTCACCGCTTAATGCAGGTGCAGTTACACCGAATTTTTCCAGAAGCTTGGCAGTACCTATAAGGTGTCTTTCGCCGTTTACAAAGCCTACTAAACCAAGCTTGTCCTCATACATAACGCTTTCAACCTTAGGTAGCTTTCCGCCGTTGTTGTCAACAACATTGTCAAACACAGAAGCAAGGGGAGAACCTGCTTCCTTAAGCACTGCTGCACAGGAAAGGAAGCTTTCGGTAATTCTGTAATTGTCAAAGGCTTTTACACCGTTAAGAGTAATACTGCCTGCAGGGTAAAGGTCTGTAGCGTCAACCATAACCGCCTTTGTGTCGCAGAACTGACGAACAGAGGGGTAGCCTGCAATCATTGCATTTCGTGCCAGCACCTCACTGCAAAGCTTACGCATGGGAAGGTTTACTGCCAACAGGTTTGCCACAGGCACGCTTACAGCCGTCATAACTGCCAGAGCTGAAAAAGCACCGAAAATATCGCCTCGTGAGATTATTCCGTAAAGAATACTTACAAAAAGCGAACATAAAATTGCCACAGGAGCAACCTTACCCGACATATCTTCAGAAGGGTCGGGGGAATAAGAAATTTTAAGATAATCTGAAAGGAAGTCGCTTTCTACCTGATAAGCCACAATAGGCTTGCCAATAGTGCCGCTTGTAAGCTTTTTGGCGATATCCTCGTTTACGTATATTTTGCCCGAATATGTAGGAGCTTTTTGTGTTATAAATTTGAAATTATCCTTGACACGAAGCACCATAAACAGCTTGCCCACGCAGTTTACAAGCAAAAGCAGTGCCACAACAACTGCATAAAGGTGCATATTGCCCTTTGCAAACTGAGTTGATGTAAATATGGAAATACCGCCCTGAATAACACCTGCAATTGATGCTATTGCCACGCCTGTGTCAGAATTTCCCTTGAACTTTTTAAGGGGAGCAAGTCCGTTTAAGATTGCTACTCTGCAAATCCAGCAACCGCTTAAAAGAAGCAATGTGCTTATTAGAGAGATTACAATACATACCGCATCGGTAAAATTCTTGCCGATTACAATATTTACAATAGAAAGGCCTAACAAAAGTACAGTGATAACACCCATAAACACAGAATTCAGGAACATTTTGCGGATGTTAAGGTTGATTTCCTGCATAATTGAAGCTGTGTCCTGACGGCTTTTGTAATCCTCAATCTGCACGGTTTTATCACGGAAATCATCGTTGTCGTCTTCACTTGATGAAAAGAAACCTGCAACCCTGCCCATAAAATTGTCGGCAACTGCTTTAGGTGTTTTCTCTTCTTCTTCTATTTTTTCTTCCTCAGGCTTTACCATCTGAGAAATTACAGGGTTGGGGGATGCAATGTATTTCTTATACTCGTTTTCAACAACTGCTGAGAACTTGCCTGCTCTTACGTGAACTTTTTCTACCTTGCTTTCGTGCTGGTATACCGGCACACGTGAAACAATGGTCTGAGCAGATGACACAGGCTTTGCCTTGCCAAAAAGCTTTTCAAATTCGCTTTCTGTTTTCCGGGGTTCCTCTTTTTCCTCTGTTTTGTCTGCTTCAGTATCTGCAGAGGGCTCTTCCTGAGGCTCCTCAGGCTCTGAATCTATGTCAATATCAATGGTATCGATATCCTGAATCTGAACAGGCTTAACGTTGAAGTTATCAACATTTTCTACAATATCCTCTGAAATCTTTGTGCCTTCTTCGTACTCAGGGGTAAGGGTAACCGCTACCTCAGGCTCTTTTTCCTCTTCAGGTTCCTCAGTTACCTCTTCCTGAGGCTCAGCAGAAATTTCTTCCTCATCTTCGTCGTCCTCAATATCAAGGGGATTCTGATTTGTATATCTTACTTCCTTTGAGGTGTTTGAGTAAATTTCCTCCGCACCTGCAGTTGCACGGTTTCGCTTAACCTTGTTAAGCTTCATAGCCTCTTTTTCCATTTTCTCTTTCTCGGAAAGATAACGGGTTTCCTCGATAATGGAATCTATCATATTGTCCTTTTTCTGTAATTCTTTTAATTCATCGCTCATATTTTCACTTCCGTTTCCTTAGTAAATCGGGTTATCTGCTGCCAGCAACAGCATACATAAGCACGCCTGCGGCAACTGAGGCGTTAAGGGAATTAAGCTTGCCCTTCATAGGCAAGGAAACAATAACGTCGCATTTTTCACGGACTAATCTGCCTATACCTTTGCCCTCGTTACCTATAACAAGAGCAACTGCACCTGACAAATCACACTTTCTGTAATCTTCGCCGTTCATATCAGCACCGTAAACCCAGACGCCCTTTTCCTTTAATGTATCAAGCAAAGAGGGAATATTGGGAACTCTTACCACAGGCACATACTCCACCGCACCTGCACTTACCTTACCGACTGTAAAGGTAAGAGAAGCACTGCGACGGGAAGGAATAATTACACCGTGAGCACCTGAGCATTCGGCAGTACGTATAATTGCACCTAAATTATGAGGGTCCTCAATTTCATCAAGTACGATAATAAAGGGAGCTTCTCCGCGTTCTTCTGCAAGAGCAAAAATATCGTCAAGCTCTTTATACTCGCAAACCGCAACCACTGCCGCAATACCCTGATGTGTACCGTGAGCACACATAAAATCAAGCTTTTTAGGGTCAACCTCTTTAATGCGGATTTTCTTTTCTCTTGCTTTTGCAAGTATGCCTGTAATGGCACCGCTCATATTACCCTTTGCAACCAGTACAGAGTCAATTGCCCTGCCGCTGCGGATAGCCTCAGAAACAGGATTTCTGCCGAAAATTATGTCATCTCGTTCTGCTCTTTCGTTTTTTACCTTTTCCATATATATTCCCTTTCCAATCGACATTCTTATACATAATAATCATACCACATTAAAGGCCGTTTGAAAACAGGAAATTTTAATTTTTTTATTTTTTATCAAAGCAAATCCGTATTCTTAAGTCCGCTGAGGGCAAAAGCACCCATATCCATATTTTCAGGCACCACACCGTACTCCCCTGTTATAACATCGCGGAAAAGCTCAGCCTCAGGCGGAAAGTATGTAAAACACAAAAGGCTCAATAATATAAGGAACAGAATCATAAGGGAAGTAAGAAAGTATTTTTCGATTTCTCTGTTGCCCTTATAAAGCCTGTAGGATACCAGAAAACCCAGAACAGACGCCAGAAATCCAATAAGCAAATCCACAATAAGCACGGGCTTTCTCAGGAAAAACGAGAAACCGTAATAGGCAACAGGTATAACTGTACCCTGAATAATTACGCCTGCGGTTTTTGCCGCAACAAACCGTTTGAACTCAGGCTTTGCCCACAAAAGCTCAATAAAACCGTAAAAAAGATAAGCTATGGTAAAAATTTTAATATGTTCCCATATACTTTCGTTAACCGCACCAAAAAGAGATGTAAGCACATTAGGGCTTAATCTGTAAATAAAATGCAAAATGCTTGCAATTATAAAAACAATTACAGGTCCTGCTATTTCTAAACGTAGCAATGTTTTTTTAGGCATAAAATTACCTCCGATATATACTTCTATAGTATATTCGGAGGTCAAATAAATAATGATTTTACATTATTCTCAAAAAAGTATTCCTATAAGCACCCCTGCACCAATACCTGCAATTACCAAAGGCACAGTACGCAAAAACCAGTACAAAAATGTGCGTTTTCCCTTTATGCTTGAGGGAGTGCCAACATCAGACAAAAGCTTTTTTGCCTCTTTTCTCAGCACCGCTTCTTCTGCCTCTTCATACTCAGGCCGTACCAGCAGGTATGCCCTTTCGTAGTAAATGCTTTCTGTGTCTGTTACCTCTATAACCTTGTGGTTTATTCCTTTTATCATAACATCCTCCAAAAGTTTATGTAAATATATTTGACATAAAAGCAAATGTCTATGCACAACATAGGGGAGAAAGGGTGAATTAAATGATTAAAAGGATAGGAAAATACACAATAAAATTTCTTGACGAACCGCTTATTTCAAGCTTTGCTTCTGTTGCAGGCAAGCCTGAAAGCGAGGGGCCTCTTAAAGATGGCTTTGACAAAATTATTTACGACAGCCACGCAATGAAAGACACCTTTGAAGAAGCCGAAAGCCTCTTTCAGCAGGAGGCGGTAACCCTTGCCCTTGGAAAATGGGGAGGTAAGGCAGAGGATGTTGACTTTGTTTTTGCGGGAGATCTTTTGAATCAATGTATAGCATCAAGTTTTGGTTTAAAAGGCTTTAATATTCCCTACCTTGGTCAGTATGGTGCTTGCTCAACCTCCGCACAAAGCCTTATTATGGCAGCAGCTTTTATTGAAAGCAAAGCGGCAAAAGCTGCTTTGGCGGTTACATCTTCCCATTTTTGCAGTGCAGAGAGGCAGTTCCGATTTCCTCTGGAGTACGGCGGTGTGCGTACTCCGACAGCTCAGCGAACAGTAACAGGTGCGGCAGCCTTCGTAGTAGAAAGTACCGAAAATCCCACAAAAAGTGCAAAAAGCCCCTTGCTCTGTCCCAAAATTTCGTCGGCAACTGTGGGCAAAATCGTTGACCTTGGTGTAACTGATGCCAACAATATGGGTGCGGCAATGGCTCCTGCGGCGGCTGACACTCTTAAAACCTATTTTGATGATACAGGAAAGAGTCCCTCTGACTACGATATGATTTTTACAGGGGATTTGGGAATTGTGGGCAGTAAGCTTTTATATGAGCTTATGAGAGAGAAAGGCTACAACATCAAAGAAAACCACCGTGACTGCGGACTGATGATTTATGATATCAACACTCAGGATGTACACGCAGGCGGCTCAGGTTGCGGATGCGGAGCATGCACCTTAAGTGCTTATATTCTGCCAAAACTTTCAAAGGGAGAATACAAAAAGGTGCTTTATATGGCAACGGGTGCCCTTATGAGCTCAACCTCAGGAACACAGGGCAATACCATACCCTCAGTTGCCCATCTTGTTGAACTTAAATGTGCAAAAGGTTAGATTAGATAAAATCTGGTTATCTTTTTTGTATATATTCCGAATTGAACTAACGCTTTCCTCATAGTATAATTAAGAAAAAGAGGAAAGGGCGGATATCCTATGAAAAAAACTTTATGTATTATTTTAGCAGTAATGCTTCTTGCGGTTTCCCTATGTGCTTGCGGCAACTCAGGCAGCAGTATTGTAGGCTCCTGGTCAGGAACTACCGATGGTTTTGCCGTAACAATGTCTTTTGAAAAAGACGGTTCAGGCGTAATGTCTGCTTTGGGCGGTTTAGCTTCTGAGTCTTTTACCTACACTATAGAGGGCGATACAATTGAAGTTAAAACATCAGACGACGACCCTGAAGTTTTCGACTTTGAAATTGACGGCGACACTCTTACTCTTACTGCTGATGACGAGGTTATGACTCTTACAAGGGCAAAATAATCAAAACTTAACACTAAAAATTAACCGAGGCTCGTATTCAGAGCCTCGGTTTTGTTTATAAAAAGTTAGATAAGGTTTGCAATCTTCTTCTGAATCTGAGTTGCGTCCTTAACATTTATCTTCGCGTCATTGTTATAGTCTGCACGAATCTGAGCCTTTTTATCAAGTTCAATCAGCTTTGCGGCATACTTCTGGATTGCGGTTGCGTCTTTGATATTAACCTTGCCGTCTGCGTTTACATCGCCGATTTCAAACTCATCAGGAGTCAAAGGCTCTTCAAGGTAAGAATCTGTATAAACTTTATCACCCTTTTCCGGAGTAATGCCGTACTCTCCGTTGCCGTAGTAATAGTACCATTCACCGGCATAAGGATTTTTTACGGACATCTGAGTTTCATTAGTCAAGTCTGCAACAAAAATCATACCGTCAAAGCTTTCTAAACCGTCAGGATATGTATCGCTGTCGCCTGCTTCGTAGTATTCTGAGCATATATTTTTTGTCTGTTCAGCAAGTACGTAAACCTCAGCATTGGGATCCATACCGCCGTCTATAAAATTGTTCCATATAATTGCAGTTACATCTTTTGGAACATCATAGTAGAAAACGCCCTCAACGTCGGCTTTCTTTGCCTGGTGACCGGGCCAGGATTTGGGAGTATCTGTGCCGCTCCACCAATAAATACCTGCGTTTTTCTCATTGCCTACAGCTTCCCAGATTTCGGGATAGTAGAAATAATAGCGTTTTGTGCCTGTTTTGTTATCGTCAACTATGGGGCTTTCTGTGCCTGTAGGAGATTCGATTTTTTCATCGGTTGCAGGAACTGCAGTAGTGCTAATAACCTCTGTGGGGTCTTCTACAATGGGTGCAGTTTCTGTAACTGAATCTGTGGGCTCTGTATTTACAGAAGCATCTGTATTAACAACAGTTTCTGTGGGTTCTACGGCTGAGGTGGTTACCTCTGCAGGCATAGTTTCCGTTGCGGTTGTCTCAACAGGGTCAGTAACCACAGAGGTACTATCGGGTACTGTCGGCACAGTTGTAGGCAAAGGAAGCTCGTCTTTTGTCATAGGAGTATGCAAGCCTGCATCAAGCTCAAGCTCATATGCACGGTCAGGGGATATGCCAAGCTGAGCAGCCGAATGTTTGAGAACCTCAGCCTCTGACATACCTGAATAAACTACAGCAGCCTTAAGGTCATTTTTGATAAAATCAACATAAAGACTCTCAGCATCTTCATTGGGTGCGTAGCACTCGCCAACCACGTTGCCGATGCTTGTAAGCTGACGAACAGGTCCGTATTTTTCAGGGTCTGCGTTTTTCCAATATGCGGCAATAGTCTGCTTGTTGCTATCCAAAGGATTTTCCACGATATAATTCTCTGTTTTGCAGTAAAGGGTATCGCCTATGCAGGTTGTATCTAAAAGGATGTCATAAGTCTGCTTATTGTATATAGTTTCGTAAAAAAATACCAGATATGTCACGCCTTCTTCAAGCTTAAGACCATTTGATGTAATATCATACATCCACACACCCTCTGTATCTGTCTTAGAGCACCTTTCTTTTTTACTGCCCCACTGTGCAAGGCTGTCAAACTGATTGTAGGTATCTCCTCCATAAACCCAGATATGACAGTAAACCCTGGTGTCAGGGTGACTCCAATCTAACAAGCCCTCGCCTTTTGGAGCCTCAAAATAAATCACCTGGTTTTCAGTTTCTGTTGCAGAGGTTGCAAACACACCCATAGAAAAAATCATAATAATACTGAGTATGATTGCCATAAGTTTCTTCATTGATTTCATATAATCGCCTCCTTAAGTATAATTTTAGCCCTTATTATATAAGAATTCAATAGACAAAGCCTACAACAATTTATTTTGCTTATTGGTTATACATACAAAAAAATCCTCGGGTTTTTGCCCGAGGATTTTTAGCTTTACTTAGATAAGGTTTGCAATCTTCTTCTGAATCTGAGTTGCGTCCTTAACGTTGATTTTTCCGTCTGCGTTGTAGTCTGCACGAACCTGAGCCTTTTCGTCAAGCTCAATCATTTTTGCAGCATACTTCTGAATCTGTGTTGCGTCCTTGATGTTAAGCTTGCCGTCAGCATTTACGTCGCCGAGAGCATATTCAGAATCGAGAACCGTGTTCTCTGTAGACAAGACAGAGGTGCTTTCAGATTCAGTCGGATTTGTTTCTGTTGGTTCTGATAAATCCGTGCCGAGAGGTGAATTTGTAGTTGAGGTTACACTCTCAGCAGGAATTTCAGTCGTATTTTCAGTTTGTAAAGTAGTTGTTGATATTTCCGTAGGTTCTGTGATTACAGAAGAAGTTATTGTAGTAACTTCTGCAGGCTCTGTGCTTACAGAATCAGAAGTCGTTGTGGTTACTTCCGTAGGTTCTGTGATTACAGAATCAGAAGTCGTTGTGGTTACTTCCGTAGGTTCTGTGATTACAGAAGAAGTTATTGTAGTGACTTCTGCAGACTCTGTGCTTGCAGAAAAAGTCAATGTAGTCACTTCCGCAGGCTCTGTGCTTACAGAATCAGAAGTCGTTGTGGTTACTTCCGTAGGCTCTGTACTTACTGAAACTGAGGTTGTATTCTCAGTAGATTGGGTGAAATCAGAAGGCTCTGTAGCAACAGTTGTTTCGTCAGGAATCACAAGAGACCCGTCAACTGCCAGCACAAAGCTGCCCAACACATTTGTATTAAATACAATACCGCTTTCACAGAATCTTGTATCTATCTTTGTAAGCTTACCATCAGACTCTATTCTATATACTTTTACTGCCTCATTATCGGTAGCTATTTTTACTGCAACAACTTCATTTTCCTCAGCGTTTTTTATAGAAACATCGTATATATTAATTGCAATCTCGTTTTCAAGAGCAAGATTTACTTCGTCAACACTGCTTACATCCGTAATTTCATTTACAGAAAGCTTTGTCTCGTTTTCAGATATAACTCCTACCCATATTCCGCTGTCAGCATCAGCAAGCTTTTTGATTCTCACAAAATTATAGCCATATTCATTAGCAAAGCTTTCTGCCACAGTGCCCTCATAGCCGTAAATAATAAGCTTTTCTTTGTTGCACTCGTCAAAGGCGGTCGCATCAATTGACTCAATACTTTCGGGAATAATCACCTTTTCAAGGGCGGTACAGGAAGCAAAGGCTTCTTTTTCTATCTTTGTTACTCCTTCAGGAATTGTAATATTCTTAAGAGAAGTACAAATGCTGAAAGTTTCACTTTTAATAACCGTAATTCCCTGAGGCAGAATAACATTATCCAGCTTCAGACAATACATAAAAGCACCTGCTCCGATTTCTGAAAGACCTTGTGGAAGTACAACTGTCTGTAATTTTTCGCAGTCATAAAAAGCCTTACTGCCTATGAAAGTAACTTTTTCGGGAAAAGTTATTTTTGTCAGACTCTTACAATACTCAAAAGCGAAGCTTCCTATGGATGTAGTCGTATAATCATCCATCCATTTAGGAATCCGTATAATATTTTCCAGTTTGGCATCATAATCAATTATCTCAGCCGTACCATCCGGTTTTATATTGTAGGTATAAACACCTGCGGTAAACTCGTTCATTATAAAAGGTCCCTGGGGTTTGTCAGGCACTACAGGCTTTATGGGAGTTATAGGTGTTTCTGTACCTGCGGTGTCGCTTACTTTTACATAAAAGGATTTTGCACCCTTCAAAAGCCAGATTTGCCCTGTAAGAGAATTAAACTGCTGGTAGTAATATTCACAGGTGATAATTGCAGTGGTACTGATGTAGTTATTTACCTTTACCTGACAGCTTACGCTGTCCTGAGAAATAATTTCTACGTCAAATGGGGCATTGCTTTTCCAGACTGCACTCTGCACCGCCTTGTCGGCTTCGTTCAGAAAAATATACTTTGTGTCGCCTACCTTTAAATTATAGGTTTCAATAGCACCTGTAGAAGCAAGTTCGTCAACCTTTGCATCGGATGAAAATACAGAAATGCTTAAAACCGAACAAATTACAGCAATTATTAAAAACAGAGACAGCAACTTTTTTGTACGCAGTTTCATAGCAAAACCTCCAAGAATTATATTTAATATTATACTATCACCCAAAAATATCTATGTCAACAAAAACGGCTCCCCGTTTGGGGAGCCGAAGCTTTTAAATAAGGTTTGCAATCTTCTTCTGAATCTGAGTTGCGTCCTTAACGTTGATTTTTCCGTCTGCGTTGTAGTCTGCACGAACCTGAGCCTTTTCGTCAAGCTCAATCATTTTTGCAGCATACTTCTGGATTGTTGTAGCATCCTTGATGTTTAATTTGCCGTCAGCATTTACGTCGCCGATTTCAAACTCGTCGCCTGTTGCGTCGCCCTTAGGATCCTCATCATCTGTTGCAGGGTCAGAGGGAAGAGGAAGCTCGTCGTTTGTCATAGGTGTATGGAAGCCTGCCTCAAGCTCAAGCTCATAAGCTCTCTCATCAGATAAACCAAGCTGAGAAGAAGCGTGGTCCATAAGCTCTGCCTCAGTCATATTTACATACTGAAGAGTTGTCTCAAGCTTGTTTACAAGGAAGTCTGTGTAAAGGCTTTCTGCATCTGCACCGGGTGCAAAGCACTCGCCAACAACGTTACCAAGGCTTGTGAGCTGACGAACAGGACCGTACTTAGCGGGGTCTGCGTTCTTCCAATAAGCAGCAAGAGCCTGCTTGGAGCTGTCTGTAGGAGCCTCGATAATAGATTCGGGACCCTTGCAGTAAAGTGTGTCACCAAGGCAAGTTGTGTCGAAGAGTGTATCGTATGTCTGATTGTTGCCTTCAGAGAAGATAACTGCGTATGTTACGCCTTCTTCCATCTCAAAGCCCTTGGCTGTAATATCATACATCCAAACGCCTTCTGTGTCAGTCTTTGTGCAAGCTTCCTTTTTGCTCTGCCACTGTGCAAAGCTATCGCCGCCGTATGCCCAGATGTGGCAGTAAATCTTAGCGCCGTCCCAGTTAAGCATACCTTCGCCTGCGGGAACCTCAAAGTAGATTACCTGATTGTCTGTGTCTGCTGCTGATGTTGCAAAAATGCCCATGGAAAGAACCATTAAAAGGCAAAGTACAACTGCAAGAATTTTTTTCATTGCTTTCATTTTAATTTCTCCTTAAAAATTTTATGTGAATTTTAGAAATTCCGGGATTATTTAACGGGTGTAAGAATTTCCTTACCGCCCATATAAGGACGCAGAGCCACAGGAATATTTACAGAACCGTCTGCGTTTAAGTTGTTCTCTAAAAATGCAATAAGCATTCTGGGAGGAGCAACTACTGTATTATTAAGTGTGTGGGCAAAGTACTTGTTACCGTCCTCGCCGTTAACACGAATCTTAAGACGTCTTGCCTGAGCATCGCCAAGGTTAGAGCAAGAGCCTACCTCAAAGTACTTCTGCTGTCTGGGAGACCAAGCCTCAACGTCAATTGACTTAACCTTAAGGTCAGCTAAATCGCCTGAGCAACACTCAAGAGTACGAACAGGAATATCAAGACTGCGGAACAAATCAACTGTGTTCTGCCAGAGAACATCAAAGTATTTGGGGCTTTCTTCAGGCTTACAAACAACAATCATTTCCTGCTTTTCGAACTGATGAATACGGTAAACACCGCGTTCCTCAATACCGTGAGCACCCTTTTCTTTTCTGAAGCAAGGGCTGTAGCTTGTTAAGGTATAGGGAAGCTCCTTTTCAGGAGTAATTGTGTCGATAAACTTGCCAATCATAGAATGCTCACTGGTACCGATAAGATAAAGGTCCTCGCCTTCAATCTTATACATCATAGCATCCATTTCGGCAAAGCTCATAACACCAGTTACAACCTCAGCACGAATCATAAAGGGAGGTACGCAGTAAGTGAAACCGCGGTCAATCATAAAATCTCTTGCGTAAGAGATAACTGCAAAGTGAAGTCTTGCAATGTCGCCCATAAGGTAATAAAAGCCGTTGCCTGCTACCTTTCTTGCGGCATCAAGGTCAATTCCATTGAAACGCTCCATAATATCTGTATGATAGGGAACCTCAAAATCAGGTGTAACAGGCTCGCCGTAACGCTGAACCTCAACATTTTCAGAGTCGTCCTTACCAATGGGAACAGAGGGGTCAATAATGTTGGGAATTGTCATCATTATTGTCTTAACACGCTCAGAAAGCTCGGCTTCCTTTTTCTCTAAAGCCTGGAGCTCGTCGCCCTTTTCGGTAACCAGCTTCTTCATAGCCTCGGCTTCGTCCCTTTTACCCTGACCCATTAAAGCACCAATCTGCTTTGAGTACTTGTTACGCTCTGCTCTTAAAGCGTCAGCCTCGCCCTTTGCCTGACGGCTCTCTTTGTCAAGCTCAATTACCTCGTCAACAAGGGGTAATTTATTATCCTGAAACTTTTTGCGGATATTTTTTTTAACTGCCTCAGGGTTTTCTCTTAAAAATTTAATATCAATCATTTTTATGTCCTCCTGTGTATACGCATTATAACAAGTATAATATATTTATATTTAACCTATATTTAATCTATTTCTGCAATTCGGTTTGCAAGCATTTTAAGCTCTTCGTCCGAATAAAAATCTATGGAAATTGTACCGCCTGTGCCGTTTTTTGCGGCTGTAACGGTTACACGCCTGCCCATATTCTCAGAAAGAGCCATCTCAACCTCTGTAAAATATGTAGGCTTTTTGGCTTTTCTGCCGTCGTTAGTTTTTACTGCCTTTTTCTTTGTGGCGCTCTTTGCCAGTGATTCAACTGCTCTTACTGAAAGGCCATTGTCTACAATTTCGTTTGCAAGCCTGATTACAGTTTCTTCATCCTCAATACTTACCAATGTTCTTGCGTGGCCTGCACTTAATTTACCTTCGCTGAGCATATCAATAACAGGCTGAGGAAGTGAGAGAAGTCTCAGTGAATTTGCAACAGCAGAACGGGACTTGCCCACAGATTCTGCAACCTGCTCCTGAGTAAATCCGTGGTTTTTCATCAGCGAATCGTAACCCAAGGCTTCTTCAACTGCAGTAAGGTCTTTTCTCTGCAGGTTTTCGATAAGAGCGATCTCCATTGTCTCTTTATCGTCAAGCTCGCGGACAATTGCAGGAATTTCAGAAAGACCTGCCTGTAAGGATGCACGGTAACGTCTTTCGCCCGCTACAATCTGATATCCGCCTGCAAACAGAGGACGTACCAGAATAGGCTGAAGCACGCCATGCTTACTGATACTGTCTGTAAGCTCAGCCAAAGCCTCAGGGTCAAACTCAGTACGGGGCTGACTGCGGTTAGGGCTTATTTCATCAATACCCAAAACAACAACTGAATCACGGCTTTCGGTTTCGTTTTCCATAAAAATGGCGTCGATACCTTTGCCGAGACCTGACTTTTTCTTTGCCATATTACTTCTCCTTCCTGAGAATTTCCTTGCCCAAAGCGGTGTAAGCTTCAGCACCCTTACAGCTCTTGTCGTAATAAATTACTGGCATACCGTAGCTGGGAGCCTCTGAAATTCTGACACCTCGGGGAATAGGAGTTGAGTAAACCTTCTTTGGAAAATACTTTTTAACCTCAGCCACAACCTGCTGAGTAAGGTTAAGTCTGCCGTCGTACATTGTCAGCACAACACCCTCGATATCAAGTCGGGGATTGTACATACGCTTGATGCGTCTTACGGAATTCATAAGCTGAGAAAGTCCCTCAAGAGCGTAATACTCACACTGAATAGGAAGCAAAACCGTGTCGGCAGCACAAAGTGCGTTGGTTGTGATAAGTCCCAAAGATGGTGGACAGTCGATTAAAATGTAGTCATAATTACCCTTAACAGGTGCCAAAGCCGCCTTAAGTAAGCTTTCACGGTGGTTTCTGTCCACAATTTCAAGCTCTGCCGCCGCCAGGTCAAGGCTTGAAGGGATAACATCCAGATTTTTAAACTCTGTTTTAATTATACAATCGGCGGCACTTTTACCGTCTACTATTATATTGTAAGAAGAACCTGCGGTTTTTCGCCTGTCTATACCAACACCGCTGGTGGCATTGCCCTGAGGGTCGGTATCTACTAAAAGAACCCGCTTTCCCAAAGCGCCAAAAACCGCGGCAAGGTTAACGGCAGAGGTAGTTTTTCCTACTCCGCCTTTCTGATTGGATACTGCAATTACCTTTGCCAAATCTTTATCACCTTTCAAAATAATCCATAAAATGTGTTTTAATCCTAATAAAAATAATTCTATCACATATAAAGGCAAAATTAAAGAGGAAATATACAATTTCTGAAAATTTTTGATATGTTTGTCATATTGTTTCACGTGAAACACCGTTAGCCACGGTGGGCAATTCGCCTACAGATAGGTTAAGATATAAATAAACTTTTACAAACGGCGGATTTTGTTAGATTAGCAAAATGCTATATATTATTATACTTTTCTCGCAACTACAACCCGCCGTTTATGATAGTTTGCCTTTAATCTTAAGTTTTTCAAATGCGAAATACCCTGCCGTGGCTAACGGACAAAAGCCGCACAGCGGTGGCAATGCTGTGCGGCTTCTGACAAAGGGGTTCAGATAAGGAAATGGGTATGAGTGGCGAATGCTTACGCATTCGAGGGGAAAGCTAATTCTCAACTTCCTTTCATAAAAATGATATATGTAAACACGCCTTTTCAGGCGGTTTTACCTTGAATAGCTTCAGCTTTGGGAATTTTAACAGTATATTCAATATACTCATCGCTTTCAATTCGTTTTGCAATAGCGTTTATTCCCGAAAGCCGCATAGTATCAACGGCTTTGTTGATTGTATTTACAAAAATCCGTAAATCCTTGACAATAAATTTTCTGTCCTGCTTTTTATCAGGCAGAGTATTCTGGTGAAGAAAATCTGCAATATAGGCTTCTGATTCAGTAGCATTATAACCTTCACTTATAATCCTGCTTAAGATTTTCTTTCTCAGCTCTTCGTCGTCAACTCTCAATAAAGCTCTGGCGTGCCTTTCAGAAAGACCTGCCTGAATAATCCAGTCCTGTTCTTCAAGACTAAGTTTTAGCAACCTTAGTTTGTTTGCTATAGTACTTTGCTTTTTGCCAAGCTTTGCGGCGGCTTCTTCCTGTGTAATGTCAAACTTTCGGATAAGACGGCTTATTCCTCTGGCTTCTTCAAACATATTAAGGTCAGAACGCTGGAGGTTTTCAATCAACGCAAACACAGCTGACTCTTTGTCCGTACATTTAATGAGCACACAGGGAACCGTGGTAAGTCCTGCAAGGATAGATGCCCTGAGTCTTCGCTCACCTGCCACAAGCTCATATTCTGTATCATTTAGCTTACGTACTGTAAGGGGTTGCAGAATTCCGTTGGTGGAAATTGAACGGGAAAGGCTCATAAGCTCGTCCTCGTCAAAATTTTTACGCGGCTGGGTCTTATTGGGACGAATTCGGATAATTGGAATATCAAGAACTTTGTTTTCACTCTTAAGCTTTGAAAAAATCATCCGTCAGCCTCCCTTAACTCCTTAGCTTTGCTGTGATTTAATTCTACCACTTGTTAAGTAAGAATTTTGCGTGATTTTGGGCAAATTTTTTAGAATTTACTACTATATATAGTAGGGATTTTTTGAATAATGGCGAAAAAGGGCAAAATAAAACTCCCTTTCAAAATTGAAAGGGAGTCACAAAATCAAAGGGGTTTTGACTTTATCTGGGAGTTATGGCGAGGATATTTTGAATTTGTCTTTTTAATCTTTTTGATTTCTACCACAGTACGCTCGCCTGCATCAAATAGTGAGTATTCCTCAACCTTACTGAGTTTTCCGCCTAAAACAGAAATTGAAGATTTGGCAAGGTTAACCTCGTCGCATCCGCTTTTACCCTTAAGTGCGACAAATTTACCGTTTACCTTAACAAGAGGTAAACAATATTCGTTAAGCACTCTCAGCTCTGCAACTGCACGGCTTACAGCAACATCAAACTCCTCTCGATAGTCGGTATCAACACCTGCCTGTTCAGCACGTATATGAACACACTCAACGTCTATATCAAGCTTTTCACAAAGTTCCTCAAGGAAATTAATTCTCTTACCTGCAGCATCCATAAGGGTAAGCTTAACATCTTCTCTTGCAATTTTAATTACAACACCGGGAAAACCGGCACCTGTTCCAACATCTACAAGACTAGCACCTTCTTTAATAAAACTATACTTAAGAAGTGCAAGACAGTCGATAAAGTGTTTTACAATAACTTCTTCAGGCTCGGTAATTGCTGTAAGGTTCATATATTCGTTAACTCTGACAAGCTCTTCAAAATATATATATAACTTTTCGCCCTGTTCTTCTGTAAGAGGAACACCGAATTCTTCGGCTTTATTTAATAAGGTAGATATAAATTCTGCTTTAGTCATTTACTTTCCTCCTTTTCGGCTTGAAAGCCAGATAATAAGCACGCTGATATCAGCAGGAGATACACCTGAAATTCTGCTTGCCTGAGAAACGCTGAGAGGCTTGATTTTATTAAGCTTTTCCTGTGCCTCCAGACGAAGACCTGCAATTTCACGATAATCAATATCAGTAGGCAAAGCTTTTTCGCTCATTCTGCGAACCTGCTCGATACGGTCTTTCTGCTTACTTATATATCCCTCATACTTAATCTCAGTCTGAAGCTGTTCTATAATAATAGGTTCAAGTTGGGGTCTTTCTTTGTCTACCTCTGCCAAATCCTTATAGCTAAGTTGAGGACGCTTTAAAAGGTCATAAAGTGTAACACCTGAAGAAACAGGAGATGTTTCACGTGAAACAAGTATATTGTTCAACTCATCGGTAGGGGAAAGGGTAGTAGACTTAAGTCTTTTTAGCTCTTTTTCCTTTGCCTCTGTTTTTGCAAGGTATTTTTGCCATCTTTCCTCGCTTATAAGTCCGATTTCATAACCGGTAGGGGTTAAACGTTCATCAGCATTATCCTGACGTAAAAGAAGTCTGTATTCACTTCTACTGGTCATCATTCTGTAAGGCTCGTTACTGCCCTTTGTAACTAAATCATCAATAAGAGTACCGATATAAGAACCTGAACGGTCTAATATAAACTTGCTTTCACCCTTTACTGCTCTGGCAGCATTAATACCTGCAACCAATCCCTGAGCCGCGGCTTCTTCATAGCCTGAGGAGCCGTTAAACTGGCCCGCACCGTAAAGACCGCGGATATCCTTGAATTCAAGGGTAGCCTCCATGCTTGTAGGGTCAACGCAATCATACTCTATAGCATAAGCAGGACGCATAATAACTGCATTCTCAAGGCCTTTTATTGTCTTATAAAAGGCACTCTGTACACCCTCAGGGAGAGAAGACGACATACCCTGCAGATACATTTCTTCTGTATCAAGTCCGCAAGGCTCAATAAAAAGCTGATGTCGCTCTTTGTCTTTAAATCTGACAATTTTATCCTCTAAACTTGGGCAATATCTGGGGCCTACTCCTTCAATCATTCCTGAATAAAGAGGGCTTAAATGTATATTGTCAAGGATAACCTTTTTTGTATTTTCATTAGTCCAGCTTATATGGCATACAACCTTATTCTCAAGCTCTTCCTCAGTTTCAAATGAAAAATGCTGAGGTGGCTCGTCACCATGCTGAGCTTCAAGTTCAGAAAAATCAATACTGCTTTTTAATACTCTTGCAGGAGTACCTGTTTTAAACCTTCTTAAAGGCAGACCTAAGCTTACAAGGCTTTTTGTAAGCTCAGTAGCGGCAAACATTCCGTCAGGTCCACCCTCATAAGAAACATCACCAATAAAGATTTTACCGCCAAGATATGTACCTGTGGCAATAATAACTTTTTTAGTAAAATACTGTGCATGAGTACGGCTTTCTAACATAAAGCCATCCTCTGTCTTTTCAATCTTTACAATCTCAGCTTGTCTCAGCTCAAGATTATGCTGAAGTTCCAGCTTGTGCTTCATAATATCCTGATACTTACGTCTGTCAATCTGAGCTCTGAGAGAATGTACAGCAGGACCTTTACCTAAGTTAAGCATACGCATCTGAAGAAGTGCCTTGTCTGCGGTTTTTCCCATTTCACCGCCTAAGGCATCAATTTCCCTAACCAAATGTCCCTTTGCAGTACCGCCGATAGAAGGATTGCAGGGACAATTTCCTACTGCATCCATGTTGATTGTAAAAATTGCAGTTTTTACTCCAAGACGAGAAGCTGCAAAAGCCGCCTCTATTCCTGCGTGACCCGCACCGATAACCGCAACATCATAATTTCCTGCAATATAATTCATTATATCAAATCCTAATCTTATTTTCCCACGCAGAAGCTGTGGAAAACTTTATCTACAATTTCTTCAGATACATTTTTTCCTATTAATTCGTAAAGCTTAGAAAGAGCATTCTCCAAATCAATTGTAACAGCATCCAGCGAAAAACCCATATCCATTGCATCTATGGCAGATTTAACTGAGTTAAGGGCTTCTTCTGCGGCAAATCGCTGTCGTTCGCCTGCTAAAAGTACGGCAGATGCAGAAAATTCTTCTGTACCCGTCGCTTTTGTTACAGCAGAAATAAGCTCTTCTTTGCCTGTACCTTGTTTTGCACTGATATATACTATATGTTCAAATCTTGTACCGATAAATTCAGTATCAATTTTTGTATCAAGGTCACTTTTATTAATAACCGCAATTGCCTGTGTATCTTTGATTTCATTTATTATTTGTCTATCTTCTTCGTCAAGTGGTACGCTTGAATCAAATACCACAAGCAACAGCTCACTTTGCTCTATTTTTTCCTTAGCTCTGTCAACACCGATTTTTTCGACTACATTATCGGTTTCTCTGATACCTGCTGTGTCTGAAAGCCTGAGGATAATATCGCCCAGAACTACGGTTTCTTCCACAACATCACGGGTTGTTCCCGGAATATCGGTAACAATACTTTTATCAAAACCTGAGAGAAGATTCATCAGCGTAGATTTGCCAACGTTAGGCTTGCCGAGAATAGCCGTAGGCACACCCTGAGTAACAGCCTTACCTGCATCGTAATTTTTAATAAGAGCTTCAAGCTCTTTTACACTTTCATTTAAGGTAAGCCGAAGGTTCTCATCGTTAACCTCAGGAATATCTTCCTCAGGAAAATCTGCCCATGCACTTAAATGTGCGGCAGTAAACTCAAGCTTTTCACAGAGAGCATAAATCTTCTTGCTGACTGCACCCTGACGAACTTCATTTGCAGCCTTAAGTGCGCTCTTACTCTGAGCAGATATAAGGTTCATAATGCTTTCTGCTTCTGAAAGATTCATTTTACCGTTAATAAATGCCCTGCGGGTAAATTCTCCGGGCTGAGCAGCCTCAGCACCATTAGCAAGTACAGCACGAAGAACCAGTTTTGTAATAAGATTTCCGCCGTGACAGCAAAGCTCTACAACATTTTCGCCTGTAAAGCTTTTAGGTGCACGGAAAACAAGGGCAACACACTCGTCTAAGGTTTCTCCCTCAGAAACAATGTTACCATATGCTGCTCTGTAACCTTCTAAATCTGAAAGTCTGTTACCTGAAAAAGAAACAAACACCTTATCTGCAATAACTATTGCATTTTCGCCTGATATTCTGATTATACCAATACCGCCTGCACCCTGTGCAGTGCTGATAGCGGCAATTGTAGTTTCATTCATATTAATCACCAAAATACAAAAGGCGGCTTAAAGCCGCCTTTCAGATCGACGGGTTAAAACTCGTCGTTATTTACTTATCAATTCTGCCGTAAAGACCCATACCTTCGCCCTCATTAATAGGAGCACGCTCAATCTTTTCAGCAGTAAACTTAGGCTTCTGGTTATATCTGCCTCTGCCTCCGCGGTTATTACCCTTACCGCGATACTTGTCGTTTCTGGGTTTAACGTTACCGTCAGGGCCGATAACAACGTGGCGCTGAAGATTTTCGCCTTCGCTCCAGGATGTTGCACCGTTAACCTTCTGAACTGCTGTGTGAATCACACGTCTTTCATAAGGATTCATAGGCTCAAGAGATGTTTTCATACCTGTTTTAACAGCCTTGAAAGCAAGCTTTCTGCCTAAAATCTCAAGAGTTTTTTCTCTCTTTTCACGGTAGTTGCCTGTGTTGATTGTAATCTTGTAATAAGAATTGTCAACATGGTTTGCAACCAAACCTGTAAGATACTGTAAAGCATCAAGTGTTTCACCGCGTCTGCCAATGATGGAGCCAACTTCCTCGCCTTCGAGTTCGATAACTGCACCTTCATCTTCTTCGGTAACCTTAACCTCAACAGAGGTAATATCCATTGCACCAAGAACATCCTTGACAAACTGTGCTGCTGTGTCAGCAGGGCTTGTCTTAATAAATGCTCTTACCTTTGCCTGAGTTTTGCCAAAAAGACCTAAAAAGCCTTTTTCAGCACGCTGCAAAGTTTCAAATTCAACTTCGTAAGTTTCAACACCAAGCTGTCTGCAGGCATCTTCCAATGCCAGAACTTCGGTATCACCTACGCCGATAGCTTCTTTAATCATTTTTTCTCCTTAAAGTATATACAAATATACCACTTATTTTCTCAGTTATTTAACCAGACTTTCCTGCTTTTCAAGCAATGCAACTCTGGCAGCTTCACCCCTAGCAATCATCATATCGGGGCCAAAATACTTGTGTACAATAATTGACTGAACAAAACTTATAGCGGTGGAACAAATCCAATAAAAACCAACCGCTGCAGGAACAGTATATGCGATATATGCAGAGAAAAGGGGAAGACCGTAAATCATAAGCTTCATACAACCCTGCTGGTTCTGAGCAGATGCTGCACCGTTCATCTTCTGCATAACAAGCTGAGATGCTACGGAAGTTGCAAAGCACAGGAAAGGTATAATAAGATACCATGAAAAACCAAGGTTTGAAGGGCTTACAAGAAGATTTAAACCGCAAAGGTTAAAAGAATTACTGAATTCACTGATTTTCTCAATCATATCAGGTGAGAAACAATTCTGTACACTTGGGAAGGCATTAAAATACATAAGAATGTCAACCTGACCGCCATACTGCTGAGAAGCGGAAAGGTTAAGACCGGGAACTGCAGTTAAAGCCTGTCTTGCATTTTCTACCATTGTAGCGTCAATATGCAATGTGTTTGTAAGAGGATAGGCAACTGCGTAGAAAACACCCAATAACAGGAACATAGGAAGTATAGAAGTAAGACATCCGCTATAGGGACTTACTCCCTCTTTTTCATAAAGCTTCTGGGTTTCTTCATTTAATTTTTCACGGTTTGTACCGTACTTTTCACGAAGAGCCTGCATCTGTCCTGAAAGTCTGGCATTCTGAGCCATACTCTTCTGTTGTTTAATAGTAGTGGGAAAGAATATAAGCTTTGTGAAAATAGTAAAAATCAAGATAGCAAGGCCGTAATTATGTACCAGCCAATAAGCACCGTAAAGTACCCAGCCGAAAATACCGCCTAAAAATCCGAAAAGACCTGTCATAGGTAAACCTTCCTTAAAAAACTAATCACTTTTTCTTTTGCGGAACAGGGTCGTAGCCTCCTTTTGAGAAAGGGTTGCACCGCAAAAACCTCCACAACGCCATAAAAAAACCTTTAAACGCACCAAAATTCTCAATAGCCTCTATGGCATATTGAGAGCACGTAGGATAATATTTACACATAGGCGGTGTGTGAACCGAAATATGCGTCTGATAGAAACGAATCATTTTAATAAAGAGCTTTTTCATCACTTGATAAGACTGCTTTCAATAAGCTGTTTTTTCATTACCTTAGAAAGGTAAGTACTCTTAACATAAGGAGTTTTACCTCTTGCGACAAAAATTACATCAAAGCCTGTTTTCATAAGTTCAGAGCTTTTTATAACTTCGCTGAATGCTGCTCTTATGACCCGTCTGGCACGGCTGCGCATTACTGCCTTGCCGATTTTCTTGCCGGTGGTTATACCGATACGCAGGTTATTTTGTTTATTTTTTATTACATAGGTGACAAGCTCGGGCGAGACGAAACTTTTACCATGACGGTAAGCACGCCTGAAAGCCCAAGCATCACATAAAGTGATTATCTCACTCATATTAACCACCTTAGAAAATTATGCGTATCATCGAAGTAGTAGAAGTAGTAGTTACGCAAACTTTTAAAAACTAAAGAAAGACCACTCTCAAACGGTGGCCTTTCAAATTAGTAAGAAAGTCTCTTTCTGCCCTTTGCTCTTCTGCGAGCAAGAACCTTACGACCGTTTTTATCAGCCATTCTCTTTCTGAAGCCGTGCTCCTTCTTTCTGTGAAGCTTTTTGGGTTGATATGTTCTCAGCATATTAATCCTCCTTTCACAACATAACCTTGCAATGTAACATTATATCCAAACTTCGGCTTAAAGTCAATAAAAATTTTTGGCTTTAGAATAAAGGTTTTAAGGCAATACAAGATGTTGTATAAATTTTTACTAAATGCCACAAATTATGTTATTTTTTTAAGAAAAATTTTTCAAAATTATTTAAATTTATGTCTGAGACAATCTGCCCTTATATAATATATATTTATATATTGTTATTTTACATTAAATAGTATAAAAAAACTATTGATTTAGTTCTGAAAATTTGCTAAAATTAAAGAGTAATTTTTATTATGCCGTAGTAGGCTGATTTTGAGAAAAGAACAATGAGTTTTAACGAAGGAGGACGAAAAATATGGATTCTTTTAAAGATGCTTGGCTTATAGTAAGCGAATATTGCAGAACAAAAATTACCGATATAGCATACAAAACCTGGATTTCACGTGTTAAACCTGTGTCTCTTGATTATAACGAAGGCAAGGTTGTACTTCTTGTACCCAATGATTTTCACCGTCAGACTTTGATCAGAAATTATATGACTCTTCTTGACGAAGCTTTTGAGGCTGTTTTCAGCTCAACCTTTGAGCTTTGCTTTGTAACAGAAGAGGAACAGAAAAAAGAAGAAGAAGAAACAGGCATTGAAGTTGTAAACTCCGATTATGAATATACTTTTGAAAACTTTATTGTAGGTTCTTCTAATAAATTTGCACATGCGGCATCTTTAGCTGTTGCTGCAAATCCTGCAGGTGCCTACAACCCCTTGTTTTTATACGGTAACTCAGGTCTTGGCAAAACTCACCTTCTTTATGCTATCGGCAACGAAATCAAAAAGGTTAACCCTGAAATGCAGATTATCTACGTAAAAGGTGACGACTTTGCTAATGAGCTTATTGAGTCTATCAGACTTAATACAACAATGGATTTCAGACATAAATACAGACAGGCGGATGTTCTTTTAGTGGACGACGTTCAGTTTATCGGCGGTAAAGAAGCAACTCAGGAAGAATTTTTCCACACCTTCAATACACTTTTTGAAGGCAAAAAACAGATTGTTCTCACATCTGACCGTCCTCCCAAGGATATTAATATTCTTGAAGAAAGATTACGTTCCCGTTTTGAATGGGGTTTGCTTGCTGATGTTCAGCCTCCTGATATGGAAACAAGAATTGCAATTATCAAACGTAAAGCAGAGCATCTTGATTTACCTATGTCAAACGAAGTTGCCGAGTTTATTGCCCAGAAGCTTAAAAATAACATCCGTCAGCTTGAAGGAACAGTAAAAAAGCTTAAGGCACGATATATGCTTAATAACGAAAAACCTACAATACTTATTGTTTCAGAGGTTATTTCAGATATCTTAAGCAACAATATCTCTCCCGAGCATACAATTGAGAAAATCGTTGAGGAGGTTGCACGTACTTTCGGTGTTACTCCTGAGGATATTACATCCCAGAAAAGCAGAAAGGCTTCTATCAATCATCCCAGACATATTGCAATTTATATTTCCCGTGAGCTTACAACCCTTACTATGGAGCAAATCGGCGAAAAGTTCGGCGGTAAGCATTATTCTACCATCGTTTATACAGTTCAGCAGATGGAAAAGAAAATGCAGACTGACTCCAAGCTTAAAGAAACCGTTCAGGATATTATGAAGAATATCCGCGGCGACCGTTAGTGGGTTAGCCACCCACGGGGCATTTCGCCTTTGGAAAGGTTATTTTTAGAGGTATCCTTCATCAACGGCGGGTTGTTATATTTCTAAAACTATAATTGCACGCATAAGCGTGCCACCTAAACGTTTGCATTATCAAATATATCGCGTTACCAAAGGCAACATATCAATTTTTAAAAATCTTCATAGATTTTTCAACTTTTTCACTTACATTAACATAGATATTTTCAACATATTATCAATGCTAAAATTTACCAAAATAAACTATGTTAAAAACCTATGGATTTTAAACAAATCTGCAAGGAGACGTAAAAGCAGATAAAATCTGAGAAAATTAACGATATTAACAAATTCACGTCCCCTACTACTACTACTATTTTTATAATAATCAAATCAATTCAATTCATTTAAGAAAGGATTTTTCAGATGAAATTTACTTGTATCCGTTCTGAACTTTCAGAGGCACTTCAAAATGTTCAGCGTGCAGTTTCAACAAAAGCAACCTTACCTGCTCTTGAAGGTATTCTTATAAAAGCATACGACAACAAACTTACCTTAACAGGTTATGACCTTGAAATAGGTATTACAACTACAATCGATGCTACAATTAAAGAACAGGGTGAAATTGTTGTAGGCGCCAAGCTTTTCTCTGACATTGTAAGAAAATTACCTGAAGAAATAGCAAGCTTTGAAAGCGACGAGCGTTACATTTTCTATATTAACTCCGGTAATGCAGATTATCAGATTATAGGTATGTCTTCTATTGAATATCCTGACATCCCCACTTTTGAAAGCACAGACGAAATTTTCCTTGATGCAGGCGTTCTTAAAAATATGATTCGTCAGACAATATATGCAGTTAGTGACAATATGGCTAAGCCTATTTATACAGGTTCTCTTTACGAAATTAAGGATAATATTTTAAGAATTGTTGCTATTGACGGCTACAGAATGGCAATAAGAAAAGAAAACATTGAGGCACAGCGTAATACTCAATTTATTGTTCCCGGTAAAATCCAGATGGAAATTCTCAAACTTATTGATTCTGACGAGGAAAAAATAAATATTATTGTTGGTCAGCGTCATGTTCTCTTTACAGTAGGAACATATTCAGTTATTTCCCGTCTTATTGAGGGTACTTTCATTGACTATGCTACAACTATTCCTAAAGATAAAAATACAGAAGTAAGAATCAACACAAGAAAGCTTATCAGTGCAGTTGAAAGAATGAGCTTACTTACAAGCGAGAGAATTCAGTCTCCTGTTAAATGCTCTATCGGTAAGGATGAAATTAAATTAACCTGTAAAACATCTGTAGGCCGTGCTTCTGATTCTTTACAAGTTGGCACAGTAGGAAATGACGTAGAAATCGGCTTTAATAACCGCTATCTTTTAGATGCACTTAAAAACAGCGAATGTGATGAGGTTATGCTTATTTTAAACGGCAGTTTAACACCTATGATAGTAAGCCCTGTTTCAGGTGACAGCTTTACATTCCTGGTTGTACCTATGAGGATTAACGATGAAAACTGAGATTATTAAAATAGATACAGAATTTATACGTCTTGACAATTTACTTAAATTTGCAGGATGTGTAGATACAGGCGGTGCTGCAAAATTTATTATTCAGGACGGTCAGGTTAAAGTAAACGGTGAAGTTTGCACCATGCGCGGTAAAAAAATGCGAAATGGTGATAAAGCTCAGATTGAGGATTTATTAATAGAGGTGACCTCTCTTTGAAAGTAAACGCCCTTGAGTTTATAAATTACAGAAATCTTTCTGACAACAGAATAACCCCCTCTGAGAAAGTAAATGTAATTTACGGAAACAACGCTCAGGGTAAAACAAATTTACTTGAAGCAGTCTGGCTTTTTTCGGGAGGTCATTCCTTCAGAGGCTCAAAAGATACAGAGCTTATTAAATTTTCTGAAAACAAAGCAAGGCTTTTTATGGAATTTTTTTCAGGAAAAAGAGAACAAAAAGCTGAGATTCTGTATCAGGGCAGTAAAAAAGAGGTAATAATCAATAATGTAAAGAAAAGCTCAGCGGCATACCTTTCTCAGCATTTTTCTGCAGTGGTATTTTCGCCCGAGCATCTTACCCTTATTAAAAACGGACCCTCTTTAAGGCGTAAATTTATAGATGGTTCAATTTGTCAGCAGGATTTACGCTATGCTGTAAGACTTAATAAATATAATCAGACCCTGCAGCAGAGAAATGCTCTTTTGAAAGAAATTTCAAAGCATAAAGAGCTTAAAGATACCCTTGAAATCTGGGACGATGTGCTTATTGATTTAGGTGCAGATATTATATTAAAGCGTCTTGAATTTCTTAAAAATTTAAAAGTCAGTGCAAAAGAGCTTCATAAAGGAATTTCATCCGGCAGTGAAGACCTTGATATTGTGTACTGCTCATCTGCAATTAAAGAAGAAAAAAATCTTAATAAATGTGATATTTTGTGTCTTCTTCAGAAAGAGTTTAAAAGGGTAAGACGCGATGATATTTATTTAGGTGTTACCAATGCAGGTCCTCACAGGGACGATCTTGAATTTTTTATAAATTCTAAAAGTGCAAGACGTTTCGGCTCTCAGGGTCAGCAAAGAAGCATTGTGCTTTCGCTTAAACTTTCTGAAGCAAGAATTATGAGAGATGCTTTTTCTGAGCCTCCTGTTGTACTTCTTGATGATGTTATGAGCGAGCTTGACGTAAAGAGGCAGGATTTTCTCTTAAAAAATACTGAAGAAAATCAGGTATTTATTACCTGTTGCGAGCCTATAGAAAGTGAAAGGCTTAAAGATGCAAAGCTTTTTGAAGTTAAGGAAGGAGTAATTTACTGATGCTTCTTCATTTAGGACAGGATACTGTTGTTAATACAAAAGATATTGTGGCAATATGCGACCTTGATACCTCAACGGTTTCTCATAAAACAAGGGATTTTTTAGCAAGTGCCACAAAAAAGGGACAGGTTGTAAATGTTTCTATGGAACTGCCAAAGTCCTTTGTAATAGTAGAATCAGGTGGTAAAACCACCGTATATATAAGTCAGCTTTCAAGCTCCACTTTAATGAAACGAGCAGAAAGCAATCAATACCTTTTTTAGGAGGGTTTATATGAAAGCAAAATGTCCTTATTGTGGCAGAAAGATTACATACGGAACAAGATTTATGGAAAGATGCGAAGGTGAGCATATTTGCAAAAACTGCAAAAAACCTTCAAATATTATTCAGGACAAAAGAATATGGATGGTTTTTACAGCCAGTATAATTGTTTCAGTTTTAATTCTGCTTTTCTATTTTACATTCAGTACAGTAGTTCAGCATGAATATAATGCTGACGGAAGCCATGGAATAATGGTTGCACTGTTCTTTGGAAAATTTAAAACATTAAAATGGATATTATGGGAGATTTTTCCTTATTTGGTATTTTTCTTTGTTTCTCCCTTATTTATAAATTATCAGATGCAGAAAAAATACGCAGGTATGACTTCAGAACATATCGACCTTGACACTGATTTTCTGCCTCCTGTTACAAATGATGTTTCTCTTGCATCAGGTTCAACAAGAGTTATTCCTAAGGTTGGCTCTACAAAGGTTGCAGATGATTTTGATTTTCAGAATATTTCGTCAAGCTCAGGTAAAATAAGTGACACAAGAAACTTTAACTTAAAAGAATCTATGACAGAAATCAACCCTGAAAGCTACGTAAAATCTGCATCAGGCAAAAGTGACGCCCCACTGAAGAAAGTAGAAAGAGTGAAACCTCAGATTATAGACGAGCCTCAGGAGCTTTACAGAGTAAAAGTTCTGAAAGAGCAGGAAAGACAAAAACGTGAGCTTCAGGAGCAAGCAAAAACTATAGATAAAAATTCTCAGGATAAAAATTATTCGGCAAACAGAAAATTTTAATTATATATAGGCACGACTTAACGAATGGAGGATATTTTTAATATGGATATCGAAAATACAGGTATTGAAAATACTAAAGTAGAAAAAGAATATACCGCGGATGAGATACAGGTCTTGGAAGGTCTTGAGGCTGTAAGAAAAAGACCAGGTATGTATATCGGCTCTACAGGTCCCAGAGGTCTTCATCATCTAGTATATGAAATTGTTGATAACGCCATTGACGAAGCTTTGGCAGGATATTGTTCAAAAATTGAGGTAACAATTCTTCCCGGCGATATTATCAGAGTAAGGGACAACGGACGCGGTATTCCTGTTGGTATTAATGCAAAAACCGGTCTTTCTGCCGTTACTGTTGTATTTACAGTGCTTCATGCAGGCGGTAAATTCGGCGGCGGCAGTTACAAGGTAAGCGGCGGTCTGCACGGTGTTGGTGCTTCTGTTGTTAATGCACTTTCAGAGTGGCTTGAAGTAAGAGTATGCAACGGTGAAAATGAGTATTATCAGCGTTTTGAGAGAGGTCACGAGATGTGCCCTCTCAAAAAAGGCGAAGCTACTACAAAAACAGGTACAGAAGTAATATTCAAGGCTGATGCTCAGATTTTTCAGGAAACTACCGAGTATGAATTCAAAGTTCTTGAAACCAGACTCCGTGAGCAGGCATTTCTTAACGGCGGTATTCATATTGAGCTTACTGACGAAAGAAATCCTGATGAAATCAAAACAAAAAACTTTAAATATGAGGGCGGTATCAAGAGCTACGTAGAGTACCTCAACAAGAAAAAGGCAGTTGAGCCTATTCACGAGGATATTATCTACTTTGCTACCGCAAATGCTGAAGATACCGCATCTGTTGAAGTTGCAATGCAGTATAACGACAGCTATAACGAGCTTATACTTTCCTTTGCAAATAACATTCATACCACCGACGGCGGTACTCATGAAGACGGCTTCAAACGCGGTCTTACCAGAGTTATGAATGAATATGCCAGAAAATTTAATAAGCTTAAGGAAAATGACCAGAACCTTTCAGGCGAAGATATCCGAGAAGGTCTTACTGCTGTTATCAGCGTAAAAGTTAAAGAAGCTCAGTTTGAGGGTCAGACAAAAGCAAAGCTTGGTAATACAGAGGTCCGCTCTCTTATTGAGAAAATGCTTAACGAAAAGGTTATGATTTTCCTTGAGGAAAATCCAAAAATCGCCAAAGCTATTTTTGAAAAAGCTATTGCTTCTGCAAAGGCACGTGAAGCCGCCAGAAAAGCAAGGGACTCTGTAAGAAGAAAATCTGCTTTAGAAGGTGCAAAGCTTCCCGGTAAGCTTGCAGATTGTCAGTCTAAAGATACATCTGAAACTGAAATTTATATCGTAGAGGGTGACTCTGCGGGCGGTTCTGCCAAGGGCGGACGTGACAGACGTTACCAGGCAATTCTTCCTCTCTGGGGTAAGATGCTTAACGTAGAAAAAGCAAGAGCTGAGTCTATTTACGGCAATGATAAGTTAAATCCTGTTATTACAGCACTTGGTTGCGGTATCGGCGAAGATTGCGACCTTAGTAAGCTCAGATACGGCAAAGTTATTATTATGGCCGATGCTGACGTTGACGGTCAGCACATCAGAACCCTTCTTTTAACCTTCTTTTACAGATATATGAGACCTCTTATTGAAGAAGGCCATGTGTATATTGCTCAGCCTCCTCTTTACAGAATTACAAAGGGCAAAGAGCATAAGTATGCTTATTCTGATATGGAAAGAGATCAGATTTTAGCTACAATTGAGGGCAAGACCGATGTTCAGCGTTACAAAGGTCTTGGTGAAATGGACTCTGACCAGCTTTGGGAAACTACAATGAATCCTGAAACAAGAACAATGCTCAGAATCGAGCTTAACGATATTGTAGAGGCTGACGAAACCTTCTCTATCCTTATGGGTGACAAGGTTGAGCCCAGACGTGAATTTATCGAAACAAACGCTAAGTTTGTTCAGAATCTTGACGTTTAATGGATGGGAGTGTGAATTAAGATGGATAATGAAATTTATATGGATAATGAAGTTATAGAAGAAACCGCATCAGGCGGCAGACTTATTAATGTTGACGTTAACCGCGAAATGCGTCAGTCATTCCTTGACTATTCAATGTCAGTTATTGTGTCCCGTGCTCTTCCCGATGTTCGTGACGGTTTAAAGCCTGTTCACCGCCGTATTCTTTATACAATGTACGAAAACGGACTTGCTCCTGACAAGGCATACCGTAAGTGTGCTGATACAGTAGGTTCTGTTTTAGGTAGATACCATCCCCACGGCGACGCATCTGTTTATGATGCAATGGTTCGACTTGCTCAGGATTTCTCACTGAGATATATGCTTGTAGACGGTCACGGTAACTTTGGTTCTGTTGATGGTGACCCCCCTGCTGCTTACCGATATACCGAATCAAGAATGAGCAAAATTTCCACGGAAATGTTGGCTGATATTGATAAGGATACTGTAGATTTTCAGCCTAACTTTGACGACAGACTTGAAGAGCCTACAGTTTTACCTTCAAGATTCCCTAACTTACTTGTAAACGGCTCAGGCGGTATTGCTGTTGGTATGACAACCAACATTCCTCCTCATAATCTTGGCGAGACCATTGACGCAATGTGCCTGCTTATTGACAACCCCGACGTAGAAGTCCATGAGCTTATGGAAGTTTTACCCGGCCCCGACTTTCCTACAGGCGGTATTATTATGGGCAGAAGCGGTATAAGAGCTGCTTATGCCACAGGTAAGGGTAAAATTGTTGTAAGAGCTAAAACAGAAATTGTAGAGGCTAAAAACGGCAGATTCAAGATTATTGTTACTGAGCTTCCTTATCAGGTTAACAAGGCCCGCCTTATTTCAAATATTGCTGACCTTGTTAATAATAAGAGAATCGAAGGTATCTCCAACATTGAGGACCACTCTGACAGAAACGGTATGCACATCGAAATTGATGTTAAGAGGGATGCATCTCCTCAGGTTGTTTTAAATCAGCTTTATTCTTATACTGCTTTGCAGTCTACATTTGGTGCAATTTTGCTTGCAATTGTAAACGGCGAGCCTAAAACTCTTACTCTTAAAGAAATTTTACAGCATTACATTGACTTTCAGGTTGAGGTTATTACAAGAAGAACTCAGTTTGACCTTAAGAAAGCTCAGGAGAGAATGCATATTTTAGAGGGATTGAAGATTGCCCTTGATAACATCGACGATATGATTGCTATTATCAAAGCAAGTAAAGATACCGCCGATGCTGTTAAAAATCTTATGGAAAAGTACGGCCTTACAGATATTCGGGCTCAGGCAATTGTTCAGATGCGTCTGCGTCAGCTTACAGGCTTGGAGCGAGAGAAGATTGAAAACGAAATTGCAGAGCTTAGACTCAAGATTGCCGACTTTATCGATATCTTATCAAAAGAAGAAAGACGCCTTGCTATTATTAAGGAAGAGGCACTTACTATCCGAAATAAATATGACGACCCCAGACGTACAGAAATCTGTGCTATCAGCGGTGAGGTTGATATTGAAGACCTTATTCCCAAGGAAGAATGTGTTGTTACTTACACACGTTACGGTTACATCAAGCGTCAGACTGTTGACACCTATAAGCTTCAGAACCGCGGAGGTCGAGGTGTAAGCGGTATGGCAAGACGTGAAGAAGACTTTGCTTCGGAGATGTTCACTACAGGAAGCCACGACTACATCCTCTTCTTCTCAAATACAGGCAGAGTTTACCGCCTTAAGTGCTACGAAATTCCTGAGGGAAGCCGTCAGTCAAAGGGTATTAACATTGCAAACTTACTGCCTATAGGCGGTGACGAAAAAATCACCGCAATGGTTCGTATTCCTGAATTTGCTGAGGACCTTTACCTTAATATGGTTACCAAACAAGGTATTATCAAGCGTATACTCTTAAGTGCTTACGATACAAACCGTAAGGGCGGACTTATTGCCCTTGACCTTAACGAAGGTGATTCTCTTGTTGGCGTTCAGGTTACAGACGGCTCAGGCCAGCTTATGATAGCTACCAAGAAGGGTATGTCTATCCGATTTAACGAGACGGACGTTCGTCCTATGGGCAGACAGGCACGCGGTGTTAAGGCACTTAAGCTTAAGGAAGATGACGAGGTTGTAAGCCTTACACTTGTTGGTGACGATGCTTTGGTATTAACTGTTTCTGAAACAGGTTATGGCAGAATTTCACCTGCTGAAAACTATAGACTCCAGTCCAGAGGCGGTAAGGGTATTACAAACTACCACACAGCTAAATACGGCGATGTTGCCGCTGTACGTACAATTAACCTTGATGAAGATATTATTATGGTTAATGCTGACGGCGTAATTATTCGAATTGCCGCAGAAAGTGTACGAGTTTGTGCCCGTCCTTCAAAGGGTGTTACCGTTATGAGAATCAAAGAGGGTAACAAGGTAGTTGCTGTAGTAAGTGCTCCTCACGAGGACAGTGCAGAAGTAATTACAGAAGTCCCCGACACAAGCGACGCAGATACTGCAGAGCCTGAGGTTGAAACCGAAGCAGAAGAATAATTCATAAAAGACACAAAGCTCCCGATTTTAAATAATCGGGAGCTTTTGCTATATGTTTTAAATTAAATTAGGCCTGCTATTTTTTTCTGTATTGCTGTTGCATCTTTGATGTTAATCTTGTTATCTTCGGTAAAATCAGCAAGTTTTAGTGCATTTTCATCTAAAGAAACAAGCTTTGCAAGGTACTTCTGGATGCTCGTTACATCACGGATATTAACCTTATAGTCCATATTTACGTCGCCAATTTCAAAGGCAAGGAAAATCGGCGGGGTTGTGCCTGTGGGGTTGACAGTTGTGTTTTGAACCTGGGTTGTTTCTGAGGGGATGATATTTGTGCTTTCCTGAGGAGTTGTGGATGTGGGATGTGTATAATCTGTAGGGTCTGTGGCAGTAGTACCCTGTACAGGCTCAGTTGGCTCAGTAGTATATGTAAAGTCTGTTTCTTCTTCATAAGGAGCGACAAGCTCAAAGGTACCGTCTGTACAGTTAAGATAAAGACCATTTACAGAGTTTGTATAAACTTGAATATTTAAAGAAATCCACTGTGCTTTTGTGCCGTTATAGTTAATGGTCTGAAGATTATCACAATCGTGGATAGCCGCAGAGTCTGCCGAAGAGAGCGTTGAGGGCAGGTTGATAACCTCAAGAGAATTACAGAAGTTAACAGCAAACATTTCAATTTCGCGTACGCCTTCAGTTATGGTAAGTTCTTTAAGATAATTGTTATCGCTTATTGCAGTTTCCTGAATTTTATCAGTAAACTCAGATGTAGTAAAAGAACTGTCTTTCTTTCCGCAGGGATAATACACAAGGGTGTCAGAAAGATTGTATACTACACCGTCTTTATCATATAAGTACTGCTGACTTTTTGGGGCAATAACGCATTCAATACTTTTTGCGAAGCTGAAATTAGCATCGGAAACTATATCATTAAGCACAACAGTTTTAAGGTTTTTAACACTGTCAAAAGCATTGTTGTTAATATAATTTATATCTTCAGGAATTGTAAAGGACTCACCTGCTTTATTTGCAGGATAGGTGTGCAGGGTTTTGTCATATTCGTATAACTGAAAAAGAACACCGTCAACAGAGTAATAGTAAGGGTTTCCGCTTTCAACATATACTGCAGTCAAATTATCACAGTCAATAAAAGCACCGCCGCCTACAAATTCCACGCCTTTTGGGATGGTTATGCTTTCAAGGCCTGAATATTCAAAGGCAAAATAGTCAATATACTTTACAGATTCAGGAATTATGAGAGTTTTGAGTTTATTACATTCGCTGATTAATCTGCCGGGAATTTCTGTCAGATTATTTGAAAGATTGAGGGTTTTAAGATTAATGCACATAGAAAATGCGCCGTAGTCGATTTTAGTTACAGAATCAGGTATGGTGATTTCAGTGATTTTTATACAATTCTCAAATGCACCAAAGCCAATGGATTCAAGATTTTCGGGAAGATTAATTTCTGCAAGTTTATCGCAGAAAGAAAAAGCCATAGCGTCAATATATTTAAGGCTTTCAGGCATTTTTACGGACTCTATATCGCTGAAGAAGAAAGCTGAACCGGCAATAAGCTCTGTACCTTCTTTAATAACAATATGTGAAGTATCGCTTGAAGCATCGAAGTCCATAAGATATTTTCCTAAATAAAGAAGGTCGCCCTCCCAGTTTTCGCTGTTTTTGCTGATAGCTGTGTTGCTTAATATATTACATCCGATGCTTTTAAGCGTATCGGGTAAGTTAAGCTGAGTCAGGTTTACACAGTTGGTAAAAGCATCATCGCCGATTGCTTCAACACCGTCAGGTACAGTTACGGTTGTAACGGCGCTATTTCCTTTAAAAGCGGCATATTCAATTACTTTAACAGGCTGACCTCCAAGTACAGAAGGTATTGTAACAACCGATTCACTGCCTGTGTATTTTGTAATGAGAGCGTATGTATCTACAGTATCACCGATGTATTCATCTATAATTACATACTGAAAGCTTCCTTCAGTTTCTGCAGATACAAGGCATAATGACAAACTTGTCAAAAGCACAAGAATTGCCATAAGACAAGCTGAAAATTTCTTTAAACTAAATGTTTTCATATATATCCTCCTATGAGTTGATATCATAATTTTACACCATTACAAAACAAAAGTAAAATACATTTTACAAATAATAAGGGATAATAAGTATTATTCTGCACAGAGTATATTTATATGGTATAAGAGGTGATTGTGCTTGAAAATACTGCCGAGGGCATTTATACTGTCGGTTTGTGTGAGTTTTTTGGTATCAGTTGCCTCTTATTTTTTACTTATATTTTTATGCAACCGCTTTGCACCGTTTCTACTGCCCTTTGTTTTTTTTACCACTGTTTTAATTTTTGTGACGCTTTTTTATTTGTCAGCTGTACATTACCGTACCTTCTTTGCAAATTTAAAGGGCGAAAAGCTGGAAATTGCCAAAGGTTTTATTATAAAAAGAAAAATAACACTAAACCTCAGATTTGCGGTTTCAGCAAAAAATGTATCAACACCTTTGATGCGTATGATGAAAATTTCAAATCTTTTGCTTTTATTTGAAGGAAGCCTGTGTTTTATTCCTCTTGTAAAAGCAGAGGATGCAGAGTATTTGTATGATAAAGTTTTAAAAATAAGTGAGAAAAATGAAAAAATATAAGTTTTCAAAAACCTATGTAGCGGCAGTTTTGTACCGCTATGCTTTTCTGTTATTTGTGCCTGTTTTGCAGGGAATTCTGTTTGCAAAAAGCGGCAAAGAGATTTTGTTTACCCTGTATTCTGCAGACCTGATTGTATTGGTGCTTATTATAAGCATTGCGGCAACAAGGTGCAGCAAATCTGAGCTGAGGCTTGATAACAAAGTATGTGACATAAGAGGCGGTGTGTTTTTTAAAACCTCTGAAAAATCAATTTTACAAAAAAGAGTCAGTTTGGTTTTTACAAGCGGAATTTTTATAAGGCTTATGGGCGGATGCAGGCTGAGAATTTTTGGAGGCAGTGCTTACTCTGCAGCATATCTGAAACATAAGGATAAAGATGATATATTAAATATTTTACTGCCTAAAAATCCCCAAAAAATCGTAGCATCGGGAATTTTCAGAAGCTTACTTATGTCCCTTTCATTTTCAAATGCGCTTACGGGACTGCTGGCGGCGGTGCCTGTTATACGCAGGGCATCTGTAATTATCGGCGCCAAGCAGACTGCACTTATTTTAGAAGGAGCAAGCCTTGAGGGAATATTTAAATTTACCGGATTGGAGCCAATGCTCAGTAAAATTTCTTCTGTATTATTTTTTTGCTGGGTTGTAGGTTTTGCTACTGAATTTTTCAGCGAGTATGGACTTAAATTAAGTATATATCCCTTTCATTTTAAGGTCAGCAAAGGGCTTATTACAAAAACTCAGGCGGTTTTTTCTAAAAAATCTGTAAGGGCAGTTATTTTCAGACAAAGCCTGCTGATGTTTTTGCTTGGGTTTTACAGTGCCCAGCTTATCCTTAATATAAAACCAAGGCGGAAAATTCATATTCTTTCAGCAGGCCGACGATTGGCATGTGAGGTTTTGCAGGAGGATATTTACGGGAATTCGGAAAAATACAAAACTACAATTTACCCGCCAAAAACAGCTGTATGGGGATATACTTACCTTCCTTTTATCTGTGTATCTCTGTCGTCTGTAATTCTTATTCTGTTATCGTCAAATCTTATAATAAAGTCGGTTTCAGCGGTAATGACGGTGATTTTTGCAATATGGTTTCTGTTCAGGTTTTTTGCACTATTCCGCTCGTCCGTAAGTATTTCAGATAAGTATACAGAAGTTAAGTATTATTCGGGTATGAACTTTACAAGAGCGGTTTTCAAGTCAGAGGATATTACAGGTTTTGAAATTACTCAGAGTATTTTTCAGCAGATAAACGGCAGATGTAATATAAAAATCAAAATTGCCAACACAAAGACTATGACGGTTAGGATAAAACATCTTAATAAAAATGATGTGCTAAAATTAAAATTCCCGCCACTTATGTGACGGGAATTAATTTTATCTTTTTACGGGGTTAATGTTCCAGATGCCCTTTGCATAGTCGTTAATAGAACGGTCAGCGGCAAAAATGCCTGCATTTGCTATATTTTTAAGAGACATCTGGTTCCAGAGTGTGCGGTCGTTATAAAGTCTGGAGCTCTGTGCCTGAGCCTGTGCGTAAGAAGCAAAGTCAGCAAGAACCATATAGGGGTCAGAGTTCATAAGATTTTCACCTATTGCTCTGAATTCAGAGCTTAAAAGCCAGTCAATGGCTTTGCGGATAACAGGGTCAGTATCATAATAATATCTGGGATTATAGCCACGCTGTTTTGTTTCATTAACTTCAGGTGTGCTCATTCCGAAAAGTATCATATTATCTCTGCCTACTGCGTCATAAATCTCAACATTTGCACCGTCAAGAGTACCAAGGGTAACAGCACCGTTAATCATAAACTTCATATTACTTGTGCCTGATGCTTCAGTACCTGCAAGAGAAATTTGCTCGCTTATTTCTGCCGAAGGAATAAGCTGCTCGGCAATTGTTACACGGTAATTTTCAAGGTACACAACTTTAAGTTTACCATTTACTCGGTTGTCGTTGTTGATAATGTCAGCAAGCTTGCATATAAACTGAATAATCTGCTTTGCAAAGTAGTAACCGGGAGCCGCCTTTGCACCGAAAATATAGGTGCGGGGGGTAAAATCTGCAGAAGGATTGTCAGAAAGATACTGGTAGGTAGCTAAGATATGCAGAGCATTCATAAGCTGACGCTTGTACTCGTGAAGTCTCTTTACCTGAACGTCAAAAATAGAGTCAGGGTCAACGGTTATCCCTGAAGTGTTGCGGATAATTTCGCTCATCTTCATTTTATTCTGACGTTTGATGTCTGCAAGTGCATCCAAAGATGCACGGTCATTCATAAACTTTTCGAGGTTTTTAAGCTCAGATGCATCGGACCTGAAGCCTTCGCCGATTCGCTCAGAAATAAATTTTGAAAGGCCCGGGTTAGCCTGACAAAGCCAACGTCTGTGAGCAATACCGTTGGTTACGTTTGTAAACTTCCAGGGAGTATCCTGATAGAAGTCATTAAATACAGTATCTTTAAGAATGTCGCTGTGGAGAGCAGAAACACCGTTTACCTTGTAGCTTGCCATAACAGCAAGGTTAGCCATACGAACATAGCCGTCATAAATTATGGACATACGGTTTACTCTGTCCTGAGGCACGCCCTTGCTGATTAAGTCATAGCAATATCTGCGGTTAATTTCACATACAATCTGATAAATTCTGGGAAGCTTTGTGCGGAACATATCCTCGCTCCAGCACTCAAGAGCCTCTTTCATAACGGTGTGGTTGGTGTAAGCAATGGTGCGGTTAACAATGTTCCATGCGTCGTCCCAACGGTATCCGCACTCGTCCAAAAGAATTCGCATAAGCTCGGGTACAGCCAAAACAGGGTGAGTATCGTTTAAGTGAATTGCAACCTTGTCGGGAAGATTGTCCAGGGTTTTGTATACTCTTAAGTGACGTTTGATAATATCCTGAACAGTAGCAGAAACAAGGAAGTACTGCTGATTAAGTCTTAAGGATTTACCCTCTGTATGGTTATCGCCGGGGTAAAGCACCTTTGTAATGCTTTCTGCCATAGCTTTCTGCTCAACTGCACGGAGATACTCGCCGTCGTTGAAAAGCTGCATATTAAAATCCTTACTGTCTGCCGCCCAAAGGCGAAGGCGTGATACACCTTTGCCGTCATTACCTGCAACAAGCATATCATAAGGCACTGCAAGCACTTTGGTATCGTTTACCATTTCAACCTTGTGGTTGCCGTCAATCCAGTCTTCAATCATAGTGCCGTTAAAGCTGATTTCAACAGCTTTTTCAGGGTGGGCATGAAGCCACACGCTGCCGCCGGGAAGCCAGAAATCAGGAAGCTCTGTCTGCCAGCCGTCAACAAGTTTCTGGTTAAAAATTCCGTATTCATATCTTAAGGAGTAGCCCATAGCAGGGTAACCCTGAGATGCAAGTCCGTCTAAAAAGCAGGCGGCAAGTCTGCCCAGTCCGCCGTTGCCTAAGCCTGCGTCAGGCTCCATATCGTATACTTTATCAAGAGAAACGCCGTACTCCTTAAGAGCAGACTGAACGTTCTCTTCAAGACCTAAGTTTGAGAGGTTATTTTTAAGGGAACGGCCCATTAAAAATTCCATACAAAGGTAGTAAACGGTCTTTTTGCCTTCGTAGTTTGCCTGGTTTGTAAAGTCGGTGTAATCATTGCTCATTAAATCACGGCAGATAAGTGTAACTGCCTTATAATAATGCTCATTTGTGGCTTCTTCGGGTGTTACGTGAAACACCGAGGTAAGCTTTTCGTTGATTTGCTGTGTAATTTGTTTTACGGTTAGTTTTTTCATAGTATTCCTCACAGGGGTAAATTAAATTTGCAACAAAATTTGCAATTTTGTTTATTATACAAGATTTGTTAAATTTATGCAACCTAAGAGAAAAAAAGATTATTAAATATAAAGGTTACAATTTATATATTTTTATATACTAAGATAAATTTTTGTATTATAATTAAAGTGGATAAACAGACAAACAAGGAGTTGTATGCTAAATGGAAAGCAAAAATGTAGTTATTTACGTTGCAGGTCAGAGATATTCTATCCGTACCAAAGATACAGAGGAATATGTTATTTCTACAGGTGAGCAGGTAGATTTAAGAATCAAGGGTATTCAGAATGACAACCCAAGACTTAACAGGGATGCCTGTGCAATTCTTGCCGCTCTTGACTATTGTGATGATATGAGAAAGCTCTCAAGCCGCGTGGATATTCTTCGTGAGCAGGTTAAGGACTATCTTGCAGACAGTGAAAAGTTAAGAAGTGAGAACGCATCCTTAAGAACTGAGGTAGAAAAACTTAAGGAAGAGCTGAGAGCTTTAAAGGAAAAGAAAACTCAGGTTATGCCTTCTAAAAATCAGCCTCAGCAGAACAATGTGAATAATAAGAATAACCAGAACAAGGGTATTCCTTATGCAAACCCTCAGAACCGCTACGGAGTTCAGAGTTTTTCAAATACAAAAGAAGCAAAACCTCAGGAAAAGGTAAAGGAAGAAAACTACCACCAGTTCAGTATTTTTGACAAGGAAATTAAGTAATATACAATGAATAAATGCGAAATTCTTGCTCCGGCAGGGAGTATGGAAAGTGTCATTGCCGGTGTCAGAAGCGGTGCTGACGCAGTTTACATCGGTGCTAAGGAATTTTCAGCCCGTGCTAGTGCGGAAAACTTCAGCATTGATGAAATAAAGTCCCTTTGTGCTTATTGCAGAGAACGAAACGTTAAGGTTTATCTTACCCTTAATACCCTTGTTTTTGACGATGAATTAAAGGAAGCCTTAACTCTTTGTCAGGATGCGTACAAAGCAGGCATTGATGCGGTTATCGTGCAGGATTTAGGTCTGGCAATGTTAATAAAAAAGAGTATGCCAAAACTGCCTCTTCACGCATCCACTCAGCTCAGTGTGCATACTCCTGAGGGTGCAAAAGCTTTGAAAGACCTTGGTTTTCAGAGGGTGGTTTTATCCCGCGAGCTTTCTAAGGCTGAGATTAAAGAAATTGCAGATGCAACAGATATTGAACTTGAGGTATTTGTTCACGGTGCTCTTTGTATGAGTGTGTCGGGACAGTGTTATTTTTCTGCAATGCTGGGCTCACGCTCAGGTAATCGCGGAAGATGTGCCCAGCCCTGCCGACTTCCGTTTAAGCTTAAGGGCGGTAACGGCTATGCTTTAAGCCTTAAGGATTCAAGCTTAGTGGATTATCTTAAAGAGCTTGAGGATATGGGTGTTAAAAGTGCCAAAATCGAGGGCAGAATGAAACGACCCGAGTATGTTTCAGCGGCGGTAAGAGCCTGTCGAGAGGGGCTTGACGAAGGAAAAGTATCTGAAAAAACAGCTGAAACATTAAAGAGTGTTTTTTCCCGTACGGGTTTTACCGATGGTTACTATAAAGGAAAAAGAGATAAAAATCTTTTTGGCTACAGGCAGAAAGAAGACGTAACCTCTGCCACCAACAAGCTCCTTTCTGAAATCCGTAATTCTTACAAAGATGAGCGTAAGGCGGCAGGGCTAAGTATGAGCCTGAGTCTTAAATGTGATGAAAAAGCAGAGCTTACAGTAAGTGATGGGATAAATACAGTTACAGTATATTCCGAATCTGATGCGGAAATTGCCAAATCCTCGCCATCCTCAAAAGAAAGTGTTGAGCGGAGCCTTTCAAAAACAGGCGGAACTCCTTATTATTTAAAGGACCTAAGCTTTACCACAGATGAAAAAGCCATTATTCCTGCTTCTGTTTTAAATTCTATGCGCAGAGAAGCTTTGGAAAAAATAAGCTTACTCCGAGGAAAAGCTCCTTCGGCAGAAATTTTACCCGTAACCTTAAACAGAACAGGAACAAAGGCAGAAAATACTGCAGAAAAATTCACTGCAAGGTTTACCGATACCGACGTGCCTGAGGATTTTAAAGAGGCAGAGAGGATATTTCTGCCGTTATTCGCACCTCTTAATGAATACGAAAGACTTATAAAGAATAATTTTAATGTATGTGCCGAAATTCCCAGAGGGATGTTCGGTATTGAAAACCAGATAAAGCTAAGGCTTGCCGAGCTTAAGAAAATCGGCGTAAAGGCTGTGCTTGCGTCTAATATCGGTGCGGTGTACTTAGCAAACAAAATGGGTTTTGATGTTCACGGCGGTTTCGGACTTAATATTACAAATACCGAGAGTCTGGTAGCCTATGAAGAAATGGGACTTAAGTCCGCAGAGCTCAGCTTTGAGCTTACAAAGAATCAGATAAAAGAAATAGGCGGAAACATTCCAAGGGGGATTATTGCCGCGGGATACCTGCCGCTGATGCTGCTGAGAGCTTGCCCGAATTTAAACTCATCCGTTAAATGTTCTACCTGCACAGGCAGTACAAAAATGCAGGACAGATTGGGTGAGAATTTCATTTTAAAATGTGACGGAAACTGCACCGAAATTCTCAATTCCGTTTATTTATCCCTTTGTAACGAAATTGACATTTTTTGCGGTGTGGACTTTTTCACATTACGCTTTAGTGTGGAAAACTCTGTGGAAAAAGTGGAAAACATCCGCAGTTTTTCAAGTAAACATCATATTTTTTCAAAAATTACCCGTGGATTGTATTTAAGGGGTGTGAAATAATTAACAATTGGTTTATTTTTTGTAAGAATTATTTTACAGAATATTTACCGAAAACTTAATTTTCCAAAGGGGAAATTTTCCCCTTTTGTCGACATATTTTAAATATTGGCAAAATTTAGCTTTTGCAGGAAAGTGCGAAATTTTGCAGGAACGAGGCAAAAAATGAATAATATTCTTAAAATCAAAAGACTAAGAGAAAACGCAGTCGTGCCTAAATACGCAACATCCGGTGCCGCAGGTATGGATTTGTACGCTTGTATTGATACGCCTGTTACATTGGAACCCGGCAAGCTTCTGATGATTCCCACAGGAATTGCCATTGAGCTTCCAAGCAAAGACTTAGCCGCCTTTATTCACGCCAGAAGCGGTTTGGGAGTAAAGCACGGTATCTGCCTTTCAAACGGTGTGGGTGTGGTTGATTCAGACTATCGCGGTGAGGTTTGCGTGGGCCTTTGCAACGTTTCTGACAAAGCCTACACAATTGAACCTCTTGAGAGAGTGGCTCAGATGGTAATTGCACCTGTTGCGGTTATGGAAATTGAGGAAGTAACAGAACTTTCCGACACAGTCAGAGGCGAGGGCGGTTTTGGCTCTACAGGACGCTAACCACGACAGGATGTTTCGTCTTTGAAAAGGTCAGATGTAGAGAAAACCTTACAGCAACGGCGGGTTACACCTCAGCATAAAAATGTGATTTGCAGGGCGATTAATAATCTTCCCTTTGCTCCGTAATTTAGTAAATTATGGAAGTAAAAGCAAGACGAGTAAAAAATGAATTTTAGCCCCGCCGTTGATTACGGCTATATTAATATGAATTTAATCAAAGGCGGAATTGCCCCCGTGGCAAACGATAAAATAATGGTTGAAAATCCCAATAAAAAAGGGTATAATAAATTAGTTAAGACGTTTTGAAAGGAGAAACTACTATGTTTTCTTTTTCTTTTTCCAAAGATATCGGTATTGACCTTGGTACTGCAAACACTCTGGTGTTTATGAAGGGCAAGGGTATTGTGCTCCGTGAGCCCTCTGTTGTTGCGGTTGATATCCGCACCGACACAGTTCTGGCTGTTGGTTCTCAGGCTAAGGAAATGATTGGCCGTACTCCCGGTTCAATCGTTGCAGTAAGACCCCTTAAGGACGGCGTTATCGCTGACTTCCAGATTACTGCATCCATGCTTAAGCACTTTATCCGCAAGACTGTACGTTCAAACTTTTTCTCACGTCCCAGAATTGTTATCTGCGTTCCTTCGGGTATTACAGAGGTTGAGAAAAACGCTGTAGAAGATGCCGCAAGAGAAGCAGGCGGTAAAGACGTTGAGCTTATTGAAGAGCCAATGGCAGCCGCAATCGGTGCAGGTCTTCCTGTTGCTGAGCCTACAGGTTCAATGGTTGTTGATATCGGCGGCGGTACTTCTGAGGTTGCAATTATCTCTTTAGGTGATATTGTTACTTCCTGCTCTGTTCGTGTTGCAGGTGACAAGTTTGATGAGGCAATTATGTCTTACATCAAGAAGAAGTACAACCTTTTAATCGGTGAAAGAACTGCCGAGGATATTAAAATCAACATTGGTTCTGCTTATCCTTATGAGGATGAGGGTGAAATGTGCATCAAGGGTCGTAACCTTATGGACGGACTTCCCAAGAACATAACCATTACAGCAGCCGAGGTAAGAGATGCCCTGGCAGACCCCCTTTCAACAATTATTGACGCAATTATCAATACTCTTGAGAAAACTCCCCCCGAGCTTTCTGCCGATATTATCGACCACGGCGTTATGCTTACAGGCGGCGGTGCATTGATGAGAGGCCTTGATATGCTTATTATGCAGCAGACAGGTATGCCTGTTCATATTGCAGAAAGACCTCTGGATTGCGTAGTTGACGGTGCAGGTAAGCGTCTTGAGCTTACTATGCCTCACGAGTATTACAAGTCAAGAAGAAAATAAACTGAATTAAGGCTCCCCCTTGGTTACAAGGGGAGCCTGTCTTGTTATTATACCTTTAGGTGTGAATGTGAATGAAAGACCTTATAACCGCAAAAAGCTTTAAAAAGTTAATATGTCTTGTGGGTGTTCTTGTGTTGCTTTTGATTATAGGCGGAGTTACTGAGCAAAACCTGCTTTCGTCTATAGTAAACGGAATTACCCTGCCTATGTCAGAGGTGAGCGCCGCTGCCACAAAAGAAGCAGTCAAGCCGAATTATAATGAGCTTGAAGCTGAAAACAATGAGCTTAAAGAAGAGATTGCTAAGCTCAGGACAGAGCTTGCCGATTATTATAACGTTAAGCAGGAAAACGAGCGTTTGTGGCGTTACTATGACCTTAAAGCAGAAAATCCTCAGTACGATATTCTGCCTGCCACAGTTGTAAGAAGGGACCCCAACGACGATTTTTATTCCTTTACTCTGGATAAAGGCAAGAGGAATGACGTAGCCGTCGGCGACCCTGTTGTTACCGAAAACGGTATAATCGGCTGGGTTTATGAGGTTGATTCATATACAGCAAAGGTCAAGACAATTCTTTCTCCCGATGCTAAGGTGGGTGTAATTGATACGGTTACCCGTGACAGCGGTGTTGTAAGCGGAAACGTGCTGTATGCCGATAAAAACCTTACAACAATGACCCGTATTTCTGCTCTTAACAACCTTAAAGAGGGCGATATTGTTACCACAACAGGTATCAGCGGAATTTACCCCTCAGGTCTTATTGTGGGTCAGGTTAAGGAAATTGCTTTTGACGAGTACGATACATCTATGTATGCCGTTATCTCTCCCTTTGAGGATATCCGCACAGTTATTGACGTGGTGGTTATTACTTCCTTTGAGGGTCAGGGCGAAATTTCACAGAACAGTATCGAGGATATTACCTTACCTACCGAAGCGACTACAGCTTTAGAAACTGAGGCTATTACCGAAAGCGATGAGGAAGGTGTATGGTAATGGAAAAACGCCGTGATTTCTTACGTTTTTTTGCCTACAGCTTAGAGATAATAATACTGTATATTCTTTGCGGTACACCTCAGCTCATGCCTGAAATTTTCGGCAGTAAACCTTGCCTTTTACTGCCTGTTGCACTTACTATTGCGGTTTTTGAAAGCGAAACCGTGGCAATGTCCTTTGGTTTTGTCTGCGGTGTGCTTACGGATATAGGCTTTACGGGTAAAATCGGTTTTTACACTGTAGTGCTTACGCTTCTTTGCTTTGCTATAGGCTATTGTGCAAGGAACTTTTTTGTTACAAATCTTTTAAACGCAAGTATTATCGGCATTGTTTCCATAACATTGCTGATTCTCATACATTTCTGGCTTAACGTTACACTTCAGGATATTCCTGATGCAGGAGTTCATTTTGTTAAGCATTATATTTCACGCATTTTATATACAGGTGCTTTTTTTGTGCCGCTGTACTTTTTAGGCAGATTAATTTGCTCAACTATGAAAAACGAGTAAGTATAAAATTTGCGATATATTTGCTTCAGGCATTACTATAAGAAAGGAGATAAGCACAAATGAATAAAAACAGTTTTTTAAAGAAATATTCAAGAGCTTTTATATGTCTTGCTATAGTGCTTGTTTTCTTTACTATGTATACTATCAGGCTGGTGGACTGGCAGCTTGTACAGGGCGACTATTACCGCGAAGAGGTTTCTACCCGTGCCAATTATGTGCTGACTTCAGATGCAACCCGCGGTGAGATTGTGGATGTCAACGGCGAGGTTATTGCCGCCAACACCACCAACTATACTGTGGTTATTGATAAGCTTTATATAAACCCCAATATGCACATCAACGATGTTATTGTTGAAATGTTTGACCTGCTTTCTCACAGAAATGCAGAGTGGGTTGATAATCTTCCTATTATTATGACTGCAGGCAGTTATGATTTTACCGAGTACAGCGAGTATGAGCTGGAGTCATTGCGTTCAGGCGATTTTCTTGATTTGGGAGTTTACTCAACGGCTGAGGAATATATAAAAGCATTTGCAGAACGTTACGACGTTGAGGAAATAACCGACAAAACTTTGCAGAGAAATATAATTTCTGTAAGATATAATATGGAGATAGAGGGTTTTTCTGCCACAACACCCTATACATTTGCCGAGCATCTTGACGAAGACACTGTGGCCATTATTTCTGAAATATCTCAGAACAAGCCTTATCTGGATATTGTCACAACCTACGACAGAGTTTGTGTGGACGGTACATTGATGCCTCACCTTCTGGGCAATACGGGTCCTCTTACTGCAGAAGAATATGAGGAAAACTCTGATAAAGGTTACGCGTACAATGACATTATAGGTAAGTACGGCATCGAGCTTGCCGCTGAGGACTACCTTAAGGGTCATTCGGGTACAAAAACAGTTTCTAAAACCTCTGACGGTACGGTGGTAAGCGTTGTGGATGTTGAACCTGCAAAGCCCGGTAATACGGTTTACCTTACTATTGATAACAGGTTGCAGAGGGTGGCAAATCAGAGCCTTGCCGAGAATATTGTTGCCGCAAGACAAAACGGTATTGATACCTGCATAGAGCGTGGCGATAAATTAAACGGCGAGGACTGTACTGCAGGTGCGGCGGTTATGCTTTCTGTAAAGGACTTTTCGGTGCTTGCCTGTGCATCTCACCCCACCTTTGACTTAACAAGATATTCTGACGGTGATTATTATACCACCCTTTTAAATGATAAAACCCTTCCCCTTTATGACAGAGCCTTGTCAGGTGCCTTTGCTCCCGGTTCGGTAGTAAAGCCTATTGTAGCACTTGCGGCTTTGGAGGAAGGGGTAGTCAGCGAGTATACTCCTATTTACTGCTCTCAGACCTACGACTACTATCCCTCTAACGTAGTAAACTGTATGTTTTATCACGGCAGTGTGGATATGGCAAGTGCTATTATGCAGTCCTGCAACTACTATTTTGCAGATTTGGGCAGACAGCTTGGTATTGACACTATGTACCTTTATTTTGAAAAGGTAGGTCTTGGTGAATACACAGGCGTAGAGGTAGGCGAATCCAAGGGAACGTTAGCAGGACGTGACAGCTATTCCTGGACAGCAGGTAATACTGTACAGGCGGCTATCGGTCAGTCTGACAATAACTTTACCCCAATGCAACTTGCAACCTACTGTGCAACCATTGCAAATGACGGTGTAAGATACCGCACACATATGATTAATAAAATCACTACCTATGACAGAAGCCGGGTTGTGCTTTACAACGACCCCAAAAAGCCTGAGGTTGTGGAAAAGCTTGACGTTAACAGCTACAACTTAAGTGTGGTTCAGAATGCTATGCGTAATGTTGTGGCCAGCGACTACGGTACAGCTTACTATTCTTTCCTTGATTTCCCCCTTGATGTTGCCGGTAAGACAGGTACAGCCGAAAACTCAGGTTCGGACCATTGTGTATTCATCTGCTACGCGCCTTTTGATAAGCCTGAGGTAGCCGTGGCGGTGCTTCTTGAGCACGGTGCAAAGGGTGTGTACGCAATGGATGTTGCCAAGGATTTATTAAATGCCTACTTTTTCCCTGATGAAGTTACAAAGACAACAATAGCCACAGAATGAGTCAAAATTTGCTTTTTTGTCACAGATTTTATGAGTTTTATACAAAGAATCGCCAAGAATTTTTACAACCGAGATTCTTGTCGAGTAAAAAAACTTGTGGTAAAATGTATTAGAGGTATAATTTTATGAGTAGAGTTATTGTCCTTGCCTCGGGCAAGGGAGGTACAGGAAAGTCTACTGTTACAGTGGGCTTGGCAGTGCAACTTGTAAAACTTAATAAAAGAGTTCTCCTTGTAGACTGTGACAGCGGTATGCGTGGTCTTGACCTTATGCTGGGCGTGGAAAACGAGCTTGTGTATGATGTGTCTGATGCTGTGGAAGGCGGTTGTGACACTGAGGCCGCAATTTATTCTGCACAGAATATGTATGGTCTTTATCTTATGCCTGCTCCCCTTTCTGCTGAGGATGAGGTTAGCCCATCGGTTATGAAGGAGCTTATTGATTCTGTTAAAAGTAACTATGATTATGTGCTTATAGATTCGCCTGCAGGTACAGGCTCAGGCTTTGATGCCGCTGCTGCTGCTGCGGATATGGCGTTAATTGTTGTAAATCCCGAACCCACAAGCGTAAGAGGTGCGGTTAACATCCGTATGAAGCTCAGCAAGCTTAAAAAGGATGACGCACGTCTGGTAATTAATCGCTTCTCTTTAAAGCGTTTCCGTTCTTTAGGAGTTTATAAGGACCTGGACCATGTAATTGATGCCTGTCAGACACAGCTTATTGCTGTTGTGCCTGAGGATATGCAGATTGCATCTGTCGCACAGCGCGGTGAAGCAGGTAAGGCTCAGCCCAAATCAGCGGTAACCTTTAAGAACCTTGCTTTAAGGCTTGAGGGTGAAAATGTTCCCGTTGCCAAAAAGATTCTTGGCATAAAATAATATTATATAGTGTTCGGACTTGTTCCGATTTTCATATTGCAATTTCCCAAAATTTGAGGAAAATGGAGGTAAACAGATGAATATTGCACTTATTGCACACGACGAGAAAAAAGAATTGATGGTACAGTTTTGTATTGCTTATTGCGGAATTTTAAGCAGACATAATCTTTGTGCCACAGGCACAACCGGCAAGATGGTTTCTGAGACAACAGGTCTTGAGATTAAGACTTTTCTTAGCGGTGCTCAGGGCGGCGGACAGCAGATTGCTGCTTGCATTGCATGTAACGAAATTGATATGCTTTTGTTCTTCCGTGACCCCCTTACTCCCAAGCCTTCAGAGCCAAATGATATGAACCTTTTAAGACAGTGCGATATGCACAACATCCCCGTTGCTACCAATATTGCAACTGCTGAGGTACTTATCCACGGTCTTGAGCGTGGCGACCTTGATTGGAGAAACATTCTTAAATAATTTTAAAGAAACATTAAGGACAGACGCCATAATTGCGTCTGTCTTTCATTTTGTGTGTTGAGGCTTACTGTCCTTCGAATTTTAAGCACGAGCTGTAATTTACCGAACATAGCTGAATTGCAGGAGTGCGATACAAACTCAAAGGACAAGCAGTAAGCAACGAGGCATAATATAGTTTGTGCGCCGTGGCGTGACACTTGATAACATATAGATATACGGAGGAATGAAAATGACAAAAGCAGAAAAAGCAAAAAGCTTATTTTTACAGGGATATAACTGTGCACAGGCGACATTTGGTGCCTTTGCAGAGGATTACGGTCTTGATTTTAATGTTGCCATGACCCTTTCAGCAGGACTTGGCGGAGGTATTGGCAGATTAAGAGAAACCTGCGGTGCCGTTACAGGCGCAACTTTAGCTGTATCCCTTGCAATGGGCAGTTTTGACCTTAACAACCCTGATGCTAAAACAAAGGTTTACGAGGAAATCCGCAAGGTGGTTGAGATTTTCGAAAGCGAAACAGGCACAATTGTCTGCGCAGATATGCTTGGTGTAAATCGCCGCGGCGACGATGCCAACGCCGAACCCCGTACATCCGAATACTATAAAAAGCGTCCTTGTGCGGATTTGGTTTATCTTGCCGCTGATGCCGCCGATAAGATTATTTCAAATCTTCAATAATTTATACTTTCCTGCATAGAGTATTGCAGGAGGTATTATTTTGAGAACTTGTTACGGATACACAGAGCTTCTGGAGGACTTGCTTAAGCTATCTGAAGTATACAAAGATAAGATAAGTATAAAAATAACAGGCACCTCGGTAAAGGGCAGACTTTTGCCCCTTATTAAAATGGGGGGCGGCAATAAAAAGCTGTTGGTTGCAGGTGCAGTTCACGGCAGAGAGTCCGTAACCTCCGCTTTTATTATGAAAAGCCTGGAAGAGCTTTTGAAAAGCGGTTGTGAATTTGCGGAAAAAAGCCTTTATGTTCTGCCTATGGTTAATCCTGACGGAGTGGAAATTTTTTTAAAAAGAGACTTGCCACAGGTTACGGTCAAGGATTTCAAAGGTGAGCTTTTCAAGAACAATGCAAATAATATTAATTTAAACGCAAACTTTCCTTTCTGTTTTTCCAAGGTACCGCCAAAACGTCAGGGCGGAGCAAAATCCGCTTCAGAGCCTGAAGTAAAATCACTTATAAAGCTTTGCGAAAAAGAAAGGTTTGAGTCGGCTGTTTCGCTTCACGCAAGAGGAAATTGCATTTTCTGGCGTGATTATGGAAATAAAGCTGTCAAAGGCGATTTGGAGCTTGCAAAAAGCTTTGAGCAAAACTGCTGCTTTGAGATTATTTCTCCAACCCAAAAAGTAGAGGATTACTCAGGCGGGTTTGAAAACTGGTTTCGTTGCAGGTACAGAAAGCCTGCACTTTGTATTGAACTTGTAAAAGACGAGGACATAAGTTTTTCGGATATGATTATAAATTTTGAAGAAGCGGTTATCTGGGAGAAAACCAAGAATCTTTTGATTACTTATCTTAATTTTTCATAAAATTTAGGTTATATTCAAAAAGCTGTCACAAAATGGTATTATTAATAGTATAGAAAATTCGGGGAAAAGATGTTCAAAGTCAGGGGAGGTATAAATATGAGCAGGATTTTAGTTGTTGATGATGAATTTGGTATAAGAGAAATTATAAAGAAATACGCAAGCTTTGAAGGTTACGAGGTCAGGGAAGCCGCCAGCGGAATGGAAGCTCTGGATATGGTTATGGCTGAGGACTTTGACCTTATTATTATGGATGTTATGATGCCTGAGCTTGACGGTTTTTCAGCTTGCAAAGAAATCAGAAAGCACAAGAAAACTCCTATTATTATGCTTTCGGCACGTGGCGAGGAGTACGACCGTATACACGGCTTTGAGCTGGGTGTGGACGATTATGTTGTAAAGCCCTTTTCGCCCCGTGAGCTTATGATGCGTGTAGCTGCAGTTATTAAAAGAAGTCAGAACGGCAGAGATGCCTCTGATGTTTTTACCTACAAAGGACTTGTGGTTGATTTTTCTGCAAGAATTGTAACTGTAGACAATGAAAGGGTAAGTATGACCCCTAAAGAGTATGACCTTTTCTTTTATATGGTAAAAAACCGAGGTCTTGCATTAACCCGAGAAACTCTTATCAGCAAGGTCTGGGGTTACGACTTTTTCGGTGATGACCGTACACTGGATACTCACATAAAGCTTTTAAGAAAGTCATTGGGTGAGTACAGCTCCTGTGTTGTTACCCTGAGAGGAGTTGGCTACCGCTTTGAAGCAGAATAACACACGAAAGCCCTCGAAGAGATTAAGGCAGAAGCTTCTTATCTACTTTCTGGGCTTTTCTGCCATTATATTAGGTGCGTTGTGGCTGATGCAGACGGTGTTTCTTGACGATGTATACCGCATAATCAAAACCATAGGAATAGAGCAGAGTGCGGATTATATCAGCGAGAATATTGACAACTATAACATTACGGCTATTCTGGATGATATTCACCGCCAGAACGATATGCATATAGATGTTTATGATACCACGCAACGGGTGAACTTTTACCACCTTTATACATCCCGTGAGGAAAGAGATTTAAGCACAGATTATATGCCTCATCAGCTTCGTAATTATTATAACGATGCCAAAGAAAAAGGCGGAGAAAAGCTTTTTCTTGAGGAGTATACATCAGTAAAAGGAGGCAAAAAAACTCCGCATATGCCACAGTCAGAGCATCTCCGCGTTAAGAATATGACCTGCGTAAGAATCCTGCAAGATGGTGATATGGAGCTTATGGTAGTACTGAGGTGGGCTATTACACCCTCGGCAAGCACGGTTGCAACCTTACGTTTTATACTTATAATTATAACCATTTTGCTGGCACTGCTTTCTGTTACCATGTCGCTGATTATTTCGTGGAAGTTTGCAAAGCCTCTTAAAGATACCAACGAAACAGCCAAAAGACTGGCACGAGAGGATTATTCGGTTTCTTTTGAAAGCTACGGCTACAGAGAGGTTGAGGAGCTTAACTCTACACTTAATTTTGCGGCAACGGAGCTTGGAGTTGCATCTAAATTACGCAAAGAGCTTATTGCAAATGTTTCTCACGATTTGCGTACACCGCTGACTATGATTAAAGGCTATGCTGAGGTTATGCGAGATATACCGGGAGAAATGAACGAGGAAAACCTTACCGCCATTGTAGATGAAAGCACCAGACTTTCTAATCTGGTAAGTGATTTGCTGGATATTTCAAAGCTTCAGAGCGGAGCAATGCCTATTGATAAAAAGATTTTTTCTCTTACAACCTGTATCTCTGATATTCTGAGCAGGTTTACAAGCCTTTCTTTGCAACAAGGGTATAGTCTTAGCTTTGAAAGCTCAGAAGAAGTGTTTGTTTTTGCCGATAAGGCAAGAATTGAGCAGGTGCTTTACAATCTTATTTCAAACGCCGTAAACTATTCAGGAGAGCGAAAAGAGGTAATAGTCTGTGAAAAGCTTGCAGATGGCATTGTCAGGGTCGAAGTAACCGACAGCGGCAAAGGCATTGAACCCGAAAAACTCAAAAATATATGGGACAGATACTACAGAGCCGACAAAAATCATCAGCGTGCGGTGGTTGGCACGGGACTGGGGCTTTCTATTGTTAAAGAAATCCTGGATTTGCATGGTGCTCACTTTGGCGTTTTCAGCAAAGTGGGCGAGGGAAGTACCTTCTGGTTTGAGCTGCCTGTATATAATGAAAATTAAATATTTTCTCAAAACGTCTCTGAAAAAACAGGGGCGTTTTGTTATAATAAAAGTATACTTTATTGTTAGATATTGAGTTTTTTGAAAAGATATTTGACATATCTGCGTTTTATGTGCAATACTTTGCCACTATAAAATGTGAAAGAAGAAATTAAAATGACAAACAAAACTTATTCTAAGATTTTGCGTTTGTACTTGCATTAATGATTGTAATGTCTTCAATGGTAGCTGCATTTGCTCTTACCAACGATGAAGGCTACGCATCCGTTATTGCTACTGCTGACTAAGTAACTGAGGACGAGGCTACATTGGATATAACTACAATCCAGAAGAAAATTGCTGAATTAATCTGATTTATTAACCGCAGATAAGGTTTTATCGCCTTTTCTGCGGTTTTTTCTTTATAATAAAAAAATTTTAATAAAACCCTTGACAAAACAAAACATATATACTATAATCACTATTGCTACTTTTGCGGTAGTTATATAGATGGCGGAATAGCTCAGTTGGCTAGAGCATTCGGTTCATACCCGAAGTGTCGTAGGTTCAAGTCCTATTTCCGCTACCATATGGCCCGGTGGTCAAGAGGTTAAGACACCGCCCTTTCACGGCGGTAACACGAGTTCGATTCTCGTCCGGGTCACCATTTTTCTTTTTCTGCCGGTGTGGTGGAATGGCAGACACAAGGGACTTAAAATCCCTCGGTAGCAATACCGTACCGGTTCAAGTCCGGTCACCGGCACCATTTCCCTGGTCTGCGTACTCTCGGCAATTTACCGCAAAAGTTTTTGGATAAGTCTTCCTTCAGGGAAGGCTGTTTTTTGTTTTATAGACAAAATTCTTACAAAAAGTGACAATTATCCTGCCTTTGTTGACATAGGCAGGATTTTTTTATATAATAATAACCTATATGTTTTTACACAATTACACTATGGAGTGGTATAATGTTTCCTCATTTTGATTCACGCAATCCTTTTTACAAATCACCTTTTGGCGCAGTAGAGGAGGGTACAAAGGTTCATTTCAGAATTCTTCTGCCCAGAGACCTCAGATGCAGTCAGGCGGAGCTTGCCGTAAAGTATGACTACAGCTATGACTGGGTTTTCGTAAAACTGTTCTGGACAGGTGCCTTTGATAACGATACAGGTATATGGGAATGCGACTTTACACCTAAGAATATGGGTCTTTATTGGTATAGCTTCAAGCTTCAGACAGCAGAGGGTACACGTTTTCTTGTACCTGCTGATGTTGACAGAAAAAGTTCTATTGAGCGTTCTCCCGGAAGAAGCTGGCAGATTACCGCTTACAAAAAGGGATTTAAAACCCCTGACTGGCCTGTTGGCGGCGTAATGTACCAGATTTTCCCTGACCGCTTTAATTTCAGCGGCGAGGAAAAGGATATTAAACGTACAGATTTAAAAATTCAGCAGGATTGGTACCAGTGCCCTGATTGGATGCCCAACGAACACGGCGAAATTACCAACACCGACTTCTTTAAGGGCGACCTTAAGGGTATTACTCAGAAGCTTCCTTATTTAAAGGATTTAGGCGTAAGCTGTATTTATCTTAATCCTATATGCGAGGCATACTCAAACCACCGTTATGACACAGGTAACTACGATGCCGTTGACCCTATGTTGGGTTCTATGGAGGATTTCGAGGAGCTTTGTAAAGAAGCTAAGAAGCTAGATATCAGAGTTATCAACGACGGTGTATTCAGCCATACCGGTGCTGACAGCATTTACTTTAACCGTTCAGGCAGATACGGCAACGGCGGTGCTTACAGAGACCAGAACTCTCCTTATTCAAGCTGGTACAAATTCCACCATTGGCCTGACCACTATAACTCCTGGTGGGGTTTCTATACTTTGCCTGAGGTTAACGAGAACGACCCTGCATATAACGAGTATATCAACGGCGAGAAGGGCGTTGTAAGAAACTATATGCGTAAGGGTAATTCAGGCTGGCGACTTGATGTTGCCGATGAACTTCCCGACGAGTTCCTTGAAAACTTACGCAAAGCCGTAAAGGAGCAGGACCCTGAAGGTATTGTTATCGGTGAGGTCTGGGAGGATGCTTCCAATAAGGAAAGCTACGGAGCCAGACGTCGTTTCCTTTTAGGCGAACAGCTTGACTCTGTTATGAACTATGTGTTCAGAAACGCAATTTTAGAATTTATCCGCGGAACAGATTCAAAGTACGTTATGGACCAGATTATGTCTGTAGTAGAAAATTACCCAAGACCGGTGCTCCGTGTTCTTATGAATCTGCTTTCAACTCACGATACAGAGCGTGCTCTAACAGTTATGGCAGGCGAGCCCTTAAACGGCAGAGACCGCTGGTGGCAGGCTAATCAGAAGCTTACTCCTGAGCAGAGAAATCGCGGTATTAAGCTTATGAAGCTGGCAGTAGGTATTCAGTATACTTTGCCCGGTTTCCCCTGTGTTTATTATGGTGACGAGGCAGGTATGGAGGGTTACCGTGACCCCTTTAATCGTGCTTGCTACCCTTGGGGCAGAGAGAATAACGAGCTTATTAAGTGGCACAAAGACCTCGGCGAGCTGAGAAGAAGCAGCGAAACCCTCTGGGACGGTAACTTTATTAATGTATATTCTCAGGGCAGACTACTGTCTTATTTAAGAACTACCGAAAGCGAAGGCTTGTTCTGTGCATTTAACTCAGGCTTCTCTGATATAATCATTGATATTCCTCCGGGATTCACTGCAGGAATGGGCAAGCCTTTGTTTGATACACGCACCGAAGGCGGTAAGCTGGTAATTCCTTCTTTAGGATATGCTTTTATGATTTCTAAGCGAGAAATGTAATAAGACCTGTAAATTCAGTATTATTATACTTATATTATAGAAATTATAACAAAATGCATACACAATATGTTGTATTCAGAAAAATTTTATTTACCTGATTGACCAAAGGTTAAACAGGTAATTTATGAAAATTGTATAATATTGTGGCAAAGCATATTGTTTTTTGTGTTACATTATGATATTATAAGAAATAAAACTTTTTGTAAGGAACGGGAAAATCATGGACAAAAAATTTCTTTTCTACATATTGAAAAGACTTGCATTGGCTGTAGTTACCATATTCCTGGTAATTACTATCACTTTCTTTATAATGAACTTTATCCCCGGCGGTCCCTTCATGAGTGAAAAATCAGTAACTCCTGAGACTATGGCAGCTCTTGAGGCAAAGTTCGGTCTGGACAAGCCTCTTTGGGAGCAGTATCTTAACTACCTTAAAGGTGCAGTGCGTCTTGACTTTGGCCCTTCTATGAAGATGGACGGCAGAAATGTTATGGACGTTATTATGGAAGGTTTTGCATCCAGTGCTAAGTTAGGTCTTATTGCGGCTGCAGGTGCCATTGTGCTTGGTCTTGTTTTCGGCTCATTGGCTGCTGTTTTCCACAACAAGCTTATTGACCGTATAATAATGGTTGTTTCAACGGCCTTTGTTGCGATGCCGTCGTTTATTGTGGCAACGCTTCTGTTGTGGCTGTTCTGTATTGAGATGAACGTATTCCCGGCAAACGGACAAACGGCGGCGGGTCTTGTTCTTCCCATTATTTCGCTTATGCTGTATCCTATGGCATATATCATCCGTCTTACACGTTCAAGTATGCTTGACGTTTTAAGCCAGGACTATATCCGTACAGCACGTGCTAAGGGTGTTGCACCTTCTAAGGTGCTTTTTAAGCACGCACTTAAAAATGCAGTTACTCCCGTAATTACCTATGCAGGTCCTATGGTAGCCTTTATTTTAACAGGTTCTCTGGTTGTTGAGCAGATTTTTGCTGTTCCCGGTTTAGGTAAATACTTTGTATCTTCTATTATTAACCGTGACTACACAATGATTATGGGTACTACAATTTTCCTTGCTATCATTGTTACTATTATGATGCTCTTGTCGGATGTTCTTTACAAGCTCTTCGACCCCAGAGTAGATCTTTCTTAAGGAGGTAAGTTTACAATGAATAATTATGATGTAAATAAGCTTCCCAAGAAAAACCCCTTAAGCTTTCAGCTTGACCTTAAAAAGTGGGAAAAGGCAAGTTCTGCTGACAAAGAACAGCAGATTATTGAAAGAGAAAGCGTAACCTTCTTCAAGGATGGTATGCGTCGCCTCTTTAAAAACAAGGTTGCAATTACCTGTGCAATACTTCTTCTTCTGATTATTGTTGCAGTAATCGTTGTTCCTATGGTTTATCCCTACACATATGATACTCAGCTGAGCTTACAGGGTGATTTACCCGACCCCAGCTACAACAACTTAAAGCCTTTTGAGTATGGCTCAACCGAGCTTGAGCGTATTGAAGCAGGCGAGAGTGTGTTCCCTCATATTTTAGGTACAGACTCTTTGGGCCGTGACTACTTTATCCGTGTGGTTTACGGTACAAGAATTTCACTTTCTGTTGGTCTTTTTGCTTCTATTATCGTTCTTATTATCGGTACACTTTACGGTTCAATCGCAGGCTACGCAGGCGGCAAGGTTGACCTTGCAATGATGAGAATTGTTGATATTATCTATTCTCTGCCTGATATGCTGATGGTTATTCTGTTCTCTGTTGTATTCAAGCAGACTCTGGCTCCTGCTATTGAGGGTACGATTCTTGAGAAACTGGGTACAGGTATGATTTCTATCTTCCTTGTATTCGCACTTCTTTACTGGGTTTCTATGGCTCGTCTTATCCGCGGTCAGATTCTTTCCATAAAGCAGCAGGAATTCGTTCTTACAGCTAAGGCACTTGGTGCATCCCCTGCAAGAATTATCCGCAAGCACCTTCTTCCCAACTGCATCAGCGTTATGGTTATCTCCACCGCTTTGCAGATTCCCAATGCTATTTTCACAGAGAGTTTCCTTTCATTCTTAGGTCTTGGTGTTTCTATCCCCATGCCTTCTCTGGGCTCTCTTGCTTCCGAGAACCTTTCTTACATCTACTCTGATGTTTACAGACTTCTGGTTCCCGCTATTACAATTTGTATTATTGTTCTTTCCCTTAACCTTTTGGGCGACGGCCTCAGAGATGCTTTCGACCCCAAACAGAAAAAGTAAGGAGGTTATCTTAAAATGAGTTTATTATCAGTAAAAGACCTTAAAACCTCCTTCTTTACTCCCTCAGGTGAGGTAAAAGCCGTTAACGGCGTTTCCTATGAGGTAGAAAAGGGTAAGGTTTTAGGTATTGTTGGTGAATCGGGCTCAGGTAAGTCCGTTTCAGCTTACTCAGTTCTTCAGATTCTTGCAAATCCCGGCAAAATTGTCGGCGGTAGTATTGAGCTTGAAGGCGAAGAGCTTGTAGGTATCAAAGAAAAAGGTATGGCAAAAATCAGAGGTAACAAGATTTCTATAATCTTCCAGGACCCTATGACAAGCCTTAACCCTGTTTTCACCATAGGCGACCAGCTTATGGAAGCCATTATGCTTCACACCAACCGTAACCGTAAAGAAGCTAAAGAGCGTGCCATTGAAATGCTCAAGCTTGTTGGTGTTAACGAACCCAAGAAGCGTATCAAGCAGTATCCCCACGAGTTTTCAGGCGGTATGCGTCAGCGTGTTATGATTGCTATGGCTCTTGCCTGCGAACCCGACATTCTGATTGCAGACGAGCCTACAACGGCTCTTGACGTTACAATTCAGGCTCAGATTCTTGACCTTATGAAGGACCTTCAGAAAAAGCTTGGTATGGCAATTATCCTTATCACTCATGACCTTGGCGTTGTTGCTGAAATGTGTGACGAGGTTATCGTTATGTATGCAGGCCAGATTTGCGAAAGAGGTACTGCTGAGGAGATTTTCTACAATCCCAAGCACGAGTACACACTGGGCCTTATGCGTTCAATTCCCACAGTAAGTGATGAAAAAACAAAGCTCCAGCCCATTGGCGGTAATGCAGTTGACCTTTTGAATCTTCCTCCCGGCTGTCCCTTCGCACCCAGATGCGATGCAGCTATGAAGGTTTGCCTCGAGGTTAACCCCAAGCTTGTTTGCGAGGGCGGTACACACTACGCCAGATGCTGGAATCATGTTAAGAAAAATATTGAAGAGGGCAAATTTACCGCTGAGGAAATTGAGGCTCTTTACAATGAGGAGGCAAAATAATGAGTGAAGAAAAGTATTTGCTTGAAGTCAAAGACTTAAAGCAGCACTTTAATATTCCCAACGGCCTCTTCGGAAGCAAAAAGCTCAAGGCTGTTGACGGCGTTTCATTTGCCATTAAAAAGGGCGAAACTTTAGGTCTTGTTGGTGAGTCAGGCTGCGGTAAAACAACTGTTGGCCGAAGCATCCTTCACCTTTATCAGCCCACAAGCGGTGAGGTTATTTACGACGGCAAGGTTATTAAAACCAAAAAAGACGTCAATGAAATGAGAAAAAAGGTTCAGATGGTTTTCCAGGACCCTTACTCATCTCTTGACCCCAGAATGACAGTTGCCGATATTATCGGCGAGCCTCTTGATATCCACAAGCTTTGCAAAACAAAGGCAGAGCGTGAGGCAAGAATTCAGGAGCTTTTAAAAATTGTTGGTTTAAACCCTGAGCATGGAACCCGTTATGCTCACGAGTTCTCAGGCGGTCAGCGCCAGAGAATCGGTATCGCACGTGCTCTTGCGGTTAATCCTGATTGTATTATCTGTGACGAACCGGTTTCGGCACTTGACGTTTCGATTCAGGCACAGATTATCAATATGTTTGAAGAGCTTCAGGAGACTTTAGGTCTTACTTACCTCTTCATCGCTCACGACCTTTTGGTTGTTAAGCATATTTCAGACAGAATTGCAGTTATGTACTTAGGTCACATTGTTGAGATGGGTCCTGCTAACGAGATTTACAATCATCCCACACACCCCTACTCAATTTCTCTGCTTTCTGCTGTTCCTATTCCCGACCCTGATTACGCTAAGAATCACAAGCGTATCGTATTGGAGGGTGACGTTCCTTCTCCCCTTAATATGCCTTCAGGCTGTCCCTTCCGCACACGTTGCCCCAGAGCAACTGCAAAATGTGCCGAGGAAACACCTGAGCTTAAGGAGATTGCACCCGAGCATTTTGTTGCTTGCTTTAATCTTTAATGTGCGCCGAGCATTGTTGCATTTCAATTTTCAAGCTCGAACACAAAATCGAAAAAGCCGATTTATCGGCTGTGCGATTTAGTTTAGGGCGTGGAAAACTCGAAATGTCAGCAACAATGAACGAGGCGTGACAGATGATTTGAGTTTCTCAAATCAGTGAAGAGTGAATAATGAATAGTGTTGGTGGCGGCTTCGCCGCAATTAATATTTGTTTACTATCACTTCTATTAATCAGAAATCAATAACGTTGATTTATATTCAGTCTCTGCGTCTGGTTGCAGAATGACAAACAAATTTTGACAGGAGGAAAACTCTATGAAAAAGTCTCTTGCACTTATCCTTGCAGTTGTTATGATTCTTTGTCTTGGCCTTGTAGCTTGTGACAATGGCGCAACTACTGCTTCCGAAATGACCATTTGCGTTGGTCCTTATCCTGACACAATCGACCCCGCACTCAACTCCGCAGTTGACGGTGCAACTTATGTTATCCATGCTTTCGCAGGTCTTGTTGGCTACGAGCAGGCTGAGGATGGTTCCTTAAAGCTCGTTCCTGACTGTGCTAAGGAGTTCCCTGAAGCTACAGCTACAGAAGACGGCAAGGTAGCTTACACATTCGAGCTCAAAGACGACCTTAAGTGGTCTGACGGTTCTGCTCTTACAGCAGCAGACTTCGTTTGGGCTTGGAACAGAGCAGTTGCTCCTGCAACAGCTGCTGACTATGGCTACATGTTCGACGTTGTTGACGGCTACGCTGCAGCTGCTGCAGGCGAAGGCGAGCTCAACGTAACAGCTTCTGAGGACGGCAAGTCCCTTACAGTTGTTCTTAACAACGATGTTCCTTACTTCTTCGAGCTTTGCGCATTCCCCACATATATGCCCGTTAAGAAGGACGTAGTTGACGGCAACGATGCTTGGGCTACAAAGGCTGAGACATACGTTGGTAACGGTCCCTACAAGGTAACAGAGCTTAACCAGAGCCAGATGGTAATGGAAAAGAACGAGAACTACCACAACGCTGATGCAGTTGTTACAGACAAGATCGTATGGCCCTTCAACGAAGATGACAGCTCACTTCTTGCTAACTACAAGAACGGCTCTTACCTCTTCATTGACTCCGTTCCCAACGATCAGATTAAGACAATCAAGGCTGATTATCCCACAGAGTATCAGGTAATGGGTCAGTTAGGTACATACTATGTATCCTTCAACATGAACGATCCCGCTCTTGCTGACTTTACACCTGAGGAGCAGATTTCTATCCGTAAGGCTCTTGGTCTTATGCTTGAGAGAAACTACATCTGCGCTGAAATCGGTCTTGCAGACCAGCAGCCCGCTAACTCCTTCGTTCCCATCGACATGACAGATGCTGACGGCGTTACAGAGTTCGTTGCTACAAACGGCGTAAACCGTGACGGTAAGGGTTACTTCAGCGTTGCTGAGGCTGACTACGCTGCAAACTGTGACGAGGCTCTTGCTCTCTTAGAGGCAGTTGCTCAGTCCAGCGGCAAGTTCACAGTTGCTGACGGCAAGGTTACAGGCTTCCCCACAATGACTTATATCACAAACGAGGGTACAGGTCATGAGGCTCTTGCAACTTATATGCAGGGTGTTTATGCTAAGTACGGCATCACAATGCAGATCGAAGTTCAGGAGTGGAACACATTCCTTGATACAAGAAAAGCAGGCGACTACTCCTTCGCACGTAACGGCTGGCTCTCCGACTACAACGATCCCATTTCCTTCCTTGATATGTGGATTTCTGAGTCCGGTAACAACGACTGCCAGTTCGGTAAGGATGGTCATGCAACATACGCTGCATACTCTTACAACGGTAAGGACGGTCTCACATGGGCAGAGTCTTATGACAAGCTCATTGCTGACATCAAGGCAAGCAATGATCCTGCAGTAAGATTCGAGCTTATGCATCAGGCTGAGGATATGATTATGTCCACAGGCGCAATCTGCCCCATCTACTACTACACAGACCAGTATATGTGCTCTGATAGCATCGACGGCTTCTTCGCAAGCCCCCTCGGCTACAAGTACTTTATGTATGCAGGTATTAAGGCTGAATAATCCTTATACCCGTACAGTTTAAATCAACCAGATAAAGACTGAGACTAAAGTCCGTCACCCTACAGGGTGGCGGACTTTTAAGTAATAAATAATAGTGAACAAGTAATAAGTACGGTGGCACGCGTTGCGTGCAAATTAAAATGCCCTTCCGAATTTTAATCGGAAGGGCATTATATTTAGATATGATATTTTAAGCTTCGTCAGTTGCTTTTGCCACAACAGCAATGCCTAAAGCTTCTAAGCTTTCTGCATCAACGGGTGAGGGACATTGGCTCATAAGTTCACTTGCATTCTGAACCTTGGGGAAAGCTGTAACGTCACGTAAACTCTCAGCACCTGAGAGAATCATTGCAAGTCTGTCTAAGCCGATACCCATACCGCCGTGGGGAGGAGCACCGTATTTGTAAGCCTCTACCAGGAAGCCAAACTTTGCTTCAATCTCTTCGTCAGTAAGCTTCAAAGCTCTGAACATTCTCTGCTGTAATTCGTAATCGGTAATACGGATAGAGCCTGATGAAAGTTCTGTGCCGTTAAGTGTAAGGTCATAAGCCTTTGCAATTACCTTGCCGGGGTCGGTGTCAAGGAACTCAAGGCATTCTTCCTTAGGCATAGTAAAGGGATGGTGCATTGCAACCCACTCTCCGCTTTCTTCGTCTTTTTCGAAGAAGGGGAAGTCAACAATCCAAAGGAACTTAAAGATGTCGGGGATAATGTCGAGCTTCTTTGCAACTGTAAGTCTTAAAGCACCTAAGGTTGAAAGAACAGTGCTGGTTTTATCTGCAACAAAGAGCACTACGTCGCCTTTTTCTGCTCCTACCCTGTCAAGGATAGCTTCAAGCTCGCCTTCCTTCATAAACTTTGCAAAGGAGCAAGCGGGAGCATCATCAAGCCAACGTACAAAAGCAAGACCCTTTGCACCGATACCTCTGACAAACTCGGTTAATTTATCAATCTCTTTTCTTGTAAGAGTTGCGGCGGAATTCTTAGCAACAATTGCACGAACAGAACCGCCGTTTTCAATAGCAGAAGCAAATACGCCGAATTCAGAATCTTTAACCAGGTCGGAAACATCCTGTATTTCCATACCAAAGCGGATGTCGGGTTTATCAGAGCCGAAACGCTCCATAGCCTCTTTGTATGTCATACGCTCAAAGGGAGTCTCAAGGTCTTTGCCTAAAACGTCCTTGAAAACTCGCTTCATAAGGCCTTCGTTAAGCTCAAGGATATCTTCAACATCAACAAAGGAAAGTTCCATATCTATCTGAGTAAACTCAGGCTGACGGTCAGCACGTAAATCCTCGTCTCTGAAGCAACGTGCAAGCTGAATATAGCGGTCAAAGCCTGAAAGCATTAAAAGCTGTTTGTAAATCTGAGGGGACTGGGGCAGAGCATAGAACTTGCCCTGATGAATTCTAGAGGGAACAAGATAGTCGCGGGCACCTTCGGGAGTTGACTTAATCATCATAGGGGTTTCAATCTCGATAAAGCCGTTTTCATAGAAGTAATCTCTTGCGGACTTTGCCAATACTGAACGCATCATAATATTATCCTGTAAAGGCTTGCGTCTTAAATCAAGATAACGGTACTTAAGTCTTAATTCCTCGTTGGTATTGAGGTTGTCAACAATCTCAAAGGGAGGAGTATGAGCTGCACTTAAGATTCTTAAGTCTGTAACTGCAACCTCAATGTCGCCTGTGGGGATGTCGGGGTTTTTAGAGCTTCTTTCCCTTACTTCACCAACTGCACAAAGTACATATTCGCTTCGACAACTGAAAGCCTTGTCGAAAACAGCTCTGTCGGTGTTGTCGTCAAAAGCAAGCTGAGAAATACCTGTGCGGTCTCTTAAATCGATAAAGATAAGAGAGCCAAGGTCGCGCTGACGCTGAACCCAACCGCAAAGGGTAACAACCTTGCCAATATCAGAACTGCGAAGTTCGCCGCAGTAGTTTGTTCTTTTAAGTCCTTTCATAAATTCTGCCATATTAAAACCTCCTTAAAGGATTATAAGTTCATACTTGTTTTACCGTCAAGATAAATTGCAGTAAACTGAGAAACAAAATCTTCGCCCAAAGTAATTTCTACCTGTTCGCCTGTGGTCATATTTTTAAGGTTTGCCTTGTTTTCCTCTATTTCATTGTCGCCGATAACAAGTGAGTACTGAGCACCGATTTTGTTTGCATACTTCATCTGTGCCTTTAAACCTCTGCCCACAATGTCGTACTGAGCGTGCAGGGAAGCATCTCTTAAGTCCTTAACTAAAGAGAAAGCCTTTGCCTCAGCATTTTCGCCCAAAGCCGCAACATAAAGTGCACAGGGTTCGGGTTTAGGGATTTCAATACCCTTGCTGTCAAGAAGCAAGAGGAGTCGCTCCATACCCAAGGCAAATCCCAAAGAGGGTAAGGGCTGACCGCCCAGCTCCTCAATAAGACCGTCGTATCGACCGCCGCCGCAAACCGTGGACTGAGAGCCGATACTGCCGCTTACAAATTCAAATACAGTCTTAGTATAGTAATCAAGACCGCGGACTATTCTGGGGTTTACTGTGTATTTCATACCTGCACCGTCAAGGCAAGCCTTAACACCCTTAAAGTGCTCCTCGCACTCGTCACAGAGGTAGTCAAGGATTACAGGTGCATCCTTTGCAATTCCTGAGCAAACCTTGCTTTTGCAATCAAGAATACGCATAGGGTTACGCTCAAGTCTGCCTTTGCAGGTGTCGCAAAGCTCTTCTTCGTGGGATGCAAAGTATTCCTTAAGTGCTGCGTGGTATTTTGCACGGCAAGTGGGACAGCCGATAGAGTTAATCTCAAGGCTTAAATCGTCAATGCCAAGCCTGTCAAAAATTGAAGCAGCGGCACAGATAAGCTCGGCATCTGCCACAGGCTTTGATGTGCCGTAAACCTCTAAGCCAAACTGGTGGAATTCCCTGAGTCTGCCTGCCTGAGGCTTTTCATAGCGATAGCAGGATACAAAGTAGCTTGCCTTAACGGGTAAGCCGTCATTGTATACGCCGTGCTCAAGTAAAGCACGGGCGGCACCTGCTGTACCCTCGGGACGCAGAGTTACGGACTCACCGCCCTTGGTGTCGAAAGTGTACATTTCTTTCTGTACAACGTCTGTAGTTTCGCCAACGCTACGCTTAAAAAGCTGTGTATTTTCAAAAACAGGAGTGCGGATTTCAGCAAAGCCGTAAACTCTTGCCTGCTCACGCATAATCTCCTCTAAAAACTGCCAACGATAGCTCTCAGCGGGCAGAACGTCCTCGGTGCCCCTGAGCTTTTTGGTGATAAGAGCCACTTTAAGCTCCCCTTTCAAGTAGATAAATCTTTAATAATTTATTTTATCATATTTTCATCTGCATTTCAACACCTCAAAAAGCAAAAATCCCCTGCATTTATGCAGGGGATGAGGAACTAAGTTATACCAAAGGTGTTGTGTAGATGTAGCTTACGTTTTCGTTTTTGCTAATTCTGAGAATTTCGTCTTTTGTAGCAGTAACTACAAAGCCATAGGTGTAAATTCCGTGTTCTTCTATGCTTTCCATAAGGGTAACAAATTGACCATCCGAGGAGTGATATCCAACCATTTCAAAGAAATCTTTATTCTCCAGCATATATCTGAGCATACTTGTCATGTGAGTTTCCATAACTTCAGCTGAAGGCTTATTGAGAGAGTAATCGCCCTCGACGGAGTCTATTACGTCAAAAAAGTTCAGATAGGGATATTTTTCATTGTCATAAGCATGTTCACTTGCGTTGCCATGGAAGTTAAAGCCTGTAATTCCGCCTGTTAAGTAGTAATCGTTGCCTAAATGTTCGCAAACTGCACACCATTCGGGAGTGATATTGCTTTTTTTGCTCCAGTTTACCATTTCGTCGTAAGTCATAACCTTGTCAAAGGTAACGTAGGCAACGTAGTAGTCGTGTTCGTCAAGCTCGGTAAGCTTTCTTAATGCATCCTCAGGAGTACCTGCGGCGGCGGTTCCGCCCTGTCCTGTAAGACCTTCAACGCCCTCATACCAGAATGCGTTGTGTGCAGGCATATTCAGAATTGTGTCGTCAAAAAGGTTCAGCCAGTTTTTGTCTATGGTTCCATGAACATTGTTGAACTGCCCTGTAAAGCTGAAGTTTTTTAATATCTGGATATCGTATTTGCCGAAACCGTTACGGTTTGCATAGGTACTGAAGCGATAGTACCCCGGAGTAAACAGCTCTGAGTAAACCATAGTATCAATATCCAGCTGAAGTGAAGCAGCTCCGCTTTCGGTTCTTCCTACAATTTGGGCAGGGTCATAATAGAAAGAGTCAACAATATTTGGCAGGGCGGTGTTTGCAACAATTACAAGTGCCAGCACTATTATGCCTACCCCTATGCCAAGTTTAAGAAAAGCCCTGCGGATAGATTTTTTAATCATTTTCTGAAAACGTTTTTCGTCAAAACCGCTGTTGTCATCAGAGATTTCCGCCTCAAGGCAGGAGTTTTCAAGCTCAGGGATTTCGTCATTTTCAAATAAAAATTCGCTTATGGCTTCCTGCTTTTCAATGTCAGCCTTTATTTCTTTTTTCTGTTCTTGTGAAAGCTCGCCTTTTTTGTATAAATTTAAAAGCTCTTTATATGTCATAGCCGTGTACCTCCATAAATTTTCTAAGTTCTTTTTTACCTCTGAAGCTCAACACCCTTACGTTTTCAGGGGTAATGTGCAAAATTGCGGCAATCTCTTTTTGAGAAAGCCCGCTGAAATACTGCAGAATAAGAACCTCTCGTTTTATTCCTCCAAGGCTTTGCAAAGCCTCAAAACAAAGCCGCCTGCGTTCATTTTCTATGATTTTTTCTATCATAGGCGGTGAGTCAGAAGGGGAATCTTTAAGGTTTTCAAAGCTTTCTTTCTTCTTTTCTTTTTTAATGAGGTTATAGTAAAGATTCCTCGCCACCATATATAGCCACGCACGCATATTGCCGTGACTGTCGGGTAATGAAAGAATCGCTTTAAGGAAAGTTTCCTGCACCAAGTCCTCGGTAACTTCCCGATTGCGACAAAGGGAGTAAATGTAAAGATATATTTCTTTGTAGTATTTCTGATAAAGCTCATTAAGCAGTTTTTTGTCCATTTTACTCCCCCTTTCCTTAAGTCTCGAAGTACTTCTACACATATAACAACTCGGTGCAAAAAATGTTACACTTTATTTTACCACAAAATAAAAAAGAGCGGAAAATTCCGCCCTTTTAAGATTTGTTAAGTTTTTGCGATTATTTCGTCTACCACATTTAAGTTTAGTGTAAAGAATTTTTCGTTACCGTTTTTCTTTTCTGCTAATAAACCGTTGCTTTCTATAGTCGCGAGCCTTTTTTTGATAGTATTACGACTTTCGCCTGTGTTTTCTATTAATTCTTTAGTTGAGATACCATGTTCTGCAAATAGGGTTGCCTGTACAAGATAGTCGTACACATTACTTAGCTTTTGATTAGTACCCTCAGGCAAGTAAGGGATAGCTTTAAGGTAATGATTCATAGCACTTACCCTGTTAGAGAGGGCTTGGGCTAATTGGTACATCGACTTGTAAACTATATTTGTAAACATATATAAAAACGGAGTTAAATCACCTTTGTTGCGGGGATCGTTGCAGGTTTTAAAAGCTTCGTAATATTCTTTTATATTTTCCTGAATAGTATAAGATATCCGATAACCAATCAGTGGTTCTAATTGTTTTGATAACAGATAGCTGCTTATAAATCGCGAGGTACGACCGTTTCCGTCATAAAAAGGATGAATGTACCCGAAAAGGTAGTGGAAAATAGAAACTCTGAATAAATCTACAATTTGGTCGTCGTTTAATATATTGATTGCGCTATTCATTGCTTCTATAATTTTTTCTTCGGGTAATAGTCCTGTATGGATTTCTTTACCGGTTGGCGAAAGGACGCTTACACTGTTTTTTCTGAAAATCTTACCGTCAGGGAAGTTGCTCGGGTCATCTTCAATTACTTCAGGAAGAGCTAATTCATCGTAAATATCGCGAATGTCTTTTGCCGATTCTATATCTATAGTCTCGTTATACATAAGCATAATATATTTATTTACTAAGCCCTTGAACCTTTTTTTAGAATCGCTTTTTTGTAAATCGGTCAGCACGCTGTCGATTTCTTTTCGGGTGCTGTGAACACCCTCTATATTATTTGATAAAACAATTTCGTCAATAAGACATCGTTTGGTAAATTGAGTTATTGATAAATTAGGGAGATAAGCTACAAAGGATTGTATGTCCTTATCTAATTTTTGTATAGAAATAATTATCTTTAACAGTTCGGGTGTTTCGATAAAAAAAGCTTTGTTTTGATGAATTGTAAAATCAAGGTGAACGGCAGAATCCGAGCCGAATCTGCTTTCATAAATTTTGTTGTAGTTTTCTATATCGCTGTGAAATATTTTTAGTAATGAATCGTACATATGCTCACCTCTAAATTATTATGCGTTTTTTGAAAACAATATACCCTTATTTTGAATATGATTTTCAAAAACAGTACAATTTGAAAATGCTATAATTAATACTAGCATATAAATTGTCAAAAATCAAGGAAATTGACAATGAAATTTAGAAAAATCTAAAAGATATTTAAAAATTTCTGTATTTTAAAAGGACTTTAAAAATGCAGAAAATTTGCAATGCCCACAATAAAAACAGGGTTTGAAGTTCTTGACTTCAAACCCTGTAATTATATACTTTGAGAAAAACCTTGATTTAATGACATACATAGAAAATAAATCATAATATTATTACAAAAAAAGAAACCGAATCGTAAGATTCGGTTTCTTTTTTTTTGAATTAAGTTTTTATTTTTTTGCTGCTCCTAACATATGTGCTATACAAATTACAATTTCTCCATATTTATTATACTCATAGGAAATTCCTATTCCCATATTTTCGTAACCTGCATCCAACATATTAGCATAATGCTCATCGCTTTTCTTGAAAGCCTCAAATGCATGTTTTGCCAAAGCCTTTAATTGCTCTTTCGACCCTGTAAATTCTCCTTCTACACCAGAATAACCAGCAACATCGAAACGGTAAATGTTTTCACCTAAAGCAGTGCTATTATAGCCCTCAATGACCGAAGACCACTTACTGCCATCTGGTCTGATGTGGTCATACACAATAGTCAGGTCTTTACTTCTAATTTGTGCACCGTTATCTAATATCTTATTATATGTGAGAACCGTACCACTCCAAGAAACAGCAAGTCTCTCTTCATTTACAAGACGGAAAAATTCTTCTTCAATCTTCCAAAGCATTTCAGCAGTAAGAATATCTCCCTCAATAGGGTCAATCGGACCATAGGTTTCTATATTAGGAATGATAGGCTCAGTAGGCTCAGGTTCGATAGGGGTTTCAGTAGGCATCTCTGTTGTAGACTCTGTGGGTTCAGGCTCAGTAGGCATCTCGGTAGGAACTTCTGTTGGTTTCTCTGTCGGGCCTTCTGTTACATCGGGCTCAGTAGGGTCAACAAGGTCTGTTGTGGGTTCTGTAGGTCTTTCAATAGGAACTTCTGTTGGTTCTTCTGTAGCTGGCTCTGTTGGCTTTTCAGTAGGCATCTCTGTTGTAGGCTCAGTAGGGTCTTCAACAGGTTCTGTGGTAGGCACTGTAGGAATCTCAGTAGGAACCTTTGTTGGCTCTTCTGTAGCTGGTTCTGTGGGCTTTTCAGTAGACATCTCTGTTGTAGGCTCAGTAGGGTCTTCAACAGGTTCTGTGGTAGGCACTGTAGGAATCTCAGTAGGAACTTCTGTTGGCTCTTCTGTCGGACCTTCTGTTACATCAGGTTCAGTAATCTCGGGTTCTGTCGGAACTTCTGTCGTAGGTATTGTTGTGTCTTCTGGTTTTGTGTTTTCAGGTGTTGTCGGAATTTCATCCATAGTTGTTTCTTTCTCGACAGGGAAAACATGAATGAAAGAAGCAATATACTTCTGAATCATTGTAGCATCAGTAATATCTACTTTGTTATTACCTCCTACATCTGCCACACACTTCTGAATATCTGTCAACTCTGTAAGTCTAGCAATGTGCTTTTGAATGATGGTAGCATCTTTAATAGTAATATGACCATCTAAATTAACATCACCGAAAGCATATTCAGGAATATTATTATATTCAACAGCCATTGCAGGCACGATACTAATAGCGAACAAACAAATAGTTAATAAAATAGATAAAAACTTTTTCATAATTTTTCCCTCCTTGTTTCAATAATAATTATTATAATTATGATTGTCAATATTATTATTTTAAATCATTATAAAATTCATACTTGGGTGGAAAAGAAGTTGTGTTTAACCAAGTTATTGAGAAACTAAATTCCAAAAGGAAAGTAGATGATATTCTAAAATCACTGTCGGCAGAAGAAATAAAAGAACTTTCAGAAAAACTTAATGTCGCTTAAACAAGATAACCGAAGAGAGTTTTCTCTTCGGTTATTTTTTATGTCCTAAGATTAAGGTATGAGAAAGAAATCTCTGCATATCTATTTTCAAAAAACGGCCTATTTTCAAAGGCTTTTGGAACAAATGTTGAAAAAATGCAGAAAATTTGCAATGCCCACAATAAAAACAGGGTTTGAAGTTCTTGACTTCAAACCCTGTAATTATATAATTTGGTAAAAACCTTGATTTAATCAGGCTTTTATTATATCACGCCTCGCTTGCTTGTTGCTGACCTTCCGAGTTTTCCGCGTTCTCAACCAAATCGCACAGCCGATAAATCGGCTTTACCGATTTTGTGTTCGAACTCGAAAATCGAAAGGCAACAAGCCTCGGACGCACATTACTTATTCATTGCTTCAAAAACTGCAACTGCACAAGCAACTGTAGCCGAAACCTCGGGGTTGTTACCCACTTAATCAAAACATGGTTTTTCCTTCCTCATATCTTTTTTTCTGCCTCATAGCCTTTTTTACCCGAAAAAACGGTGTTTTTGGGGTGTTTTTAAAATCCCGAATCCTTATTTGTCCCTATCTGTCCTGATATAATGTAGAAAAAATGTTGAAAATTTTATTTTCTACATTTATCAAAAAAGTTATGTAGAAAATCTTTACTCATAAGTAAGTTTTGCTGTATCACAAAAGCCCTGTAATTAACTACAGGGCTTTTAATAAAATTTATTAGAGTTCTGGAATAAGAGCGGCTAAGAATTTTTGAATGCGTGTTGCATCTTTGACTGTTATCTTATTGTCTTTATCTGTATCAGCACACACAAACTTTTCTTCATCAATTACAATCAGACTTGCTACGTGCTTTTGAATTGCAGTTGCATCTTTAATAGTAACTTTTCCGTCATCATCAGTATCGCCGAGTACTTTCATGCTTTCTGCGAAGCATTCATTACAAGAAGAGATGTGCTTTGTTTGTGTGTAATCTGTACTTACTTTATCGCACAAAGAACATTTGAACATTAAGTAATGAGGATGAGCTTCCCAATAGGAATATTCTATGTCCTTGTTACAGTTGTGACTTTGACATTCCTCGCAAGTAGAGATGTGCCTTGTTTGTGTGTAATCTGTACTTACTTTATCGCACAAAGAACATTTGAACATTAAGTAATGAGGATGAGCTTCCCAATAGGAATATTCTATGTCTTTGTTACAGGTATGACTTTGACACTCTACACAAGAATCAATATACGTAGTTTCTTCTTTGTTCGTTATTACTTCACCGCAAAAACACTGATAACATTTGTAGTGGGGATGTGCATCCCAATTATATACATAAGTATCATAACTGTGGGTGGTGTGGGTGTTATTGCTAAAATGTGGTCTTAGTACACCATAATAAGGAGCAATCCCTCCATCACGATAAGTAAGTCCACTTGTGTATGATTCTGTTAATGCTTTTACAAATCGTCCTTGATAATTCTGATGATAATATTTACCGCTATTACCACAAATAGCAACATGACCAGCATTAAACGGACCATCAATCCATATTAAAATATCACCTGGTTGTGGGGTAGCACCTGCTATTCTTGTTAAATAGTTAGTATCATAATTATTTGTAGCCCAATCTTTAGCAAAATAGGCACCATCTGGCTTTCTAAGACCTAAATACTGCAAATATGCATTAGTCAAAGCGACGCATTCACCATCTCCTACTGGTTGACCTTCTTTCGATTCAAGCCATGCCATTGCTTCGGTTAATGTTTTTGAACATGTTGCAGCACTCACATTAATTGGTGCTACAAGTATTACACTCACCATCATAATAACCGCAAGTAATAATGACAGAAACTTTTTCACAGCAATTCCTCCTCAAGCAAGATGCTATATTTCGTACTTCTATTCTATAACAAAAAAGAGGGGTTAGCAACCCCTCTTTAACAATTTATGGTAACTCCAAAAGAGAAATGTATTTATAGACTGTGGTACTGCTGAGGTCGCAGACTCTCGCAAGCTCCGACACATTCAGACTGCATTAAATACATAGCAATAACAAAAGGCTTCCGATTACTCGGAAGCCTTTTGAATTATTACACCGAAAGGTGATTATTTATTCATTGCTTCAAAAACTGCAACTGCGCAAGCAACTGTTGCACCAACCATGGGGTTGTTACCCATACCGATAAGGCCCATCATCTCAACGTGAGCAGGAACGGAAGAAGAACCTGCAAACTGAGCGTCGCCGTGCATACGGCCCATGGAGTCTGTAAGACCGTAGGAAGCAGGACCTGCACCCATGTTATCGGGGTGAAGTGTACGGCCTGTGCCGCCGCCGGATGCTACTGAGAAGTACTTAACGCCGTTCTCAAGAGCCCACTTCTTGTAAGTACCTGCAACGAGGTGCTGGAATCTTGTGGGGTTAGTGGAGTTACCTGTGATGGAAACGCCAACATCTTCCTTCTGCATGATTGCAACGCCCTCACGAACGTCGTCTGCACCGTAGCAACGAACTGCTGCTCTCTCGCCATCGGAGAAAGCTCTCTCCTCAACGATGTTAAGCTCGCCTGTGAAGTAGTCAAACTCTGTCTTTACGTATGTAAAGCCGTTGATTCTGGAGATGATGTATGCAGCATCCTTACCAAGACCGTTAAGGATAACTCTGAGGGGCTCTTTACGAGCCTTGTTAGCACTTCTTGCGATACCGATAGCACCTTCAGCAGCTGCGAAGGACTCGTGGCCTGCAAGGAATGCGAAGCACTTTGTCTCGTCACGAAGGAGCATTGCGCCTAAGTTACCGTGGCCAAGACCAACGTTTCTCTGCTCTGCTACGGAGCCGGGGATACAGAAAGCTTCAAGGCCGATACCGATAGCCTCAGCAGCCTCTGCTGCTGTTTTTGTGCCCTTCTTAAGAGCAACTGCACAACCCAGTGTATATGCCCAGGATGCGTTCTCAAATGCGATAGGCTGAACGCCCTTAACGATTTCGTCGGGGTCAAAGCCGTTGTCAAGACAAAGCTGACGTGCTGCCTCTAAATCTGCAATACCGTACTCAGCAAGGCATTTGTTGATTTTAGGCATTCTTCTGTCCATACTTTCAAATGTTACTGCCATTTCTAAAATCCTCCTTGCTTATTCTTCACGGGGGTCAATGTACTTAGCAGCGCCGTCAAAGCGACCGTACTGACCGATATTGTTTTTGTAAGCCTCATCAGGGCTCATACCGTGACGGATATCCTCCATCATCTTGCCGAGCTTAACGAACTGATAGCCGATAACCTCGTTGTTCTCATCAAGAGCTGTCTTAAGAACATAGCCTTCTGCCATTTCCATGTAACGAACGCCCTTTTCTTTTGTAGAGAACATTGTACCAACCTGTGAACGTAAGCCCTTACCAAGGTCCTCAAGACCTGCACCGATGGGAAGACCGTCCTCAGAGAATGCTGTCTGGCTTCTGCCGTAAGCAAGCTGCTCGAAGATGTTTCTCATAGCTGTGTTGATAGCGTCACAAACTAAGTCTGTGTTAAGGCACTCTAAGAGTGTTTTGCCGGGAAGAATCTCAGCAGCCATAGCTGCGGAGTGAGTCATACCGGAGCATCCGAGAGTCTCAACGAGAGCCTCTTCAACAATACCGTCCTTAACGTTGAGTGTCAGCTTACATGTACCCTGCTGAGGTGCACACCAGCCTACACCGTGAGAAAGACCGGAAATATCACTGATCTGATAAGATTTTACCCATTTGCCCTCTTCGGGAATAGGTGCAGGACCATGGTGGGGTCCCTTTGCAACTACGCACATTTTCTGTACTTCATGAGAATAATTCATTGTGTGTTGCTACTCCTTTCGGTAATTAAATTTGAGGTGTACTCATACACTATGATTATATGACTTTTTTCGATAATAAGCAAGTGTTTTTTGAAGTGTATGAAAAATTTTGTTGTAATCAGGAAATATAGATGAGATGTTTTGGTGTTTATTGTGATTGACAGCTTTTAAAGACTTTGTATAATGATAAGTAAAGGAGTGATATAGTTGAAAATTATACGATGTTTTACAGTTGTAATTTTTTTACTGGTTTTACTGCTTAGCCAATCTGTAGCTGTGTTTGCTATGAATACGGGTTTTTCTACAGTTGATTTATCAAAAGAGGATGAAAAGACTTTCCTTAAAAACATGTCGGTTTCTGTGTTGGAAGAAGAGCAGCAGGAATGGGCAATAGATTGTTTTGATGTAGCCGAAAATGGTGACATAGCAATAGGATGCAGTAATATTAACGACAAAAAGGTATACATATATTCAAGTGAAGGAGAATATAAGCGAGGCTATAGCTTTGATTGTATGGGGAGTTATGGCGTTGAGTTTGAAGACGATATTTTACTTGTATATTTCGTCCGCAGTGATATAGCTATGGCACTTGACCCTGTGGGGAATATTGTAGAGCTTGCAGAAATTGAAAATACGATAGAAAACAATTCATATTGGAATAACACCGTTAATGCCAAAAAACGAATAGTTGCGGATAAAGAATATAAAGTTAAGAATAATCTGGGTATTTTAAATATTTTTGCTTCCTCTTATTCTCAGTTGGTTGTTACCGACCAAACAGGTGCTGAAAAGGTTATATATGATGTCAGTGCGCTTAAGCTCAGACAAGTGATTGGTAACTGCAGCATTTTTGTAGTAATATCCTGTTGTGTTCTGTGCGGCATTGTATGGCAATTCAAAAAAAATATCAAAAATGATGCGAATTAATAAAGAGAGTCCTAAGGGACTCTCTTTTTGTGTAAACGGCAATAAGTTTTAGGGAAAATAAAACAAGGCATAGCTGTGCTATACCTTGTCAATAACAGATTAAGTTTTAACGCAGATTACATAATTGCGTTATCGAGATACTCCTCAAGCTCTGCGTTGTCCTTGTCCTTCTTCTTCTTGAAAAGGTAAAGGGTTGTAAGAGCAGCTGAAACTGCCACGATAGCGGAAACCAAAGCGATTACCCAACCTAAAGAACTGTTCTTTTTCATTTTGCATACCTCCGATTTATGAGAATTTAAAAATCTCTGTTTCTTTAATAAATAATATCAGTTGTAAGTAAAAATGTCAACCGATATCACTAAAAAAAGACAACAAAAAAAGCAGAGAAGGCTCTGCTTTTAAGGTCGGTATTAAGAAAATATTAATCAAGCAGAGGCGTTGAGACGCTTTACGAGATTAGACTTGCTTCTGGCTGCTGTGTTCTTATGAAGAATACCCTTAGAAACAGACTGGTCGATTTTCTTAACAGCAAGACGAACTGCCTCAGCTTTGTTGTCGGCATTGGTGTCGATAGCGTTGTATGCTTTCTTAACTGCTGTTCTGAGTGCAGACTTAAGAGCCTTGTTCTGAGCAGTTTTGGTTGCGATAACCTTAACGCGCTTCTTTGCTGATTTAATGTTTGGCATTGTCTCACCTCCTTATTATATGCGGATATGCACTGTTTACGCGATTATGCATTGGTTATCATAACATTAATTTCTGAAAAAATCAAGCATTTTGTTGAATTTAAAGCGAATTTTTTTTATTTTCTTTATTTTGCCACTGTATACCACTATATATAGGTAGAGGTACCTTATAATGCCACAAGAGCCCTACAGTGTTCACATAATTTTAACAGTACGTATGCAAATTACTCTTGACAAATTCTGGTTTCAGGTGTAATCTATATACAGAGTTAGCACTCTACACACGAGAGTGCTAATCTTTTGAAAGGCAGGTGACACACAGTGCTTGCTGACAGAAAAAAGTTAATACTTAAGGCTTTGGTTGAAAGCTTTTTAAGCACAGGCGAGCCTGTGGGTTCAAAGACTCTTATGAATTTAGAAGGTCTTAACTGCTCATCGGCAACAATCCGAAACGATATGGCGGACTTAACAGCCCGTGGATATCTTACTCAGCCTCATACATCGGCAGGCAGAATTCCTACCGTTAAAGGTTGCAGGTATTATATAGATAACCTGATGCCGTATGTACCGATTAACCCCAGACTCAGGGATTATATTGATGCAAGGCTTATGAAGGCAGGGGACACACCTGAGAAGATTTTACGTGAAGCGTCCTCGGTACTTTCTGAAATAAGCGGTATGGCGGCAGTAACTACCACACCACCTTCTGAGGATGCAAGAATTCACCGTATCCGAATTGTGGGTATAGGCAGGCACACCGCCATGGCAATTGTGGTAACCACTACAGGCGACGTTAAAAGCAGTCTTTTCCGCACAAGCTTTATTGTAACTGAGGAAATTACCGAAATGTTCGACCTGACTCTTAACAGAGCATTGGGCGGAGTTCCCCTTTCGGAAATCACAAGGGGTTTTATGCAGACCCTGGCGGCTTCTTTTAAAGAGCTGGCATTATTTCTCCCCGAGGTGCTTATAGTTATAATGGAAATTGCCGAAAGGGCGCAGGTTACCGAGCTTTGTATAAGCGGTACAGCAAAACTTTTGTTTATGCCTGAGCTTGACCCTGTACTGGCAAGAGGCGCTATAAGCTTTCTGACTGATACCAAAAGTGTGGCAAGGCTACTGGGGAAATCTAAGGAAAACCGTATATATATGGGGGCTGAGAGCGGCTACACTGAGCTTTCGGGTGTTTCGGCAATTACTTTGAGGTATACTATAGGCGGTATGCCGGCAGGCTCTATTGCCCTGTTTACACCCTTAAGGGCAGATTACCCGCAGCTTATTTCCTTAGTAAAATACACAGCAGAGATTGTCTCAAGCTTAATTGACGAGCTTGTTGATATATAATTAGTTAAATACTTCTTAATATAAAGGAAGGAGAAAGATATGAGCAAGGAAAAAACCAAAAAGGAAAATCCACAGGAGCTTCCCGAAGAAGAGGCAGAAACTCAGGAAGCAGTTGAAGCCGAAGAAGTAAAGACAGAAACCCCTGAGGAAAAGCTTACTAAAGAGCTTGAAGCTCAGAAGGATATGTATTTACGCCTTCGTGCCGAGTATGACAACTACCGCAAGCGTACACAGCAGGAAAAACTTAACATCTATGCAGACGCTACAGCAAAGGCGGTAGAGGAGCTTTTACCTTTAGCTGACAGTCTGGTAGCGGCTATGAACGCACAGAATGCAGAGACAGACACAAAGGGCATAGAGCTTATTTCCAATCAGTTCTTTACTTGCCTTGATAAGCTTAACGTTAAGGCTTTTGGCGAAGTAGGCGACGAGTTCAACCCCGAAATTCACAACGCAGTTTCTATGACAGAAAACCCCGACCTTGAGAAAAATGCCGTTGCGGCAGTTTTCCAGAAGGGATTTAAAATCGGCGACAAGGTAATCAGACCTGCAATGGTAGTGGTTGCCAACTGTAACTGATAACAACATCTTATATATAAACATTTGATTTAATTTGGAGGAAAATTATTATGGCAAAGACAATTGGTATTGATTTAGGTACAACTAACTCTTGTGTAGCAGTTATCGAAGGCGGCGAGCCTGTAGTTATTGCTAACGCAGAAGGTGCAAGAACAACTCCCTCAGTAGTAGCTTTTGCAGCTAACGGCGAAAGACTTGTTGGTCAGGTTGCAAAGCGTCAGGCTATTACAAACCCCAAGGGCACAGTTGCTTCTATCAAAAGAGAAATGGGTACTGACTACAAAGTAAACATTAACGGCAAGGGTTACACACCTCAGGAGATTTCTGCAATGATTCTCCAGAAGCTTAAGAGTGATGCTGAGGCTTACCTTGGCGAAACAGTAACATCCGCTGTTATCACAGTTCCCGCATACTTTACTGATGCTCAGCGTCAGGCTACAAAAGACGCAGGTAAGATTGCAGGTCTTGATGTAAAGAGAATTATCAACGAGCCTACAGCTGCTGCACTTTCTTACGGTATTGACAAAGAGAACGACCAGAAGGTTCTTGTTTACGACCTCGGCGGTGGTACATTCGACGTTTCCATTATCGAAATGGGCGACGGTGTTCAGGAGGTTTTAGCAACAGCAGGTAACAACCGTCTCGGCGGTGACGACTTCGACCAGAGAATTATCAACTGGATTGTTACAACTTACAAGACAGAGTCAGGTGTGGATTTAAGTGGTGACTCTATGGCTATGCAGAGACTTAAGGAAGCTGCAGAGAAGGCTAAGATTGAGCTTTCAGGCGTTACTTCCACACAGATTAACCTTCCTTACATTACCGCTGATGCTACAGGCCCCAAGCACCTTGATATGACTTTAACAAGAGCTAAGTTTAATGAGCTTACAGCTGATTTGGTTGAAAAGACAATCGTTCCTGTACGTCAGGCTCTTAAAGACTCAGGTCTTTCCATTGGCGAGATTGACAAGGTTCTTATGGTTGGCGGTTCTTCCAGAATTCCCGCTGTTCAGGAAGCTGTAAAGGCTCTTATCGGCAAGGAACCCTTCAAGGGTATTAACCCCGACGAGTGCGTTGCTATCGGTGCTGCTATTCAGGCAGGTGTTCTCGGCGGCGAGGTTGACGGCTTACTTCTCCTTGACGTTACTCCTCTTTCTCTCGGTGTTGAGACAATGGGCGGCGTTATGACAAAGATTATCGACAGAAACACAACTATCCCCACAAAGAAGAGCCAGATTTTCTCTACTGCTGCTGACAACCAGACTCAGGTTGAGATTAATGTTCTTCAGGGTGAGCGTGAGTTTGCAAGAGATAACAAACAGCTTGGTCTCTTTGCCCTCACAGGTATTGCTCCTGCTCCCCGTGGTATTCCTCAGATTGAGGTTACATTCGACATCGATGCTAACGGTATTGTAAATGTTAGTGCTAAGGACCTTGGCACAGGTGCAGAGCAGAAGATTACAATTTCTTCTTCCACAAATATGTCCAAGGATGACATTGACAAGGCTGTTAAGGAAGCCGAGCAGTTTGCTGCTGAGGATAAGAAGAGAAGAGAAACTGTTGACGCAAAGAACGAGGCAGAAAACCTTTCTTATCAGGCAGAAAAGCTTGTTAACGAAAACGGCGATAAGCTTTCTGAGGATGACAAAAATGCAATTAACACAAAGGTAGCTGCTGTTAAGGATGCCCTCACAAAGGATGACAAGGACATCATCACTGCTGCTAAGGATGACCTGCAGAAAACTTTAAGCGACATCGGCACAAAGCTTTATCAGGCTGCACAGGCTCAGGGTGCTGCTCCCGATATGGGCGGTTTCAACCCTGATATGGGCAACGCAGGCGGTGCAAACGGTGCTGACGGCAACGTTTACGATGCAGATTTCACAGACGTTAACTAATTTAATATAAATAATAATTTCACTAAGCTGCCCTGATTTTTTCGGGGCAGCCTTTCCCCTGTATGGCAATATCGCCGTTGTCGATATTGCAGTGATATATCTGCTTCGCAGATGTGATATTCGCCTTGTGGCGAGTGATGTTTTGCTTAAAGCAAAGTTAAGGGTCTGCGACGCAATTTATAGTGGGGAATGGATTTATGCATTCCAAATCAGAATGCATAAATGCGTTCCCTACAAATTAAATCCTAAGTGAAAAGAGGGATATGTTTTGGCAAATAAAAGAGATTACTATGAGGTCCTTGGTGTTTCCAAGGGTGCAAGTGATGACGAAATAAAAAAGGCTTACCGTCAGGCGGCAAAAAAATACCATCCTGACTTAAACCCCGACAACAAAGAAGCCGAGGCAAAGTTTAAAGAGGTAAATGAAGCCTACGAGGTTCTTTCGGATAAAGATAAACGAGCAAGATATGACCAGTTCGGTCACGCAGGTGTTGACCCTAGCTACGGCGGCGGTGCAGGCGGCGGTAGTCCTTTCGGCGTTGATATGGACTTCGGTGATATTTTCTCAAGCGTTTTCGGCGGTTTTGGCGGATTTGGCGGAAGAAGAAACGCAAACCCCAATGCACCCCGCCGTGGTGCTGATGTTGAAACCTCGGTTACCATAAGTTTTGATGAAGCCGCAAAGGGCTGTAAAAAGGAGATTTCCTATAATTCAGTTGTAACCTGTACTGAGTGTGGCGGAAGCGGTGCTCAGAAGGGCACAAGTCCCAAAACTTGTTCTGTCTGCGGCGGCCGCGGACAGGTTATGGTTAACCAGCGTACACCTTTTGGTGTGGTACAGACTTCCCGTGTGTGCGATGCCTGTAAGGGTACAGGTAAGGTTATAGAAAATCCTTGTAAGGCTTGCTCAGGAAACGGCAGAGTAAAGAAAAACCGTAAAATCGAAATCAACATTCCTGCAGGTATCAACGACGAGCAGATGCTCAACGTTTCGGGTCAGGGCTCAAGTGGTACTAACGGCGGTCCTGCAGGCGATGTTCATGTATATGTAAATGTTCGTCCTCATCAGATTTTTGACAGACGAGGCGACGATGTATGGTGCGAGCTTCCCATAACCTTTGCACAGGCGGCGATGGGTGCCGAGGTTGTAGTACCTACCATTGACGGCAAAGTAAGTTACAACGTTCACGAGGGCACTCAGCCCGGTGATGTCTTTAAGCTTAAGGGCAAGGGTATACCCCACATAAACGGCAGAGGCAGAGGTGACCAGTATGTTAAGGTTACCGTTGAAGTTCCTAAGAATTTAAATTCCAAGCAGAAGGAAATCCTTAAGCAGTTTGAGGCAGCTACCACAGACAAAAACTACGCAAAACGCAAAGGTTTCTTTGATGTAATCAAAAAGCTTTTTGATTAAGGAGTCGGAATTATGCAGTGGACAGAGCTTACCGTAAAGGTTAATCATACTGACACCGATGTAGCATCGGACATTTTAAGTTTTGCGGCAGAGGGCGGTATTTACGTTGAGGATTACTCATCTCTTGAAGAAGACGTTTATGAGGTTATCCCCTGGGGAATGATTGACGACGAGCTACTCACAAAAGACAGAGAGTCAGTACTTATTCACATATACATCAAGCCAGAGTCAAATCCTGTTGAGGTTAAGGCATTTATTGACGAAAGGCTTAATGCGGCAGATATTGCCCACGAAATCGACCTTGTTTTAAAGGAAGAGGACGAATGGCTTAATAACTGGCGTCAGTATTATCAGCCCATTGAGGTTGGTGAAAATTTACTTATTCAGCCTGTTTTCAGAGATGAAGTAAAGGATACAGACCGTACAGTTATTAAAATCGAGCCGGGCCTTGCATTCGGCACAGGCAACCACGAGTCTACCCGTCTTTGTTTAGAGGCTGTGGAAAAGTATACTGAAAAGGGTATGCGTGTGCTTGACGTAGGTTGCGGCAGCGGAATTCTGGGTATTGCTTCAACACTTTTAGGTGCAAAGGAAGCCTACGGAGTTGATATTGACGAAACCGCTGTGCGTATTGCCAATGAAAATGCAGAGCTTAACTCTGTTGTAGGCAAATTTACTGCTGAGTGCGGTGATTTAACAGAGCACGCCAAGGGTAAATTTAATTTGGTGCTTGCAAATATTGTTGCAGATGTTATAATCAGTCTTACAGAGAATATCAAAACCTATATGGCGGATGATGCGGTCTTTGTTATGAGCGGTATTATCGATACAAGAGAGCAGGATGTTCTTGCGGCTTTAGACAAAAACGGTTTTGATATTATCGAGCGTAAACCCGAAAATGGTTGGGTTTGCTTAGTTTCAAAAAGCAGGTAAAATTCATACAGACGTCACATAGGTGTTTTAGAATTTATCTGTAAAATTTTTCGGAGGTTGATTTTAATGAAAAAGCCCACAAAAAGAGAAACACTTAACTTAATTCTTTCTGCATTTTTAATTTTAGGCTACATTGTCTGCACCTACTTTTTCCTGACATTTGCGGCAAGCACTGCACCTCAGCTTGAGCCTTATGTTCAGGTTTTGGTATTTGTGATTTTTGGTCTTGTTGTTTTCTATGCAACCAGAATCGGCGACGGCAAGCAGGTAAAGCGTTTTAGCATTGCTACACTTGTTATTCTTGATATTCCTGCACTTTACGCAATTTTAGCTTACTTTATGCCCAATATGCCTTTGCACAATTTTGTTGCAAATTTAGGCGGTGCATCTGCTCTTGCATACAGTCCTTTGCTTATTCTTGCCTGTATTGCTTTAGGTTACGGTATTCCTTATACCTTCTTAAGCGGTTATGAGGAGAAGTCTGAGGACGAGGCAGAAGCTCTTGCAGTTCTTGATAAAGCACTTGAAGCTTTCGAGGAAGAAGGCGAGCCTGTTATCTTTGCAGTTTGCGACAAGGATGACGAGGGTGCACTTTTAGTTGTTGACGACCTTGACCCCGAGCTTTCAGAGGAAAAGGAAATCCGCCAGATGTATGCTATTACTCTTGATGGCGTTGCTCCTGTAGGAAGTTTTGTAAAGTTAGTTGAAACCGACTGTGCAGAGCTTGATATTGAGGATAGTTCTGCTGAGGTTGAGGAATAATATTAATATAAATTGTAATAAAAAGAGGAATCATTAAATGGGTTGTACACACAATTGTGAGACTTGCGGCTCCAACTGTAACTCCGCAAAAGAAAACGAAATAAAAAAAGAAGCTTTGAATAATCAAAGCTCCGTTAAAAAGGTTATCGGTGTTGTATCGGGCAAAGGCGGCGTCGGCAAAAGCCTTGTTACCTCTGCTTTAGCAGTAACAATGAACCGCCGAGGTTTTAAGACTGCTATTCTTGATGCTGATATTACAGGCCCCTCTATCCCCAAGGCTTTCGGTTTAAAGGACAAGTGTATGGGTTCTGAGTTCGGTATTCTGCCTGTTACTACAAAGACAGGTATCGACGTGGTTTCCATTAACCTTCTTTTAGAAAACGACACCGACCCCGTTGTATGGCGTGGCCCTATTATTGCAGGTACTGTAAAGCAGTTCTGGACAGAGGTTGTATGGCGAAATGAAGATTATATGTTTATAGATATGCCTCCCGGAACAGGCGACGTTCCCCTTACTGTTTTCCAGAGCTTACCCCTTGACGGTATTGTGGTTGTAACTTCTCCCCAGGAGCTTGTTTCAATGATTGTTGAAAAGGCTGCAAAAATGGCTGACCTTATGCAGGTTCCTATTTTAGGTGTTGTTGAGAATATGAGCTACTTCAAGTGCGATGAGTGCGGTAAAGAGCATAAGATTTACGGCGAAAGCAACATCGATGCCGTTGCCGCAAAATACGGCACAGAGGTTATTGCAAAGCTTCCCATTGACCCTTCTCTTGCACTTTGCACAGACACAGGTTCTATGGAGCTTTTCGTAGGCGATTATTTCGAAAATGCCGCCGACGTTATCGAAGCAAAAACAAAATAATCCAAAAAAATTACACCCTTGCGAAACTAATCGCAAGGGTGTTTGTACTTTTTAAAAGGTTATGCGTTGTCTATCATTTCAATAATCTGATTTTTGGCTCGCATTCCGATTGCCTTGTCAACGGCTTTGCCGTTTTTGATTACGATTAAAGTAGGAATGCTGGTGATACCGAAGCTCATTGCTAATTCCTGCTCCTCATCTACGTCGATTTTGCCGACGGTGATGTCGGGACATTCCTCGGCAACCTCGTTTAAAATAGGTGCAATCATCTGGCAGGGACCGCACCAGGTTGCCCAGAAGTCTAAAAGTACAACCTTCTCGGTTTCCATAACTTCTTTATTAAAATTATCCTTTGTAATATGAACAAGTGCCATATATAAAACTCCTTTCTTAGTCTTTGGATTTGTAGTAGAGCATACAGTGGCAATAGCCTTCAAAATCGGGGTCTGCCATCTGTTCTTTAAACTCTTTGCAGATGCATTTGTTTTCTTCGGTTTTAGGGAGTCTGCAGGGGCAGTATCCGCCCTTTGCCTTTAAGCCTGCTTTGATTTTTTCAACAATTTCCTTATTTTCGTTAAGTCTTATTGCCATATGTATCACCTCTTAAATATATTATAAATTAATCTCTTCGATTAATCAATAGTAAGAAATAGCAGTTTCGATTTCTTCCTCGTAAAAATCGTCTTCGTACTCGTTTTCGGGGTAATATTCTTCATCGGCGTTTGTTTCTTCTTCGTAATACTCCTCGGTGTAAATTTCGGTTTCTTCAGGGTAGTAAATCTCTTCGGTTTCTGCCTCAGTTTCAGCCTCGGTTTTTGGTGCTGTGGTGGTAGTAGGCTCTGTTTCAACCTTATAGTCCACAGGAACCTTAAGCATATTTAAAATTTCCTGTTTGTCAGCTTCGTCCTCTATAACCGCTGGCTGAAAGCTGTTTATGTCCCCTGTGTAAACATAGCAAGGGGTTATGTTTGTTTCAGCGGTTATTTTTCCTGAGTCGTCTTTTGTAAGATTTACCCCGTATATAACGGTTTTATTTTCGGGGTAGTTGTTGCCTGCAAAGCAGAAATTGCCAAGAGAATAAAAAATGGGGACATTGTTTACAACCTCAATTGGTTGTAGCACGTGGGGATGAGCACCTACAATAAGGTCGCAAAGTCCCGAGTTTGCAAGGTCACGGCAAGCATCAATCTTGAAGTTGTCAGGCTCGTGCTGACCTTCTTCTCCGCCGTGGAAGAATACAACTTTGAAGTCGCATTTGTCCTGCATTTCTTCGAGAGCATCAAAAATATCATTCACCTGATAATAACCCCACAGGTGGGCATACACAACGCCTACCTTGATGCCGTTTTTCTCAAAATACAGGGGTATGCAGTCCTCACCTACCAAAAGCCCTGCATCCTCAAGAGCATTGACGGTGTCATTATAGCCTTCGTCACCGAAGTCATAGGTATGATTATTTACAACACCTGCAATTTCTACGGAACCCTCGGTTAAAATCTCTGCATTTTTTGTTTTTGCCATAAACCAAAAGGCTGGGCCGTCGTCGCCTTTATCAACAGGGCGGAGCTTCATATTGTCAGAAAGTACGGTTTCCATATTTGCTAAAGTAAAGTCGTCCTGCTCTAAAACTCCTTTAACCTTCTCAAAAAAGTAGCTTAAAGGCTTATTTTCAGAGTACCATATAAAAGATTCGTACCCATAGTCTACAGGGTCACCGCCTATTACGCAGTCACCGATAAAGGACATCTTAAGGGTGTTTTCCTTTTTTGGTGCGGTGGTGGCGATTACTGGTGCGGCTTCGGTTGTTTCTATAGGAGTTGCGGTCGGGGGTTTTTGGGGGTCTGATGTAAGTCCTAAAACCAGAAATACTATTATAACCGCCATAAAAGCAGAAACTAAGGGAATAAGAATTTTCTTGTTTATTTTCATAATTATCACCTTTAATCACTTTATATCACAAATGATTTTTTCATTCAACAACATAAATGTTACAAAAGCAGGAAACTTTTGTATTTTGCAGAAAATAGTGTTATCAGGTTGACTTTTAGATTTTATATAACTATAATTAAGTAAGAAAAATTTAAAAGGAGTTTTAAAAATGGTTATTTTAAACTTAGCATATCTTGACCCCTCTGTTATTACAATCGCCTTTTCAGCAGTTGCAGGTGTAGCAGTTACAATCGGTGCTGCAGTTGCAGTTTATTACCACAAGGTTAAGAAAAAGGTTAACGACAAGCTTGGCATTGACGAGAACGCCAAGAAGGAAGTTGAAGAGGACGTAACAGGTTCTTTCGGCGAATAATCAATAACAGTAAATGAGGTTGTGTCACTAATTCCGTGGGGCAACCTCTTTTGTTTTCTTATGCTGATAAGATACTTGTTGGCACAGCAAGTAAGAAATCTTAAATATATAAAGAGCAGTTCCGAATTTTGAAAGGGGAAGGTGTAGTGAAAAGAAAAAATCATTTCTCAACATTATCTGTCGTTTTTACTGCGTTGACTTCGGTTTGCTTTATGTTTATGGCATTGGATTGTATTTACATAATAAATCTTGAGAAAGAGCTTGTGTCGGTGCTTATTGCCTTTGGTTTTGCTTTTGCGGCGGTTGTGTTGGCATTTCTTGTAATTGTTTTCGGAGTCCTTGGTGTTGTATTTGCCGTGTTGGCATTTAAAAGGCAAGGAAATAAAACTTTGAATATTATTACTCTTACTATGGCGGCTGTTTTGGTTGCGGTTACTATAGGTTTATTTGTGTTTGTTTATTGTTGGTCTTTGTCAGGGAGCTAAGAGAGAATAAAAATAAAAAACGGTGCTGTCTCACTAATTCAGTAAGTCAGCACCGTTTTTCTTGCAAAAATATGTTACATTTCATTTATAAATTCAGACAAAACCGTAGTTGTTTTTGCGGCGGCAAAGGCTTTGAAACTTTCGTAGTCCATGGATGTAGAGTTTGTCAGGTCGTCTGAAATGCATCTTAAAATTGCAAATGGTACATTATTGCGGTAGCAAGTATGGCCGACGGCACCGCCCTCCATTTCGCAGGCAAGGGCACTAAATTCTTTGCCCAAGGCAAGGCGTTTTTCGGTGTCGCTTATAAATTGGTCGCCTGTGGCGATTCTGCCTTTTAATACAGTTGTGTTTTCTAAGGTTTCGCAGACTTTTAAAAGAGCTTTACAAAGCTTTTTGTCAGCAGGAAGGTCTACTCTCTGCTCGTCTTTAAAGCAGATAAGTCCTTTGGGGTCGCCGAAAGCGGTGGTGTCGTAGTCATGCTCTACAGCATCCGTGCTGATTACAATATCGCCAACCTTGAGCTTTTCTGAAAGGGCACCGCCTACTCCGCTGTTAATAAGAGCGGCGGGGGAGAATTTGTCTATCATTACCTGAGTAGTAACGGCGGCGTTTACCTTGCCTATACCGCACTCGGTTACTACTACGTCTTTGCCGTGAATTGTGCCCTTTGTAAAAGTGGCACCTGCCTTTCTGATTTCTTCTTTGTTTTCCATAAGATTAAGGATACCCTCAACCTCAACAGCCATTGCACAAATAATTCCTAACATATTAATACTCCTTAATTCATATTACCGGTAAAAAACATTATTGCTGAAAGTGCCGCCAAAGGTGCGGTTTCGGCACGCAGGATTCTCTTGCCCAATGTTGCGTTTGTAACTCCTTTTGACAAAAGATATTTTATTTCGCTTTCTTCAAAACCGCCCTCACTGCCGATAAAAATGCTGACGGTTTTCGGATTGTCTTTTAAAAGGGAAGCTATGGTTTTGCCGCCGCCTTCGTAAAATACTATGGAAACGTCGTCGTACTTTGCTTTTTCTGCGGCTTCCTTTAAAGTAAGCAAGGATTTAACCTCAGGTGTTTTGCCTCGTCTGGATTGCTGAGCGGCACCTAAGGCGATTTTCTGCCAGCGTTCGCATTTCTTTTTTATGGATTTTTCGTCAGGTCGGGAAATACAGCGGTCGGTAAGGGTTGGCACAATTTCGGTTACACCAAGCTCTACCGCTTTCTGAACGATAAAGTCCATTTTATCCCCTTTGGTAAGTCCCTGATAAAGAGTAACCTTGACTGTGGGTTCCTGCTGACAAGGCTTTGAAGAAACAACCTTTACCTCTACACCTTCCGAAAAGCCTTCGATAACACAGCTGTGTTCTGTGCCGTCGGGAGATACAAGGGTAAGCTCTTCGCCTTCTTTCATCCTCAGGGATTTTCTGATGTGCTGTGCGTCGTCGCCCTCAATAATGTATTTGTCTGTAAAGTTTCTGTCAGCAAAAAACCAAGCCATAGTTATTCTCCTAAAACGTTCTTTTTAAAATATAACAAATATCGGGGAATATTGCAATAAATAACTTTAAATGATAATATATATTCAAGATTATAATGGGGTGATATGGGTGACTTTAAGTGAATTTTTAAATGAACTTGAAAGTAATAATATATGTATGGAGTCTTTGCCTGAGGAACTTGTAAAGGCTCTTAATGAAAAGGGGCTGAAAATTGCCACTGCCGAAAGCTGTACAGGGGGACTTATCAGCAAGATGATTACCGATGTGTCGGGAGCAAGTGCTGTTTTTGACTGCGGTGTGTGCAGTTATGCCAACGAGATTAAAGAAAAGGTGCTTGGCGTAAGTTCAGAGGATTTAAAGAGTAAGGGTGCCGTAAGCAAAGAAGTAGCAATGCAGATGGCAGAAGGTGTCAGAAAACTATCGGGTGCTGACATAGGAATTTCCACCACAGGTATAGCAGGACCCACAGGCGGAACAGATTCAAAACCTGTGGGAACAGTTTATATCGGAGTGTCTACTATATCCAAAAATTATTATTTGTTGGCAAATCTTGCGTTAATAGATGATGCAAAAAACGCCACACGGGATAAAATTCGCCAATCAGCCGCACTTCTTGCCATTTATTGTGGATTTATAGAGGCAAAAGCCGAAAACTATTGATATTTCTAAAGATTTGTGATACAATCTATCTACATAGTTGTAATTTATAATGCGGAATTATACATATCAAAAGGATTTTTGAAAAATTTTTACAGGAGTTGATTTTATGCCCAGACAGGCAGGCATTCTTATGCCAATTACATCGCTTCCCTCACCTTACGGTATTGGTACCATTGGTAAGGAAGCTTACAAATTTGCCGACTTTCTGAAAAAATCAGGTCAGAAGATCTGGCAGATTCTTCCCGTTGGCCCTACAAGCTACGGTGACTCACCTTATCAGTCTTTTTCAACCTATGCAGGTAACCCTTATATGATTGACCTCGATACTTTAGTTGCTGAGGGTTTACTTAAAAAGGCTGAGCTTAAAAAGTACGAGTGGGGCTCTAACCCCGGCTATGTAGATTATGAGAAAATCTACAACTCAAGATTTGAAGTTTTAAGAATCGCTTACGACCGCTTTAAGGAGCAGGAAGACCAGAAAGCATTTACTTCCTTTAAGAGAAAGAACTGCAAATGGCTTAAGAACTATGCTCTTTATATGGCTGTTAAGAAAGCTAACGGTATGAAAGCCTGGACAGAGTGGGAAGACGAAGAAATCCGTGTTCGCGAGCCTAAGGCAGTTGACCGTTACACAAGAAAGTTCAAGGATGAAATCGGCTTCTGGAGCTGGATTCAGTATAAATTCTATGAGCAGTGGGAGAAGTTCCGTGCTTACGTTAACTCCAAGGGCATCAAGATTTTAGGCGATATGCCTATCTATGTTGCTATGGACAGCGCTGACACATGGGCAAACCCTGAGGTGTTCTGGCTTACAGAAGACCGTCAGCCCGTATGCGTTGCAGGTTGTCCTCCCGATTATTTCTCTGCTACAGGTCAGCTTTGGGGCAACCCCCTTTACAACTGGGAATACCTCAAGAGCACAAACTACGCTTGGTGGTTTGACCGCATCAAGGCAGCAGATGCACTTTTTGACATTACAAGAATCGACCATTTCCGTGCATTTGACAGCTACTGGGCAATTCCTTTCCCTGCTGAGAATGCTATTGGCGGCAGCTGGCTTGAAGGTCCCGGAATTGAGTTCTTCAATAAGATGAAAGAGGCTATCGGCGATATCGAAATCGTAGCCGAAGACCTTGGTACACTTACTCCCGGTGTTATTCAGCTTCTTAAGGACAGCGGTTACCCCGGTATGAAGGTTCTTGAGTTTGCATTTGACAGCGGCGAAGAAAATGACTACCTTCCCCACAAGTACCCTGAGAACTGCGTAGTATACTCAGGTACTCACGATAACGATACCCTTATGGGCTGGCACGACAACACAGCTTCTGACTCTGACAAGGCTCACGCATGGAGCTACTGCCAGATTACTCCTGAAGAGGGCTTTAACTGGGGTATCATCCGTACAGCTTACGAAAGCCGTGCTAACTACGCTATTATTCAGATTCAGGATATCCTCGGACTTGGTTCCGAAGCAAGAATAAATACTCCCTCAACTTTAGGCGGCAACTGGGAGTGGAGAATTGACTCATCAGCCCTTACTAAGGAGCTTGCCGCAAAATTAAAAGATTTAGCTACCAGAACAGGTAGAACGGAGGACTAATCCAATGAGTAAGATTATTGAGAATTTAGAGACTATTTCCAAAAGTGCTTATAGCGTAAAGCCCAAGGAGCTTAATGCTGAGCAGCTTCACCTTGTTTTAGGTAAGGCTGTTATGTCTGAAATTGCAGACCGTTGGGAAAAGAGCAAGAAGACCCACGCAAAGAACCGCAGAGCTTACTACTTCTCTGCTGAGTTCTTAATGGGCAGAATGATTTACAACAACCTTTACTGCTTAGGCGTACTTGACGAGGTTAAGGCTATGCTTAAGTCCAAGGGTATTGACATCAACGCATTTGAAGATATCGACGATGCAGCATTAGGCAACGGCGGTCTTGGTCGTCTTGCAGCTTGTTTCCTTGATTCTGCTGCTACTCACGACGTTCCCCTTGACGGTTACGGCATCCGCTACAAGTACGGTCTTTTCAAGCAGAAGATTGAAAATGGCAGACAGGTAGAGGTAGCTGACGACTGGCAGAAGTTCGGTGACCCCTGGTGCATCAGACGCATCGACGAGGCTGTTGAGGTTAAGTTTGCGGACCAGACAGTTGTAGCTGTTCCTTACGATATGGCTATTATCGGCTACGGCACAAAGAACATCAACACTCTCCGCTTATGGCAGGCAGAGGCAGTTGAGGAGTTTGACTTCTTACAGTTTAATGACGGCAGATACGACGCTGCTATCAAGGCTAAGAACGATGCTGAGAACATCTCTAAGGTTCTCTATCCCAACGATAACTCCCGTGAGGGTAAGGTTTTAAGACTTAAGCAGCAGTATTTCTTCTGCTCTGCTTCCTTACAGGATATCCTTAAGAAGTATAAGGCTAAGCACGGCAATGACTTCAGCTTCTTTGCTAAGGAAAATGCAATTCAGCTTAACGATACACACCCCATATGCTGTATTCCTGAGCTTATCAGACTTCTCTCTCTTGAGGGTGTAGGTTTTGATGAGGCTTTCGAGATTGCACAGAAGACATTTGCATATACAAACCACACAGTTATGGCAGAGGCTCTTGAGAAGTGGAGCATCTCCCTTATGCGTGAAGTTATCCCCGAGATTTTTGATATCATCTGCAAGATTAACGACCGCGAGGTTGCTGATTTCCATGCTAAGGGTATGCCCGAGGATATGATCAACCGAATGAGAATTATCGAGGGTGAGCAGATTCATATGGCTCGTCTCGGTGTTTATGCTACAAGCTACGTAAACGGTGTTGCTTGGATTCACACAGAAATCCTCAAGAACGACGTTCTTAACGACTGGTATAAGATTTATCCCGAGAGATTCCAGAACAAGACAAACGGTATCACTCAGAGAAGATGGCTTGGCCTTTGCAACCCTGAGCTTTCCGCTTTCTTAACAGAGAAGGTTGGCGACGGTTGGCAGAAGGACCTTTCCAAGCTTTCTGCTCTTAACGATATGATTGATGCTAAGGCTGTTAAGGAATTCAACAAGATTAAAGCTAAGAAGAAGAAGCAGCTTGCTCAGTACGTTAAGAAGATGGATAACTTTGACCTTAACCCTGACTTCATCTTTGACATTCAGGTTAAGAGACTTCACGAGTATAAGAGACAGCTCCTCAACGCTTTCTCTATCCTTGCTATCTACTTCCGCATTAAAGACGGCACATTAACTGACTGGAACCCCACAGCATTCATCTTCGGTGCTAAGGCTGCTCCCGGTTACAGACGTGCTAAGGCTATTATCAAGTTCATTAATGAGATTGCAAACCTCGTTAACAATGACCCCGATACAAAGGACAAGCTCCAGGTTATCTTTGTTTCCAACTACAACGTATCTTACGCAGAGAAGATTGTTGTTGCTGCTGATGTTTCTGAGCAGATTTCCACAGCAGGTACAGAGGCTTCAGGTACAGGTAACATGAAGTTTATGCTCAACGGTGCAGTAACACTTGGTACTTACGACGGTGCTAACGTTGAGATTGCTCAGCAGGCAGGTGAAGAGAACGAGTATATCTTCGGTGCAAGAGTTGAGGAGATTGACTCTCTTAAGGCTGGCGGCTACTGGCCCAGAGGTATCTATGATACCAACGCTGAGGTAAGAAGAGTTATCGACTGTCTCGTTAACGGTATGTTCAATGACGACGGCGCTCAGGGCGAAGGCAGCTTCCGTGAGCTCTGGGAGGGCTTACTCGACGGCAAGAGCTGGCATGCTCCTGACCATTACTTCATCCTCAGAGACCTTCCCGATTATATCGAGACAAAGATTCGCTGCAACAAGGAGTATTCTGACAGAATCGCATTTGGTACAAAGTGCTTAAAGAATGTTGCCAACGCAGGCAAGTTCAGCTCTGACAGAACAATCCTCCAGTATGCAACTGAGCTCTGGCACGTAAAGTAATTTAAAACTTAAAGTATACACGGCGACGGATTTTCCGTCGCCGTTTTTGTGTGTCAATTGAACTAAAATAAGTTGACAGCATTAGACTTATATGGTACTATTGTTGTAGAAAATATCAACAATTCATAAAGGAGGCATTTTTATGAGAAGCAAAATAACCAAAGTGACGGCAATACTGCTGGGAGTGCTGATGTTGATTTGCACTTTGCCAATCTCGGTTTCTGCCGCTTCCAACTCAATGGTTACATATAAGAAAAGCAACGGTGAAATTATTATTACCGGCTGTAAGGATAAAGTAAAGAGCATTATTATCCCGGAAAAAATCGACGGTCTGCCTGTTACCACTATTGCAGAAGAGGCATTTAAAGACGGTAAGTTTGAGTACATCAGTATTCCTGATACTATCAAAAAAATAGGTGCAGATGCGTTTAAGGGGTGCTATACCCTTAAAGTTGTTGATATTGAGGATATAGCTTCCTGGTGCAAAATTGATTTTGGAAACGAAAGCTCTTGTCCCACAGTCCTCACCTATGCAAACCTTTGCATAGACGGAGTAGTGCTTACAAGCCTTTACATCCCTGACGGAGTAAATAAAATCGGTGCCTTTGCTTTTTGTGGCAACAACGATATAGAAGCCGTGTTTATTCCTCAGTCGGTAAAGTCAATAGGACAGAGGGCGTTCAGCGGTGCTGTAAATATAAAAAATGTATACTGCGTTTCAACGGCAAAAGACTGGGAAACTATGACATCCAAAAAGCCTATATATTTAAGGGATAAGGCTAAGGTATGGCTTATTAATCCCAAGGAAACTGTTCTTGACGGACTTGAATACACAGAGGAAAACGGCGGTATTATCATAACAGGTTATGAAGGCAACCTTTTTAAGCTTGAGATTCCTGAAAAAATAGACGGGAAGCCTGTAGTAAGAATCGACAGCTACGCCTTTGAGGAAAAAAACACTATTGCAGAGGTTATTCTTCCCTCAACGGTAAAGGAAATTTATCCCGGTGCGTTTTTTGGGTGTAAATATCTTACAAAGGTAAACATTCCCAAAAACGTGCAGGTTCTTCATGAGGGTGTGTTTGAAAAGTGCGACAGCCTCAGAAATATAAAGTTTTCAAACAACTTAAAAGAAATCGGATTTTACGCATTTTCAGGGTGTAATTCAATTACAAAGGTAGAAATTCCTGAGGGTACAGAGTCTCTTTTAGAGCATGCTTTCGGCGATTGCCGCAATCTTCGAGAGATTAAGATTCCTGATACGCTGAAAGTATTTTCAGGTACAGCTTTTTACAATACCGCCTTTTATAATGACGAAAGCAACTGGGTAAACGGTGCGTTGTATATTGGCAATTACTTTTGCCGTGTGAACGAAAATGCAAAGGGAAAAATTGTTGTAAAAGACGGCACACAAATTATTCCTGCCCAAGCCTTTGAAGGAAACTTAGGAATAACTGAGATTGTTCTTCCCGATTCTGTTACTACCATAAGGGAATCCGCTTTTTCGGGTTGTGAAAATCTTAAAAGTGTAAACCTTCCTGAGGGTATTACCGAAATTTACCAGAGTACTTTTTCAGGATGCTCATCTCTTGAACAAATAGAGCTTCCCTCAGGGCTTAAAAAAATCGGCGAAAGTGCTTTTAACGGATGCAAAAGCTTAGGTAAAATTGATATCCCGGAAGGTGTTACCGAAATAGCTGAAGGTGCCTTTGCTTTATGCGGAATTGAAAGTATAACTTTACCTGAGGGCGTTACAAGAATAGAGCATAATACCTTCAGATATTGTAAAAAGCTTTCAGAGGTTAACCTTGGCCCAAATGTAAAATACATAAGCAGTCTGGCGTTTACCGATACTGAAATGTATCCCGAATACGATTGGGACCGTGAATATTTCTACATTGATTACTGTCTGCTGTCTTATGAGAATATCCTTGCAAAAGAATACACAGTAAACGACGGCACAAGGGTAATCGGTTACGATGCATTCAGAAATGCTTACAACCTTGAGGTTCTTAATATTCCCGAAAGTGTAGAGAGTATCTGCGACTCTGCTTTCAGCGGTCCTACAGACCTGAAAACCATTAATTTCGGCGGTTCTGAGCTTCAGTTCAACAGTATGATTCAGGGTGCTGATACAAAGCTTAGTAAGAATACTGTTGTAAACTTTGCCAAGGAAAGCGAATATATCGTGGGCGACGCCAATCTTGACGGTAAAGTTAACATAAGAGATGCTACGGCTATTCAGAAGCACACCGCAAAAATTGATATTCTTGAGGGCAAAGCCCTTGAACTGGCAGATTTTAACCTTGACAATAATGTTAATATCAAGGACGCAACTGCTGTTCAGAAGAAAACAGCAGGACTTATTTAAAAGGATGACGTAATATGAAAAGAATTATTTCTCTGGTGCTTGTTGTCATAAGCCTTATCAGCATAAGCACAGTAAGTTTTTGTGCTGAAAGCACAGAGACTCTGACTATAGGTGATTTCGTGGCCGAAAAAATCGGTGATGGCAAAATTAAAATCACAGGCTATAACGGTAAATCAGAGGAGCTTACAATTCCTGCAGAGCTGGATGGCTTTAAGGTTACGGCAATAGCCGACAATGCCTTTAAAAACAATACGGTAATCCGTACCCTTACAATTTCTGAGGGTATTGAGGAAATCGGCGATTATGCCTTTGCATATTGCCACGGACTTGAAAGTGTAACGCTTCCCGAATCTCTTAAGTCAGTGGGCGAGGGTGGTTTTTACTACTGCCCTCAGATGTATACGGTATCTGTACCTGCAAGTGTAGAACACATTGGCAAAGAGGCTTTCGGTTACAACTACAGAAAGTTTGACCTTGAAACAAAAAGCTATGTCTATTCCGTGACCAATGTTTTTGTTATGTATGCATCTTCGGGTTGCGCAGCCTATGAGTATGCTTTGAGCAACAGAATTCTGCTTAATGTGGTACACGATACAGAGTTTGATGAGTATTTCGACTGCTGGTTTGAGATTCCGCCTGAATGGGTCGATGCCAAGGAAATTTACTGCTATATACGTGAGATTGCTGAAGAGGGTGTTGAGATTACAAAGTGGCAGAGCGAGCAGTCGAAAATGCATATCAGCAATGACGGCTCAGCAGCCTTTACATCCTATATTACTGACCGTATAAGCTATGGAACAGTATGTGAAGTGATTTTCAGCACCGACACAGGCCAGCAGACTTATCCTGCAATTTTTCATTATCCCAACGGCTCTTATTTTTACTGCAACGGTAAATATGCAGTCAGCGACAATGTGAAGGTTCCCTCGTTGGTAGGTACCTGGTGCGACGGAAGAGATACCGACGCAGAGCTTGCCGAGTATTTTGGCTTGAACAAAGGATATAAAGAAGTAAAACCTGAGGATTACACACCGCCTTTTGAAGATGATGACACAAGCTGGCTTCAGTATGTGTCTGAGGATATTCTGATGCACGGAGACGTAAACTGCGACGGCAAGGTTAATGTCCGTGATGCTACCGAGGTGCAGAAGTACCTGGCTTTCTTTGACGGTATGGAAATAGGCTTTACAGGCGAAATGCTTATGGATGTATACCGTGACAGCTGTTACAATATCAAAATCGCCACACAGATTCAGAAGTACGCGGCAAAGTTTGAAACTGACAGTTATGTAGGCGAGCCTGCGGTTTATAAGGTGTATATTACAAGCAATATGGTTATTGAAGAAGAGCTGACTTTTGAATATACAGAAAAATATTCTGACTTTACAGGCAAAGGAAAATTATATGATGACCCCGAAAGAAAAAATATAAGGTTCTTTTATGTTCCTGTTTATGCTGATGAGGTGTATGTATGTGCAGGTGAAAATTGCCGCGGGGTGGTAAGTTATGATTTTAACACAGATACTACCACCGACGGAGTGTTCAACGAACTGCTTTGCATTGAGAAAATCAGCGAAGACGGCACAATGTATATATATGCTAAAAATCCCTTGAATTAAAAGTAAGACGGCGAAAAAATCGCCGTCTCTTTCTTTTTGCCTTGCCGAAACTTAAAAATTGTAGTAACATATAAACATATATATTATTTGAATTTCGGTGAGGAAAATGAAGAATAAAAACAATGTTAAAAAATCATCTTTAAGGCGGTTTTTACCATACTATAAAAAGTACAGAGGTACAATGGTGAAAGACCTTTTGTGTGCAGCACTTACCACAATCTGCGAGATTATGCTGCCCTTATTGGTTCGTGAAATTACAGGCAGAATTTCTGACGACCCCGTAAGCCTTACTGTGGGTTTTGTGCTTACCGTTGGTGCGGCGTATCTGGCAATGCGTATTGTTGACGGACTTGCTTACTATTATATGGCAAGTGTGGGTCATATTATGGGTACAAAAATCGAAACAGATATGCGAAAAGAGCTTTTCTCACATCTTCAGAAGCTTCATATGGGTTATTATGACAACGCAAAGGTTGGTACTCTTATGAGCCGTATCACAGGCGACCTTTTTGATGTTACCGAGTTTGCCCATCACTGCCCTGAGGAGTTCTTTATTGCAGGCATCAAGATTGTCGTTGCATTTATAATCCTCTGTACCTTCAATGTTCCTTTAACACTTCTTGTGTTCCTTGTAATTCCTCCTATGATAATTGCCCTTACTCTTTTTAACCGTAAAATCAAAAAAGGTTTTCGCCAGCAGAGAGTGGAAATAGGCGAGCTGAACAGTCAGGTAGAGGACAGTCTTTTAGGTATCCGCGTGGTTAAATCCTTTGCTAATGAGGATATCGAAAACGCAAAATTCGACCAAGGCAACAAAAGGTTTTTTGAGATAAAGGCAAAGAACTACAAGTATATGGGTCTTTATGCTTCTACCACACGGTTTTTCGAAGGCTTTATGTATATAATCGTTGTGGTAGCAGGTACATTGTTTATGATGAACGGTCACATTGACCCTGCGGATTTTGTGGCTTATCTTTTGTTTGTTTCAACCCTTCTGACATCTGTAAGGCGAATTGTAGAGTTTGCCGAGCAGTTCCAGCGCGGTATGACGGGTATCGAAAGATTTTACGAAGTCCTTGATACAATCCCTGAAATTACCGACAAAGATAACGCCGAAGCCTTAGGAAAGATCAAAGGCGAAATTGAGTTTAAAAATGTTACCTTCCGCTATTCTGAGGAAAACGAGGACGTTTTAGAAAATATGTCCTTTAAAATCAAAAGCGGCGAAAAGGTGGCTCTTGTAGGCCCCTCAGGCGGCGGTAAAACTACAATCTGCTCACTTATTCCGCGTTTTTACGAGGTTGACGAGGGTGACATTCTCATTGACAATAAGAGTATAAAAGACGTTACCATAAAAAGCTTAAGGGATAAAATCGGCATTGTTCAGCAGGACGTTTACCTTTTCTCAGGCTCCGTTAAAAGCAATATTGCCTACGGCAAAATGGATGCAAGCGATGAAGAAGTTGTTGAGGCGGCAAAGCTTGCAGGTGCTCACGAATTTATAATGAGCCTGCCTGACGGTTACGAAACCTATGTAGGCGAAAGAGGCGTTAAGCTTTCGGGCGGACAGAAGCAGAGAATTTCTATAGCAAGGGTGTTCTTAAAGAATCCCCCTGTGCTTTTACTTGACGAGGCAACCTCGGCGCTTGATAACGAGTCCGAGCTTGTGGTGCAGAAGTCCCTTGAGAAACTTTCAAAGGGAAGAACCACCATAACGGTTGCCCACAGACTTACAACCATAAAGAATGCCGACCGCATCTTTGTTATCAACAGAAACGGAATTGCAGAAGAAGGCAGTCACAAAGAGCTTATCGAGAAAAACGGGATTTACAAAGAGCTTTACAGTGCCTATACATCAGTTTAAAATACAGGAGCGATAATTATGTTCGGTGCAAAAAAGAATTTCGGATTTGGCTGTATGCGTATGCAGATGAATGGCGATGAGGTTGACCACAAGGAGTTTACCAAAATGGTAGACGCCTTTATGGATGCAGGCTTTAATTATTTTGACACAGCCCACGTTTATATTAATGGCAAAAGCGAAACCGCTTTAAAGGCTTGTCTTACATCCCGTTATCCCAGGGAAAGCTATGTTCTTACCAACAAATTAAGTCCAAGCAATTTTAACTCTCAGGAAGAAATCCGCCCTCTTCTGGAGTTACAGCTTTCTGCCTGCGGTGTTGAGTATTTCGACTTCTGGCTTATGCACGCAATGAACACTGAGCTTTTCGAAAAATATAAAAAGTGCCGTGCTTTTGAAACTGCCCTGGAGCTTAAAGCTGAGGGTAAAATAAAGCATCTCGGCATTTCTTTTCACGATAAGGCAGAGGTTTTAAGGCAAATCCTCACCGAATATCCTCAAATTGAGGCGGTGCAGATTCAGTTTAACTACGCGGATTTTGAGGATGAAAATATTGAAAGCCGCAAGTGCTACGAGGTTTGCAGGGAATTTAATAAGCCTATTATTGTTATGGAGCCTGTCAAAGGCGGTGCTTTAGTAAATCTTCCTAAAGAAGCAAGCGAAGTTCTCCAAAACCTCGGCGGTGGCTCAAATGCAAGCTATGCCATACGTTTTGCCGCAGGCTTTGAGGGCGTTTTTATGGTGCTTTCGGGTATGGGCAATATGGCGATGATGCAGGATAATTTAAGCTTTATGACCGACTTTAAACCTTTAAACGAAACCGAGCGTAAAGCTGTAGAAAAGGTTTGCGAAATTTTAAAAAAGCAGGATATCGTTCCTTGTACTGACTGCAAATACTGTGTTGAGGGTTGCCCTGTTAATATTAATATTCCTCAGCTTTTCTCCCTTTTTAACGGCAAAAAACAGCTTAAAGAAAACTCCTCGAAGGCAGACTATGAAAAAGCAACAAAAGACAGCGGCAAAGCGTCAGACTGCATTGAGTGCGGTAACTGCGAAAGTGCTTGTCCTCAGCACCTTTCTATAAGAGAGCTTTTAAAAGAAGTTGCAAAAGAATTTGAGGCATAATTTAATATGAAGTTTATAGAGAAGAATCCTATAATTATGATTGTAATTGGTGTTTTGGGCATATCCCTTTCATCAATCTTCGTCAAGTTTTCCTCTGCACCCTCGGCGGTAACTGCCGCCTACAGGCTGTTGTGGACGGTTCTTATTTTAACTCCCGTGGTTTTTTCAAAAAAGGATACCCGTAAAGAGCTTAAAACCCTTTCTAAAAAAAGCGTGATTTTAAGTATAGTAAGCGGAGTGTTTCTTGCCGTTCACTTTGTCTTGTGGTTTGAGTCACTAAGCCACACATCCGTTGCAAGCTCTACCACCATTGTTTGCACTGAGGTTATCTGGGTGGCGTTGGGATACCTTTTTGTGCTTAAGGGTAAGCTTAACGCAAAAGCGATAATCGCAATTGCGGTTACCCTTTTGGGCAGTGTGCTTATTGCGTACTCCGACTCAGGCGGTGAAACAGGACTTTACGGCGATATTCTGGCACTTTTGGCGGCGGTAGCAGTAGCGGTTTACACCCTTATCGGAGGTGTGGTCAGAGAAAAGGTAAGCACCACAGTGTATACATACATTGTTTATGTTTCTTGTGCCGTGGTGCTTCTTGGCACCTGCCTTGTGCAGGGGCATAATCTTTTTGCTTTCGGCATCAGTGCTCCTGTAGTTGGACTTTTGCTGTCCCTGTTTTCTACAATTTTGGGTCACAGCATATTCAGTTGGTGTTTAAAGTATTTTTCGCCTTCCTTTGTGTCTGCCTCAAAGCTTTGCGAGCCTGTGGTGTCGGCACTTTTTGCGGCTTTTATCTTTACCGAAATCCCGACACTTCTGCAAATTGCAGGTGCGGTGCTGGTTTTGGGCGGAGTGCTTTTTTACTCCCTTATCGAAACAAAAAAGTAAGTGTATAACAATACCGGGAGGTAAGCTTTGACCGGGAAAATTCTTGAATATATAAAGGACTATTATGGTGTTGAGGTTGAGTACCTATGGGAGTCAACCCCCGAAAACGGAGCTTTAAGAAATCCAAATAATAAAAAGTGGTTTGCTGTGCTTTTAGGTTCTTTGCCAAAAAGCAAGTTGGGTGTAAAATCAGATGAAAAAGCAGATGTACTAAACCTTAAGTGTGACCCTCTTTTTACCTTTACGGTGGTAGATAATGTTCGTATTTTTCCGGGGTTTCATATGAATAAGGAGCATTGGATTTCTGTTCTTTTAGACGGTTCGGTAGATATCGACGAGCTAAAAATGCTTGTGGATATGAGCTTTGAGCTTGTAAATTCCTTAAGCAAAAAGAAAAAATAAAACTTCCCGAGGCTTTGAGTTTTTGCTCGCCTCGGGAATATTTTCACAAAACATATTGACAACTATCTATGTGTGGTTTATAATGTCATATAGACAAACATCTATGTGAGGTGCAAAATGGAAACTTATGAGAAAAACACAGCTTTGGTTTTCAAGGCTTTTTGTGATGAAAACCGCATTAAAATTCTTAACATCTTATCTTCAGGCGAAAAGTGTGCCTGCAAGCTTTTAGAGGCGTTAAGCGTTACTCAGCCTACACTTTCCCACCATATGAAAATCCTCTGTGATGCAGGGGTTGTAAAGGCCAGAAAAGACGGCAAGTGGATGTACTACAGTCTTTCTTATGAGGGATTGAGGGTGGCAGAGGAATATCTCTGCACTCTAAAAAACACAGGAAAGGAAAATGAAAATGACTAAATCAGAAAAAGCGCTTGACCTTTTTGCAAATAATTTTAACTGTTCTCAGGCGGTGCTTACCGCCTTTGCCTCCGATTTCGGCATTGACGAGGAGCTTGCCCTTAAGCTTGGCACATCCTTCGGAGGCGGTGCACGAAACGGCGAAATCTGCGGTGCGGTTTCGGGTGCACTTCTTGTTTTGGGCTTAAAGTACGGCCACTACATTGCATCGGACAACGAGCAGAAGTCACGCTCCTATGCCATTGCCGTTGATTATACAAACCGCTTCAAAGAGGCAAACGGGTCTATAGTCTGCCGCAATTTGTTAGGATATGACCTGACAATTCCCGAAGAAGCAGCTTGCATTAAGGAGAAGTGTCTCTTTGCAGAGGTTTGCCCTAAAATGATTAAAAGTGCCGTGGATATCCTTGAAGATGTTTTAGGCGATTATCAGTAAAAGGGGGTAGTATTATGAATGATAAAAACATAGCGGCTCTGTGTCTTGCAGAAAAATCAAAAAATCCAGTAGAAATTCTCTTAAACCTTGCCAAGAGTCTTGACTGCCCTGTGCATAATCCCGTGCACCATATCCTTGTAGGCTCGGCATTGCTTACTGCCTACAAGAATTCAGGCGGTAATATTGACCTTGAGAAATCCCTTGCCGAGCTTAAAAACCGTGCAGAGCAGGTGCCCGGCGGAGCTTGCGGTTTTTGGGGAGCCTGCGGTGCAGGAATTTCAAGCGGAATGTTCATTTCAATTGTCACAGGTTCAAATCCCCTTTCAGGTAAAGTCTGGGGACTTTCAAATATGATGACGTCAAAATCTCTCGGTGCTATCGGCGAGGTTGGAGGACCCAGGTGCTGTAAGCGTAACTCTTACCTTGCTATAACTGAGGCAGTAAAATTTGCAAAAGATAATCTGGGCGTTGAAATGGAAATTGATAAAATCAAATGCACTCACTTTGCTCAGAATAATCAGTGCATAGGAGAGAGGTGCCCGTTCAGATGAAAAAGAAAATAGCCTTTATCTGTATACACAACTCCTGCCGAAGTCAGATTGCCGAGGCTTTGGGCAAGCACTTAAGAAGCGATGATTTTGACTTTTACTCTGCAGGAACAGAAACAAAGCCTCAGATAAACCGCGATGCAGTAAGGCTTATGAAAGAGCTTTACGGCATTGATATGGACTTATCTCAATATAGCAAAACTTTCGATAAAGTACCTGCTCCCGACGTAGCCATCTCAATGGGTTGCGATGTGGACTGCCCATTTATCGGCAGAGAGTTTGATGCAAACTGGGGACTTTCAGACCCCACAGGCAAAGCTGACGAGGAGTTTATCAAAGTCATAAAGCAGATTGAAGAAAATATAAAGACACTTACTTACTAATCTTAGAAATTGAATGCAGGAAAGGTGAGCTATATGAATTTTACAGAAATCGCAAATAACAGGCAGTCCTGCCGAGCATATAACAGTGAGCGTGAAGTAGAGCAGGAGAAGCTTAATGCTATCTTAGAGTCTGCAAGACTTTCGCCCTCTGCCTGTAACGGTCAGCCTTATCACATCACAGTATGCAAGGGAGAAAGTGCAGAGAAAGTGGCAAAGGCTACTCAGGGGTTGGGTATGAATAAGTTTGCCACTCAGGCTCCTGTGGTGTTGGTAATCTCCGAGATGCCCTATGTTAAGTCTGCCGCTTTAGGTGCGAAGGTGAAGCACAACGACTACCGTTCTATAGACATTGGAATTCTTTCTGCCTACATCACAGCAGAAGCTACCGCTCAGGGACTTTCAACTTGTATTCTCGGCTGGCTTGACGACCCCAAAATACGCGAAATCTGTGACCTTTCGGGACAGGTAAGATTGGTAATCACCCTAGGCTATGCAAAAGACGACGACAAACTCAGAGATAAGAAACGCAAGGATATGGACGAACTTGTAAGCTTTATTGAATAAGGGGCTAAGAAAATGGATAAATACAAAAATGAAACAGCAAAGCGTTTCGGCAGCACTGATGCCTACAAGGAATTCGAGCAACGAACCGCTAGCTACACCGAGGCGGATTTTGCAACTTCTGCTGAAGGGTTAAATGAAGTTTTTGCAAAGTTTGCTAAGTGCAAAGCCAAGGGCAATACTCCTGATTCAGATAATGCTCAGATTCTTGTAAAAGAACTTCAAAACTACATAACAAACAACTTTTACACCTGCACCGATGAAATATTAAAGGGTTTAGGAGTAATGTACACCGCCGATGAAAGATTCAAAGAAAATATTGATGAAAACGGTTCTGATACAGCGGAGTTTGTAAGCAAGGCTGTTGAGATTTACTGCAAAGGACAGACATAAATGATACCGTCAATACTTGTAACAGGTGCGTACGGAGGCATGGGCAAGGCCACCGTGAAACTTTTGAGAGACAACGGCTTTCGCGTTTTTGCCCTTGATAAAACCATAGGCGAAGCTGAAGAGAATATCGTCCCGATTAAGGCGGATATCACCGATGAGGCAAGTGTTAAGCTTGCATTTGAGCAGACAAGAGCAATTACAAAAGAGCTGTTTGCCATTGTTCACTTTGCAGGGGTTTATATGCTTGACTCTTTGGTGGAAATAGAAAGTGATAGCTTTGAGCGGATTTTTAAAATCAACGTGGAAGGTGCTTTTCTTGTGAACAAAGCCTTCCTTCCGCTTCTGGGTGAGGGCTCCCGTATTGTTATCACCACAAGTGAGCTTGCACCTCTTGACCCTTTGCCATTTACGGGTATCTATGCGGTAACAAAATCTGCACTGGATAAATATGCCTATTCTCTCAGGATGGAGCTTCAGTTGAAAGATATAAAGGTAAGTGTCCTACGTGCAGGGGCTGTACAGACAGGTATGCTTGGGGTTTCCACCGATGCCCTTGATAAGTTCTGCGAAAAAACAAAGCTTTACAAATGCAACGCTGATAGATTCAAACGCATAGTAGACAGCGTAGAGGCAAGAAGCGTAGCCCCTGAGAAGATTGCTGAAAAGACACTCAGAATACTTAGTAAAAAATCTCCGAAATTCGCATACAAAATCAACCGAAATCCCTTACTGCTGATGCTTGATATATTGCCAAAAGGGTTACAGTTCTGGGTAATAAAACAAGTGCTTAAGAGCAAAGACGAAACTTAATATACATAAAAAGCAACCTTGCATTTTAATCTTTGCAAGGTTGCTTTTTGGTTATGTATTAAAATTTTCAGTTCTGCTCACGGAAGGTAATAGTACCTGTTTCGGCGTCCATTGCATCAATAATTGCCAAAGATTCCACCTGATAACCCATATTGCGGATTGCTCTGCCACCATACTGAAAGCCTTTTTCAATAGCGATACCGCAACCCTCAACTATAGCACCTGCGGATTCTGTAATGGAGATAAGTCCCTGTAATGCACAGCCGTTGGCAAGGAAATCGTCGATAATTAAAACGTGCTCGCCCTCGCTTAAAAACTTTTTGGAAACGATAACTGTGTTCTTGTTTTTATGAGTGAAGGACTCAACTTCAGCAACGTACATTTCGCCGTCAAGATTTATGGACTTGGCTTTTTTCGCAAAAACCATGGGAACACCAAATTCCTTTGCAACAAAAGCGGCGATAGCAATACCTGATGCTTCAATTGTAAGAACCTTGGTAATATTCTTATCGCCAAAGCGGCGTTTGAATTCACGGCCGATTTCTTCCATCAGGGAAATGTCCATCTGATGGTTTAAGAAGCTGTCTACTTTCAGAACATTGCCGTGCTTAACAACTCCGTCTTTAGTGATTTTCTCTTCTAAAAAATTCATATATCTGAGCTCCTTTATATAAGAATAATTTTGCAATTAATTACTTTGCAATACTTCTTGCCACATGCACACCGCTTGCAGATGCGTGGGAAAGCGAATGGGTAATGCCTGAGCCGTCGCCTATGATGTAAAGACCGGGATAGCAGCTTTCAAGCTTCTTGCTTACTTCAACTTCCATATTGTAGAACTTAACTTCTACGCCATAAAGCAGTGTGTCGTCGTTGGCAGTACCTGGGGCAACTTTATCCAGAGCATAAATCATCTCGATAATACCGTCCAGAATTCGCTTGGGAAGCACAAGGCTCAAGTCACCGGGAGTAGCCTGTAAAGTGGGGGTTATAAATGCATCTTCTATTCTGCCCTCGGTTGAACGGCGGCCGCGTATAAGGTCGCCAAAACGCTGAACGATAACGCCGCCGCCCAGCATATTTGAAAGTCGGGCAATAGATTCGCCGTAGCCGTTGGAGTCTTTAAAAGGCTCCGAGAAATGCTTTGAAACGAGCAAAGCAAAGTTTGTGTTCTCGGTCTGCATAGAGGGGTCTTCGTAGCTGTGTCCGTTAACCGTGATGATACCGTTGGTGTTTTCATTAACAACGGCACCTTTAGGATTCATACAGAAGGTACGGACCTTATCGCCGTACTTTTCGGTACGGTAAACAATCTTACTTTCATAAAGTTCGTCGGTAAGATGTGCAAACACAGCAGCAGGAAGCTCAACACGGACACCGATATCAACACGGTTGGACTCGGTAGGAATGCTTAAATCCTTGCATACCTTTTCCATCCATTTGCTGCCGCTTCTGCCAACAGAAACAATGCATTTCTTACAGGGGTATGCACCTTTTTTGGTTCTGATTTCATAACCGCCGGGGATAATCTTGATAGCCTCAACAGGAGTGTCAAAGAAAAAGGTCACCTTATCTTTAAGCTCGTTATAGAGGTTTTCAAGAACTATATAATTTATGTCGGTACCTAAATGACGTACAGATGCATCAAGAAGATGCAGGTCGCTCTGGATACATAAGGTCTTGAAACGGGTACCTGCGGTAGAGTAAAGCTTACAGCCCTCACCGCCGAATCGCATATTGATTTCATCTACATAGTGCATCAGCTCCAAAGCGTGCTTTTTGCCGATGTACTCGTATAACGTACCGCCGAAATCGTTGGTAATATTATACTTACCGTCAGAGAAAGCTCCTGCACCGCCGAATCCGCTCATAATCGAGCAGCTCTTACAACCGATACAGGTTTTTATCTTATCACCGTCAATAGGACAGCGGCGTTTGCTGAGCTCGTGGCCTGCTTCAAATACCGCAACCTTTAGTTCAGGCTTGAGCTTGATAAGCTCAAAGGCAGCATATATACCGCCGGGACCTGCACCGATAATTACAACATCATATTTCACGATAGATCCTCCTGTTTATAAGAAACATTCAATAGTAGTTTTGTATCAATATTAACTATATCACAAGGGTTTAAAAAAGTAAATAAACCATTGTACCAAGCAATAAATAAAATATTGGTAAATACGCTTTTAGCACATAAAAGAAAGTGAACAGGCTTGTGTGAACATTGCTTTACTTACACTCGGTGCAGATATGTTCAGAAACGGTATTTTCATTTATAACCGACTCATAAAGCTTATACCCGCTTGCAACTCCACCGATAATCAATGTTCTTATATTCCTGATTCCAACTGCTAATGTTTTTATATTTATACCATATTTATCTTCAGATAACAATCAGAGTTTCTTGATTGGTATAGTAAGCGAAATCGTTCTTCTCTGTTGCAAAAAAGCATTTGAAAAACATATTGAAAATGCAACAGAGACCAGTGAACAAAATAAACTAATCGAGCTTCCGTTTGTGACTGTATCATAAAAAGTTTTTTCTTAGCAGATTTTATCAGTTGCTGAGGTTTTTTATTATCTTTTCATGGTTTATTAAGATAGAATTACCTTAAAAATATTGACACGGATTTTAAGAACATATAAAATGATAAGTGTAATAATGGGTAAGTTTAACGTGTGGCAGATTGCTTTGTTTTTAAGGCGAAAAGCTACCGTAAAATCTTGCTCATATTCTTAATTTCCAAGGGCTTTTTATTTTGCGTTTGTCCCCCTTTACACAACTGCCCTTGTTTATATATATTTACAAAATAAAAGGAGGATTTTTAATTGAAAACGAAGAAATTTTTTGGCAAAAGAGCCTTAAGCTTACTGCTTACTCTCTTAATGGTGCTTTCCTTGGTGCCTATGTCGCTTTTCTCTGCTTTTGCGGCGGCTGATACCTCAGCTTATGCACCTACCCGAAGAGAGAACTATTATAATGATGATGACGCTATTTTTGCAAACGGCACAGCTATCACCATTGAAGAAGCACCCAACGGCACAAGAATTTGGTATATGAGCGGAAGTACCAAAAAATATGTAACTGCAAACGGTGAAAACGGCGAAGACCTGTCTGAGTGGCGTATATTCGCAGGTTCTAATAATCAGGACGGTATGAGGGGTGTTAACGGCTCCATTACCATGACCGGCGGTACAGTTAGCCGTATTTATGCAGGTCAGCACTATGGTGGCTTCTCAGGAATATCAAACATCACGATTTTCGGCGGTACAGTTAAAGAAGCAATTGTTTGTAATTCAAGGGCAATGGTAAGTTCAAACGATTACATTAATACCGTAAATATTTTTGATGTAACGGGTGCCACAATCACAACGGCTGGTGGTAAAGCAGACAATGTTGTACAGAAGAAGGGGACTGTATGGAACGTTTCCGGTAATGGCGTTGTTCCTTCCGGTTTCACCTTAACAGTAAATGAGGGCGAAACCCTGACAGTGCCTGCAGGCAGTACCCTCACCAACAACGGTACAATTGTTAATAACGGCGGAACAATTAAATTGTATGGTCAGTTAAAGGGTAATGCTCCACAGGGTTATGCTCCGCTTTCAGATGTTTCACTCTCTACCGAAGCAGTGCCTGCCAACTCATCAACAACATTATCTGCAACTTTAACTCCTGCTGATAACGTGATTATGCCCGTTGTTTCTTACGAGCTTATAGACGCAGGCACAACAGATGCAGTATTAAACGGAACAAACCTCTCGGTTTATGGCGAGGGTAAAGTAAAAATCAAGGTTACAGTTTCTGACGGCTACTGTACCCCTGTTGAAAAGATTTTTGAAATACCTGTGACCTTTACAAAGGTAACAGATATAACAGGCAACGTTCCCACAGAGTCTTGGGTAAACGTAAGCAATACCTTGCCTGCAATGACAGTAACCCCTGATAACGCAAGCTACAAAGCCCTTACTTGGTCTGTTTTAAATGCAGGCACAACAGGTGCACAAATAAACGGCAACAAGTTAATTGCAACCAGTTCAGGCACAGCAACAATCCGTGCAACAGTTGCCAACGGCTTAGCTTACGGTACTGATTTTGTTAAAGATTATACCGTAACCTTCAGCTCAACCGATAAGCTCGACATTTCTGTCGGTTCGATTACAATTTCAAAAAAGGACGACTCTACATTAACTGTAAGCTTTTCCGGTTTTGATGGCGGCAGCAAAGATTACGCCGCTGACGAGCCTATTGAAATTACCGGCAGCACAACTGCTAATAATATTGTTGTAGAAAGCGGTACAGTTGCAAACATTGTTCTGAACAATGTTGAGATTATTGGCGATGATAAATTAAGAGCAATAGAAATAAAATCGGGAGCCGAGGCTGACATTGCCTTGTTAGGAGAAAACACTCTTACAGGTCGTTCCGGTATTTACATAAATAGTAATTCTAAGGCTACAATAGGCGGCACAGGTGTGCTTAATGCAACTACTTTGTATGATGGAACCCATGGTGCTATTGGCGGTTTGGGTGAAGGCGAAATCGTCATCAACGGCGGTACAATTACTGCAACAGTAGAAAACACATGGAACAGCGGTATCGTCGGCACAAAAATCACTATTAACGATGGCATAGTTTCGGCAACAGCAGGTAGGGAAGGTGCCGGTATTGGTAGCCGAAGAGATGCCGATTATGCAACTGACGTTATTATTAACGGCGGTACTGTTACCGCAAGCGGTAGTGCAGGTATCGGCGGAGGATATATTTCTGACGAAACTTTCAGCGTTACCATTAACGATGGTATTGTTACAGCAAGTGGCAGAGGTGCTGGTGCCGGAATTGGTAGCGGATATTATGGTGTTGCCGGCAAAGTAATCATAAACGGCGGCAACATTACATCAAGCTCTTTAAATTATGGTGCCGGAATTGGTAGCGGTCAATTAGGCAAAGCTGTTGATGTAACAATTAACGGCGGTACTGTAACCTCAACAAATACAGGTTATCGCTATGGTGCTGCAATAGGCGGCGGATATTATGCTGAAACCGGCAACATAGTCATTACCGGTGGTAATATAAAGGCGGATTCAGGCAGTACTTATTCCGAGGATATAGGTAAGGGATATTACGCTAAATCCGAAGGCACTCTTACAGACGGCAAGGGTAACAATGTATATCTTAACACAATCACCCTTGATGGAGCCTCAGAACAGAAAGCTGTTACCGAAGTAAAGGGCGTTGAGAGCTACGGGCTTAATGACGTAATAACCCTCGACACAAATATGCTCTATTTCTATCTGCCTGAGACAGATAATCTTAACAGCCTTTATCTTGAAAACGATCTGTACACAGGTGCTTTAACAGGCACAACCGAAAAAACAGGCACATTCACACTCCACGCCCAGCATAATTGGGAAGACGGCAAGTGCCCTGTTTGCGGTGAGGAATGCGTGCATAACTTCGAAAACGGCAAATGTACAATCTGCGGTATGGAAGATCCCAACGCAAAGGATAAGCTTTTGGGTCATACAATCAGCCTTGGCGACAAGATTGCCGTAAACTACTATATGAGCCTTACCTCTAAGACAATTGCTGATGCAAATGCAAAAATGGTATTCACAGTTCCCGACACAGGCTCAACATATACACTTGAAATTCCTGTAAGCGAAGTAACACCTAACA
>JAFXBG010000002.1 GCA_017521925.1 Clostridia bacterium
ATCCACATTATAATGGACATCTGCCAGAAGCCATCCCAAAAACCTGTCGCTCCGTTTATATAATACACCATAAACGGCACTAATGTAAACAACGGAAGATACAAAGCAACTGACATCAACACAAAGCTTTTCTTGATTTTCTTTTTGGTTGTAAGCCCAAGCTCTACAACTCTTTTCTGAACATCATTTTCGTAAAGCGCTACGCCGCCTACGGGTCCGTTTGCTATTGCTACAACGCAAACTAAAAGCAATACAAAGCACATTACAATTCCTTCTAAAACTAACAACATAAAAATCTTTCCTTTCAAATAAAATAACCCAAGCACAGCCTTAAGCTATACTTGGGTTTTAACTCTTATAAATAGACTCAATGTATAGCTTTATTCTATACATGAGTCTGGCAATTTAAAACAAGCCAGACAGTTAAAAACTGCCAGGATGTTGACTTGCTACGGTATTTTACCGCTTGCTACTCCCTCATGGGTTTACTGTATGATACACCTAAAAATCTGATTTGTCAACAATTTTAAAGTGCAATCAGTCAGCAAGTGTGTATGTGTACTTACAGATTTCTCTTTCCTCGTCCTGATATGTACCCATACCCTTGAACTCTTTCAAACAAACTGCACAAAGGGCGAAATTGAGGCTTTTATACCGCTGAACATCGCTTAGCAAAAGAACTCCCGATTTTTAATCGGGAGTTCTGCTTAGCATAATGTATTTAATTATTCTGTTATACGGACATGGGTGTTGCTATATACTGCATTTTGCACACCCCAAACCTCGTATGCATTGACCTCTATAAGCGCATACTGATAGTTCATATCACAGAGGACTATGTCGGGTTTAAATAATCTTCGGTGAAGTGTGAGGGTATCTCCGCTTACTTTAATGCCATCGATAGTCTGATAACAGTTACTGCCACCTACACAGCTAAGTGAAATTACAAGAGCATTACTCATAAAATACAAATCGTCATACTCGTCACTTATGGTGGGCTTTTGATAGTAATCACCGTAGGAACTGCCTTGAATAGTATCAAGCACTGCTTTAAATTCAGCAACGTTTCTTACAATATAAAGCTTCGAGTCATCTGTGCCATAGTACTCTACACGGCATTCTTCTTTTACTGAGAAAACTATTGCGGTGCCGTCACTGCCATTATCTTTTGGCACAGTTGTTTCAGGCACAGTTGCAGTTGTGACAACTTCATCAGGTTTGGGAGCAACAGTAGACTCTTCTTCGTTCTTGTCCTCATAGATATAGCTTTTTACATTCCATTTATTATTCGTAGTTTCGGTAGGATAGAAACCACAACCGTCTGAGATATCTGTAACTATATCAACCGTCTGAGGCATATTAGCCCCTGCCGAGAAAACTATGCCTGTGGTATCAGCAGGGATATAGGCTTTGAAAACATCCTGACCGTAGGGGTTGTTCTCTACATAATCCATCTCGGCACCGGGCCAGATTGTTTCATACTCACCGCCCCAGAAATGGATATACACTTTAGACCAATTCTGAGTATTTGTAAAATATATAGCGATTTCTCTCTCGTATTTGTCAGGAAGTGTAACATCATCACCTATGGTAGCATAAGTAACGTTGTCTACAAGATTCTTTACATTTTTAACCGCATTTGCACTTACTTCAAGGAGAGCATAGCGGTAGTTCATATCTGTAAGAACAATGTCGGGTTTATAAAGAGTTCTGCAAACTGTAAGTGTATCGCCATCTAAATTAAGAAAGTCAATAGTCTGGTAGCAGTTGCTTCCGCCTACGCAGTTGAGGGAAATAACGAGGGCATTGTTTTCGAAAAATTCGTCATTGTATTTTTCGCTGATAGTAGGAGTTGTGTAAAGACTTGAGTATATGCTGCCCTGAATCTTTGCAATAACACTTGCCATTTCCTCTCTGGACTTAACAAGGTAAAGCTCGGTTTTTTCTGAACCGTAATACTCCACACGGAATTCTTCTGCAAGGTTGAAGCTTATTCTGTCCGCAGGCACTAAGGCATCAATCGCCGTCAAAAGTTCTGCTGTGGCATTGTCTACTTCTTGCTGAGATTTAGCACCGAACAATGCACCCATAGCACGATGCCACTTTTCACTTAAGTTGTCGGCACTTTCTTTTGTGTAGTCTGCTTTGTTAATAGCCTCTGCCTTCTGAATTGCTGAAAAGAGTGCTTCGGTGTCCCATTCATACATAACAAGACCGTTAATTGCACTTTCAAGTGCATCAGAATGAGCATTGTACTCTTCATCTGTAATATTAATCTGTTCTATAATCATAAGTCCGTCATTATAAGCTTTAATCAGCTTATTATAGGACTCCATATCGTAATTGTTACCTGTGGAGCAAAGAATATGGTTTGCTACATTCATTAGTCTTTCAAATCTGTCCCGTGCATTCTCAAAAGGTAAGCTTTCTGTGGGGTCGGTAGCCTCGGTTGCTTTTGTTACCTCTGTAACCTCAGTCGCATCTGTGGGCAACACCTCAGCAGGGTCTGTTGTAATTACAGGTGCAGTTGTGGGTAAGCTCGCTTCTGTGGTAATATCAACCTTTTCGGTAGTATCTGTATTTAGAGTTGCAGTTTCACTTTCAACGGGCTTTGTAGCTTCTGTAAATTCCGGCTTAACTTCTATTTCTTCACCGATAACATCACTGAATATAAGTCCTGCAATGAATTTCTGGACTTCGGTTGCATCCTTGATGTTAAGCTTTCCGTCACCGTTCGCATCAGCCAAAGCTACACCAACAGATGATAGTGTAATTATATTTGCCAAATGTTTCTGAATAGCAGTTGCATCCCTGACATTTACTTTAGAATCCTCATTAACATCGCCTGCAAGGCGATAAATAGGCGCAGGTACAGTTGTGGTTTCAATCTGTGCCGACAAGGCATTGATTGCAGACTCAAGCTCGGCTTTTGCACTGTCTATCTCTTCCTGAGTTTTGCCGTAAAACAAAACTTTCATAGCTTTGTCGTAGGCAAGCTTATAGTCGGCTAAGCTTTCCTCGGTAAAATCGTATTCTTCTAAAAGCTTATCGCCTCTGTTCATTAAGGCAACAAGATTATATGTGGACACTGTCGCCTCTGTTTCTTCATTTGTTTCTGCATTTACCGAAAGCATAGGCACAAACAACGAAACCGCCATTAAAAGAACAAGAACTAAAGATATAACTTTACGCATAATAACACTCCTTTGTAGTTTGATAAAAAATATCTTTCTACCTTTAATACAAATAAGTCTTTCAAAAAATCTCAAAAAATCAGTACAAAGAATCAATTATTTTTGCCACGAATTTCTGAATAATTGTTGCATCTCTTATTGTAATCTTTCCGTCTGTGTTAACATCTGCATTTTTGTAACTGAAATCTTCTGCAGTTTCATCAATAATAAGTGCGATAAAACGCTGAATCTGGGTAGCATCCTTGATGTTAACTTTATTGTCGCAGTTAGTGTCCCCCAAGCTTCTCACATTCCAAGCAAGGGACAAAAGCTCCTCTTTTCTTTCGCTTGCTAAGTTCTTTGCCGAGGATATTTTAGAACCTTCGTGAAGAAGGAAACCATCCGACTGACCGATAAAATATCCGTCGTCTGTTATTATGTCCTGAGGTTTTGTAGGCTCTGCCGTTGTTGTAACCTCGGCAGTAGTAATAGTAGGCTCGCTTGTGGTAGTAGGGATAATCGTAGCAGTTGAAGTCTCCGTAGGGTCGGTGGAAATAGTAGTAAAATCATCCCATCCGCTTGAAGGCGGCACATCTTCAATACCTGCAGAAGCCTGAGGGTTATTATCCGTTGGCTCTATTGGCGGAAGCGGAAAGAAATGTGTAGTTTCTGTCGGGTCTGTGTTTATGCTTGTAACCTGAGTGGTTTCGGTAGGTGCGGTAGAGGTTATAGGTGCGGTGCTACTCTCGGTAGGCATTGTAGTTGCTACAGTAGTTTCCTTAAAATAAGGAAACTTTGCAATACAGTTATAAAAAGCATCCTCTGCAACAAACTTAAATTCTCTGTCGGCACCCTTAATTTCAGCAAGAGCATTACTTTCAGCAAAGGCACGGGCATATATGTTTTCAAGACTTTTGGGAAGTGCAATACTCTCAAGTCCTGAGCCGTAAAAAGCATAGTCATAAATATCTTTAAGATTTTCAGGCAGTCTGACATCTTTAAGACTTTGACAATAACTGAAAGCACCAACAGGAATATTCTCTGAGATCATAGGGAGATTTACAGATTCAAGTCGGGTACAGCCGTAAAACATATACTTACCCAGCATACCTTTATCTTCAGCGAAGGTTACGTTTTTTAAATTAACACAATCTCTGAACACACCCTGACCGACTGTTTTAATAGTAGTAGGTAGTTTGGCTGACTCCAACAAAGAACTGTAAAAGAACGCTTCATCTTTAAGAGTGGTTATACCCTCAGATATATTAACTTCCTTTACGTTTGTGCCATAGAAAGCCAGTGGCTCAATGGATGCAACAGGCAAATCGTCAATTAAGCCGGGTACAGTTACTTCACTATCTGTCCCTATATAGCAATGAATTGTTATAGTTTTATCCGATAAAACCTCATATATAAAATCATCGTTATAGTAAAGTTCCCGCTCATCCGACTCTGCCTTTGTAAAAGTTACTGCAGAAAACACCAGAGTCAGCATCAGAATAAGACTGACAGACATTTTAATTCTTTTGCTCATTTTCCTTTCCCCCTTACTCTATCTCAGTTACAGCATTAACCGAATATGTGTAATTACTCAGCTTTATCTCGCCGTTTTTGATTTCAAACACACGCCACACATTATCGGCTGTTTCTATATCTAATGTGTAGGTGCTAACCAATTTGTTTCCCTGATAAAGCGTAACCTTTGGCTTGGCCTCAAAAAGGCTCAATTTACTGTTTTCCTTAAGTGCAGAATAAGAGCATACGGAAAAACGCCACAAAGAATTATCGTCCGCATTAAAGGTAATGGTTTCGGGGCCGTCCCCTGTTTCGTTGTCAACGTCGAGGGCGGCTAAAACCGCTCCGTTTTCGTCTTTTATATCGCTTTTATAGTAATTTATCTTCTCTGTATTATCGTGAGCAGTAACGCTTAAGTGGGCGTCAAGGTCGCACTCTTTACCCCAAGTAAGCACCGCACGATAGGTATCATCATTCATTATGGGGCTTATGTAGTAATTGCCGTCCTTGGCAGACTCTTCAAGGGTAATAAAACCATCAGCAGTAACCTCTACCGTGCAATCTTCATCAGTCGGGAGTGTTACTGTGGCTGTGCCGTTTTCATCTGTAAAAGCTGTAATATCCTCGCCGTTTTTATCTTTTATCCTCTCTCCCGAGGGGGATATAAAAGCAATTTTCGCACCGTATATACCTTTTAGATTTGTAGCAGACATAACTCTGAAATTAAGAGTTACATCTTGATTCTTCAAAAAGTTAAATGATAAGAATATAGACAACCCTATGCAAACCACAAGCACCGCCGCGACTAAAGAGGTTACAAGCTTACGATTATTATAGAACATATATTTTTGCGGTTCTTGGGTTTTCTTCTTAAGATTAGAGAGGATTTCGGCTTGATAATCGACGGGAAGTTCTGCTGATTCTATGTAATTTTTATATTCAGTGCTAAACTTCTTATCAGTCAAAATAATCATCTCCTATCTTTTTCTTTAGTAAATTTCGTCCTCGTTGAAGACGGGTTGCCACCGCTGACTCGGTGAGGTTAATAATATTTCCTATTTCTTTTTGGCTGTACCCTTCATAGTAGTACAAATGAATTACGATTCTGTATTTGTGAGGTAACGATTTGATTGCATCGCTCAAGCCTGTGTTGTAACTGTCCGAAACAGTTATGCTCTCATCAAGCTCAGCATAATTTTTGCGGTAAGCAGAGGCAATGTAGTTCTTGCATATGTTTATGGTAACACGAATAAGCCACGCCTTTTCATGTTCGTCTGATTTAAACTTGGGAGCTTTGGTAAGATATCTCAAAAAAGCCTCCTGCACCATATCCTGTGCGTCATCCATATTCTGAGTATATGTAAAAGCAACTCGCATCAAGCTGTCGCCGTAAAGCTTCAACGCTTCTTCTGTTCTCTTGTAGTCGCAAGACATCCTACCACCCCCTTACAAATATAATACAATCAAAAGCCTAAAAATATCTCAAAAATTATTCATTACTATTTTATCTGCACTCATTCTAAAAATCAACCAAATGATAGAATATATACAATTATCAGATGTCATTTTCAATTTATTTCTGATAGCACTTCTCTTAATAGTTCTCTTAAATATCAGGTCCTTTATATTATCTGACCGATTAGTATTATCTTTTGCGATTTTATTTATTATCGAAAATTTCGATACTTAGAATTGAAAATAATGGATTTGCTTTTTTCAGAAAAATTATTGACAACTGACAGAAACGGGAGTAGAATACACAACAAATTTAAAATATTTTTCAAAGGCGTCGATGAAGACGGAATCTATAAGTTGTTTTCCCAGAGAGTCGGGGGTGGTGCGATCCCGATATAACACATTAGAATTTCCTATCCCTTCTGAGCCGGAAGCCCCAAAGGTTCAAACACCCAGTAGGCGTTTCCCGTGTTTGCTACGTTAGTGTATAGAAGTTATTGGACTTCGAAGAGGTGGCGGATTTTTATATCCGCAATTTGAGTGGTACCGCGAGTGATATTAAATTTTTCACCCGTCTCAAAGTGTTTAGTTGCTTTGAGGCGGGTTTATTTTTTGCCTTAAAGCATAAAGTATTTATGTGAAAGGCGGAATAAATATGTTATCTCTTGACAAGGTGTTCAATGCACAAATGGTGCTGAAAAACATTATTCGCGAAACAAAATTGGTAAGAGCCTACGGAATAGCTCCCGACTCTGAGCTTTATTTAAAGCCCGAAAATTTACAGATTACAGGTTCTTTCAAGGTGCGAGGCTCAGCTTACAAAATAGCAATGCTATCCGAGGAAGAAAAGGCAAAGGGAGTTATAGCTTGCTCGGCAGGAAACCACGCTCAGGGTGTGGCTTTGGCGGCAACAAAAAACGGCATTAAATCTCTTATCTGCCTACCTGACTCGGCTCCCATATCCAAGGTTGAAGCAACAAAGGGTTTTGGCGCTGATGTGTGTATGGTGGCAGGTTGCTATGACGACGCATATCAGAAAGCTTTGGAGCTTAAAGAAAAAGAGGGCTACACCTTTGTGCATCCCTTTGATGATGAAAACGTTATTGCAGGTCAAGGTACAATCGCTCTTGAAATCTTAAATGACCTTGATAATATCGACGCTATTGTAGTACCTGTAGGCGGTGGCGGTTTGCTTTCGGGAATCGCTTACACAGTAAAGCAGATACGGCCTTCCGTAAAGGTTTACGGGGTACAGGTCAAGGGTGCTCCAAGTATGTATAAGTCCCTGAAGGCAGGCAAAATTGAGTGTCTTAAATCTGTGCAGACAATTGCTGACGGAATTGCAGTTAAAGAGCCGGGAGAGAACACCTTTGCAATAGCAAGCGAATATGTTGACGATGTAGTGCTTGTTTCTGACGATGAGGTTGCAAGCGCCATCTTAGCACTTATTGAAAAGCAGAAGATGATCGCAGAAGGCGCAGGTGCAACTGCTGTGGCGGCTGTGATGTTTGATAAACTACCGCTTAAAGGCAAGCGGGTTGTATGCGTTGTATCCGGCGGAAATATTGACGTTACAAGTCTTTCCCGAGTAATTGACCGAGGACTTTTAAATTCAGGAAGGTCTTCAAGCCTTCTTATCGAGCTTATTGACAAACCAGGTCAACTTAAAGAAATATCAAGAATCATTGCAGACTTAGGCGGTAACGTTACAGGGGTTCACTACGAAAAAGGCAACACCAAAAGCGTTAACGGATGTTTCCTCAGAATCGAAATGGAAACAAGAGATTATGACCACGTTAATTTAATAACCGAGTCCCTCAAAAATGAGGGGTTCAAAATAGTAGTGTAATTGAGAGGAGATAAAAATATGAACACAAAAGTTACAACAAACAAAGCACCTCAGGCTATTGGCCCATATTCACAGGCAGTGGTACTTGGTAACCTGATTTTCACCTCAGGTCAGATTGCACTGAACCCCAAAACAGGCTCTCTTGAGGGAGAAAACATTAATGAGCAGACTCACAGAGTATGCAAAAATCTTAGAGCAGTCTTGGAGGCTTCAGGCTCAGGTTTTGAATATGTAGTCAAGACAACTTGCTTCTTAAAAGATATGAATGACTTTGCAGACTTCAACAGTGTTTACGGAGAGTATTTTACAGAAAAGCCTGCCAGAAGCTGTGTAGCAGTTAAAGAGCTACCCAAGGGTGCTTTGGTAGAGGTTGAAGTAATAGCAGAAAAGGAGTGATACAATGCTTCTGTCAGGCTCAGATATATTAGTAAAAACTTTAATTGAGCAAGGTTGCGACACTGTTTTCGGTTACCCGGGCGGACAAATTCTCAATGTATACGACAGTCTTTACACTCATCAGAATGAGATTAACCATATCCTTACCGCCCACGAGCAGGGTGCGGCACACGCCGCCGACGGATATGCACGCACAACAGGTAAAGTCGGCGTTGTAATCTCCACCTCCGGCCCCGGGGCTACAAACCTTGTAACAGGTATTGCAACGGCTTACCTTGACTCAATTCCAATGGTTGCAATCTGTGGTAATGTCCCCACAACTCAGATAGGCTCAGACAGCTTTCAGGAGATTGACATTACGGGTGTCACTCTTCCCATAACCAAGCACAACTACTTTGTTGGCAATGTAGAAGACCTTGCAGACACAATTCGTGACGCTATCAGGCTGGCAAAATCAGGCAGACCGGGACCTGTGCTTATAGATGTGCCAAAGGATGTGCAGATTGCAAAGTGCGAGTATGAACCTCAGCCACAGGTTGAGGCGGAGAGAGCTTTTGCCGCTAAAGACATTCGCATAAATGAAGCGGCTGAGTACATCAACAAAGCAAGCAGACCTTACATCTATTTTGGCGGCGGTGTAATAACCGCCAATGCTCAGGAAGAAATGCTGACTCTCTCTGAGAAAATCGACGCTCCCATAGGCTGCTCACTTATGGGGCTTTCAGGTATACCAACTGATCATCCTCGTTTCTTGGGTATGCAGGGTATGCACGGACACTACGCTTCTTCAATGGCTATGCATAATGCTGACCTTATAATTTCTCTGGGTGTCAGATTTAACGACAGGGTTACAGGTAACCGCCAGAAATTCGCTACGGGTGCAAAAATTATCCATATTGACGTTGACGGCTCAGAGCTTTCGAAAACAGTAAATACCGTTTGCGGACTACGAGGAGATGTAAAGCTTACACTTGAGAAGCTTTTACCTCTTATAATTGAAAACAAAAAGCCCAAATGGCAAGAAAGAATCTTTGCTCTTAAAGCAGAGGAAGAAAACCGCCTTGATAATCGAGAAGGCCTTACACCAAGAAAAGCCATTCTTACTCTTAACAAATATTTAGGTGAGAATACCGCAGTTGCTACCGATGTTGGTCAGCACCAGATGTGGTCGGCACAGAACCTTACCTTCAAAACTCCAAGACGTTTTGTTTCAAGCGGAGGTTTAGGTACTATGGGATTTGGCTTAGGTGCGGCAATCGGTGCGGCCTTTGGTACAAAAGAAAGAAGTGTTTTAGTCACTGGCGACGGAAGCTTTGGTATGTGCCTTAATGAGCTTGCAACAGCCGTTTCCTACAATATTCCCATTGTTATTCTGATTATGAACAACGGTGTCCTTGGCATGGTTCGTCAGTGGCAGACTCTTTTTTATGAAAAGCACTATTCAAACAGCATTTTAGGCAGAAAGACTGATTTTGCGGCTCTCGCCCGAGCTTTTGGTGCAGACGGAGAAGAAGTCAGCACTCCTGAGGATCTGGACAATGCTCTTAAAAAAGCATTTGAATCAAAGGGCGTATACGTTATCGACTGCAAAATAGACAAAGACGAATTTGTCCTTCCTATGCTTCCGCCCGGCGGCAGTATGGATGACATAATTACTCAGTTGGAGGTGCAAAAGTGAACAGATACACAGTAGCAATACTTGTTAAAAACCAGTTTGGAGTTCTTAACAGGCTTACAAGTATGTTTCGCAGACGACAGTTTAACATAAACTCTCTTACCGCAAGTGAAACCGAATCAAATAAGTATTCGAGAATCACATTCAGCTTTGACGGCGAAGAAGAAAACAAAAAGCAGCTTATAAATCAGCTTTATAAACTGCCCGATGTTTGCTCCATTAAAGAACTCAGTGACGAAAACTCTGTAAAATGCGAGCTTATGATGATTAAAATGAAAAACTCATCTTCCACCCGACCCGACATTTATGCGGCAGCAGAGGCTTTTTCGGCAGAAACCATTGACTATTCCCGAGATTCCTTTGTGCTTCGCCTTATTGGTCAGGGCAGTAAGCTTGACGATTTCATAACACTTATGAAAGACTTTGAAATTTTAGAAATCTGCCGTACAGGTACCGCTTCCCTTGAAAAAGGCGGCTCCGTTTTAAGGCAGGCAATCAATTTATAAATTCAGAAAGAGGTAATTATTATGGCAAGAATTTTTTATCAGCAGGACTGCGACCTTACAAAACTTAATGGCAAAACAGTTGCTATTATCGGATATGGCTCTCAGGGTCATGCTCACGCACTTAATCTTAAAGAAAGCGGTGTTGATGTAATCGTAGGTCTTTATGAAGGCTCTAAGAGCTGGGCAAAGGCTGAGGCTCAGGGTTTAACCGTTATGACCTCTGCCGAGGCTACAAAAAACGCCGACATCATTATGATTCTTATTAACGACGAAAAGCAGGCAAAGCTTTATAAAGAAAGCATTGAACCTAACCTCAGTGCAGGCAAAACCCTTGCATTTGCTCACGGCTTTAACATTCACTATGGTTGTATCAAACCGCCCAAGGATGTAAACGTAATTATGATCGCTCCAAAAGGCCCAGGTCACACAGTACGAAGTGAATACCAGGCAGGCAAGGGTGTGCCTTGTCTTATTGCCGTTGAGCAGGACGCAACAGGAGATGCGTGGGATTTAGGCCTTGCCTATGCTCTTGGCATTGGAGGAGCCCGTGCAGGTATGCTTGAAACCACCTTCCGTACTGAAACAGAAACCGACCTTTTTGGCGAGCAGGCTGTGCTTTGCGGAGGTGTTACTGCTTTGATGCAGGCAGGTTACGAAACTCTGGTTGAGGCAGGATACGACCCCAGAAACGCATACTTTGAGTGTATTCACGAAATGAAGCTTATTGTTGACCTTATTTATCAGAGTGGTTTTGCTGGTATGCGTTACTCTGTTTCCAACACTGCTGAATACGGCGACTATGTAACAGGGCCTAAGATTATTACCGAAGAAACTAAGAAAACTATGAAGAAAGTCCTCAAGGACATTCAGGACGGCACATTTGCCAAGGAATTCTTGCTTGATATGAGTGAAGCAGGTTCTCAGGTTCACTTTAATGCTATGAGAAAGCTTGCAAGTGAACATCCTTCTGAAATTGTCGGTGCAGATGTCCGCAAGCTTTACAGTTGGAGCGACGAAGATAAACTTATCAACAATTAAGGTGATATTATGTCAAAAGAAAATGTAGTAAAAGGAGTACATAATGCTCCGCACCGCTCGCTATTTCACGCTCTGGGACTTACAGAAGAAGAGCAATCAAGACCGCTTATCGGCATAGTAAGCTCGTATAACGAAATTGTGCCGGGGCATATGAATCTTGACAAAATCGTAGACGCTGTAAAACTGGGCGTAGCAATGGCAGGAGGAACACCCATAGTGTTCCCTGCTATTGCGGTGTGCGATGGTATTGCAATGGGTCACAAGGGAATGAAATACTCTCTTGTTACCCGTGACCTTATTGCAGACTCTACCGAAGCAATGGCACTTGCCCACGGCTTTGACGGCCTTGTGATGGTGCCTAACTGCGACAAGAATGTCCCCGGACTTTTAATGGCGGCAGCAAGGGTAAATATTCCCACAGTTTTTGTCAGCGGCGGCCCTATGCTTGCAGGCAAAATTGATGGGCATAAAACAAGTCTTTCAAGTATGTTTGAGGCTGTTGGTGCTTTTGGTGCAGGTAAGATAAGTGAAGAAAAGCTCTACGAATATGAGTGCAAAGCTTGTCCAACCTGTGGCTCCTGCTCAGGTATGTATACTGCAAATTCTATGAACTGCTTAACTGAGGCCTTGGGCATGGGACTGAAAGGCAACGGCACAATCCCTGCGGTATACTCAAGAAGAATTGAGCTTGCAAAGAAGGCAGGTATGGCGGTTATGGAGATGCTCAGACGCGACATCCGCCCACGGGATATTATGACAAAGGAAGCTTTGATGAACGCTCTTACCGTTGATATGGCTCTGGGTTGTTCTACAAACTCTATGCTTCATCTTCCTGCTATTGCACACGAATGCAACGTGGAGCTTGACCTTGACATTGCAAATGAAATCAGCAAAAAAACACCAAACCTTTGTCACCTTGCCCCTGCAGGCAGGACATATATGGAAGATTTAGACGAGGCAGGCGGTGTGTATGCGGTTATGAATGAGCTTAATAAGAAAGGCTTGCTTAATACCAACTGCATAACCGTAACAGGCAAGACAGTAGGCGAAAATATTGCAGACTCCGTTAATCTTAACCCTGAGGTTATCCGACCCATTGATAACCCTTATAGCGAAACAGGCGGCATTGCCGTGCTTAAAGGTAACCTTGCATCTGAGGGCAGTGTGGTTAAGCGTTCTGCCGTATCTGATAAAATGCTTGTATTCGAAGGTAAAGCAAAGGTTTTCGACTCTGAAGAAGAAGCACAGGCGGCAATCAACGCAGGCAAAATTCAAGCAGGCGATGTTGTTGTTATTCGTTACGAAGGTCCTAAAGGCGGCCCGGGTATGAGAGAAATGCTCAGCCCTACATCCGCCATTATGGGTATGGGGCTGGGAGAAAGTGTTGCACTTATTACCGACGGCAGATTCTCTGGTGCAACAAGAGGTGCCTGTATTGGTCATGTCACTCCTGAGGCAGCTTCAGGCGGAGCAATCGGCATTGTAAAGGATGGCGATATTATCAGCATAAACATTCCCGAAAACACCATTGAGCTTAAGGTTGACGAAACAGAATTTAATGAGCGTATGAAAAATTTCTCTCCCAAGAAAAAGGAGCTTTCAGGCTACTTAAAAAGATATGCCGCCCTTGTTTCGGGCGGAGCAAAGGGAGCTATACTTAACTAAAAAAGAAACGAGAGGTTCAAGTACTGAATCTCTCGTTTTCCGCTTAGTCTGAAAATTCTTCTCTTTTAACATAGTCAATAAATGTTCGCAAGCTTTTTGACATCCATTTGTTTTTGTGATAAATAAGCTGCTTCCATATCTCAATATTCATATCACAGACATCAAGATAGCAAAGCTTACCCGACTTAATTAAGGGTTTTGTTACAAAATCGGGAAGGTAAGAAATCAGATTGCTCTCAGCAACTAAGGACGTGATAATATCTGTTCGTCCGATTTCAAGAACAGGGGTTATCTCCAAAGACCTTTTGGCAAGCTCTCTGTCGAATACGCGGCGGTAGCCTTGACCACATTCGGTTAACACAAAAGGCTCGTTAATAATATCTTTAATAGAAAGGCTCCTAAGCCCTTCAAACCTTGATTCCGAGGCGGCAACAAAGTGCATGGGAAGCTGTTGTTCCTTAGCAATGATGTAATCTTTATTGTATAAACGATGGTCAAGCGTCATAATAACATCTGCTTCGTTGTGGTCAAGCATATCAAGCATGACTCCTGAATCGCCTGTGGTAAAGCGAATAGAAATATCGGGGTATTTTCTGTGAAAATCCAAGTAGTGAGCAGTGAGCATTTCTTCACAAACCGAGTCCGGGGTTACCACATGAATATGGCCGCTGTAGGTTTTGTCCTCTTTAAGATTTTCTTTGAACTCCTCTTCCAAAGCACAAATCTGATGAGCATAAGAAATAAGCTCTCGCCCACGCTCAGTAAGAGTTATGGTGTGGTTTATTCTTTCAAACAAAAGACACCCAAGCTCATCTTCAAGCTGCTTTATCTGAAAAGAAACCGTAGATTGTGAATAGCCAAGCAGGGCTGCCGCCTTTGTAAAGCTGCCAAGCTCTGCTACGTTAATAAATGTTACTAAATTTCTCAGTTCCATCTTGTCGCCTTCTACATCTAATTTTTCGATAGATAATATCAATATCATTTGTTTGACTAATGTTTGATATATTATATAATGAACACAAGAAAAAAGCAAGGTCATAGCAGAAATTATTCTATGATTTTGAACTAAAATTAAGGAGATATAATTATGAAGAAAGCATTATCCCTCGTTTTGGCACTTATTATGTGCGTTGGTTGTTGTTTTGCATTTTCTGCTTGCGGCACCGACCCCTCAGCAGATGGCAAGTATAAGATTGGTATTGTTCAGCTTGTTGAGCACGTTGCACTTGACGCTGCAACAGAAGGCTTCAAGCAGGCTGTTATCGACGAGCTTGGCGAAGATAATGTTGAGTTCGATTTTCAGAATGGCCAGAACGACCCCAACACCTGTTCTACCATTGCTAATCAGTTTGTATCAAACAATGTTGATTTGATTATGGCAAACGCTACACCTGCTCTTCAGTCAGCGGCGGCTGCTACAGGTGAAATTCCAATTCTTGGCACATCAGTAACCGAATACGGCGTTGCACTTGAAATTAAAGATTTTAGCGGTACAGTAGGCGGCAATATCTCGGGCACATCTGACCTTGCTCCTCTTGATAAGCAAGCTGAGATGATCACAGAGTGGTGTCCCGACGCAAAAGCAGTTGGTCTTCTCTACTGCTCAAAGGAAGCTAACAGCCAGTATCAGGTTGATGTTGTAAAAGCAGAACTTGAAGCAAAGGGCCTTACCGCTACTCTGTATCCCTTCACAGATTCCAACGACCTTGCTCAGATTTGTACCACTGCTGCTGACAACTGCGATGTAATCTATGTTCCTACTGATAACACAGTAGCTGAGAACACCGGTATCATTGACAACATCTGCGAGCCTAAGAAGATTCCAGTAATCGCAGGCGAGGAGGGTATTTGCTCAGGTTGTGGTATTGCAACACTTTCCATCAGCTACTATGACCTTGGCTACACAACCGGTAAAATGGCTGTTAAGATTCTAAGAGACGGTGCTGATATATCCACAATGCCCATCGAATATGCTGAGAAGCAGACTCCCAAATACAACAAACAGAACTGCGAAGCTTTAGGCATTACACCTCTTGAGGGCTACGAGTCTATTGAGGCAAACTGATTACATCAAATATACATACACTTCAGCCGGAGGAATTTTAATTTCTCCGGCTCTTTCCCTAATCTAATGACAAAGGTGAACTGACATGGAAATTTTACTTCAGCTTTTTAATGCTCTGCCCGGCTCTGTTTCTCAGGGACTTATATGGGGCATAATGGCTATTGGCGTTTACATTACATATCGAATTCTTGATATTCCCGACCTAACGGTTGACGGCTCCTTTGCAACAGGCGGTGCCGTTGGTGTTATGCTTATTTTAGGCGGTTGCAACCTGTGGCTTGCGATGTTGCTTTCATTTATTGCAGGACTTCTGGCAGGTGCCATTACAGGACTTTTACACACACTTATGGGTATCCCCCCTATTCTTGCGGGTATTCTTACTCAGCTTTCCCTTTACTCCATTAACCTTAAAATAATGGGCAAGGCTAACCAATCGGTAAATGTTAATAACACCGACCTTCTTGTTTCTCTGCGTTGGGTAAAGGAATTTGCTTTTCACAACCCCCTTATTACCGTAGGCATTGTTCTTATAGTTCTTATTGCAGTGCTTTACTGGTTCTTCGGCACAGAAATGGGAAGTGCTATTCGTGCCACAGGCTCTAACCTTAATATGAGCCGTGCGCAGGGTATCAACACAAGCTTCAACAAAGTTCTTGGTATTATGCTTTCAAACGGACTTGTTGCTTTTTCCGGTGCATTTCTCGCTCAGTATCAGGGCTTTGCTGATGTTAAAATGGGTCAGGGTGCTATTGTTATCGGTCTTGCGGCGGTTATTATCGGCGAAGCACTCTTTGGCAAAATCTTCAGAAATTTCGCACTTAAGCTTTTGTCTGTTGCACTTGGCTCTATAATTTACTACATCGTTATCCAGGCGGTTATTACCTTGGGATTCGACGCAAACCTCTTAAAGCTTCTCTCGGCCACCATTGTTGCAATCTTTCTTGCTATTCCCTACTGGAAAAGAAAGTATAACGAAAACCACGTTAAAGGTTCAAAGAAAGGGGATAAAATAAATGCTTGATATAATTGACGTAAGAAAAACCTTTAACCCCGGAACCATTAACGAAAAGAAAGCCTTAAACGGCATAAACCTTCATTTGGATGAAGGGGATTTCGTAACAGTTATCGGCGGTAACGGTGCAGGTAAATCCACAATGCTCAATATGATTGCAGGTGTTTACCCTGTGGACTGCGGCAGTATTGTGATTGACGGAATTGACGTTACAAGACTTCCCGAGTATAAACGAGCCAAGTATTTAGGCAGAGTTTTTCAGGACCCTATGACAGGTACTGCGGCTGATATGCAGATTGAAGAAAACTTAGCCCTTGCCGCACGCAGAGGCAAAAAAAGAACCTTGCGTTCAGGCATTACAAAAAAAGAACGAGCAGAGTACAAAGAGCTTCTGAAAGTTCTTGACTTAGGCCTTGAGGACAGGCTAACCGCAAAAGTAGGACTTCTCTCAGGCGGTCAGCGTCAGGCTCTGACTCTCCTTATGGCAACTCTCAACAAGCCTAAAGTATTGTTACTTGACGAGCATACCGCAGCCCTTGACCCCAAAACTGCAAAAAAAGTTCTTGATATTACAGAAGAAATAGTTGAAAAAAACAACCTTAAAACAATTATGATTACGCACAATATGGCAGACGCCATAAGAGTAGGCAACCGTCTGATTATGATGCACGAAGGCAGAATTGTGGTTGATGTTAAAGGCGAAGAAAAGAAAAAGCTTACCATTGACCAGCTTCTCCAGATGTTCGAGGCATCCAGCGGTAGTCAGTTCACCAGTGATAAGGTTATGCTTTCAACTAACTAAACCATAAAATCAGACATGATTTTGAAGTCCTCAGAATTATGTTCTGCAAGCTTAATACTCAAACAGGCTGCCTCAAATGAGCCAGCCTGTTTTTTTTATATTATTATACGTCTGATGATTTCTGTTAACGATATGATGATTTTATCGTATTACAGAATATCAATATATTCTCCGTTTAATGCCTTATTCATACTTCTTACTGCACAGAATTTTCCGCACATAGAGCAACTATCCTCCTGTTCAGGAGCTCGGCTATCGCGGATTTCATCTTCTGTTCTATATTCTTTTTTTAGCAACTGCCTTCATTTCAGGGGCGATGATACCACGTTTTGCTGCATCCATTTGTGTTTTGTAATTTCTCATTCTTTTTCTTCCATTCAAACAATTTTATTCGGCAAAGGATGAATTTAAGTCAAAATTGTGCATTATCGGACCTGAGCCTTGTCCTAAATCAAGCTGAGCAGACAAAGAACCAGAGATATAGTCCTTTGCTCTTTGAACAGAGGCAGCAAGGTCAAATCCTTTTGCAAGGTTTGAAGCAATTGCCGACGACAATGTACAGCCTGTGCCGTGGGTGTTGGGGTTAGATATTCGTTTGCCTTCAAACCACATCATCTCACCCTTTGTATAAAGCAGGTCATTGGCGTCATTGACGCTGTGACCGCCTTTAAGAAGAACTGAACAATTATATGTGTCCCCTATATATTTTGCAGCACTCATCATGTCTTCTTTGTTTCTGATACTAAGACCTGACAAAACCTCGGCTTCGGGTATATTCGGGGTTACAAGAGTTGCCAGAGGAAGTAGTTTTTCAATAAGAGTTTTAACGACGTCTGTCTTCATTAATGCTGAGCCTGAGGTTGCAACCATCACGGGGTCTACAACCACATTTTTGGCTTTGTAATAGCTTAATCTTTCTGCAATAACACTGATAAGTTCTGAGGAAGATACCATTCCTATTTTTACTGCATTGGGGTATATATCCTCAAATACAGCGTTAAGCTGTTCTTTTAAGAACTCAGGCGAAGACTTAACAATAGCTCTGACACCCATTGTGTTTTGTGCGGTCAGTGCAGTAATAGCACTCATGGCATAAACACCATTCATTGTCATGGTTTTGATGTCTGCCTGAATACCTGCACCACCGCTTGAATCAGAGCCTGCAATAGTCAGAACGGTTTTCATTTGTGTAGTAAAGTTAAAGCTGTTGTAATCGGAAATATAGTAATCAGCATTTGCTTTCATCATCACCTGGTTTTCTTCGTGTTTATCGAAAACACCAGCTACCTTAAAGCCATCGTTTTTAGCGGTCATAAGTGCGTAAAAAGCGTCCTCAAAAACAATTGTATCTTCCCTACTGGTTCCCAAATAATCAAGAGCCTTGCGGTATATGTGAGGTTCTTTTTTACTGTGGCCAACCTCGGAAGTTGTGAATATTTCGGTAAAATATCCACGTACACCTAACCTCTCAAGAACCTCATCAACCAAGTCTTTGTCCGTTAAGGTTGCAACGCACATATTTACACCCTTTGAATAAAGCTTTTCTAAAAAATCAGCCACGCCCGACTTTAAGGCTACTTTTTCTCTATAAATTTCTGCGACCATACTGTTTATGCCATTTACTATTTCTTCTACAGAAAGAGTTATATCGTAATGCTTTTGATAATACTCTGCCGCTTGCTCAAGTGTAAATGTAGCAAAAGTGTCACTCAAGTTTTCCTTTGGCTCTTTACCAAGACTTTTTAAATAATCCTCGCCAAAAGTATCCCAGATGAACATTGAATCCACAAGGGTTCCATCAAAATCAAATATTGCACCTTTCAACATAAGTTCAGTTCCTTTGCTCTTGCTTTAAGTTCTTCTGTTGCCTTTTTAGTGTCATCAGCTTTCATTATTGCTGAAACAACACAGATTCCTGATACTTCGATTCCTTCAAGAACATCAATGTTGTCTTTATTAAGTCCGCCGATTGCGTTAACAGGTATCGGCACAGAATAGCAGATATCTCTGAGAGTATCGGTAGAGGTCAGCACAGTTTTGACCTTTGTAGTGGTAGGGAAAATTGCTCCTACACCAAGATAGTCAGCTCCTTGCTCAAAGGCTTCTTTTGCCTGCTCGACCGTTTTTGTTGTTGCACCTACAATCTTGTTTTCTCCCATAAGTTTTCTTGCCAGACTCACAGGCATATCGCTTTGCCCCACGTGGACTCCCTCGGCATTAACCGCTAAAGCCACATCCACCCTATCGTCAATTATCAAGGGAACATTGTACATTTGAGTAAGGTTATGTACTTTTTCTGCAAGGGTGATATACTCTCGGGTTGTTTTATCTTTTTCACGAAGTTGTAAAAGTGTTACGCCGCCTTTAAGTGCTTGCTCCACACGTTTTAAAAACTCATCTTCCGTAAAGCCTGAGCTATCGGTTATAAAATATAAGCTTGAATCAAAATTTTTCATATTTTCCTCACACATATAAATAATCATTTAAAACAGGTTGCAAGCCTTCATCTGCCATATCTTCATACATTTTTTCAAGGCTTCGGTTATCATCAATTTCAAATTGTTCGTCACCCTGAACATCATCGGTTTCTTTTCCTGTATATTTACTTTCGTGATCCCCTATTCCGGTGGAAACACCTGCCGAAACCTTTGTTGCGGCAATTTTTACTATACCGTTTCTGAACTCAGCACTTTCACGAGAGGACACGGTGATTCCCACAAAGGGAAGAAAAATCCTGTATGCACAAAGCACCTGACAAAGCTCGCTTTCTCCCACATCCAAAGGGTTTATTCTATCATTATTGATAATAGGTCTGAGCCTTGGGCAAGACAAAGACATTTCGGCGTGAGGGTACTTCCTTTGCAAAAAGTACACATGCAAAGCACTTGCAAGAGCATCCTTTCTAAAATTCGAAAGTCCTAAAAGTGCTGAAAAGGCAACGCCTCTCATTCCACCCATAAGTGCTCTTTCCTGTGCATCAAAACGATAAGGCCATACACGCTTATGACCGAAAAGATGAAGAGTCTCGTATTTGTCGGAATCATAAGTTTCCTGAAATACAGTTATGTAATCAGCACCGCACTCATGAAGGAACTTATACTCATCTGTGTTAACAGGGTATATCTCAAGCCCTACCATACGGAAATATTTTCGTGCCAATTTGCAGGCTTCTCCGATATACGCTACATCGCTTTTGGCTCTGCTCTCCCCTGTGAGAATCAGGATTTCTTCCATACCGCTGTCTGCAATAACCTTCATTTCTTTTTCAATCTGCTCCATATTAAGCTTCATCCGCTTTATATGGTTATAGCAGTTGAATCCGCAGTAAACGCAGTAATTCTCACAGTAATTCGCAATATATAAAGGAGTAAAAAGATACACTGTGTTGCCAAAGTGCTTGCTTGTTTCAAGCCGAGCTCTCTGTGCCATTTGCTCCAGAAAAGGCTTTGCTGCCGGAGATAAAAGAGCCTTGAAATCCTCGATACTGCAAACATCATGCTCAAGTGCCGCCTTTACATCAGCCGCTGTATATTTGCTGTAATCGTAAGATTTCATATGCTCCATTACCTTTGAGCAGACATCAGATTCAATAATCTCCATACCTTCCATATATTCCATATGATTAGTACGAAAAGAAGGGTCACTTTCAAGTCTGTGTTTTTTATTGAGTGCTTCTGCTGACAAATGCTCAGAATCTACAAAAAACTGATTTTCCATATTTACTCCTTAATCTCTCAAAAAACCTGTGAGAGGGTCAGAGGCAGATGCGCCACGGGTAAGGACTCTGCCAAGTCCTGCAAGGTACGCTTTTCTGCCTGCCTCAATTGCGTTTTTAAAAGCAGAAGCCATCATTGGTAAATCCCCTGCTGTGGCAAGTGCAGTATTAGCCATAATTGCAGAAGCGCCCATCTCCATGGCTTCGCAAGCCTGAGAAGGTCTGCCTATGCCTGCATCCACAATAATCGGCACATCTATTTCATCAATAAGAATCTGAATAAAGTCCTTTGTTGAAAGGCCTTTGTTAGAACCTATGGGTGAAGCCAGAGGCATAACGGAAGCCGCACCTGCGTTTACCAAATCTCTTGCCACATTCAAGTCAGGGTACATATATGGCATAACAACAAAGCCTTCGTTTGCAAGGATTTCAGTTGCCTTTATAGTTTCCTGATTATCAGGCAGAAGGTACTTTGAATCACGCATAATTTCAATTTTTACAAAGTTACCGCAACCAAGCTCTCTGGCAAGGCGTGCAATACGCACGGCTTCTTCGGCATTTCTTGCACCTGATGTATTTGGAAGCAAGGTAACACCCTCGGGGATATAGTCAAGGATATTCTCGGCATCCTTGGTGTTTGCTCTACGCACCGCAAGAGTGATAATCTCAGTACCTGCGTCTTTTACAGCGGCTTCGATAAGCTTCATAGAATACTTACCTGAGCCAAGGATAAAACGGGAATTAAACTGGTGACCGCCAATTATAAGTTTATCGTTATTCATATTTATTCCTTCTTTCTTAAACTTCAAATTCATTTGCTAAAATCCTCAGAACCATATGCGCCTGATGAGAAGCACAAAGCATTACACGGGAAGACACAAGGCCAAGCCCATCTCTTACATCGCTTATCTCATCTCCACACAAATAGAATTTACTTGTTACTTTTCTTGTCCTGATGGTATTGGCACTTGAAAGCCCTGCCATACCCGAAGCCGCCACAACATACTTATGAGGCATTCTTTCAAGCACGGTATTCACAAGCTGTGCCTTACACTCGACATTGTCAAATGCTTCGCAGATTATATCTGCATCTTCAAGTAAATCCACTGTGTTTTCTTCCGTTAGTTTGACAGTATGCAAAACAATTTCGGTATATGGTGATATTTCTTTCAGATTTTCGGCTAATGCTTCTGTTTTGAATCTACCGATTTGCTCTGCCTTATATTGCTGTCGGTGAAGATTTGTTATATCAACCTTATCAAAATCTACAAGCACAAGTTTGCCGACACCTGCACGAGCAAGAGCAACCGCAATATTTGAGCCAAGCCCTCCAAGTCCGCAGATTGCAACTGTGGCAGATGTAAACTTTCGTTGTATATCTTCACTGTGTCTTTCGCACAAGGCTCTGTACCACTGTTCTTTTGCGGGATACACTTAACCACCTCCCACAAAGCTGACAACCTCAACCGTATCGCCGTCACAAAGCACAGTATCTTCATACTGAGCTTTTGGAACAATGTCGCCGTTTCTTTCAACTGCAATTCTTTTTGGGTCATAATTTGTTGTCGCAAGGTATTCTGCAATACTCTTGCCTGCTACGTTAAGTTCTTTGCCATTAATCTTTACCATAAAAACCTCCTGAAAAACAAAAAAGGAAGTTACCGATTTGGTAACTTCCTAAAATCCTATGTTCTTCCTAATATCCTTGTATCAGGCATCCCTACGTTGGCATTATCCAAATCAGGTTCTCGGTCGAAGGTCACACCTTCCTCTCAGCCTGTATACAAGCTCCCGTTTGTTAAATTGTAGTTTGATTATACACCATACATTTCAATTTTTCAAGTCTTTTATTGTTATTATGTATATTACCTGAGTTGCTAAAATTATAATTAGATTGATAAACTCAAATTTTATAATTTATCATCATACCTTTTCTTCCTCGAAAATATAGAGATACAAATCTTCAAGGGTTGGTTTGACTTTTGACGCTGATACAGAGTCAGGCAGGTTATCCGTGACGATTCGCACTTTTACGATATTGCCTTCTCTGAGGATGTTGCTGACTCTGTAATTATCTTGAAGCTTTCTTACAAGTGATGAATCCTCGGTAGTAATCTCAAAGGTTTTGTCTTCAACAGTTTTCAAAAGCTCTGCAATGTTATCACAAGCTACAAGCTTACCGCTTTTGAGTAGTATGACTTCTTTTGCGATAAACTCAATGTCGGAAACAACGTGAGTGGCTAAGATAACTATTTTATCCTCGGCAATGTCACTTATAAAATTACGGATTCGGATTCGCTCTTTTGGATCAAGTCCTGCGGTGGGTTCATCTAAGATTAATATTTCGGGTTCATTTAGGAGTGCCTGGGCAATTAAGGCTCTTTGCTTCATACCGCCTGAGAAAGTACCTAATTTTTTGTGGGCGGAATCTGTAAGGTTTACAGTTTCCAGAAGTCTAGCAATTTTCTCTTTGGCTTCTTTTCGTTTTAAACCTTTGAGTGCAGCCATATACCACAAAAAGCGGTTGAGGGTAAAGTCATCATAAAGTCCCTGTTGTTGCGGCATATAGCCCAGAACAGCACGGAAGTCTTTGCCAAGCTTTTTTATGTTTTCGCCGTTATAGATAACCTCGCCTAAGTCTGCGTTCAGGTTATCGGTAATGATATTCATAAGGGTAGACTTACCTGCACCGTTAGGGCCAAGCAAACCATACACGCCCGGTGTAAGGGTGATAGAAAAATCATCAAGGGCTTTTACTGCACCTTTTTTGTAGGTCTTACTGAGGTTATTTATTTTAAGCTCCATTTTTGCACCTCCTGAGAGTTCTACCCGTAAAGGTAATGAAATTACAAGCTAAAAGTAAAAGTGAAATTATAGCTGATGAAGCTACAATAACTATGAGCATCCAAGGCTTGCCGTTCTGATAGAAAGCGAAAAGTCTTAAGTCCATATCAAAGTAAATAAGCAGACAAGGAATAAGGGTTACTGCGGTTGAAACTGTCATAGCCGTGACTGTAGATTTAAGCTTTTCTGACATAAGAAGAATGAAACTGAGAGCCGCTATTCCTATGAAAATATGAGCAAAGCTCTCAAGAATTAAAGCACCAAGAATCCTCATATCATTTCCCATGCCCTGAAAACTTTCTAAGAACACAAGAGGCTCGCCAAATATATCCGTACCAAAAGTCTTGATGAAATTCACCATATAGGGCAGATAAAGAAGAATATAAATAATCGTGTAAGTTATGGATGCAACACCTAATTTAGCAAAGAAAAGCTTGCCCTTGCCTTTTTGTGTCGCTGAGATAAGCTTGCTCATTTCACGCTTATGCTCGTAAGCAAATATACCCGACAAAGTGAACACACTAAGCACCATAAGCAAAGTAAAATTGTTCCACTCACGACTTGAGCTTGCCATAAGTTTAGTTCCGATGTTCTTATTGATAAAGTGAGGAGTAACACCTAATTCCTCGCCCACCCAAGTTATAGTTGAGTATTGAAGCATTACGGCTTCAAAGCCTTTTCCTCGGGTATCGAGGATATTTTCAATAGCCATTATCTTCATATTTTTCTCGTCTTCTGTAAGAGTAGTATCGCTGTTTATGGCTTCAATTTCAAGGTAGAGAGAGTCAAAGTAAGCTTGCTCGTTTTCTAAAAACTTTATCTTTTCCTCAGTTACTTCGCCTTGAAGCTCATTCATATAAGCAGCATAAGCAACATCTGCACCGCTTGAATATGTAATGTTTATATCATCAGTAAAATTGCCGTAAGCGAAGAAGAGAAGAACCAGAAGCACAAGAATAGCCTTTGAGCTTATATAGTGCTTGAAGCACTCACCGCCGAACACGGTAGTGTTATGAGAGAAAATATGTATCTTTCTGCGGATATTATCTGTGAATTTTCCTAAAGGATTCTTTACACCAAACTGATTCTGCTTGGAGAAAGCCAAGGCCGACGCCACAGTACAACCACCAAAGCAAAGAAGTAAAAACCCAAGATAAGTCCACAGAACATTCACAGGCTGTGTAAAGAAATTAAGGTTGAGGTAACTGCCGAAAAGTCCGTTACCACTTAAGAAATAGAAAACGTTAATATACTTGAAGTGGTTAAGAGGTGCCAGAGGGTCGATAAAATTAAAGCAGGCAAACTCTGCACCTAATAAAAGAGCAAGTACAATATAGGTAATATTTGTACTTTTAATAAGAGTGAAAAGCAATGCAAAAATCATTGAAACCCCGCAAAGAGTCAGCACCTTCTGTACTACCCAAAGGCAAAGGTATTCAAAAACAGACACCTTTAAGTTACAGTTCATAAACTCAGGCACAGACTGAATGCTTCTACTCAAATCACCCAGACCGAAAGAGGCCTCGCTTACCACAAGTGTGGATACATAATAAATAACTGTAAAACCAGCCACAGTTACGGCAGTTACAAAAAGCTTTGCAAAAAGGGTTTCGACTCTGCCAAATGGTGTTGACTTTACAAGGATAGTTAGGCCTTTTTCACGCTCTACCGAATAGAGGGTGATACACACTAAAATCACAAGGAAAAGTGTGAGGTAATCCGTAAGCTCAAAGGTAGTGGCAAAGTTAAGCCCCAAATCAAAACCGGGTGTAATTTCAGTTCCTTTGAGATGTTCAAAGTCAGATGGAGTTTTTGCGATATTGTTATAGGCAAAAGTGCCCGGCTTTGAAAAAATCGAAAACTTAAGCTGAGAGTCGGCACGAGCCTGCATTTCCTCTATAAAAACCTCATACTGGTCTATGTGATTGAATTTGTTTGCAAGAATGTTGATTGCAGTAAGCTTTTCTACGCTGAAACCCTCGCTTATAATCTCCTGAGCTTTTGCGAAGGCTTCGGGAGATTCGGTCTTAAAACTTTCAATCATACTTTCCATATGCTCGGCTTCATATTTACCGCTTGAGGCTGAGTCAAGATTTGAAGCTATCTGAAAAGCTTGTTGCATTAAAGCAAGCTCTGCCTTTGCAGTTTCCTTATCCATAGCAAGATATTTCTCAAGTTCTGCGTTATACACGTCGCTTATTCTTAGCTCATACTCGTACATCTCGTCATTTGCGGATATAAAGTAAAAACCAACTGCATTTACGATTAAAAACAGCACAAGGCAAATCACAAACAGCCTGCTTGTAAAAAGCTTTCTTAATTCTGCACCGATTATACGCAAAAGACCACCTCCTTAAGTTCAAATTAAGAACTATTTAGTTATAAACTATTTTTCGCTCCCAGTTTCCATTGGTTGAGCCCAGTTCTGATTTATCAAGAATAGAAATCTCGGTTTCGCCTATATTGGATTCTTCTATAAAAAGGAAAATCTTATCATCAAGGCATAATAGGCGACTATCCCTATATTCGTTTAAATCCAGATTAAAGTTGTCAATCTCTTTAAGTTCCGAATCATAAACCTTAAAGTTCCACACGTCATCCGTTCCCATCCTTATGCCTAATTCATTGTTGACATAAACGAAAGTGTCGTCTGTAAAAAGCCTTTCGTTTTCGGAAACTTCCATAAAAAGCTCAGGATTTTCACCGTTAAAGTCGGTTTTATAATAGTCTATGTTTCCGTCAGATTTCTTTGCAGTCTGGAAAATAAGGTCATTTCCCAGTAACGTAGGATAAACCATAGTTCGTCCGTCTTTAAGCTTCATACACTGAGCTTCAAAAGTAGTTAAGTTAACCTTCATATAGTTATCTACACGAAGTTTTGAGTCCTCACGTGAAAATCCATTGACATTAAAGTACAGATTGTTGCCGATTGCTACGGGGCAGGTTATTGACGAGTGTTTGTACACTTCTTTTGCAAAATACACCTCTTCGGGATTGGATTGTGCTTCGTCTAATTTTTGCCTGTATACGTAAACATCAGCATTTTCGGATGCCATTACACCCTGATCTGCATTTTCATACATCTCATAAACATAGTAAAGATAGCCCCGATGTATTGTCCACTCCATTACCATATAATCAAAATACCAGAGCTTTTCTTTCCCGGTACCGTCAGATTTCATACGGTAAAACTGGACACCCAGGTGTTCGTGGTCAATGTCACCGCTTTGATTATAATAAATATAGCCGTCATTATACGCAATACTGTAAGTCGCACCTATGAAAGCATTGCAAGTGTCGCTGTTGTGAAGACAGTTAGGTTTGAAGCAAAGAGGTGTGCTTTCGAAGGTTTCCGAATCAGTAAAATAGATAAATTTACTTTTGTATGAATAATAGCCTTTTTCTCCCTTTGCTACATCTATCAAATAAGGGTCCGAACCCATCATGGTCATCTGAGAGTCAGTAACATAATTATAACTATCACCTGAGGTTACTTCGTTTATGTTATCGCAACCTGTGAAACTCAGTATTACTAAAGCTACAAGTAAAATCGCAAGGCTTCGTTTAAGCATAGTACACACCTCATTTATCCTTTGTAAGAATAATGTAATTCCCACTTTTCCCCTTTTAAGGTACCAAGCTCTGACTTATCGAAATAGAAGATAACTGGCTTATCATCAGAATTCTTACCGCCAAATAAAAATATATTTTCATCAACAGGGAGCAAATTCCACGTGTAAGCTCCCTTAGATTCAAAACACAACTCATCAATAAGATTGAGCGAACTGTCATATACACTTAATGTTCTTACTGTATCTTCTTTATCAATTCCCCCCTTAGCCACACCAAGTGTAAGTCCGAGTGCATTGTCAACATAAAGATATTTTCCGTCACAAGTTATCTGCTCGTTCTTTTTTATTTCCATAAGAGGCTCTATGTTTTCGCCGTTTATATCGGATTTATAGTAGAGATATCCCTCATCGGTTACACCACCGCCAAAGACCAGTTTGCCATCTAAAAATTTAGGAAAAAACAGCTCTTCTCCATTTGGAGATAACATTTCTTTAGTGGTAAACGTTGATAAATCCATACACAAAGTCTTGGAAACTTCTCTACCCTTATTATCCCTTAAATCTCCGCCAACCCAGAAATAGAGGTAATTATCAAAAGCTATAAGCTCACTTACGTTGGCATTATGTTCAACTTCCTCTGCAAAGTACACTTCTTCGGGTTTTGGATTAGCTGAATCAAGAGGGATTCTGTAAATATATGCATCGCATTTGGTTGACTGTGCATAGTCTATGTTCTGATATTTCTTCACAGAATAGTACAGATAACCTCTATGCATCATCCAATCGACAGGGGTAAATTCGGTATAAAAACAAATTTCTTTCTCTGTGCCGTCCGCACTGATTCTTTTAAGTTCATTGCCTGTGAACTCATAATCAAGCCCCGCATCTACGAAGGTGTAAATATAGCCGTTATTATAAGCTATTCCGTCATTTGCACCTATGTAGGCATTGCAAAGCTCATCATCGTGCAGGCAGTTTGGCTTTGAACATAAAACGGTACTGTCCATTAAACTGCCGTCAACATAATAGATGTATTTACCCACAGCAACGTAATAGCCGTTTTCACATTTTGCAATGTTTACATTACTGCTATTACTTCCGCTTTTCGCAAGCTGACAATCATTCACAAAATCATAAGTTGCTGAAATGTCGGTTTTCTCTCCTTCACAACCTACCAGGCATATCAGCATTAAAGCCACAAGTAAAATCGCAAGGATTCTTTTAAACATACCAGAACCTCCTTAGTGTTGGTTGTAAGTTTCTTCAAGCTCCCACAAGCCGTGGATAGTTCCAAGTTGGGATTTATCAAGTTTTGATACTGTTACATCACCATTCGATTTTTTACCTGCAAAAAGGAAATACTCATCATCTACAGGTACGAAGCACCATCTGCAAGCACTTGCACCATTAAAATACACCTCGTCGATAAGGTTCATATCTTTGTCGTACACCTTAAAACGTCGCACCTCTTCAATTTTATCGTAGTCAGGATTTGCGATTGAAAATGCTAATTCGTTATCCGTATAAAGGTAAGAACCGTCAGAAAACGCACGAATAAATTCATCAACAGTTAATATAAGCTCCGGTGAATTGCCGTTAAAATCTGTTGCATAATACTCAATTTTACCCTCAGTGTTTTTTTCACTTTGAAAAACAAGTCTGTCACCTAAAAGTGTTGGATACGCAAGAAGCCTGCCATCATCAAGGGCGGTTCTTTCTGATACAAAATCTTTTGTATTTACCTTAACGCCTTTCATATCAAAAGTATCCAAAGATTCTCCATACTGTCCGCTCGAAAGAAAATAAAGATTGTCACCAAAGGCAACAAGTCCAGAAAGGGACACTCCTTCCTTAAGCTCTTCTTCAAAATAAACTTGCTCTGGTTTTGCGTTCATATCGTCAAGACTCAGACGGTAAATATATGCATCTGCTTTATTTGATTCATTGGTTTCTTCGTAATAAGAAACATCATATTTCACAGAAATATAGTAAAGATAACCTCTATGAGTGATCCAGTCCATAACTCTATAGTCAAAGTATCTCAGTTTTTCTTTCTCTGTGCCGTCAGCCTTTACACGGTAAAACTGAGTTCCCAGAAGCTCATGCTCTATGTCGCCGTCCTGACTGTAATAAATATAGCCATCGTTATAGGCTATATTGTAAGTTGCACCTATATAAGCATTACAAGTATCGGCGTCGTGAAGGCAGTTTGGCTTTGAGCAAAGAGCTATTGTTTCCATTGAGCCAGAGTCTGTAAAATATAGATACTTTCCTGCATAGGAATAATAGCCGTTTTCACACTTAGCAATATTGTAATAAACTGCTTGTGTTGAAGTTTTAACTATCTGGCAATCAGTTAAGTAGTTGTAGCTTGATAAAACTTCTGTTTTATCTTTACCGCAACCGGTGAAACACAGCATTGCTAAAGCTACAAGTAAAATCGCAAGACTTCGTTTAAGCATAGAACACACTCCTTTAGTTTTCCTCTTTATAAGAAAACTTCTTCTCCCACTCTTTGCCGTTTAAGGTACCAAACTCTGACTTATCATAGTAAAAGATAACGTCGCCCTCTTTGCTTTTACCACCGAAAAGGAACACCTCGCTGTCAAGCGGCAGTATAAACCAAGTTTCTGCAGAGTCTGAGCCAAAAGAGAACTCGTCAACCAAATCAAGATTTTCGTCATAAACCTTGATGTAACGACAGTCTGACTTTACGTTGTCGTTTTCTTCAATAGTATGAGGCATTGCAAGGGTATAAAAATTGTCAACGTAAAGATATTTGCCGTCGCATATAATACTTTCGCCCTCATAGGTTTCGAAGAATTTTTCAGGATTGTCGCCGTTAAAATCGGTTTTGTAATAAAAGTATTTTCCGTTTTCGTTTTCCCCTGATGTAAACACAAGGGACTCACCGAAAAGCCTTGGACGTGCCAGCATAAATCCGCTTGGGGTAACCATTTCATTCACTTCAAAGGTGGTCAGATTAAGCCTCATGCATTTGAGAATATCCTCTTTAGAACCTCGTTTTGTGCCGTGCAAATCAAAATAGAGGTTATCACCAAATGCCATCAGCCCTGAAATCTGTCCGTACTTTTCCACCTCTTCGGCAAAATAAACCTCTTCCTCTTCTTTGGAGCTTCCATCCAAAGCCAAGCGGTAAATATAAGTATCGTAATTATCTATATCGGGAAGTCCCGTGGATTCATCTACCTCAAACTCTCTGGAAGAAAAGTAAAAATATCCTCGGTGAATTATAAAATCCAGAATATCTTTTTCTATATAATACACATTTTCTCTTGTACTGCCGTCAGCCGAATGTTTTACAAGATATGAACCCATAAACTCTTTCTCAGGGCCTGTGGAGGATATGTAGTAAATATATCCGTCCGAATACGCTATATCGTAAATGCCTTTGACAACAGCAGAGCAGTTGTCGTCACTGTGCAGACAGTTAGGCTTGGAGCATAAAGGTGTGGCTTCAAGAGAAGTGCCGTCTACAAAATACATCTTACCATCAACATATATGTAATAACCTTGTGGCGACTTTGCCATATTAACTTTTCCAATGTCGAAAGTGTTGACAATCTGTGCGTCTGTCAGGTAATTATAGCTATCGCTTACAGTTTGGTTATTACCGCCACAACCAAAAAGACTAAGCATAATCGCTAACAATAAAACAACTGCGAAACTTCTTTTAAGCATAATACTACCCCTTTACAATTCCTGTTTATTATATGTACGATTTATAAAGGCTTTTGGTTTGGATTAGTTAGCAATTTCAATGGTTTTTTTCTTCCCATACTCCGCCTTTAATACTTCCGATTTCGGATTTATCAAAGCAGGAAAGCTTGCCGTCCTGAGTCATAGCTAAAAAGTATTTATCATCAACAGGACGGAAAGACATTTCGTAGTTACCCATATTTAACGTATCAATCAAATTCAAATTACTGTCATAAACTTTAAGCTGTCGGCTGTCGGCTTTTTCTATAGAAAGCAAATCGCTGTGCAAAAAGTTTGCAAAGTTATCTTCAAAAAGGTAGGTACCATCGGTGAAAATGTTGTGGTATTCGTCCTCTAAGGTCATAACCTTTCTGGTATTCTCAGCGTCCAAATCACACTGATATATTTCATAGCCTGCCTTGAAAATCAGCTTATCACCTAAGGGATAAATATAGCTTACACCAAAATCATAAGGATTGGTGTCACCTTCGGGAACTTTAACTTCTTTCTCGGTATTATTCACCAAATCATAGCAAATAAGCTTGTCTACAAGCTCATCATTTTCGTTGTAATACTGATAAGAATAGTAAAGGTAATTATCAAAAACCGCAAGGTACAAAAAAGAAGAATCCTGCAAAAAATCAACAGAGTCAAAAAGGATTTCGGGTTCAGCCTTACCGCTAAGCGGAACTTTCTCAACTACAAGCCTGCTTCTGTTTATATTCTCCAGCTCATCCTCAAGGCGATATTCACGATAGGCATTATAAAAAAATCCTCTGTGCACAGTCCACACATTTGCGTCATACTGGTTCGAATAAACTTCCTCACGAGTACCGCTTCCGTCAGTTGCCAGACGCATCAGAGCACTTCCGGCCATCTGAACCGAATCGCTTCCGACTATATTTTCAAGGCTTTCTCCCAAATAATAAATATAGCCCTCGTTGTATGTAATATCACCCTGAAAACCTGTGTGAGCATTACAGTCAGTGTTAAAATACACGCTGTTGTGCAGGCAGTTAGGCTTATTACAGAGTATTGTGGCAGACTTAGTTTCTGCATCTGCAAAATAGAAATACCCGTCATTTTGCAAAAAGTAACCCTCTTTCCCCTTTGCAACATAATGCTCAAATGGCGGATTCGCCACATTAACCTGACAGTCGGTTTCGAAATTATAGTAAGTGGCGTTACTACTGCTATCCATTGGTTTTGCGGTATTACCAGAACAACCGCCTAAAACGAAAGCAACCACCATTAAACCACAAAGTAAAACTAAAACCTTTTTCATACCAAAACCTCCTGCACTTTTCTAATCATATTAAAGCATTAGACGAACTATAAATCAACATAATTTTAGAATATTAAGTAATAAATTTCGCCGTCATATATATAACAATCAAAGTGCCGAAATGTTACAAAAACACACAAAGGCGCAGCACACCTGCCACGCCCTTATGCTATATAATTTTTATGCTTTTAAATATCAATTTTTGCAAGGCGTTTCTGGATTGCGGTGGCGTCTTTGATGTTTATGTTGTTATTGTTGTCAAAGTCGGCAACAGAAACAAAGTTGTCATCGCTCTGATCAATGTTATGACCGTTTAAACCCTCGGGAGCTTCGATTTCTTCAACCTTTGCAATGTATTTCTGAATGTAGGTGGCATCTTTTATGGTGAGTCTTCTGTCATTGTCAGCGTCACCCATAAGATAACCCAGACCGAAATCGGTGAATACATTTTCAATACCCTCTACACCTGCGTTGTAAGCCTCAGTTAGGGTGTAGGTTTTGTTGTTTTCGGGGGTGTAAACAAAGTATCTTAGACAATAAGGATTACCACAATTTGTGCAAAGCACAACATAATCGCCTATTATGCCGAATGAACAGCTTGGAGATCCTGCATTTAAAGTGCCGTCTATAAGTACATAGTCGGGTGTGGCTTCGGGACTTTCTTTGGTGCCTTTTCCGTCGGTGTAATAATAAACTTCTTTATAGCTGTAGCAGGAGCCTTCCTCAGGGCCAAAATGCCCTGCTACTTCATTATAGGCGTTTTTATGCTCGGTTTTAAGATATCCCTCAAAAGCCTCTATATACAGATCTCCCTTTTTTCCTTTCATCGCTAAAACGTTTTCAATATTTGGAAGCTTTGTCTCCCAAGCTTCTTCTAAAGAATAGCACTTGTTTTCATTGACAGCGTATATAAAATATGGGATGTCAAAGGGAATGTACAAATAATCGTTGCGAAAATAATAATCACCTATCACATAATAAACAGGATCTTTTAAAGCTACGTTGGAAGAAATCCAACACAAAAGATAATCAGGTGCTTCTTCATTTTGGGGAATTGAGCCGTCATCATTATATGCATACTCACAGCTAAAATTATGATGCATACTTACCTTGTCACCAAGACACTCATAAATCTTTTCTTTATAAAGCATTTCGTAGTCTACAGATTCCTCAGCCGAAACTGCAAATATTGCTATAGACAAACAGATAACAAGTGCAAGTACGAATGATAAAATTCTTATGTTGGTTTTCATAGTAAAGCCTCCTTATTAATGTTAATTTGGTCTTTCACTAATTAGACGTAAGTTTTCTTAAAAACTCACACTAATATTTTGTGATAATAATAGCTTTGTATAGATAAACAATAAAAGGTCTACGTCTTTGTACAAATCAGCAAAACACTTGTATGTCAGAACTTATCAATCAAAAAATTCAAGTCTGATGTTATCAATTTAGATTACATCAGCCTTTTCGTCATAGATTAATATCGTCTATTTTTCTATATCACTATCTTTATCAAAGAATGTATCGTATACAAATTTTGCTCCTAACCTAAAACCGGAGATAAAATTTTCTAAATTCGTTTCTGCATTATAAATTGCCCATACATTTTTAAAGTTTGTCATTTTATTACTTCTGTTTTGAACATACTACACACATCAGGTAGTCTATGGTTGCCTACTCATCTGCTGCCAAATCTTCGTGAAGGTCTGCTATGGGGTCGCCTTTAACCTGCATTGATGCTGCAGAGTAAGGTGTACCTGAGGCTGCCTGAGGATAAATGCCCGCTGTATGATCTACAAAATAGGAATCAAAGCCTGCTTCTTTGATTTCTGATTCTGTAAGATTTTTAGTAAGCTGATAGACTATGGTGCCAATCATTTCAAGATGGCCCAATTCTTCAACACCAATGTCTGTTAATGTTGCTTTAAGCTCGGGTACAGGCATTGAAAAACGCTGGCTTAAATATCTGAGAGATGCACCCAGTTCGCCATCGGGGCCACCGTACTGAGTTATTATTATTTTTGCAAGTTTTGGATTGGTCTGCTTGATTTTTATGGGATACTGAAGTCTTTTTTCGTATACAAACATTGGCTTATTCCTCCCAGGGCCAGGGGTCATTTACCCATGACCACATTAATGTGTCGTCTGTTTTTCGCATAATTAATCCGTATTTATCTTCGAATTCCATTTTTAGCTCCTTATATTTTGCCTCATACTCCTTAAGCTTTTTTAAAGTATCCTTATCCTTCGGGTGAGTGTCCAGAAAAAGCTTAAGTTCGTGGGATGCAAAAGCATAGGAAGAAAGCTTTTTTAATAATATATCTCTGCCTGTCATAATTTTAAACCTCCGCAAGTATCTGGACAAAAAGGCTTGTCTAAGCTTTTATACATTGTACCTGCCTCAAACCCTCGGTACACAGCATAGATTTCAGCATTATTGGGTTGGAATGGTACATATGCCATAGCATCAGGGGTCTTTTTAGGAAATGGTGCAAGTCCGTACTGAGCCATAAGCTCTTGCTCTATTGATTTCATATTTAATACTCCTTTCATATTTTGCCTTCGGTGTATACTATGCCTTTAAATGAGTTTTTGTTACTTGATTAAACCTGCAAAATATGATAAACTTAATACAAAGGAAGTGGTAGAATGTCAAAGGTATCATGCTGTGAAATGTGTGCACATTATATGTACGACGAAGTATATGACTGCTACATCTGCGAGGTAAACTTAGACGAAGATGAAATGGAGAATTTTTTAAGAGGGTCTGATTTTGAATGTCATTACTTCTCGCCTTACGATGAATATAAAATTGTAAGAAAGCAAAACTAATTTTACCGCCGCAGTGACTCTGAGGCGGTTGTTTTGTAACTGATATTAATTGAGGATGTGAATTTTTTGCAGTATTTCATTGCGTTTTTAGAAGGTATTATAACCTTCATCTCTCCTTGCCTGCTGCCCATGCTGCCGATTTATATTTCTTATTTTGCAGGTGGCAGTGAAAGAAAAACATCAAAAACATTAAAAAATGCCTTCGGGTTTATTTTAGGCTTTACCGTAGTTTTTGTGCTTATGGGAGCATTAGCAGGAAGCCTGGGGCGGGTTCTTAATAAGTTCAGTATCGTAGTTAATATAGTAACGGGTTTGATAGTAATATTCTTCGGTCTTAATTTTGTTGGTGTTTTTAAACTTAGTATTTTTAAGGGTACCCGAATGTTTAAAACCGATAATTTAGGTTTTCTATCTTCTATGCTTTTCGGAGTTGTATTTTCAATAGGTTGGACACCTTGTGTCGGTGCATTTTTGGGTTCTGCCTTAATGCTTGCCACAAGCCAGGGTAAAGTACTTGACGGGATAATAATGCTATTTCTTTACTCTTTAGGTCTTGGTATTCCCTTTATACTAAGTGCATTACTGATTGATAAGCTGAAAAGTACTTTTAACTTTATAAAGAAACACTATAAAGTCATTAATATCATCTGTGGCTCGTTGTTAATTGTAGTCGGCTTGCTTATGGCAACAGGGCTATTTGGCAAATTTATTGCTTTGCTAAGTTAGGAGGTATATATGAAACAGTGGATTAAATGGATATTATTAGCGGTTATGCTGGCGGTTGTAATAGTCGGTGCAACACTTCTTTACAACAAATTAAGCAGCGACCATAAAGCAGACAATTTAGCCGGAAATACATCAAGCTCTTCTGAAAACAGCACAGAATATGACCCTGCTCCCGATTTTACGGTGCTGGATTATGACGGCAAGGAAGTAAAGCTTTCTGATTTTTACGGAAAGCCTGTGGTCATAAACTTCTGGGCGACCTGGTGCTATTACTGCAAAGAAGAAATGCCTGATTTTAATGATGCCTACAAAAAATATCCGGAAGTTAAATTTATGATGATTGATGCTGCTGACGGATATCAGGAAACTGTTGAAAGCGGCAAAAAATACGTTGAAGAACAGGGTTTTGAATTTGACGTTTATTTTGATACAAAAATGGAAGCAGTAAATGCATATTACGTAAGCGGTTTTCCTGCTACTTTCTTTATTGATAAGGACGGGAATCTTGTAGCAGGGGCCAACGGAATGATTGATTTTGAAACCCTTGAAAAGGGAATTAAGATGATAACCGAATAAAAATACGGCTGAGAAAATCAGCCGTTTTTTTATAAGCAAAAAAGGCACACGGAATAAACCGTGTGCCTTAATTTTAGGGATTAGATAAAGGGATAGTTGCCGATGTCAAAACCACCGTCTTCAACCTGTGTATCGAGAAGATAGAAACCGAAGTCACTCATCTGAGTAAGGTCAACATCAACAGACTTGGATGTGCCGTCTGTAAAGATAATGTTTGTGAAACCTGCAGGAACTTCATAAGTATATCTGTCCTCACCATACTCGTTAGTGTCGAAATGTGTCATAGGTACACCGGGCCACTCGCCGTTGTTACCACCCATTGCATCCCAGCAATAAGCATATACTGTACCTGCCCAACGCTTGTTGTTAGAGAAGCAAACTGTGTACGAATCGTATACAGGGTCGTCTACAGGAGGATCGTAGGGATCCTCGGGAGGATCTGTTACAATTTCAGAAGGTACTGTAGGCTCTGTTACAACAGGCTCAGCAGTTGTGGGTACTGTTGTAGGAGCAAGAGTAGTAGGCTCGGCTGTTGTAGGCTCTGTAGTTACAGGAGCAACAGTAGTAGCCTCTGTAGGCTCTGTAGTTGTGGGAGCTACTGTTGTAGGCTTTGTAGCAGGAGCAATTGTAGTAGCGGGAGTTGTTACAGGTAATGTTACCCACTCGCCTGTGTCTTCGATTGCCTCGCCTACAGGATATTCAACATCATACTGAGCAAGATACTTCTGGATAATTGTAGCATCCTTGATATTGATGATATCATCTGTACAAGCATCAGCACAACGCAAACCGTCACCTACAAGCATAAGAAGCTGAGCTGCGTGCTTCTGGATAAGAGTTACGTCCTTGATATTAACAATGCCGCTTTCGTCAGCATCACCGAGGATAAGAGGATCTACAAATTCGCCGGGGTTTGTTACAGTTGTAGCCTGAGTCTTAGGCTCAGTTACAGTTGTGGGAACTGTTGTAACAGGAGCTGTTGTGGCTACAGGAGTTGTAGCAGTAGGCTCTGTCTTGGGAACTGTTGTTACAGGAACTGTTGTTACAGGTGCTGTTGTTGTAGGCTGTGTCTTACTCTCGCCATAAAGGTAAACTACGCAGATTGAACCTGCAATTACGTTACCCTCAGCATTTGTGGGAATAATAGGCTCGCCTAAATCTTTCTTAGCCTCTGTCTTGTAAGGAGTGCTAAGTGAAACGTTTGTCATAGAAGTACGTTCATCTTCGGCAAGCTTCTTACCTGTTTCTGCATCGATATGAGAAACAACGATATCGGTATTGAAGTTTAACTGCTTGTTCTTAATATAAACTGTACCGGATGCAACATAGCCGGGCTCACCGTTTAAGGGTTCCTGCTCACCCTGACCCATGTTGTGGAACATTACGTTACAGCTGGTGATATGATATGAAAGCTCACTGTTTGCATCTGTAATAGAGTGCTTGTACCAGTTGCCTACTGTTTCACCCTTGGGAAGCTCTGCTGCATTTGTAACCTTAGTCATACGCTGCTTCTTAGCACCCCATGCACCGAAGGGCTTATCTTCGCTATCTGTATATGCATACATACCGATGTTGTTGCCCCACTTTGTGTTGTAATAGTAAACATCGATGCTTTCAACGTCAAGCTGCTTGTATACAAAAGTGATTGTAGCGGGTTTAGATGAATCAAATGTACCCTTGTAATTTGCGGGGTACTTAGAGGAAACTAATTCGTAACCTGATACGTTGGAGAAAGGAAGGTTGAACTCTTCACCGTCAAGCATACGGAATGTAATATCCTGAGAAACAGACTCGCCTTTTTCGTCAACGTACTTGATTGTCAAGTAACCATCGGTATTGAAGCTCTTGTAATTGATTGTTACAACAACATCCTTACCAGCCTCAACTGTACCGTAGTATGTGTTACCATCCTTTGTACCTGCATTTGCCTCGATAGACTCTACTGTATGGTTAAACAATGTATAATTATCGGGAACTGCACGCCATGTATCGCCTACTGCATAGAGAGCTTCAGAAGTTTTGATAGTTTTACCATCAGCAACGTGCTTAACTGTAACCTTCTCGTATGTTGCAGACTTAGCAGTTGTTTCGCCCTGAACAAGAATTGCAGAGCCGTTTGCAGGAACATTGTAGGAGCCTGATGCTTTACCTAAGGAAGTAAGACCTGCCTTAGTGCCGTCAGCTACAACTGTCCACTCACCGCCGGGAAGAGTTACGGAAGCAGCACCGCCGTTATTCATAATAACGAGTGCCTGTGACCATTCGCCTGCTGTAGAGTTTTTAAGTGTATAAGCGATTACATTGTTGCCGGTACTGATGTAAGAAGGAGCAACAATTGTAGAAGAAGAACGGAAAGGTGTGAAGGCATCTCTGATTTCGCCAAGTCCCTTGAAGAATGCAACTTCAGTTGCATATGTGTCAATTCTCTTCCAATCGAAGGAGTTATCTTTACGTGAGTTATAGGAGTTACCGTTGCCGTTCTTGGTACGTGCAAACTCTGTACCTGCAAGGAGGAAGGGAACGCCCTGAGATGTCAAGAGATAAGTCATTGATGTTCTGAGCTTAATCCTATCAGAATCACTTGTGCTATTGTACTGCTTGGATGTAGCCTGAAGGTTATCCCACCATGTTACACCGTCGTGACAGTCAAAATATGTAAGGGATTTATTGGGAGTAAGACCGTTTTTAGTCTTGGAAACAATACCTGACTTTGTTGCGTTTGTCTGGGTTGCATCACCCTTGAACCACTTCTGGATAGCATCTCTTGTTGCATCGTTAAAGCAACCGATTCTTTCCTTGAGTTTTGCAGCATTGTTGATTGTACACTGATTACCTGCATCAAGACCGGAGAAACCGCCTGTACCTGTCCAGGGCTCACCGTACATAATAATCTTCTTGCCTTCGCCGCCGTACATACCGTCAAACATAGAACGGATTTCGTTCATAATCTGCCAGTCGTGAGCACCCATAAGGTCGAAACGGAAACCGTCAACGTGGTACTCTTCTACCCAGTACTTAAGGGACTGCATCATATAGTTTTTGAACATCTTCTTGTCAGTAGCAAGTGTGTTACCGCAAGCTGTACAGTTGATGTACTGTGTTGCACTTTCCATACGATAGTAGTAACCGGGAACTGTGTAGGTAAAGGGAGATTTATCAGAACCAAATGTATGGTTATAAACAACACCCATTACAACAGAAATACCTCTGTCATGGAGAGCCTGTACCATCTGTTTGAATTCAGTAATTCTTACGTTACCGTCATAGGGATTTGTGGAATAAAGACCCTCGGGAACGTTATAGTTTTTGGGGTCATAACCCCAGTTATAGGATTCAGCGTTTCTTTCGTCACCTGATGCGAAATCGAAGGGACACTGAATATGAACAACCTTGATACCCTGCTCAACTAAATAGTCAATACCAGTGCTCTTGCCGTTTAAAGTAAGACCGCCCTCAACAAAGCCGAGGAACTTGCCCTGATATTCAGGAGAAACACCGGAGTTGTCGTTGGAAGTAAGGTCGTCAATGTGAACTTCCCAGATAGCCTTATCTGTTACCTGGTCCTGGAAAACGTGCTCATCAGTTGCCCAACCTTCAGGGTCTGTTGAGTCAAGGTCAACAACCATTGAACGGTTACCATTAACGCCACAAGCCTTGGCGTAAATGTCATAAGTTTCCATAGCACCAAGTTTAGCGGTATCTACTGTGTATGTATAATATACATTCTTGTAGTCGCCTTCAAGAGCTACAGACCAAACACCTGTAGCGTTATCTTTCTTAAGTGCGTGTGTGCCAAGGTTCTCTGCACCATTCTCAAGGTCAGAGCCTGTTGCAAAAAGATTGAGTGTAACGCTCTTAGCCTCGGGAGACCATACCTTCCAAGTTGTCTTGGCGGGAGTATAGGTACTACCCAAATCTGTGCCGTTATAGGCTTTTGTTTCAAGGTAATTTACGTTATAGTAGTTACCAAGAGCACCTGTTTCGGCTGTTTCGATTTCTGCGGCATTGGCAGTCATACAAACTGTGGTAAGACCAACAATCATTAATACCGTCAATACGAGAGAAATCAGTCTTTTGAGTTTCATTAAATCCTCTCCTTTTTAATGCACATAACAGTGCAATTTACTCATTAGAATTGTAGCACAAAATTTAGTACAAAGAAATACTTTTATTATCTTTTTTCACTCGCTTAATAAACAATATTTCATAGCTTGTTTTGGTTATTATAAACAAAACCCCACTGTAATTATGGCACTAATCACAATGGGGTGTACAAATTATACTATATTAATGTCAGTGAAACCTACACCAAAAGCAGTACCTAATGAAAGGCAAATACTCTGGGGAATGTCTGAAAAATAAAGACCAATAGCAGTGCCGTCATGAACAAGCCTTACGTCAACCTGACGATGAAGAATTGATGAAACCTCGTGAGAAAGCAAAGCACCATAGTCTTCAGAAATATTAAATAGCTTTGCGTATCCGCCGCGGTCACGATAAAGTTTATTATCAACTGTATAATTTGCAATGCTTATAATCACCTTGTCACAAAGTCCGCCTGTCTTAAGTGCTTCTTTGCAGGTATCAGCAACAACATTGGCAAGATAACGGTGAAGCTCAATGGCTCTCCCACAGTTTTCAGGGCTGTCTGAAGTATCAAGCACCATATGCATAGACGGTTTTGTCAGAAGCTTTGTAAACTCAGAAATGTCACCGTTTTTCTTTTTGATAATACATCGTTTGAGGTTGGTCTGACCAAAATCAAGCACTGCTGCGGCATCACAGTTTTCAGGAAGAAGCTTGGCACAGCCCATAGTGCCTATATGAGAGCCATTGTCAAAAAGCATAATATTATAGGGAGTCTCCCCTGCCATATCAAAAACGTAGAGAATATGCTCCTTTAAACGTCTGCCCAGAAGTCCGCCTGAAAGACCGCCTGTAAGAATTACGGTTTTGAGATTCGCCCAATATTCCCAATGGGTATCGTTCCAATCATATCGTACCAATCTGTTTTTAGGATGCCCCTGCTTTAAAGTAAGAAGAATCACACCCAATCTGATACCGTACTTACGGACAATAGCATCCGCCAGCACCTTTTCAATAATATTTTCACTATAAGTTGCATCGTCGAGGAATTTCGGCAGATTCTGGTCTGTGTAGCCTGAAATATCCACTCCCCTTTTACCTGCGAGATCTTTAATTTCCTGAGATATAAGCTTTGCGGAAAAAATCTGATTTGCACTTTTGCCAATAATATCATCAGCCAGTCCACTGACAGGGACATAGTTAATGATACTGCGGTTAACAGAGCAAAGCGATGTTACATATTCGTTTTTTGATTCTTCAGAATATGAGAGGAAGGGATTTTTCATAAATAAAAACTCCTTTAGCTGCCTGCTGACTCGTATGCTTTCTCTCCCAATTTCCACACCAGCTGTGAAATAAAGAAAAGCACTGCCGAAACCCCTATAGTTACGGGTAAACTCCACACGCTTTCGCCTCTTAACAAGTAAATAGCAGGATAATAAGCGGTAAGAGCAAAGGGCAGAATATAGGTTATGATGGTTTTTACAACATTATTATATATCTTTGCGGGATAACTTGCAAACTCATTTGTCATATAACACATATGAGTAATGTGACCGCTTCGCTTTGTCCAAAAGGAAATAGCGGCTGTAGCGGTTTTTACAGATGTGTAAATCATAACCGCAAATGGAATTACAAAAGCAACAGGGATAAGCCTGAACCAGTTTATATTTGCGGCTATGTCTGCAGGCATTGAAAGTACACTGTAAACTACAAGCACAATGCCGACAAACAAATCACCAAAAGCATCTACACAGAATTTTTCGGTTAATACATAGAACCAGCTGTTTACGGGTCTGGTCAGATATTTGTCAAAGTCACCCTTTGCCACAACCCAGTAACCCATTCCCCACAGGTTATCGAAAAGCAAATGGTCTATTCCCTTTGGAATAAGGGAAAAGCCATAGATAAAAAGAACTTCGTTGAAGGTCCAACTGTCCACAACCTGACCGTTTACTTTATAGGCAAGGGCAGGAATTGAGGCAAAAATAATACCTAATGTAAGAATTTTAACCGCCTGAACAAGCACAAAGCCAATGGCACCCATAAGGAAATCCACCTTATATTCCATAAGCTTTTTTAAGTCCTGTGCTATGAATATACGATGAAGTTTAAAATATTTTCTCATATTCTCAACCTCCGTGCACCACCAGGCGCTTCATAGCCAGCTTTAAAACAAGCTTGGATATAAGAGCGAAAATCACAAGCCAGAAAACCTGAAGCCCAAGATAGAAAATAATTTTCTTAGCACCGTACATACCCATATATATCATAACGGGAGTATATGAAAGGGATGCAAAAGGTAAAAATTGAAGCACATAACCAAAACCACCCATAAATGCAAGGGGAATTGTTGCACCTGAAAGAAAATCTACCACTGCACCTTTAATAATATCTGTTCCCCACAGGTTTTTAAGGAAAAATGCCAGAAAACCATAGGAAAGGTTAAAATAGAAATTGATACCATACGCCAGCACCATACTTACAAGAAAAAGTAAAAGCATAGGAATATCAAGCATCAGCCTGCCGTTGATAACAAAGCGGTAAATCTCTACACCTGCGGTAATGGGCAGGAAAATAAGCGAAAAGCTTATAATCTTATTACCCAGCTCCTGAAATAGAAAACACATATCAAAGTCGATAGGCTTTATCATTCGCATAACTACTGAGCCGTCTAATATTTCCTTACCAATGGCATATGAACCGTCGGAATAAGTTATATAACCTGAAAGAAAGGAAATAAAAAGATAAACCACCATATTATCGTAAGAAAAGCCAAAGAGTGTTTCGCCCGATGAGCTGTCGAAAACAGCTTTCCACACAAAGAACATTACAAAACACTTCATAATTTCGCCTAAAAGGAAGAAAAGAAAGTTTGCTCTGTAGGTTACACTTTCCATTATGCCCGCTCGTGTAAAGGGAGTATACTTACGAAGCTTGCTCACACAGCCTCGCCTCCTCCCTTATACAGACGGCGGATAATCTCCTCAATATCAGCATCCTTGACGCTGATATCCTTAACGTGAACCTTGGATAAAGTAAAGCTGAGCATTTCTTCTACAGATGCAATATCTGTATTAAAACGAACCTTTACTTCATTTCCCTTGGTTTCAAGCTTAAGGTCATCCTCAGCAAAGTTAAATTTTTGGTCATATGTAAGCTTTTCCATATCTGCTTCCTTATTAAGTTCAAAGGTAAGCTCACGCATCTGGCCATACTGTTGACGGAGTGTTGACAGCTCACCATCAAACACTTTTTTACCCTTATCAACCATAACGATACGTTTACACAAAAGCTCAATATCTTCAAGGTCGTGGGTTGTAAGAATAACGGTTGTACCGCTTTCCTTATTAATAAGCTGAATAGCCTTGCGAATATTATCTTTAGCCACTACATCTAGTCCTACTGTAGGCTCGTCAAGAAAAAGAACCTTGGGATTATGCAAAAGGGCTGCCGCAATGTCAGCACGCATACGCTGACCAAGGGAAAGAGTACGGACAGGGCTTGTGATAAAATCTTCAAGGTCCAGAACCTCATTTAAGAAAGCCATTCTTTTTTCGTAATCTTCATCGCTTACGTCATAAATTTCTTTTAAAACCATATAGGTTTCACGAAGTGCCAAATCCCACCAAAGCTGAGTACGCTGGCCGAATACTACACCGATTTCCTTTACATAAGCCTTGCGGTTTTCTGTAGGAATATGACCGTTAATACGACAAAAACCTTCGCTGGGTGTAAGAATACCTGTAAGCATTTTAATAACAGTCGATTTACCTGCACCGTTTGGACCGATAAAACCGATAATCTCACCTGCCTCAACATCAAAAGATATTCCGTCAACAGCTTTTACAACGTCGTATTTAGGATTAAAAAGAGCTTTTATGCTTCCTTTCAAGCCCGGCTCTTTAATAGCTTTTTTGAAATGTTTCTGCAGGTTTTCTACATGAATCATAGAATTATTTTCCATAAAAACATACCTCCTCTTACTTTAAAAATAAAGCAGAGCTCACTTAAAATATCACTCTTTATTTATATGAGGTTATATGATACAATAATAAAGGTGATTTTATGAACTGTAAACTTTGCCCCCATAAATGCGGGGCTTTAAGAACTAAAGATACAACAGATGGAAAATGCAGACTTACCACAACAGTAAAAGTTGCACGTATTGCGCCTCATATGTGGGAAGAACCGCCCATTAGCGGAACCAAGGGTAGCGGTACTGTATTTTTCAGCGGTTGCACCTTAAGTTGTATTTTTTGTCAGAACTACAAAATTTCAGCCGAAAATCTGGGAACTTCAATCACGGCAAAGAAGCTCAGCGAAGAATACAAAAGACTTGAGGCTATGAATGTACATAACATCAACTTAGTAAGTGCTACCCAGTTTTTGCCCGAAATAATTAAAAGCTTTGAAATCTACAAACCCGCTGTACCTGTAGTTTATAATACAGGCGGTTTTGAAAGGGTCGAGACACTGAAAGCCCTTGAGGGGATTGTGGATATTTACCTTCCTGACTTTAAATACTCAGACAACAAGCTAGGTCTTGAATATTCGGGTGCTGAAAATTATGTAGAAACTGCTCTTTCTGCCATCAGTGAGATGATAAGGCAAAAAGGTAAGCTTGTTCTTGATGATGAAGGCATTGCCGTGAGAGGCGTCCTCGTACGCCACCTGGTACTGCCTAATCACACAAAAAACAGCATTGAGGCACTTAATATTCTCAAAGAGAATTTTGGCGATAACCTTACCTTAAGCTTAATGGGTCAATATGTGCCTGCAGGCAAAGCCTGCGAACATCCTAAGCTTGGCAGAAAAATCACCAAGAGAGAGTATCAAAAGGTCCTCGCACACCTTTTGAATTTGGAAATTGACGGATATTCTCAGGAGCTTAAGTCAGCTTCAGAAGAATATATTCCCCACTGGGATTATGAGGCTAAGTAACTAAGCCTCTCCCTTTTTCTCTCTATTAAGTATCTATTGCTAACGCATAAATGCGGATAGCACAAATAAACAACCCGTGCCCACTATGTAGGCACGGGTTTCGTTTGCTTATTTTGCAAAATCGACTGCTCTTGCCTCGCGGATAATGTTAACCTTAATCTGACCGGGATATTCCAGATCAGCTTCGATTTTCTGACAAATCTCACGTGCAAGGGGAATCATTTTCTCGTCTGAAACTACCTCAGGCTTAACCATAATACGGATTTCTCTGCCTGCCTGGATTGCGTAAGAGGATTCAACACCCTCGAAGCTCGAAGCAACTTCTTCAAGTTTTTCAAGTCGCTTGATGTAGTTTTCAAGATTTTCACGTCTGGCACCGGGACGAGCGGCAGAGATAGCATCAGCAGCCTGAACAAGACAAGCTACAACGGTCTTAGCCTCGATATCGCCATGATGAGCGTGAATTGCATGGATAACGGCGTCGCTTTCCTTATATTTTCTGGTGACTTCTACACCAAGCTCGATATGGCTGCCTTCCATTTCATGGTCAAGTGCCTTACCGATATCATGAAGAAGACCTGCACGTTTAGCGGTAGCAGGGTCCATTCCAAGCTCGGATGCCATAATACCAGCAAGATAGGAAACTTCAAGAGAGTGATTTAAAACATTCTGACCGTAGCTTGTGCGGTAACGAAGACGACCTAAGAGCTTAACGAGCTCGGGGTGTACTCCGTTTACACCGGCTTCGATAACAGCATGCTCACCAGCCTGCTTGATAGTAGCCTCTACCTCACGTCTTGCCTTATCAACCATTTCTTCGATTCTTGCAGGATGAATTCTGCCGTCGGAAATAAGTTTTTCTAAGGAAACACGGGCAATTTCACGTCTTACGGGCTCAAAGCACGAAAGAGTAATTGCCTCAGGTGTGTCATCAATAATAAGGTCTACGCCTGTTAAGGTTTCGATTGCACGGATGTTTCTGCCCTCTCTGCCGATGATACGGCCCTTCATTTCGTCGTTAGGAAGAGGAACAACAGAAACTGTAGCCTCGGCAACGTGATCTGCTGCTAAACGCTGAATAGCAAGAGAGATAATGTTGCGGGCTTTTTTGTCGGACTCGTCCTTGAGCTGCTGCTCAAAGTCCATAATTTTTGTTGCCTTTTCGTGGTCAAGTTCGTCATCAAGACGCTGGAGAAGGTAGGTCTTTGCCTGCTCCTGAGTGTAGCCTGAAATACGCTCGAGCATTTCAAACTGGCTCTTCTTAACCTGTTCTACCTCAAGAAGTCTGTTATCAACGTCCTTGAGTTTTTTGCTGACATTTTCCTCCTTACGCTCAAGCTGGTCCATCTTTTTGTCTAAAGACTCTTCCTTCTGCTGGATACGTCTTTCCTGACGCTGAACCTCTTTGCGTCTTTCGTTAATGTCTTTGTCTGCTTCGTTTCTTAATCGATGAATTTCATCTTTGCCTTCAATAACGGCTTCTTTCTTTTTAGCTTCAGCTGTTTTCATTGCGTCCGAAATAATTCGGTTAGCTTCCTGTTCAGCACTGCCGATTTCTTTTTCGGCAATTTTCTTACGGTAAGACATACCTAAAAATGTGCCTATTACTGCAAAAACAACTGCGGAAACTACGATTAGTACAATGGCTAACCATAATTCCATCATGTGACACCTCCTTGATTTGATTCTTTTCATCAGAGTCAACTTGCGGTGCCGTTAAATTATAGAGATAAACAAGTCCTAATACATACCGAAAAATAAAAAGACGGAAAGCCCAAATTGCACGGTGTCATTCTCCGTTTTAGAAACACCATGCTGAGATATCCGTCTAAAATCTATTTTCAAATAAACTAATCAGAAAAATGGATATCTATATATAACGGCTCACTAAGAGTCCAATAAAATAATGTTAAACCCAAAACACATCCGAAAAAGCGACATTATTAAACGAATAGTCACTAAAAAATTAAAATCGGGATATTTAAGGTTCGTAAATTAATCTGCGGAAAAACCGCTTCAGACACAGCTAACACTATGTCCTTTATAATACTAAAGTAAATATAAATAAAAGTCAAGAATATTTTACTATATTTTTCGCATAATTTAATAAAGAAGTAGCTAAAATTTATATTGCGGATGTATTTTTTGCATAAATTTTATATATTAATGAGGCTTAATGTCTTTAGATTTTACAAAATAAGTTAAATTTTTATCAAAGTCTTGAAATCTTATACAAAAAGCATTACAATATAGTTACCAAAAATTACAAGGAGGACAAACTATTATGTCTATCAAAGTTGGTATTAACGGTTTCGGTCGTATCGGCCGTCTTGCATTCAGACAGATGTTCGGTGCTGAGGGCTACGAGGTTGTAGCTATCAATGACCTTACAGCTCCTAAGATGCTTGCTCATCTTCTCAAGTATGATTCTGCTCAGGGCAGATATGCTCTTGCTGACAAAGTTCAGAGCACTGACAACTCCATCATCGTTGATGGCAAAGAAATCACAATCTACAAAGAGCCCGATGCTAACAACATCCCCTGGGGTGAGCTCGGCGTTGACGTAGTTTTAGAGTGCACAGGCTTCTACTGCTCTAAGGAGAAGTCCATGGCTCACATCAATGCAGGTGCTAAGAAGGTTGTTATCTCTGCTCCCGCAGGCAACGACCTTAAGACAGTTGTTTTCTCCGTAAACGAGAACACACTTACAGCTGATGACCAGATTATTTCTGCTGCTTCCTGCACAACAAACTGCCTCGCTCCTATGGCTAAGGCTCTTAACGACCTTGCTGAAATTCAGAGCGGTATCATGGCTACAATTCACGCTTACACAGGCGACCAGATGATTCTTGACGGTCCTCACAGAAAGGGCGACCTCAGAAGAGCTCGTGCTGGTGCTGTTAACATCGTTCCCAACTCCACAGGTGCTGCTAAGGCTATCGGCCTTGTTATTCCTGAGCTCAACGGCAAGCTCATCGGTGCTGCACAGAGAGTTCCTGTTCCCACAGGTTCTACAACAATCCTTACAGCTGTTGTTAAGGGTAACGTTACTAAGGAAGATATCAACGCTGCTATGAAGGCTGCTGCTTCCGACTCCTTCGGTTACAACGAGGACGAGATCGTTTCTTCCGATATCATCGGTATCACATACGGTTCTCTCTTCGATTCTACTCAGACAATGGCAACTTATATGCCTGAGACAGATACAACTCAGGTTCAGGTTGTTTCTTGGTATGACAACGAGAACTCTTACACATCTCAGATGGTAAGAACAATCAAGTACTTCGCAGAGCTTTAATTCTTAAAAGTTTGAATTTAACGGGTAACCCTCGGGTTGCCCGTTTTTTGTTTTTATTTTACTATCATAAATTATAACCATATTTTTAAAAGTAACCATATTTTGAGAACTTTTTTGTAACTTGTTAAATTTAACTAATATTTTTATTTGATAACGCACTCTTTGGTTATATTTACCAAAGCAAAAGGGTGATTTTCGTCAATATTATTTTGCTATAAGGTTGAAAAAAGTCAATAAGTTTGGTACAATATTAAATGTGAAATAGTATATCTTATTTTGCAAATACATTGCATAAAGGAGAAGATAGAAATGATTTATCAGTTAAACGAAGAAAGAGACCACATTCAGCTTTACTATGACGGCGACGCTGTAAGAGCTTATGACTTTTTCGGTGCTCATATGGAGAACTGGGACGGCAGAGACGGCGTAGTGTTCAGAGTATGGGCACCTAACGCAAAAAGTGTTTCTGTTGTCGGTGACTTCAACGGCTGGAATCAGGAAGCCAACCTTATGTACAAAATCAATGAGGGTGGCATCTGGGAAGTTTTCGTAGAAGGACTTGGTGCTTTTGCAATTTACAAGTTCTGCGTTGAAACACCCTGGGGCGAGAAAATTTTAAAGTCTGACCCCTATGCTTTCCATACACAGACAAGACCTGACAACGCTTCTGTTGTTTATTCTTACAACAACCACATCTGGAGAGATGAGCCCTGGTACATCAAGAAGGCTGAGAAGCATCACTTCGAGAAGCCTCTTAACATCTACGAGGTTCACGCAGGCTCCTGGAGAAAGTATGCTGACGGCAACAGCTTCTCTTACGCAAAAATGGCCGAGGAGCTTATCCCCTATGTTAAAGAAATGGGTTATACTCACATTGAGTTTATGCCTATGACAGAGTATCCCTTCGACGGCTCATGGGGTTATCAAGTAACAGGTTACTTTGCTCCTACTTCCCGTTACGGCTCTCCTGACGATTTTATGGAATTTGTCGACAGATGTCACGAAGAAGAAATCGGTGTTATTATTGACTGGGTTCCCGCTCACTTCCCCAAAGATGCTCACGGCTTAGGCCGTTTTGACGGTATCCACTGCTACGAGTATGAGGACAGCCGTAAGGGCGAGCACAAGGAATGGGGTACATATGTATTTGACTATGCAAGAAACGAAGTTGTAAGCTTCCTTATCTCCTCTGCAATGTTCTGGATTGATAAGTACCACATTGACGGTATCCGTGTTGATGCCGTTGCTTCTATGCTTTATCTTGACTACAACCGTAAAGACGGCGAGTGGGTGGCTAACTGCTTCGGCGGCAAGGAACACCTTGAGGCTGTTGAGTTCTTAAAGAGACTTAACACTGCTGTGCATCTGCATCATCCCACTGTTATGATGATTGCTGAGGAAAGTACATCATGGCCTATGGTTACACGCCCTGTTTATGACGGCGGTTTAGGCTTTGACTACAAGTGGAATATGGGTTGGATGAACGATATGCTTCATTATATGTCCCTTGATCCCCTCTGGAGACCTTTCCACCACGACAACCTTACTTTCAGCTTCCTTTATGCATTCTCCGAGAAGTTCTTACTCCCCATCTCCCACGATGAGGTGGTTTACGGTAAGGGTTCTCTTATTAACAAAATGCCCGGCGATTACGATATGAAGTTCGCAGGCGTAAGAGTATTCTACTCCTATATGATGGCTCACCCCGGTAAGAAGCTTACCTTTATGGGTTCTGAAATCGGCCAGTTTGACGAGTGGCAATGCGAAAACGAGATTCAGTGGGGCTTACTCCAGTATGAGAAGCACCAGAAGCTTAACCATTTCTTTGCTGATATCAACAAGTTCTATAAAGATAATGCTCCTATGCATACTGTTGACTTCAACTGGGAGGGCTTCAACTGGATTCACCACGATGACTACAACCAGTCTGTAATTGCATTCCGCAGAATTGATACCGAGGGCAACGACATCGTTGTTATCTGTAACTTCCAGCCTATGTACCGCGAAAATTACAGCATTGGTGTTCCTCAGTACGGTGTATACTCTGAGGTATTCAACTCCGACGATACACAGTACGGCGGTAACGGAATTTCCAATGGTCAGGAAATCAAAACTGCTGATGTTCCTCTTCACGGTTTAGAACAGTCCATTACTCTTAACCTGCCTCCTATGAGTGCTATTTACCTCAAGTGTACTCAGGTTATTGAGAAGCCCAAAAAGAAGGCAGCTAAAAAGCCTGCAGCAAAGAAGACAGCTACCAAAAAGGCTGCTGATAAAGCTGAGGAAAAGAAGCCTGCTGCAAAGAAAACCACAACAAAGAAAGCCGCAACAACCAAAAAGGCTGCTGCAGCAAAGACAGAAGATAAAGCTGCTGAGAAAAAGCCCGCAGCAAAAAAAACAACAGCAAAAAAAGCTGAAACTACAAAGGCAAAAACTAAGGCTGCAAAAGAAACCAAATCCGACAAAAAGTAAGCCTTAGTCAGTGTAAAATTAACGGGCGAAGTATAATATTTTTATGCTTCGCCCTATTATTTGAATTTCAAATTCAAATTTAAAAAATAAGAAGGTGTAACTATGTATCCTAAGCAAGAGGTTGTAGCCATGCTGCTGGCAGGCGGTCAAGGCTCCAGACTCGGTGTACTTACAAAAAGGCTTGCAAAGCCTGCTGTTCCCTTCGGCGGTAAGTACAGAATCATTGACTTTCCATTATCTAACTGTGCAAATTCAGGAATTGAGGCTGTAGGTGTTCTTACACAGTATCAGCCTTTAGTCCTTAACGAATATATTGGCAATGGTCAGCCATGGGATTTGGACGGAATGCACTCAGGTGTTACCTGCCTTAGCCCCTATCAGGCTGTAGAAGGTGCAGAGTGGTACTCGGGCACTGCTAATGCCATTTATCAGAACATCGCATATATAGACAGATACCATCCTGACTACGTGGTTATTCTTTCGGGCGACCATATTTACAAGATGGATTATTCCGAAATGATAGCTTACCACAAAGAAAAGGGTGCTGACTGTACAATTGCGGTTATTGATGTTTCTTTGGAAGAAGCAAGCCGCTTCGGTATTCTTAATACAAATCCCGATGGCTCAATTTATGAGTTTGACGAAAAACCAAAGCATCCTAAGAGCACCAATGCTTCTATGGGTATTTACGTTTTCAACTGGGATAAGCTGAGAAAATATCTCATCGAAGACGAGGCTAAAGAAGATTCTGACCACGACTTCGGTAAAAATGTTCTTCCTGCAATGCTTAATGCCGGTGAGAAAATGTTTGCATATTCCTTTGAAGGCTACTGGAAGGATGTAGGTACTATCGACAGCCTTTGGGATGCAAATATGGATATTCTCAATCCCAATGTTTCTCTAAACCTTAAAAACGTTTACTCCAGAAACCCCATGATGCCTCCTCACCACCTTGGCGAAAATGCCGAGATTCAGAATTCCATGCTGGCAGACGGATGCGACGTTGACGGTAAACTTGAGTTTTCTATTCTTTTCTCCGGTGTTACCGTTGGCAAAGGTGCTGAAATCAACTCCTCTATAATTATGCCCGGTGCAGTAATTGAAGAAGGTGCCAAGGTGCTTTACTCAATCGTTGCAGAAAATGCACACATCGGTAAAAACGCAGTTATTGGCGGATATCCTGAGGACTATCCCAACAGAGATGACTGGGGTGTTGCTGTTATAGGTGCAGATATCAACATAGCAGAAGGAGCAAAAATCGCTCCCAAAGCTATGGTAGATTCAGATGTGGAGGTGTAAGCTATGTCAATTAACAAATTAGCAGGTATAATCTTTGCAAATTTAGGCGATGAGAAGCTTCCTGAGCTTACCTCTAAAAGAAGTCTGGGCAGCGTGCCCTTCGGCGGAAAATACAGACTTATTGACTTTGCACTTTCAAATATGAGCAATTCAGGTATCAACAATGTTGGTATTATTGCTAAAAACAACTTCCACTCTCTTATGGACCATATTGGTAGCGGCAGAGCTTGGGATTTATCTAAACGCAGAAGCGGTGTTACTATTCTTTCCCCCTACAATGGTAATTCTTTTGAAAACCGCATTATGGCAATGTATCAGCTTCATGGTTATTTCGAACAACTCAAGGAAGAGCACATTGTTATAGCTTCCTGCGAGTGTATCCAGAATTTTGACTATCAGAAATTTTTTGAGTACCACCTTAAAAAGGATGCTGATATTTCAATCGCTTATCAGAAAATGACCATTCCTGACAATGAAACCGCTCCTCTCGCCCTTACTATTAACGAAGACGGTAAAATCACCGATATGCTCATTAAGTTTAACAGCGGCGAAGAATGTAATATGGCTGTAAGCTCGGTTATCATCAGAAAAGACCTGCTTATGAGCCTTGTTAAAAAGTGTGTAAGTGCAAATACACTTAACTTCAGACAGAATATTCTGCAGGATAATGTTAAAAAGCTTAATATGTACGGTTATGAGGTTAAAGGATACAGCAAACATATTGCATCCATTGCCGATTACTTCAGAATTAATATGAGCCTTATGTCACAGGACGTAAGAAAAGAGCTTTTCAACCCTTTAAGACCTATTTACACCAAGGTCAGAGATGATATGCCAACACGCTACGGTTTAACAAGCAAGGTAACTGGTTCTTTGGTTGCTCAGGGCTGTAAAATCGACGGCGAAGTTGATGGTTCTATACTTTCAAAGGGTGTTACTATCGGCAAGGGCTCGGTTATTAAGAACTGCATTATAATGCAGGACACTAAAATAGGCGAAAACTGCAAACTTAGTTATGCTATTATCGACAAGGACGTTGTTATTCAGCCTAACCGTTCACTGATGGGCTATGAAACATACCCAATTTACGTTGCTAAGCAAACCATTATTTGATCAAACACATTCAGGAAGGAATGATTTTATATGAAAATACTTTACTGTACCTCTGAGGCTAACCCCTTTGCAGGCTCAGGCGGACTTGCAGACGTTGCAGGAAGTCTCCCCCCCACCCTTTGCAGAAAGGGTCAGGATTGCCGAATTGTAATGCCTCTTTACGGTACCATTCCCTACGAGCTTAAGTGCTCTATGAACTTTATTACAAACTTTACTGTTCCCGTTGCATGGAGACATCAGTACTGCGGTCTTTTCTGGGCAAGACACAACGACTGCACCTACTACTTCATTGACAACGAGTACTACTTCCAGAGAGATAAGCTTTACGGTTTTTATGACGATGCAGAGAGATTTGCTTTCTTCTCAAGAGCTGTTCTTGAGATGCTTCCATACATCGATTTTCACCCCGACATTATCCACTCCAACGACTGGCAGACAGCCTTAATCCCCACATACTACTACCTGTTCTACTCCAAGAATCCTTGGTACTACAACATCAAGAATATTTTTACAATTCACAACATCCAGTATCAGGGTATGTATGGTTGGGATGTTAACACAGAGTGCGTTGGTATTCCTGAGAGCGAGCAGAAGATTCTTGAGATGGACGGCAAACTTAATATGGTTAAAGGTGCTATTCAGACTGCTGTAAGAGTTACCACTGTTTCTCCCGAATATGCTATGGAGATTAAAGACCCCTGGTTCTCTCACGGATTGCACCACCCCCTTAACAACAATCACTACAAAATCTGCGGTATTTTAAACGGTATTGAACCCAGAGATTGGGACCCTGCTACCGACTATCACCTTTACAGAAACTATACAATGGACGATATGAGCGGTAAAGGCGAGTGTAAACGTGCTTTACAGGAAAGACTGGGACTTGAGCAGAGATGGGATGTTCCCTTAGTTGCAATGGTAACACGTCTTGTTTCTCACAAGGGTCTTGATTTGGTTCGCGACAGCTTGGAAAACTTACTTAACACCGAGAATATGCAGTTTATCGTTCTTGGTACAGGTGACAAGGAATATGAGGACTTCTTCAGAACAATGCAGTGGAAATATTCGGGCAGAGTATGCTTCTGCAACGGCTTTATTCCCGAGCTTGCAAGAAAGTTCTACTCAGGTGCTGACATATTCCTGATGCCCAGCAAATCTGAGCCCTGCGGTCTTGCACAGATGATTGCACTTCGCTACGGCACAATTCCTGTTGTAAGAGAAGTTGGCGGACTTAAGAACTCTGTATTTGACAGTGCTTCAGGTCACGGCAACGGCTTTACCTTTGCTAACTACACAGCTGACGATATGAGCCATGCTTTAAGACGTGCCCTTTGGGGTATTCAGGACGAGGCAGGTTGGAAGAGCCTTATGTGGAGAGCTATGATGAGCAACAACTCCTGGGACAGAAGTGCCAACGATTACATCGTAGTGTACGAAGATACCCTCAACTGGGCCTAACCGCAAGCCGCGGTGGGCGTTTCGCCTACGGATAGGTTTGATATTAAGGCAAACAAAAATTAACGGCGGATTTAATTTAATATTTGCGTAAGCAAATACTTCATACGCCTAAAGCGTACTTCATATACCTTAAGGTATACTTCATTAATATTAAAAAAGCACTTACAGTTTTTAATAAACTGTAAGTGCTTAATTTTTATGTTTATAACCTGTTTTAATCCCGCCGTTAATGATGAAAAGCTGAAAATTATATCAACCTATCCAAAGGCAGAACTGCCCTGTGGGTGGCTAACCCGCTTACCAGTGTTCGCCGAGGATAAAGTTTACGCCTTCCTGTTTTAACTTTTCAAGGCGAAGGTTGTAAGCATCCATTGCTTCGTTTTCAAAAGCAACATCGCCCTCAAATCCCGCCAAAGACAAAATATGCTTTGTAAGCTTTGGGTTAAGAGGTAATATCGGACCTAACACATAGGTAGCAAAGAAATTTTTATAATGAATTCCTTCATTTAAATCATCAGGATTATTACCAATACCGCCCTTAACCTTCATAAAAGAATAATCACACTGATTATAAATGTAAGAAAACTGAGAACGGCAACCAACAACCTCAATATCCTCAAAATCACCTAAGAACATTGAGTTGTGGCGGAAATACTCAGAGCTTCGTTTTGAATAGAAAGGAAAGATTCCCAAAGCTTCTGTTTTTATATCATCCTCTGCAATGTACTCACCAAAAAGCTCCATAGAATTTCCTGTGGCTAAAAACACCACACCGTCCTCAATAAGTTCGTTAATACGGTTTACATAGGGCTTAAGGGCATTTATGGCGAAAATCTGGCTTTTCTCGGTCATTGAACCAAGGCAAATCATATCAACATCATTTTCGATAAAATAAGGCTTGGACTGTAAAGATGTTTCGATAAACTCTGCATCCTTGCAAGTTTTCTTAAGATAAAGAACATTACCGGCATCACCGTAAACTGTTGAAAGCTCAGGAAAAAGAAGTTCTATTTTCATTTTGTCTCTCCCCTTTCCTTTTTGATACGCTCGGTAATTTCTGCTGTTACCTTACCAGCCTCTGCAGAGGTGTAGATATCGTATACTATGTAAACGGTTTCTACATCGCTTATATCTGCATAATTTAAAACATCAAGATGTTTTGGAATACAGATAATCTTGCTTTCATCAATACCTGCCAGTAACATTCTGAGCTTATGGTCAAGGTATCTGTCACCGCCAAGAACAATCTTTGTAACGCTTTCATCGTTTAAGAACTCATAGTCTGTATCGTAAAACCATGCTACAGTTTCACTTTTCTTGGGGTTCTCGAAGATTTCGTCAAGAACCATTAACAGAAGCTTTTTAGATTTGTCCTTTTTGATATTTTCAAATACCGTTGAAACTGCTGTAGGGTTATGAGTTTTTGCAAGCTTTCTATGAATATTTACTCCGCATACAACCTCGCTGCCTTCTCTGGATGCAGGAGGTTTTATACTTTCAAGTGCTTTTGCGATATTCTCAGGCTTTTCACCAATATCACGAAGAATTGACACCATAGCAGCTGTGTTGTAAATATTATGAATTGCAGAGTTAGGAATAGGATAAGTAAACTTACCACCCTTTTCACTTACAACCATATGGGTATCGTTGGCAGACTCTACAAGATAATCTCTTTCGGAGTTTTTATATCCGCATTTTGAACATTTATACTCGCCGATATTACGATAATTGCGATAAGTATACCGGGGCTTGCCACCGCACTTAAGGCAAACAGGATAATCATCGACCATTGTATCCAGAGGATTTGTGCCAAGATACTTGGCACCAAAAGCCACACGGCGATTGTTTTCGCCAATAAGTGAGCTTACTGGGTCATCGCCACACATAACAACTACACTTTCAGGAGAGCCTTCGGCTGCACGTCTTAAACGGTCTGCTATATACTCAGGGTTACCGTTTCGAAGCATTGAATCGCGGGAAACGTTATTAACAATCAGGTAAGCCGGTTTAAGACGAGGCACATTTACAGGAGAAATCAGCTCGTCCGCCTCAATAATTGCAACGTCCTTTATAGGCTTATTAAAGATACTTACAGCATCCAGAAGACATCTTGCCTGACCTGCGTTGTGGTTTGCACCCCAGTCATTGTAGGCTACTTTGTAACCAAGCTTTTTGAGGGTTTCGGCAAGCATATTTGAAATCGTTGTTTTACCGTTGGTGCCTGTTACAACTATTGTAAGTTTTGGCTTAGCAACTCTTGCTAAAAAGTCCTCGCAGATACGTACCGACACCATACCGGGACGGTCGTCACGTTCTGCGTGGAAAAGTTTCCACAAAAACAGAAAGGTTTTGCCACCCCATAACCCAATCCAGAATCTGAACTTATTCATAACAATCTTCCTTACTTCTTAATTAAATGAAGTTTTCTTAAAATCCCTTTAAGTGTGTTTTTATCCATAACATCGGTAATTGCGCCGAAAAGATACGCAAGTACACCATACACCAAAGCACCTGCGACCGCATATACTCCAAGCTGAAGTAAAAGTACAACTCCTCTTGAATCTACCACAGGACACAAAAGCTTTAAAAGAATTACTGCCACCACCATTGCACCAACAGGTACAATTACTTTTAATACAATCTTCAGAGAGGGTGTAAATCCTACTTTGTGTCTCTTATAGAGAGAAATCAAAAGCAAAGCAAGGGTTACTGTCTCGCCAAGAATACTTGCTGCTGTTGCACCAAGATATGCGGGTATGCCAAGATTATTAAAAAGATAAATCAACGGTAAATCCATACAGGCGTTGATTACAATACCCACAAGGGTGAAAATAATAACGTGCTTACCCATATCTATACTCTGCATAGACATACTCACAACAGCCACAACAGACGCTATAACGTTAAGAGCTATAGCAAAAGCAAGAATACCTGCACCATAATCGCTTTGTCCGTAGAAAATACGATAAACAGGCTCAGCCAAAGTGATGATTCCTGCTGCCATAGGCAAGGATACAACAATAATTGTACCTATGCCCTGATTAAGCTTAAACTTAACCTCATCCAGTTTGCCCTGAGCAAAGCTTTCTGCCATATGAGGTGCAATACTGTTTGTAAGTCCCATAGACAGAGCAGTTACAATCATACAAATTTTAGGTATCCAGGTAGAAGCAATACTTGTGATTGTCTGGGTATCTACCTCGCTATATCCTACATTCTGAAGGCCTACAAGCAAAAGCTTCATATCCACAATACTGTAAAGGCTCGCAGAAACAGACACAAGAACAATAGAAACACAATAAGTAAAAATCTTTTTGAGTATCTGTCTGGTGCTTTCGGGGACTTCTTCAACTTCGCAATCAAAAAGCTCTTTGCTTTTGCGGGTTTTAAGAAGCAGATACACAAGTGCAGCACCTGCACCGACAGACGCACCAAAAAGTGCCACACAAACGCCGATAGTTGTGCTTAATTTAAACGCGTAGATAACCAGGGACGCACCTGCAAGCACAAAGACAATGCGAACAATTTGCTCAATAACCTGGCTGGTTGAAGAAGCAGAAAGACATTTATGGCCCTGCAGGTATCCTCGTTTCATACTAAGAAACGGTACAATAAGCAAACATACAGACACAGCCCTTATGGCTAACGCTACCTCGTTAACAGTAACACCTTCGGTCATATCTGCAAGAAAAAATCCTGCAAGCTGCTTTGCAAAAATCTGCAGAATAAGAAACGCCAGCACCGACACAGCTACTACAATCTTAAGTCCCAGGCTGTAGGCTTTTTCTTTGGTTTTATACATTCCCTTTGAGGCGTATTCGCTTATTACAATGCTTATGGCTATAGGAATACCTGATGTAGAAATATCGAGAAAAAGCACATAAATATTAAACGCCAAGGCATAAATTACACTGCCTCTCTCGCCTATTATTTCATAGAACGGAATGTTATATAGAGCACCCAATAGCTTGGTAATAACTATAGCTCCGTAGGTAATAACAGCGCCCTCTATGAAAGAATTTTTCTTAAGTTTTCCTCCCAAACTTACATCTCCTGTTCATTAAATTACTCATATTTTTTACATATAATTATACATTATAATATTATCATATTGTGTTGTTTTTTTCAATATGAAAATAATGAAAGAAACCGTCGCTTCAGTTAGCGACGGCTTTTGGCTTTTATTATTTCATCGGCAGAAAACCGAGTTTTGCAATTGGGACATTTAAGCATTTTGTAAATAAACTTAACATCTCCGCTTAAAAATGTATCACCCATAGAAAAGTCATAATTTGGGGCTTCGGGAGAGTTTGAATTAACAATCTTTGAATCTTTTATGACATTTAATTTTGTATTACATTTAAGGCAATAGCGCTTCTTTAAAAAGAAAAATGGATGCGAATTGATATGTTTTACACCTGAAATCATAAAATCACCTTACCTCTACCCTATGTCTTTCGTCAATATCGGTAAAAAGATTTGATAGTATTGTATCCCTATTAGACAGAGCATAACATATATAAAATTTCTCTCCATCAATGGAAACAGGGATTTTTTCAGCTTTATTACCATCAATATAAACGTCATTATCAGAATCTATTGGAAGATATATAAGTGATATCGATTTTTCACCTTTAGAAGTATCTATATTTGTATAGTAATAATAATTCATATCTGATGATGGTAAAGATTTATAAAAATCCGCAAAACCACCTGTAAACGAAACTGTGCCGTCTTTATTATTCTTTAATATTCTGACGGCATAATTATTGCTGTAATCACTATCAAAATCCCAACAATATTTATAAAAAGCTATTTGATTCCCATCATACTCAAAAGAATACACCACTTCATAAGGCGGACAATAATCGAGGCTTGTATCATTAAGAGCACGTTCTTCTGCTTCATAAGCTTCGAAAGCTTCATAAACACCAGAAAACATCTCGCCAACACAAGCGGCATTAGTGTTTTCAACAATATTTGTCACAATGTTATTTATACCTAAAATAGCTAACAAGAGTAAAATTAAACCCACAACGCAGGAAGACAAAATAATTATAAGCCGTTTTTGTTTCATAATATCACCTCTAACTTCATATTAGCATAATCGTCGATTAGTGTCAACAATCTTATTCAAAGGTAATTCTGTCGGGAATCGGCGTGTGCTGACGCACACTTTTGGCTCGGCTACCCAATGCTTCGCATTCGGTACCAGCCTCACCGCTCTGAGCTAAAAATGATACACTGTATCATTTTCTTAACGCTCAGACCCTCTCGGGTTCGTTTCCGCTTACATAAAAAAACAGTACAGCACAAAAGTGCTGTACTGTTTTTTTGGTGGAGCGTCCGCAACCAAGTGTGAACACTCCGATTTTGCTTGATTTATGCCGTCAAAATAGTCGTTGACTTCATCGATAAGCACATCGTCAATCTCAATCGGCTTTTCGCTACCGTTAAGTATAATTCTGAACTTATCATCAAAGAGGTAGATGGCACCAACGAAGATGTTAATCAAACTACGCCGTCTGTGTATGTTATTGAGACTGCCATTCTTCAACTTGTACAGAAAGTCAGTAACATCTTGCTCGCTGAGAATAAACTGCTTGCTGATCTCTAAGGCGAGCTGTCCTTCCAGAGACTTCTTTTCCTGCTGCCGCTTGTTGATACGCTCGGTTATCATATCGACCGATTGACCGCTCTCCAACGCCTTCCATAGGTTCTCAATAGCAACATCAATCTCCTGAATAGCCGATTTGATTCGCTTAATTGTCGCCGTGTCCATATCCGCCTTGCAGACCTTGGCAACCTCGGCGGCAATTCTTTTTATGTTACTGTCGGTGAGCATTTTGTAACAAGCATTAACGATACGAGCCTCGATAAGCTCCTTGCTGACAACTTTTTTATGGCATAGTTTTTTCTTTGCGTTCTTGCAAGTGTAGTAGTGATATGCCTTACCGGACTTGCCAGTGCCGCCGTAGCCGATCATCATTTCTTTGCAATAGCCACAAAACAGTTTGGTGGTAAGTAGATATTCTTCTTTGCCACGGGAACGGGCAGGAGCTTTCTTGTTGCGATCAAGCATACGCTGTACCCGTTCAAATAGTTCATCATCAATGATGCGAGGCATACCACCAGGAGTCTCAGTATCTTTGTAAATGTAATATCCGATGTACCGCTTGTTCCTTAAAAGGCGATGAAGACTGTTCTTATTGAACGGCTTGCCGAGAGAGGTTTTTATCTGTCTTGCATTTAGATCTGTGATGATCTCGGTAACGGTTTTGCCGCTTGCGTACTGCTCAAATATCTCACGAACGATAGGCGCTGTTTCGGGATTGATATGGAATCTGCGATCCTTGTCCACGGTATAACCAAGACCGGGATTACTGCCGTTGCTCAAACACTTTTCGGCATTGATATCCATACCACGGCGAATCTTTTGAGAAAGCTCGGCAGAGAAATATTCAGCCATACTTTCCAATACACCCTCAACGAGAATACCGCTTGCATCATCGGTGATGTTTTCCCTTGCGGAGAGAACACGAACACCGTTCTTTTTCAATATGGATTTGTTTACTGCACTGTCATAACGGTTGCGGGCGAATCGGTCAAGCTGATACACAAGAACACCATCAAAGGTATGCTTGCTGCTGTCGGCAATCATATGCTGAAATTCAGCACGATTATCCGTTGTGCCGCTTTGCGCACGGTCAATGTATTTGCCAATTACCGTATAACCGTTGTTTTTGGCGTACTCATAGCAGACCTGCAACTGACCTTCAATAGATTGCTCCGTCTGACTGTGGCTTGAATATCTTGCGTAGATTACAACTCTCATAGATTCACCTCCTGGTTTTATGCTTGTATCGAAAATTCCATACTTTTGTTTTTGCTTATCAATTTAACATCAGAGTATGATTTGAAATATATACAGTCAGGTTCGTTTTTTAAGAAGAATTTTTGCTCATATACATTTTGAAAACAGTCAAAATATCGTAAGGTCAATATTAAATCGTCTTGCATAGAAGTGCCGTTATCAATTCCAATATACAAATATAGTTCATCATCCTTTTTGACAGACAATGCTTTTTCGTCTGGGTATTCTTTCCCATTTATATTTATTGAAAGTTTAACTTGATGAGCAGTATTATTACCGCAATTAACAACGGAGATAAGTTTGTTTAACTGACTTCTTTCAATCCCAGGAATCTTATCATACGGAATCCAGTATGTACCCGCAGAATTTACAAAGAAACCATGTGTTTTAAGATAATCAAGAACTACAATATCCCTGTTAGGCGCTGAAATCTTTGCATTAGGATCTACTGCTTTTTGGTAGTCTGCGGTTTGAATAAGAAATTGCGGAAGGTTAGATAATCGTATTTTTTCGTTCTCAACTTCTAATAGCATTTTATCTTTATTATCGTTCTCTTGTTTATGCTGTTGATTTTGCCACAGCGCAAGAAAACTCAAAAAGGTTGTACCGATAAAAGCTTCAAAACCTGCTATATATGAAATTACATCTCCGGCATCCCATTCTGCTTGTATCCATTCTATATTGCTGTTCCACTTAAAAAGAAAATGTACTACAATCAACGGCAATGCAAATAGCAAAATTGCAATTATACAACTAAGTGTTTTATGTTCGATTATCTTGTCTAGAAAATCGTTCAATCTTTTTGGGTTCTTGTTGTTCATGCATTTTCCTCCGCTTGACCACTATTCACCCACGCATCAATTTCGGAAAGTTTGAATTTCCACTTTTTGCCGATCTTATGTGCTGGCATACCTTTGTTTGCGATCCATTTAAGTGCAGAATCACGGCTGATGCCTAGATACTTACATATCTCCGCCATAGAATAATATTTATCTTCAAAATCGGTCATAATATTCACTCTCCTCGTTGATTATATTATATTATATCATAAATATATGGTTTTGTAAAGACAACTGTAGGTTTATGCTGTTTTTGATGGTTTTAGATTGCTGAATTATTACGTAAACTTAACGAGGTATTTATAAAATGTTTTAAACACAGGCGAAGCTCCGTTGTTGTTTTGAGTTTAATAGACTATTTTCGATATAATACTTGATGTTATAAAGTCCCATATGATATAATTAAAAAAACTAGTGATTAGGAGATTAATATGAGTAATACAACATTAACAGTTACAGATTGTCGTAAGAAAGCGGTTGATTTTCTTGAGAAAAGTAATTTAAATATGTTTTTGATTAATGAATATCTTGAGAATGATAGCGATGATTCAGTAACATTTCAGCAATACTATTTATGTCGCAATATCGTGTTCGATTCAATTTTCAAAGATGGGTTATATTACCAAGATGCTAATCGATCTGATAATTGGTTTCGTCGTATTGAAGATCAAGTGTACAAACTTATAAAGCACGATAAAAACTACAAGTCAGATTCTATATATGTCCATATGATTCTGGGTGGTATTATATCTGAATTGATTAATTTTCTCACCGAATCTTTTTCAATAGATGCGTCTACTGCTTGTGGAGTATCATATTTGCTAATTTATACAGTTGCCAAGATTGGCCTAAATGCTTGGTGCCAAAAGTATGAAGAAGACCGGGGACATAATGGAGTGAATGAAGATGACTGTTAAAGGTTCGTACTGGGGCAACTTTTATATTCCTATTGAATACAACCAAAATGAACTTCAATATTATGACGTTATTAACCATGAACTCGCACATGCTTTGCTTACGGAGTCAACAAATCATGGCCTGGCATTTTTTGAGTTTTCATCTCTATCTTCTGAAAACCTTAAGAAAAGAGACTTGATAGAAGTGATGAAAGTATTGCAAGATTCGTCCGAGCGAGTAGAAGAGTGCTTTGCTGTTCTAATTCCGCTTATGGCTTCATGTGAAAATGAAAATCAATTTGCTGAAAAGTTTAATTTGATCAAAAAAACGGAGTACTATTATCGCTATTACATTGAAGACTTTAAGAGTATTTTGTTTGCAGATGTTCCTCTTAAACAAAGGGAGATATTGGTTCATAATATTTTAGCTGCCAGTATGAATACTGGAGTTTTTACGGTCGATTGCGATTGGCTATCCAAGAAGAGTGTTTATCAAACTTTTGTAGAAAACCCTCTCCTTCTCATTCCTGATAAACGACTAAAGCATATTCTTAAGTGGGTTAATAAAAACATAAACAATAAAACCATTTTTTCCTTCTCGGATACAAAGTTACACGAAGAAGCATTGGGTATTCCTATGCCATCAAACGAACAGTTTACGATGTTCAGAAATGCTATAATTACAGTGGCGGATAACAACTCGCTATCACATAAGTTTACAGAAGCGAGGGAAGTTATACAGTATTACGATGATGCGCCTAACATTTATTCTGTAGATCGAGTCTATTTTCATATAGACGATTCTGAATACAAAGCCTTTTTAGTCGACATTCCTAACCAGGTGTTATTAGAGTGTGATACTGTGCTCTATTTCCCATTAGAACGAAAGGAATACCTTGTTTTTACGAGTAATACTAGAAAAGAAAAATATAAATTAGTAATGCCCGAAAGTTCTTTGTCAAACGAACTTTTAGACAATTTTCCAGGCATAATTGTAGCATATTTAGACGATATCAAATCATTAGAATCAAAACTCAATTCTAGGAAAGACAAAAAGATAATTTATAAATCTGTTTGCAATTTTGTGCAACTTGAGAAAATCTTACATGAACTTGATATAAAAATTAATAAGGCTGGTATACTTCAATTTGATGAAACGATAGGAAGTCCCTATTTTCAAGATGATGATGGTGTGCTTTATTGTGGTGGTCCCAGACCTTTATCTGTATTATCGTATTATTCTAAATATCCATTATCTTTTATTGAATCAAGAACATTCATCTTAGAAACACATATTACATCATATGATTTTCAAGTGATTACATCATCGGACATTGCAATAAATGATGACAAAAACAAAAGTATTGCTGTTTTTAATGGTAATCTTGATGACAAAACTTTCTCCGCAGATGTAGGAATTGATGCAAAAGAGATTTGCGGATATTATTTTGGCATTTTTGAGGAGTTTATAAAACTAAGTAAATGGAAAGATGCTCAAAATCTTTTTAATTTTATGCTAAATCTTTTAGATAATAACGAAGATAAAAGATTGGCTCTTTTACAAATTGAAAATGTAATGCTAAAATGCAAGAGAATAATGATTAAGAATATCCAGAAAAATAATAAATTACTCCAAGCATTTGTAGAATTATATTCAATGGTAATAAAGGTACATGAAATATTAAAAACACCAACAGAGGATTTTTGTATTACTTTGACCAATTTGGCAAATCTATATGTAGAATGCTTTGATTTTAAACAGGCTTATGAATATGCGCATTTGGTTCTCAATTTAAGAATTAAATTATGGGGACAAGATTCACCTAAACTTGCCCGTTCTTACTATCTTTTAGGGACCACTTTACTATACCATGATAAAATTCAAGCCAAAGACATTTTTACTAAAGCAAAAGAATTAGCTATAGAAAGTAATGATGCACAATTGCTTTCTGCAATTGAGATTATTATGCAAAGTATAAATTGAATACTTTTAGGATACACAATAAAGGGATAGCATGATATATAACTAATTTTTGGTATTTTATTATTTACTTGCTTTTTAAACCTCCATCTCTATATTACCTATACTGTAAATTCTGAAAGGGAGTCAGCGCACGATTCCCTAAGGTTTTACACAAAAGTATAGTAAAATTATAGAGCTATGGAGGTTTTATCTATGAGAAAACGAACGATAAGCAATTCAGCAATCAAAGCATTTGAAAAGCATCTTAAGAATGATGAGAAGAGCGAAAATACAGTTGCTAAGTATTTGCACGATCTCTATTATTTTTTGAACTTTACCCAGGGCAAACCGATTGATAAAGCAATGATGCTTAACTACAAAGCATCACTTGGTGAGCAGTACGCCCCATCAAGCGCTAATTCTATGATTGCGGCGGTAAATACTTTTCTGCGGTTTGTTGGATGGGTAGATTGTTGCATTAAGCAATTCAAGGTGCAGAAAAAGGCATTTTGCTCTGAGGAGAAGGAATTGACAAAAGCAGAGTATATTCGTCTTGTGAATACCGCAAAACAAAAAGGCAACGAGCGTTTGAACCTGATTTTACAGACAATTTGCGGAACCGGTATTCGTGTCAGCGAATTGCAGTTTATTACAGTCGAGGCAGTACGCAAGGGTGAAGCGATTGTTTCCTGCAAAAATAAAACCCGAACGGTGTTTATCGTTCGGGAACTGCAGAAGAAATTATTAAATTATATCAAGATTAAGGGAATTACCGAGGGGGGTATCTTTATCACGAAATCCGGAAAGCCTATGAGCCGATGCAATATCTGGCGTGAAATGAAAGGATTATGCGAGCAGGCAGGGGTGTCGCCTGACAAGGTGTTTCCCCACAATCTCCGCCACCTGTTCGCACGTACATTTTACGGCATTGAAAAGGACATTGCCAAGCTAGCTGACATTCTCGGACACAGCAACATTAACACTACCAGGATCTACATCATCACTACCGGCGCAGAACATAAACGCAAGATGGAAAATATGCGACTGATAATATAAAAACCGATACCCGCGGTATCGGCAAATAACATAATCAGCATTATGTTGTACGGAACAAACGTACACATTTAATACCTATCAACTTATAAAGGTATTATAGCACAAATTCGACAGCAAATCAACTGGTTTTACAAATCTTTTAAAGGTTTGGTTTATGAAAATGAAATATTGGACATGACAAAAGAGCCTTTCCTTTATCTTTCATTACGAAAGAGTGGGAAGGCCTTTTTCGTCATGCCCATTTTTTGATGCGATTTGGTTGTTAATATGTATTTCGGCAAACTTCACCAATCTTCGTACAACATAATGCTGATTATGTTGCGGTTTTCTGATCTGCAACAGATAGCAATTTCACCGTTAGAAAATACGGTTTTTATTTTGACCTTCACCTCTCAAGAAGTTGCGAATTTTGTTTTAGGTCATAGCAAACTACAAAAACAGTATGAGGATAGTTTTATTAATAGAAATGATAAAGTCTTAGGTAGATGAGTGAGTTATGAAGATAAGTTATAAAAAACTTTGGATATTGCTAATCGAAAAAGACATATCACCGGCTACATTGCGAAAGGATCTAAATATTGCAACGGGTACTATGACAAAGATGCGAAAGAATGAAGAAGTTGCCCTGTCGGTTTTATTGAGAATTTGTGAGTATCTTGATTGCAATATCGGAGATATTTGTGATGCGGTCAAGACGGAAGATTAGGTCTTTTGCTGAAAGGAGTAAAAATGGCATTTTGCGTAAATTGCGGACAACAATTAGGTGAGGGAGCTAAAT
>JAFXBG010000003.1 GCA_017521925.1 Clostridia bacterium
ATGCTTTACCACAATCGTCCTCAAGTGTATTTGCTGTATGAGGGTGATGCGTGGCTGAGCACATCTTCATTGACCTTGATTGCTCCATTTACCTCTTTTGAGAATGTGATGACATATATGCGTCGCAAGAAGAAGGAGTTCGCGAACGCCAGCAACAACGTCCTCACCCTGAGCGTTTACAAGGAACTCACCCATGAGGCCCTTTTCGCCTGTTGCGGGGTCACGTGTAAATGCAACACCTGTACCGCAATCGTCGCCCATGTTACCGAATGCCATCATCTGTACGTTAACAGCTGTACCCCAGCTGTAAGGAATATCGTTGTCACGACGGTAAACGTTTGCACGGGGGTTGTCCCATGAACGGAATACAGCCTCAACAGCACCCATAAGCTGCTCCTTGGGGTCTGTGGGGAAGTCCTTACCAATCTTAGACTTGTACTCAGCCTTGAACTGGCCTGCAAGAGTCTGAAGGTCCTCAGCTGTAAGCTCGATATCCTGAGTTACACCCTTAGCTTCCTTCATTTCGTCGATAAGCTGCTCGAAGTACTTCTTACCAACCTCCATAACAACGTCGGAGTACATCTGGATAAATCTTCTGTAGCAGTCCCAAGCCCAACGAGCGTTGCCGGACTTAGTAGCCATAACGTTAACAACATCCTCGTTAAGACCGAGGTTAAGGATTGTGTCCATCATACCGGGCATAGATGCACGTGCACCGGAACGAACAGAAACGAGAAGGGGATTCTCAAGATCGCCGAACTTCTTGCCTGTGATCTCTTCCATCTTTACGATGTACTCCATGATCTGTGCCTGAATGTCGTCGTTGATCTTGCGACCATCCTCATAATACTGTGTGCAAGCCTCTGTGGAAATTGTGAAGCCCTGGGGAACGGGAAGACCGAGAGATGTCATCTCTGCAAGGTTAGCACCCTTACCACCAAGAATTTCACGCATTGTTGCGTTACCCTCTGAGAAGAGGTAAACATACTTGTGGCTCATTTGAAAAACCTCCAATTAAAATAATATGTGTATTAAGCGGCAGTATAAGTATGAAACTGCCTCGCATTCACGGCGGAAAATCCCCGCCTACTCATGCCTAAAAGTTATTATAACAAATAAAGTTTAAAATTGCCACATTTTTTTGAAACTATTTTGACAAAAAATGTAACCAATATTTAGAATTTACGCCAAACAATTTGTTTATCTATAACAAAAAACAAAAAAAGTAGGCAAAGTCACTTGAAAAATCTATTTTTTATGCGATAATGTTAGTATCTGTTATTACGCTTGGCTTTTTGCAAAGCGGTTTCATTTAATATATCGATACGGGGAGTTGTGATTTATGCAAAAATGTGCGCTTATCCTTGCAGGCGGTGAAGGCAAACGAATGAAAAGCCTTAAGCCCAAAACTCTTTGTGAGGTTCTCTCCAAGCCTATGCTTCAGTGGGTTATTGACGCCCTTAAGGCTGCAGGCATAGATAACATCTGTGTTATCAAAGGCTTTGCCAAGGAGTACATAGATGATTACCTCGCCACACTTCCCTATGATGTAACTACAGCATATCAGGCTGAAAGGCTTGGCACAGGCCATGCAGTTATGATGGCTAAGGACTTTTTAAATGAAAACAAAGGCTCAGTTGTAATTTTAGGCGGTGATGCTCCTTTTATGGATGCTCAGACTATCCGCAAGGCTTACGACGAGCACACAAAGACCGAAGCTTTTGCTACAGTTATTTCTGCAGTTATCGACGACCCTACAGGCTATGGCAGAATCACACGAGAAGCCGACGGCTCTCTTAAAGCTATTGTTGAGCAGAAAGACGCTGACGAGGAAACCCTTAGAATTAAGGAAATCAACTCAGGCGGATATTGGTTTGACACCGTGGGACTTCTGTCTGTTCTTGACAGAATCACAGCCAACAACAACGCAAAGGAATACTACCTGCCCGATGCTCTTAAAATCCTTAAGTCTGACGGTAAGCGTGTTTCTGTATATATTGCTGAAAATCCCGACACAGTGCTTGGTGCAAATGACCCTGAGCAGTTAAAGGGATTGGAAGAAATTGCCAAAGCAAAAGGCTACGGCATATAAATTTGAAAAACTTTATTATTTCATATAAAGGGGAATGTACACATGATTTTTCACGGTAAGGACATTAAGATTTTCTCAGGTAACTCAAATCCCAGTGTTGCTCAGGGTGTTGCAGGCTGCCTCGGTTTACCTTTAGGTAAGTCTAGCTGCACAAAATTCAGCGACGGCGAGATTTCCGTTTCTCTTCACGAGTCTGTTCGTGGTAGCGAGTGCTTTGTAATTCAGTCTACTTGCACACCTGTTAACGACAACCTTATGGAAATGCTTATTATGATTGACGCTTTAAAGCGTGCATCTGCTGCAAGCATTACCGCTGTTATGCCCTACTTCGGCTATGCACGTCAGGATAGAAAAGCCAAGGCAAGAGATCCGATTTCAGCTAAGCTTTGTGCTGACCTTATTACTGCTGCAGGCGCTGACAGAGTTCTTACAATGGACCTTCACGCAAACCAGATTCAGGGCTTCTTTGACATCCCTGTTGACCACCTTTTCGGTGCTCCTATGCTTGCTAACCATATGAAGAAGAAAATCGGCAAAGAACCTGAGGGTTTTGTTGTTGTTTCTCCTGACCTTGGTTCAGTTACACGTTCAAGAAACTTTGCTGCAAAAATTGGTTGCCCCCTTGCAATCATCGACAAGCGCAGACCCAAGGCTAATGTTTCTGAGGTTATGAACATCATCGGCGATATCGAAGGCAAGAAGGTTATCCTTGTTGACGATATGATCGACACAGCAGGTACACTCTGCAACGCTGCTCAGGCTGTTATCGACAACGGTGCTCTTGAGGTTTATGCTTGTGCTACTCACGCAGTTCTTTCAGGTCCTGCCACAGAGAGAATCAAGAACTCTGTTATCAAAGAGCTTATCCTTCTTGATACAGTTCCCGTTCCCGAGGAAAATATGCTTGACAAATACACAGTTCTTCCTGTTGCTCCTGTATTTGCAGAGGCTATTGAGAGAATCTACGCTGACAAGCCTGTTTCTCCCCTCTTCACTTGATTTTATATTAAATTTAACGGCGGCTCTGACGAAAGTCTCAGCCGCTTGTATTTTCCCTTGAAAGGCGATATTTATGTTCGGCAAATCCAAATTTTCATCTTCTATTGAATATATTATTGTAGGTCTGGGCAATCCCGGCAAGCAGTACGAAAACACCCGCCACAACTGCGGTTTTATGGCTATTGACCGTCTTGCAGAAAAAGAAAACTGCAGACTCACCAAAATCCGCTTTAAGTCAACCACAGGCGAGTGTACAATAGGCGGTCACCGTTGCCTTCTGATGAAGCCCTCTACCTTTATGAATCTTTCCGGTCAGGCTGTGGTAGAAGCTATGAGTTTCTACAAAATTCCGCCTGAAAATGTTATTATAATGTTTGATGATATCTCTCTTGATGTGGGCAGAATCAGAATCAGACGAAGTGGCTCTGACGGCGGTCAGAACGGTATGAAAAACATTATCTACTTAAGCGGAAGCGACAAATTCCCACGGGTTAAAATCGGCATAGGCAAAAAACCTCATCCTGACTACGACCTTAAGGATTGGGTGCTCTCCCGTTTTTCAAAGGAAGATATGAAAACCTTAAATGAAGTTCTTGACAATGCCAGTGACGCCGCCGCTCTTATGGTGGATGGTAAAACCGACTTGGCAATGCAGAAATACAATTAGCAGGTAAGCTGCCTGCAGGGTATTTCGCCTTTGAATAAGTTGATTTAGAGGTATCCTATCATTAACGGCGGGTTGGTTAATTCTCTGCTATAATCACACGAAGGTACCACCGCAATTTTAATTATTCATTTCTAAAAGCTCGCTGAGTACACCCCTGTGTCACTCATTGCGAGCCGTTACCCTTTGGAGGAAATATGAAATTTATCTATGATTTATTCAAAAGTCACAAGCCTTACAATGACCTGAGCTCTGCTTTAAATACCCCCTGTGCCGTTGCGGCTACGGGGTTGTCATCAGTTCATAAAGCCAGTGTTATATACACTCTTTGTAAGGAAAAAGCTTCCAAAGCTTTCTGCATATGTGCAGACGAAAGAGAAGCACAGACCCTTTGCGACGACCTTAAAACAATGGGAATGAAAGTGCTTTTTTACCCTTACCGTGACTTTACCTTTCAGAATGTCAGCGGTGTGTCCCACGATGACGAAAGAAGACGTTTAGGTGTTCTAATGAGTCTGCTCAGTGAGGACTGCGACGGTGTAATCACCTGTCCTGATGCAGCCGCTCAGTACACCATTCCAATGGCATCACTTGCCGACTCTACACTTAACCTGCGTGTGGGTAAAACCATAACCATAGAATCCTGCATAAAATCCCTTACTCTGCTTGGCTACGAAAGATGCGACGCCATTGAGGGCGAGGGTCAGTTTTCATTGAGAGGCGGTATTCTTGACTTTTTTCCGCCGGGTAATGAAAATCCCGTACGAGCCGAGTTCTGGGGCGACGAGGTTGACTCCTTAAGCTACTTTGACATTTCCACTCAGCGAAGAACCGAGGCGGTGGATATTGTTACGCTCTGCCCCTCTTCCGAAGTAATAATCAGCGACAGAGAAGAGTTTGCAAAGAAAATCGAGAAAAAAGCATCATACCTGAGAGCCGACTCAACCAAAAAAGCCAAGGAGGTTTTGTACTCCGAGGCAGAACAGATACGCCAGGGGCTATACATTTCAAACCGTGATAAATTCATTCACCTGGTTTACGAAGAAACCGCCACGCTTTTTGATTATATAGACGACTCTTTCATCGGCTTTATTTCAGAGCATACTGCCGTTAAAGACAGAGTTGCATCAACGGAATTCCGCTTTTCCCAGGATATGCCTCAGTATTTTGCCGAGGGTGTTCTTTGCCGCGGTTTTGACAATTACAGCATAAGCTGGGAAGAATCTGTAGATAAGCTTTCTGAGAACAGACTTGTGTATCTTGACAACTTTGCCCACGGTTCCTATGAGCTTCCTTTAAAAGCACTTTCCAACTTCAATTTAAGGCTTCTGCCCCCTTTCAGCGGTCAGATTTCAACCTTAGTTTCTGACCTTGACTCGTCAGACGCCGACAAATGTGCCGTTGTACTTTTGTGCAACACCAGAAAGGCCGCTGAAAACGTAGTTGACCTTCTGCGTGAGCAAGATAAAAAAGCCATTATCTGGAAGGACACAGAAGCCCTTACCAAAGGCTATATACATGTTACCGAGGGCATACTTTCGGGCGGATTTGAAATTCCCGAACAAAAATTTATGCTCTTTACCCAAAGCACAACCCAGATTAAACTCCAGAAAAAACACAAGCTTCCAAAAGACGGACAGGCAATTTACAGCCTTTCCGAGCTGTCGACAGGTGATTACGTGGTACACACCATCCACGGCGTAGGAATTTTTGGCGGTATAACTAAGCTTGACTCCCACGGAATTGTAAAAGATTACATAAAAATTTCTTATGCAAAGGGCGACGTGCTTTATGTTCCTGTTACTCAGCTTGACTTAGTTGCAAAATATATAGGCCCTAAAGAAAACTCTGCCGTTAAGCTTAACCGCTTAGGTTCAGGTGATTTTCAGAAAACAAAAAGCAGAGTCAAAAAAGCCGTTAAGGATATGGCTAAGGAGCTTATCGCTCTTTATCAGAAGCGAATGCAAGCACAAGGTCACCCATTTTCTGAAGATACAGAATGGCAAAGGGATTTTGAAGCTCGCTTTGAATATGAAGAAACCCCAGACCAGCTTCGCTGTGTTGATGAAATCAAGGGTGATATGGAGCGTACCTCACCTATGGACAGACTCCTGTGCGGTGACGTAGGCTTTGGAAAAACCGAGGTCGCCCTGAGAGCCGCTTTCAAGTGCGTTTCTGACTCAAAGCAGTGTGCTTTGCTTTGTCCTACTACCATACTTGCCTGGCAGCATTTTCAGACTATCTGCAAACGATTTGAGGGTTATCCCATCAGAATCCAGTTACTTAGCCGTTTCAGAAACAAAGAACAACAGGCAGAAATTCTAAAACAGCTTAAACGCGGAGAAATTGACCTTGTTGTAGGTACTCACCGCTTAGTTCAGAAAGACGTTGAGTTCAGGGATTTAGGGCTTGTAATTATAGACGAAGAGCAACGTTTCGGCGTTGCACAAAAGGAAAGGCTTAAAGAAGCATACCCCAACATTGACGTGCTCACCCTTTCTGCCACACCTATCCCCCGAACCCTTAATATGGCTATGAGCGGAATCCGCGATATGTCGGTTTTAGAGGAAGCTCCCCAGAACCGCTACCCTGTACAGACCTATGTTCTTGAGCACGAACAGGCAGTCATCAATGAAGCTATCCGCAGGGAGTTAAGACGCGGCGGTCAGGTTTTCTATCTTCATAATAACGTTGAATCTATAGAGGCAAAGGCGGCTCGTTTAGGCTCTCAGATTCCCGAAGCATCCATTGGTGTCGGTCACGGAAAAATGACCGAACAACAGCTTTCAAAAGTGTGGAGCGATATGCTTGAACAAAAAATAAACGTACTTGTATGCACAACAATCATAGAAACAGGCGTTGATATTTCTAATGCAAACACACTGATTATCGAAAATGCCGACCGTTTCGGTCTTTCTCAGCTTCACCAGCTCAGGGGCAGAATAGGCAGGTCTAGCCGACGCGCTTACGCCTACCTTACCTTTACAAAGGCAAAGGTACTTTCTGAAATTTCTCAGAAGCGACTTACTGCTATACGTGAATTTACAGAGTTCGGCTCAGGCTTTAAAATTGCTATGCGAGACCTGGAGCTCCGCGGTGCCGGCAATATTTTAGGTGCTCAGCAACACGGCCATATGGAAGACGTGGGCTACGATATGTACTTAAAGCTTTTAGGCGATGCCGTTAAAGAGGAAAAGGGCGAGCTTCCCACACACCGCGAGGACAAGGACTGCCTTGTTGACCTTTCACTCGCTGCTCATATTCCCGAAAGCTACATCGAAAGCCTTACCCTCAGACTTGACGTGTACAAGCTTATTGCAGACATCCGCACAGAAGAAGATGCCGAAGATGTTGTTGATGAGCTTATAGACCGTTTTGGTGATATTCCCAAATCTGTTATGGGACTTATAGAAATAGCCTTAGTCCGTAACAAAGCGGCTGATATGGGTATATACGAAATTAAGCAGACTGATATGAACGTACTTTTATATGTCAAAGACATCAAAAGCCCTGAAATTATCAATCTTATCTGCGAGCAAAAGGGCAACGCTTTACTAAGTGCAGGCAGTAAACCTTATGTTTCTGTCAAGCTTAAAAGCAAACTTGACCCCTTAAGTGCTTTAAGGACAGTGTTTAAAATCAACCTGTACTGACATCAAATATGAACATTGGCTGAAAATTCTGTTTATTTTCTTATTTATATTGAATTTTTCTGTAGATTTGTGTATAATTTAGGGTGATTTACTATCAACTAAGTTTTGAAAGGGGTTATCCCGATGAATAACTTCAAAAAAACATCTGCCGTTTTTCTGGCAGTTTTAATGCTTGTTCTGGGAGCAGGTTGCAGTAAAAATCCCACCTGGAGCTACAAAACCGACAATGTAAGCTATGCTGAGGGTGTGTATCTGTACTCGCTTTTCTCTGCATACAACGAAGCTTACACAATTCTGCAGGAGCAATCAGGCAACGATTTTGACTCTACTGCCTCTATTCTTGACATAAAAGCTGATTTTGATGGCGACGGCGAAGAGGTACTTTGCGAAACCTGGATAAATGAACAGGCAGACATTATCACAAGAAACCTTGCCGCTCTTGACGAAAAGATTAAGGAATACGGCATCAAACTTGACAGAACTCAGGTTGAAAGTGCAAGAGAGCTTGCAAAGGAAGACTGGCACTTAGGTCCTTACTACGAATACTACGTAGCATCAGGCTATGAGGCAACCTCTTACGAGGATATGCTTTCTCCTTACGGTATTTCTTTTGACAGTTTCTTTACATCCTCTTACCTTGCAAGCGTTAAGCAGAATGCTATTTTTGACTATCTTTACGGCAAAAGCGGTGAAGAAGCAGTAAGCGACGAGGAAATCACCAAGTATTTCACAGACAACTACGCAAGCTACGCATATTTTACAACCAACCTTTACGAAACTTCTATTGACCCTGAAACCAGCCAACAGAAATATATTCCCTATACCGAGGAGCTTATTGACGGCGTTGAAAAAGAGTTCAAGTCCTATGCAAAGCAGGTTAACTCAGGTGCAGCTTATACAGAAGTTATGTACAAGTATATGAAAGCACATAATATCGTAGATAACCCCACTGTAAAGAACATTGAAATCCTTGACAACTCCTCTTTGGGCGAAGAAGTTTTAAAGGCTGTCAAAGAGCTTAAAGAAGGCAAAGCCACCTACCTTAAAGTAGGCACAGGTGACACTTCGATTATGTACTTTATCACAAGATTCCCCATTGCAGACGAAGCTGAAGAATACTTAAAGGCTGACGGCAACCGTCACACAATTCTTCAGGCATTAAAGTCTGAGGATTTCACAAACTATCTTAACGACATTACTGAAAATGTTAAGGTAGAGGTTAACGAAAAGGTTATAGAAAAATACAGCCCCGCAATTTTTGAAACTACACTTTAATCCTTGATTCAGGGAGGTAATAATATGAAAATAAGAATATTGGCAGTTACAATGCTTCTGCTTCTTATCTGTGCATGCCCTATGACAGTATTTGCAGAAACTGTTCCTACAGAAGAGCTTATCCCTACGGAAGATGTTTTTGCAACAGAAGAGCCTTATTATACAGAAGTTCCTGTTGACACAACTGCTCAGACAGACCCTTACTACACAGAACCTGTAGACACAGGTGCATCTGACACCACACCCTCAGATTATACCGAACCCTACACAGGCGAAACCACAACCGCAGCAGCAACATCCACTGCCCCTGTGGAAACCACAACCCAAGTTCAGACAAATCCCCCTGCACCTACTGAGCCTGACGAGGACTCTACTTTCTCAGACTATGTAAGCCCTCAGCCTGTTTATACTCCTGCTGACCAGGACTTTCAGGAAAAGGACTGGCAGGAAATCAAGCTTGACTTAAGCGCTGACCCTGCTCCCGGCAAACAGAGCTTTGCTGCTATTCAGAACGACAAAACCAAAGGCAACAGCAGCATAGTAGGTTTTCTTATAGCAGGTATTGCACTTATCTTCATTTCTATTGCAGGCTTTACTTTTGTAATTCTTTATAATCCTTACAAAAAGAAAAAAGCATCTGCCAAAACAGGCACAAGGTATGCAACCACATCTAAAAATTCTGCAAACTCAAGACAGCGAAACCACACAGAAAACCGCCGTCCTTATAACCCCGATGATTACAACGACGGATTCTGATAAAACCGAAGAACAAAAAATCGCTCCCGAAGTTAAAACTTCGGGAGCATTTATTTTGTATGCAATCAATTAATATTCAAGCCCTGCAACAAATTTTTGTATTGCAGTGACATCTTTTACGTTAACCTTGCCGTCACCGTTAAAATCTGAGGCTTCAAGCTCAAGCTTTTCTCTGTAAACTTTGCCTAAATCATAACCTGCAATCCGCTTCTGAATTCTTGTTGCATCCCTGACGGTAATTCTGCTGTCATAATCCACGTTGCCTATAAGCAGATAATGTCCTGTCTGGGGATAATCAAGGAAACTAAGCATAATTTCACGATACTGAGGAAAATCCTCAAAAGCATCTTCAAAATTCAGCACCTTATCTTCCTTAGGAAAATACACATAATAGCCAAGCTCATAAGAAGCATATGTGTGGTCGTTGTATACCGCATAATTACCTATCCGCTTAACCGATGGTGCTTCGTCTTTAATGCTTTCTGCGGCAAATACTGTAACAAAGTCAGGCAAAGTACCGTCATCAGGCTTTTCGTGCCATTTGTATCCCTCGTAGTAAGGTAAGATTTCTCTGTAGAGATGCTGCCAGCTGTCAGCGGTTATATCAATGCCAAGAAGCTCCAGGATTCTCTTGCCGTAGTCACCGAAAATCGATTGTCCGCCTGTAAGCTTTACTACCGCTTCAAGGTCCTCAACAACCCCCTGAGTAAACGCCTCGTAAAGAGTGTAAACCTTGTTGTCAGGTGTCAGAACATAAAGTGCCACAGAATTATTTTCACCTATTCCGCAGGGGTCTCCGTTATAAAAATAATAGTCGCCAATCTGTTCTTTTGCTATAATCTGAGGATATGCACAGTTGCCGTAATATGCGTGGAAAATCACATTTTCCCCTGCATAACCGTAAGGCTCGCAGTGAATAATTTCGCCGTTTTGAGGCTCATAGCCGTATCTGTCGCCAAAAGCATACAGGCACCTGTGCATAAGGTCAAGGTCTATATCTTCTTTATAAATTGAATGATACTCAAAACCGCTAAAACCGTGGTCTGGGGAAACACCAAAGAATCCCTTGATATCAAGTGCTTCTTCAAAAGTGTAAATCTCATCGTTGGTGCTTACATAAATGCCTAACTCGTAGGGCGAAAAAGTAGCGCTTCGGTGATAACACTCATTGTTTATTACAACATTAACGGGACTTTCAAGAGGCTCTTCCCAGCTTGTAGCGGTAAATACCACTGTGCCGTCGTAGTATTTCATTGTTTTTTCAATTCTTACGTCAGCTTCATAAGAAGGCTTGCCAAGCTTTTCTACACAATAACCATAAAACTTCTCTTTAAGCTCTGCCTTATAATCATTTTTTGTGCCGTCATTAAAAAGCAGGTTTTCGTAATAACCGTTGGCAAAGGTAAAAGTATACATATACCCATAGCCGTTTATATATTCTCTTTCCAGTTTTTCACCGGGAAAGGTCATTGGCTTACCCTCTTGCTCTGACCTGCCTCCTGTGGCATAAACATATACATCATTCCAATACTCGGTATTCTTAAAGCCATAAGTCACAGAACCAACTATTTCATCCACAGTCGGGATTAATACATAATCTGTGCTTTCCTCGGCATTTGCAAAAAGTGCCGAGCCTGACACCATAAGCACCATAACCAACACAAAGGATAATACTTTCTTCATATATAAACCTCCTTAATATCTTTCACTTATTAGACGCAGATTCTCAGAAATCCTCACACTAAAATTATAGCATTCATTCAAAAACCTCACAATTCGGATATGTATACAAAAACATCAGCCGTGCTTTGTCTGATATAACAAACAAAGAGGCGATTCAACCAAGAACCGCCTCTATAATTTATTTAAACATTATAACCTTGTACTGTACACCAGTCTCGTTAAGGCAAGCTGTGTCGTTCTGACTTACCGTAAAACCTGTACCCGATGCCGAAAGACTGAGCCCCAGAGTTGAACCCAGCCCCACGTAGCCAATAGCCGAGTACATTTTATTTCCATCCGCAAAAGGCTTATTGTTTGCAAAAACCGAAAAATACCTGAACTTTTCTGTAAGGGTTATGGTCTTTGAGCTTTCGCCTGTACCTGTGTACATATAAACCATATGAGAGTCCCTGAGATACTCTTTTTCCTCCGCGGTTACGTGAATATTGCCGTTGTTAATGTGACTGCCCACAACAGCGTCAAGCTTTGCATTGTCGCTGTTAAAATCATTACGCATAGGTCTGTCGTTTTCAGCCCACTGATTAAGAGAAAGGTTTGTTGTTTTATTTGTTGATGGCATTATATCTCCTCCTGAATACTATAGTCTATTTCTTTCCAGCGGTATCCTTTTTTGTCCAAGTCACCGAATGTATTATTCAAAGCATCGGAAATGCTCCAGTCAAAACCTGCAAACACCACATCAAAATTAAGATGAGCAGGCAAAAGTGCCTCTGCCTGATACACTACCCACTCTCGTTGTGCAGTTGTCAGCTCATTTTCTGACAAATTAATTACTATACGCAAATCCTCAGGGTATTCCTCAATTATACCCTCTACTCCCATAAGCCTGAGCATTTTTTCAAAGCCTTCAGGGGTAAAGTCGGCGGTACTGAGGCTTAGTCGCTGAGTTAGCATTTCCCGTCTTTTTTTCAGGGGCAAATCATCCTGAACACTGCCCACCATCCGTTCAAGATTTTCTATTCCGTAGGTTTCTGCCGTAGATATAAAGTTTTCTCTTAAAAGACTTTTTAGGCTATCCCTTAAAAGGTCCAGCCCCTGCGAAAACGCCGCCAGCTCAGCAAAATTAATACTGCCTTCCTTTAAGTTATAAATACCTAAAGGCGTAAGCTTCTGAATCATAGAATCAAGAGTACTCATCAGACTCTCCTTGTAACGTTAATTATTCCCGCCACAGGAAACAGGCTTTTGTCAGCAACAAAATCACTGTTGACCTGAGGCACGAAGCTTAAGCTTTTTACGCCCTCGGTATGATACACACATTCAGAAATGTCGCACATAAGCACCTCTGAACCAACGCCTTGTCCGGATATATAATCTGTTACGTTATCAATCACTCTTCGTCTGACATCGCTGTAAGCATAGCCCTCGTTAACATCAATTTCAAGGTAAAAATCAACCGTGGCAGGACTTGCTTTTTTCACCAGAACATCAACGTTCACCTCGCGCTCTGCAGACAAAAGCTCCTGTACACTGCGAAGTGCTTCGTTTGATGCCACACTGCCCTCTGCGGCTATGTATACATCCACCGTACCTACGCCTCTTGCTCTGGGAACTGCGGCGGCTGAGCTGACTCCCTTAATGCTCTGAGCCTTTGCTTCATAGTAGGCACAGTTAGCACCATTCTGAGGAAATCTTATGCTGTTCTCCACTCTTGCCCTCAGGCTTTCGTCGCTTTCTTTGTTGCAGCCTCCTGAGAAAGCCTCAGAATTTATTACTGCATCTATGCCTGCAGGGGGAGTTACCATAAGACAGATGCGATTCTTGATTACGTTGTATTTTCTTCCCTTGTCAAGGCTTTGCGCTGTTACCGATACAGACAACGCACCTGCTGAAAGCACCGCGTCAGCCGTAGTTTCAAACCTGAGCAAAGATGTAACATCTGCCACCACCGTGCCTTTGGGAATATTAATATTACGGGTGGCAGGCTCATTTACCGAAAAGGTAACCTCTCCTCGTGAAACTGTCGCATCCCGCCTTGTAATGCCTCTTTCTTCTGCGTGCATATCAAGGTATTCGCCCTCTGCAGTTGATACAAACATCTGCCTTCTGAGCCACTCTGTATTGACCAGATTGGAGTAAACCTCTCCTGCCAGCACCCTTAGTCTTATACCTATATCAGAGCTTTCGTCAGGAACAACACCTGAAAGCTCTGTGTATTTTTCTGTCATTCTTTTTAAAATCTCATCATAAGTCTGCACTTAGCGTCACCTCCTGCTTTCTTGTTTCTGTTGAATTGCTTACAGAGATTAACAGCGAAATTCCGCCGTCAGGGGTTTTGCTGATTTTCTCAACCTCAGCGGTATATCCCCTGTTATCTATAATAGCCTCCTGCAAAAGAAGGCTTGCATTTTTAAGGGCTTTAGGACTGTTTATGTCAATACCGGCAATTTCAGTACCCAGCGCCTTATGATACAAAAATCTTCCTTTTCTGATTTTTGCGGAAAATACGGCTTTCTGCAACACCTCGTCTATGCCTTTTACAAAGCGATAGTCTCCAAAGCTTTCAACACATATGTCTCCGTTGATGATAAACGTATCCATTATGCCTCCACCTTCTTTCCGTTAATAAGCACCGAACCGTCATTTTTAAGCAAAATGCTTGCACCTCCCTGAGAATAAAGCAAAAGCTCGCCGCGGCTGAGCTTAAGGGGAGAATCAGCAACAACACCTACGCAGGCTTCTCCGCCGTCAAAGGGCACCACCACAGCACCCTCGCCTACAGGCGGTACATAAGCAATTCCGTAAGGAGCCACCACCATAACGTCACCGTGCTGAGTAGACGCATCCACCTGCACACGGCTTGCCTGAGAAGATGTTACACTGCCTTTTGTGGCCGTGGTTACAATTTTACCTTTATTCAAAAATGATGTAAGCCACATAGCTATTCCTCCTTTTTAAGAATCCTGAGCTTGGTATATTCGCCTTTTTCGTCTGCCGTATACCTTACCGACGTCACATAATACTCTTCAGGGTTATCCGTAAGCAACACTGTTTTGCCCAAGGCATCACCCAAAAATCCGCGGCAGACTACATCAGCATAAAAGCTTTTCTTTTTTGCTTCGTCAAAAATAATATCGGCATCCTTAACGCTTGAACCATCTGACGCAAGGTTTATGTATCTTACCTTGTTTATACCCTGATTTTCCGCACCTGCGTCAGACACAAAGGTATTATACCCTTCGCCGTCTTTGTATTTGAAATACACCCTCGATACCCTGTTACACCTGAGATGCACCACCCTCATGTCTAAAACAGGTATACCGTTTTTTCCAAACTCCAGCACATCTTCGCTTTTTACACCTTCAATAAAAAGCTCGTCCCCTCTGCATTTAGGAAAAACTGAGTATAGTGCCATGGCAAAACGCCTTATTGCCGTATAGCAGGATATGCCCTTTTCCACCGTAAACCGTCCGCTGTAAATCCTGTTTTCGCCTTTAAGTTCCTTAAACCCAAAGGGTTTTGCGTAGCGGTCAAAAATATCTTTAGCCGACGGATTCACAAAGCTCATAGGGTAAGCCTCGCTGTCAATAAGCCGTGCAGAGCTGTCACGGGCAATAACTTCCGTATAAGATTTTTTACCGAAAATCTCAGTCTGCTCGTCAATTTCTCCGCTGAAGACAAGGGTGCCTTCTCTGAAAAGCTCCACCTTTGTCAAAACGGGGAAACCCATACCTTTAATTTTCAATGTAACACTGTCAGCAGGTACATCGTCCTCTATATCCATAACAATACTCATGGGTGTTTCTTCTGTTACTCTGCCGTTTATATCTGTCAATAAGGCTTTCAACATACCTTTATCTCCTTAATGTTCTCAAGCTCGTCAGGACGACGCACATAAGGGTTAAGCTTAACCAGAAAATCCACAGTTACGCCATAATTATAGGCAATATCAAAAAGAGTTTCGCCGGGATTTACTTTGTGGATAATTTCTGTCACCTTATTATTTTCACAGCTTGCTTCGTCAAACTGAAAACTGTAGCTTATGGTATCGGGAGTAGGGTCAGCAAGAACAGAGAGCTTTGTAAACATCGCCTTAAAGGGCTTTTCAAAAGGCAAGGAAAGTATTCCCTTGCCACCCTCTGACTGCAACGAATACAACTTTGCGTACTGCTCTACGCAGTCCTTGCCCGACAGCACGCCCTTACCCTTAACAGTTCTGCATTTTCTGCCTGTATACTCTTTGAGCTCACCGCTGTAAAGCAAGTTATAGTCCGCAACGCCCTCTTCGCTTATAATCTCCAAAGACAAAGGATTACACCAAAGAGTAAAACCTTTGAATCTCATTAATGCCGTTTCCATATTACCACTCCTTACTTTTCAAACTCCGCCGAGTATCGTCTGCTGTCACGTTGAAGCTCACGACTTAAAACTTCTGCCGCGGTTTCTTCGTATATCTCATCGGTTCCCCGCTGAAAATCAGTATTCATCCTGCACCTCTTTTTCAAAAAACGTCATACTTTCTGCCGTAATATCATAGATAAAGGTCACTTCTCCGGATTGGGTCTGCACTCTGTTAAGCTTGCTTACACAGCAACCACAGTAAACTTCTGTGAAATTACCAAAATCAAACTTAAGTTCAGAGCTTCCGTGGATTTTTAAAAACATTTTTGTTTTAAGCTTTATATTAAAGTCTGTCTTACCTGTATCTGAGATTCTGTACCCGTTTAAAAGCTCAGGCTTTTTCTCAACTGCAGCAGTGCTTGCAACTTCAAAAGAAACAAGGCCATTAAACAAAGCATCATCAACATACAGCTGACACCCTGCATCTGTAACATTTACATCCTCAACCTTTATTACAATATCGGTAAAAAGTGTACCGCTTGTGTCAAGGTATCGAGGCTCGCTTATCTCTATCCGGCTTATTCTTAAAGACTCATTTATTGCCTCAGCCACCCACTGTGACATCTCAGAAAGCCGCTTGCCCCCTGCCCCTGTGGGGGCAAGAAGGCAAAGCTTGACTTCTGTGGTAAATCCGAAGGTTGAGTTTGAATATTGGCTGTTATACTCAGACTTGCCAATACCAATGCAAAGAGTAAACGAGCAAACAGGGTTTTCTGCAGCATTACGGTTTCTGGAATAAACACAAGCCACACCGCTTAGCTCTTCCTTTGATTTCACCGCATTTACTATAGCTTTTATAATACTGTCAGTCTTCATAAAACGTCCTCCTCTTTGTGCCTGACGTAAGGCGAAAGCACCGCCCATACATAAACAGGCTTTGACGACATCGTCACGGTTTCGCTTCTTTTTAAAACAAACTTTTTTTCCTTTGCCTCAAAAAATGCTGTACCAAGCACAGGCAGCTTTACATCCGCAGGGCAGATAAGCAGGTAATTGCCGCTGTCAAACAAGCCCTGGGGCAACTGCTCACCGCCTAAATAAAGCTTGTTTTTGTAAAGCAAAGGCTCAAGAACACCTATAAAACTTGTTTTACCCTCTTCTGTGGTAACAGTAATCCTTTCGCCGTATTTTTTCAGCTCATTAAAAACACTGCTGTAAATGCTCAAGCCTTTACCCTCCCGAAGTAAAAACCTTCGTCGCAAAGCACGTCCGAAAGGCCCTTGCACTCTTCTTCAAAAAGTCTTTTTGCTACACCGAGCTTTTTGTCGCTTATGGTAACCTTAACCTCACCTGCAGAAAAACTTTCGGGCTCGGTTGCAGAAATCAGCAAACAGTATTTGTAAAAAGCAAGTGCACCAGCTGCGTAAGCAAGTCTTAAACGTTTGCCGTCAGAAAGACTTTCCTCAGGCACCTTAAGTCTTCCCCTTACATCTTCCAATGCCTCTTTGCAAAGTTCCTGATAACGGCTTAAGTCTTTGCCATCAAGTGAGCTTAACAGCTCAAAACGTCTTAAAACATCGTAAAAACTCAAGCACAGTCACCTCTCTTAGTATGTAAGCTTCTTAGCGGCGTCCTTGTAAATTTTTGCAAAACCTGCAATAGATGTAATGGCGGCACGTTCAAGCTGACGGTCAATAAGCTTGTCGTAATCAGTTACAACTTCGCCTGCGACCACCATTTCAAGAGCACAGTTTTTATCCATACCGATAATAAGGTCATCAGGTACCGCCTGAGTATGAATAAGCTTTGCACCTAAGGGTGTAACCATTTTGCCTGTGCCGTGGAAAGCCTGACCTGCATTAGAATCCTTAAGCTCGGTAGTTTCAAGAAGCTTCTGCATAGCGGTTGTGGGAGCTAAAATTGTGTTAAGCTCATAAGGACTTAAAGTTGCCCAGAGTGAAATAAGGTCAGAATATGAAAGCTTACCTGACTCTTTTGCAGTAATGCCGTCACAGGGGTTAGAGTTGCCGTCGCCGTTTAAAAGCACATCTACTGCATCCTTAAGCTGAGCACGTGCAATATAGGCACCAATCTGCTTAAGAGTGACGGTGAAAAGGTCAAGTCGCTGAAAACGTAAAGCCTCGTAAGAAGAAACAAGCATTCTGCCACGCTTCTTAAGCTTTACAAGATTTTCCTGAGTGCTTACCTTGGTTTCGGGAATATATGCACCCTCGTTTACTACAAGAAGATTCTTGTCATCATCTGAGGGAGTAGAAGTAATGCTTCTGTAATCCATACCTGTAATCATTGTCTTTGTAGCAACAATATCAGAAAGCACGTCGGCTTCTTCAATACCCTGGCGTACTGCACGACTTACATACTCGGGAAAAAGTGCGGCAGAGTCCGTAGTCTGGAAAAACTTTTCAACCTTGTCGGATGCTTTACCGCTTACCTTGATATCAAAACGCTTGAGCTGACGGGAAAATGCGTCTAAACCCTCAAGCTCTGTACCGATATAATTTGCAGAAGGGTCAAGCTCCTCTAAAACCTGAGTCATACTTTTGCTTCTGTTTGCGTACATACCTTTTTCTAAAGAAATATTTTCATAAAATGCCATATTAGCATACCTCCAATTAAAGAATTACTCCGATAGTGTCTGTGCCTGTCATAACAACAAGGTATTCTCTGCCGTTTGTGTCAGACTTAAAAGCTTTGTCGGATGCCGCAGAAAGTGTCTGAAAACCTACATTTACAGAACCCGTAACAGGGATTTCTGCATAGCCGCAAAGCTTAACTGCCGCATAGCCGTCTCTTACATTTACACAAACGCCAACCACCTTGTCGCCAACCTCACAGGCTGATACGGTGTTGTCATCAATAAGCTTTAAAAGTGTACCTTTTTCTACTGTAGAGTCAGCCTCAAAGGTCACTGTATTATCATAAAATCCGTTAAAACCGATGTTCATATATTACCTCCGTTAAATTGTAAATTCTCTGTTCTCTGCGATTTTGCTTTTTGCTGCCTTGCTTTTGCAAAGCTGAGGCTTAAGAGGAAAAACTCCCTCAGCCTTTTTAGAAAAAGCCGCAATAAACTCCTTAAGGCTCTTTGTATCAAGACCCGTTGTTGCCGCCTTTACGGCGGTGTCAGAAATCTCAGGCTCTAAAAGTGCCATAAGTCTTGTAAATTCTGCCTCTAAGCTTTTTCTGTATTCCTTGCCGGCTTTTGCATCTTTTTCAAGGTCTCTGATATAATCAAAAAGCTTTTCGCACTCTGCCTTGGTTAAGGCAACCTCTTTTCTTTTTTCGAGGCTTTTCATAATACCTTCCATAGTTTTTTCATTCCTTCCGTTAAGCTTTTTAAAGGACTTCGTAACTCCTGCTTCACGTTGTGCAGGCACCGCCACAAAGCTCCATTCGTAAGCATCATAAGGGTTCATAAGCTCTGCAAAGCAAAGCTTGCCGTCATACGACTTGCCTTTCTGATGATTACAGCCGTGACTTTCAAAAGGCTTGCCGCAGATTGAACAAAGACTCTCCTCTACCGCACAGCCTACGCTTACCTCTTTTCTTATACCGCTGTCAATAGACAAAATGGTCTCGCGGTTGCCGTCGGTAACAGGAATATACGCCCTTGCTGCAAGCCTGAAATAATCATCTCCTGTAGCGGTTTTTTTGCCCTCTACAGCTTCAACCCTACACTTAAAAATACGTGCAGTCTGGTTTTTGCTGCGGCTTTCGTGGTCTACAATACCTGTTTTTCCTACAAAAAGCTTTTCAAGTTCAAAAAGAGCCTCAACAGTAAAGCGTTCAAAATCCCTGTCAATGTCGTTATCGCAAAGTGTCAGGGAAAACACATACACTTCCTCAGCTTTAAACTCGCGTCTGGTGTATTTGTTAATAAGCTCAAGCTCCTCGTCAGTAGGAATTGAGTTTAAGTTTCTTTTATCTTCTGTCAAATTTTCGCCTCCAACTTCTGCTCAAGACTCTTTGCCTCGGCATTTATTTTTCTTGCCTTTGCAAGCTCCACCTCATCCATAAGGCTTATGTTGTTCCACTTAACCTCAAAGGGTGATGTAATACCCATAAGTCTTAAATGCATAGAGCAGATTTTCTTTATTACAGGTGTTAAAATGCTTCTGAAATACTCAAGCTCACTGGTTAAAATATCCGCCTGCACACTGCTCATACGCTCTGTGCTTGACCATGAGAGACCCAGTAAAAAAGGCGGAATAGAAAGCTTTGACACAATCTGCTCCAGAATATGCTTCAGAGGCACATCGCACTCAAGCTCCTGATTGTCAGCACCTATTACCTTAATGCCCACATCACCCACACAGACAAAGTCGTAAACACCTTTAGGGTCACGCATTGCCTTGCTCCACTCATTCGCTATAACCCTTGCTCTTTCCTCAGGGTTGATTACACCCCCCTCAGGCGGCTTGTAGGTTACTGCGTAGCGGATATTACCTATACGGTCAAAATTTTTACCGATAGAACCGAAAATCTTAAGCAGAATTGAACTTGCAAAAGGAAGTCCCCTGAGTATGGGTGTACCCTGCAAAGTACCTGCTGAGGGTGATAAAAGCGAAACCGTCATAAACTCCTGAAAAGGAAGTTCAACGCTTTCACCCACACCTTTTTTACAAACCTTTACATCCAGAGGTGACTCACCCTCTTTAAGCTCTATATCCTCAAGAGGTGCATTGTAAAGTGCGTAAACTCCTCTTAAGTTGCTTAAGGGAATCATCTCACCCACTGCCTCACCAAAGGTAAGCAAATCCTCAAGATAACTCCATACAAAACTTTGTAATCCTGTGGACGTACCGCCTACTCTGACGTTTTCAGAAAAATCTTTTAATGCCTTCTCGCATCGGGGTGATACTGATGTAAGCTCAAATTCACCTGTAAGGCGGACAATCTTTGAGATAGCCGCATCAATAATTGGCACTGCCTCTCTGAGGGCTTTGTACATTTCTCTTTCGGCAAAAGCCGACTGTCGTGATAAAGCCGTGAAAGGATGTGCCGAATAACTGCCGCTTTGTGCCGTCTGCACCGCGGCATACTGTGCTTTATTTTTTTTAGAAAATAACCTCACAGCCTGTCCTCCTGTCAGCGGCAACCACAAAAACACCATCGTCGCCGCTATTTAAAATAGTTGTGACAAAATATCTTATATCGTCCATTGCATGGTCATTTTCCTTAACGGGTACATCGTCACCGCTTGAAGCCCAGCGATAAAGCGAAAACTCCCTTACCGAATCAACGCAGTTTTTACATATTCTTATCCTGCCTTCTTTAAGCTGTGCCGAAACCTGCCTAACTCCGTCTGTAACCGAGTTTTTTGCAGGTATTACGTAAAGCTCTCCCTTGCGTTTAATAAGCTCTATAAAGCTCGCCGCCGAAGGATCTACCACCACACTTCTGACCCTTCTGCCTGCTATAAGCTTTTTCAGAGCCTGATAATACTCTTCGTCTGTACGCTGAGCACCCTCACGCTTAGAGCTGTAATAATACTCGTCAATTCTGTACCACACATCCTCCTTTTTACCCCAAAGCCCGAAGGACGCAGGATTAACAGTGCCATAGTCACAACTGACACAGTAATCCTCAAAAGGAGGCTCGGGTTTATCCCAGAAGGCATCCTCACTTGCCATAAAGGGATACACCGCACCTTCAAGCTCTACCCATTCGCCCTTGATAAACCGTCTGTAAAAGGTACCGCTGTAAAGTCTTTCGTACCTCTCTCTGGTCTCCTGGCTCAAAGATGGGTTATCCTTCATAGTAAAATGAAGGTAGAGGGCGTTTTTTTCCTCTTTCTTTTTAATCCATTCCTGATAAAACCAATGGGCAGGGTATTCGGGGTTGCAATTAAACCAGAATTTGGAGCCTGACACCGAGCATCTTGCCAGAGCCTGCTCAACGAACGACCGGGGCATCAGGGCAACCTCGTCAAGTAAAACCCCGCTTAACGTCATACCCTGAATAAGTGATGCCGAAGTCTCGTCCTTACCGCCAAAAAGGTAAAAGCGGTTAACCCTTCCCCGATAAGAAACGATAAGCAGATTTGAGGAAACCTTATCCTCCACATCAAATCCCAGACTTTTAAGTACCGGCAGTATAGGACTCACAACATTTCGCCTTGCTGAGCGTATCGTCTTTGAGCATATGGCAAAAGAAGCATCTGAAAATCGGTAAAAAGCCCAAGCAATGAAAGAAATTCCCATTACAAAGGTTTTACCCGATCTCACCGCTCCGTCGCATATGACTGCATCACGACTCTTATCCTTTGAGTCCTCACACCACCAGCTCATTACCCTGAGCTGACGCTCTGAAAGTTTCTCGATTTTCAAAGTTTGTCTTCCTGCTCTTTCTCGCTTAATGCTCTGGCCGAGCGGCTTATAGCTTCATAAAAAGAAACTGCCCCGTCGCCGCTCTCGCCTTCGCTAAGTTTCTCCAGAGCCTTCATACGGTCAAAGAATTTAATCTCCATAGACCCGTCCTTGGGTCTTTTGATTTCCGATACCGAGTAAAGGTCCATTTTTCTTAAGGTATCGGGAGTAGGCTTCTCCATATAAAGCAGAGACACCGCATCGGCAATACTGCCGAAAGCAAGCCGCTGATATCCCACCGCCGCCATCTTGGACATTGACTTTCTCTGCAAAGAGCAAAGTCTGGCGATTTCGTCGGCTATGTCTGTTCTGGACAAAAGCTCGTTGCCTGTCTTTGACAAATCCCCGTTAAAGCCCGCCTCTTCGGCTGCTGCTTTAGGGTCGGCAAGACTTAAATACAACCTGCAAAATTCTTTTTCCCTTGATGAAAGACCTTTTCTTTTCATCAGACTCCTCCTTTCCTGCGGATAGAGTACTTTACTCTGACCTCCGCTACCTATACCCCCATAAAAAGAAAAAATTGCATAAAAACACGCAATTTTTTGTACCTTAATAAAAATTTTTAATGTATATGTGATTTTTTCATTTTCAAAAGAAGAAAATCAAAACGCTCGTCATACAGGTGGTTTGTACAATAACTATAAAAAACGTTACCTTCCCGTGACTCAAGGTGCAGGTTTCCAGTTTGTTCAAGCCTTATTGCTTGCTGACAGAGGAGGTTTTTGATATAACTATTGTTGACTTCTATAATTAAATGTAATTAATAACTCGTTTCATATTTGTTTGCAATCTATTTTTCTTGTACTGAATGCACTTACACAAATCTGCCTTTAGCTCAATATAGCATAACAAAAACAACATAGCTCAAATTCATATATGTATAAACTGAAAAATAAATCTTGTCATTTTAATAAAACCCTTGACAACCCCGCCCATTCGTGATAAAATAACTTTCGTTCCGATAAATTTGCATATAGGGGTATAGCTCAGTTGGTAGAGCAGCGGTCTCCAAAACCGCGTGCCGAGGGTTCAAGTCCTTCTGCCCCTGCCAAAATACAGGACATCACATTTCGTGGTGTCCTGTTTCTTTTATGTCAAAAGCCGCTTTAACACTTGTTTGATATAATCCCCTTAAAGTAGACACTTGAAAAAACAAAAAGATTTCAAGGAAGTTTTAAGGGGATTTTGTTATGCCAAAAATAAGATATGAAGAGAAAATAGCAGCAATAAAAGAATACCAAGCAGGAAAAGGAAGCTATGCCAAAATAGCAAAGAAATACGGAATAGGTACAACGACATTAAGAGATATGGTAGGGCAGTATGAGTCACAAGGGTTAAGAAAAAGCGGAAGAAAAACGTATAGCGAAGAAATGAAAGCAGAAGCGGTAAAAGAATATCTGTCTGGAAAAGGAAGTCAAGAAGAAATATGTAAAAAGTATAAAATCAGAAGCAGAACTCAGCTCAGAGAGTGGGTAATGTGGTATAATGGTCATACTGAGCGTCATAAGTTAAGCTCAGCCAAAGGAGAAATATATATGACCAAAGGAAGAAAGACCACACAGGAAGAAAGAGTAAAAATTGTAGCTTACTGTATAGAACATGGAAAAGATTACAGATTAACCGCAGAGACCTACGAGGTGAGTTACCAACAAATCTACTCTTGGGTAAAGAAATACGAAGAAAAAGGAGTAGAAGGTTTAACAGACCGCCGAGGTAAAGCAAAACCCGAAAGCGAATTAAGCGAAGCTGAAATACTTCGACAGGAAAACAGGATATTACAATCAAAGATTAAAGATCAGGAAATGGAGATAGCTTTGCTAAAAAAATTGAGGGAGCTGAGAGGAGGCGGTTGGTAAGCGGAGTAAGGAATGAGGATTCATACATAGCAATACAGTACCTGAACAAAACACAAGGATATCCCATAGAAAAACTGTGTGAGAAATTGCATATCTGCCGTAGTGCCTACTACAAATGGTTAAAGAGAGAACCAAGCAAAAGTCAGCAGATTAATGAACAGTTAATAGAGTGGATAAAGGAACTGTACGAAGAACAAAATGGAATATTAGGCTATCGACAGATGACAATTACAGTTAACAGAGTACATAAAGTCAAGTATAACAAGAAGCGAATCCGCAGACTTATGCAGATACTTCATTTAAAATCCGTTTGCAGAAGGAAGAAAAACAGCTATGTAAAATCAACCCCGGAAGTAACGGCAGAAAACATCCTTAACAGAGAGTTCTATGCAGATGCACCAAACGAAAAGTGGTTAACAGATGTTACAGAATTCAAATACTATGTTGGTGATGATGTCAAAAAATTGTATTTGAGTGCAATTCTTGATATATGCGACAGAAGAATAGTCGCATACAAAATTGGGTCAAGCAACAACAATCAGCTTGTATTTGATACCTTTGATGAAGCAGTTGAAAGCAATCCGACTGCACATCCGCTATTTCACAGCGATAGAGGTTACCAATATACAAGTAAAGTATTTCATGACAAACTTATGAGAGCAGGTATGCGTCAGAGTATGTCAAGAGTCGGAAGATGTATTGATAACGGACCAATGGAGGGATATTGGGGCATTCTTAAATCGGAGATGTATTACCTCAAGAAATTCACCTCAAAAGATGAACTGACAGAAGCTATTGTCAACTACATAGATTTCTACAACACAAAGCGTTTTCAGCTAAAGCTAAAATGTATGACACCGATGGAGTTTCATTACGCAAAAGCTGCGTAAAAATTCCACCCTACCAATTGGTAGGGTGGAATCATTCAACCAAACATTCTTTTTGTTATTTCGTTTGTCTACTTGACAGGGGGCACTTCAGTTAAAACGGCTTTCATTGTTTCTATTTAGTTATATCTGTTGATATGCCTATATATTTAAACATAAGCACTACATACTGCATGTATATACTTCCGCAGCAGGAGTTTAGCAGGGGAACTATATTTTCTTCGTACATATATCGTTTGATTGCCGTGTTCAGCAAAACGCTTTTTAACAAGTATGAAACGACACTGCCGGCACAATATCAAATTCAAGAACACCTGTATCAAGGATAAAACCAACACACGACAAGCTTATATCGTAACCTATATCAATCTATATCTAAATTGTATAAAATATCAATCTCAAATTGACCTTATGGTAGTAAGCACACCTTTATCCATCTCGTGAACTGTGTCACACAACACATCAATATCTTCTGCTGAATGTGAAGCTATCAAAATTGTCTTTCCACTCGCTTTTAAGTCGAGTAAATAATTTCGCATATCTGCAACGCCATCTTTATCCAAACCATTCATAGGCTCATCAAGGATAAGAATATCAGGGTCTTCCATAATAGCCTGTGCAAGACCAAGACGCTGACGCATACCCAACGAATATTTTCCAACGTGTTTTTTACTTTTAGGGTCAAGACCTACTCTGCTTATTGCGTCATAGATTTCTTGCTTTGAGATTTTTCCTTGTATATCTGCTAAAAATTTCAAATTTTTATATGCATTATATGAGGGCAAAAAACCGGGGGTTTCAATAATAACACCAATGTCTTTCGGCATATCAAAATCTTTCTTTAATGTTTTTCCGTTTATCATAATCTGTCCGGATGATAGTGGGACAAAACCACAAATACATTTCATCAGCATAGTTTTACCACTACCATTTCTACCTATCAGTCCGTGAACTTTACCTTTCTCGAACTCAATATTTACATTTGAAAGGACAACTGTTTCTCCAAATGATTTATTGACATTTTCAATTTTTATTGCAACGCACATAATAATGCCACCTCCATTATCTTTTTAATTCTTTATCAAAGTTGTATCTTTTTGAAGAGTACAGAATTATTACAAACAACACTAACAGCACAATCATATAGAACGCAGTTATATATCCATAGCTTGGTAGTCCATCATTAGGTTTTAATTGTATATAATTCAAGGTGCTCCAAGACACCGGAGACATTTTCACTAATGAGGTTTGTTTTGCTGCCACAGCACTAAACACAAGCAAAAATGATGCCAAAAAAGTTCCGCTACCTTTTATTTTCATATTGAACAGAAATATTACAAAACCAAGTATCACTCCGGAAATCCAAGAATGCAAAAAGGTAAACCACATCGCACTACTCGGAGAGAACATATTAATAACATCTCTTTCAGGACTGAATCCTAACTGAAACTTAGTCCCCATAGTTGTATTGGCAAGTGTATTCAACAATTTACCCCATTCATCCGTGAACTCTACACAGTCTAAATTTAGTACAATCGAAAACATCATAACAAAAGCAAAGTACAAAGCAGATGCAACGACAATATAAAGCATTTGACCAATGCACCATTTATTTCTACCTGATCTAATTAGTACATAGAGCTGATTTTTATCAATAAACGGAGCATTGCTAAAAATCAGAATCAATGGGAAGAAAAACAGCATTTTGTTATAATATTGCATATATAAAAATGGAAATATCCACGGCGATGATTTTACACCTGTGTAATCGCAAATATCAGAAAGCCCTTTTGTAAGAGAATGAATGAAAATTAACACAATGAATAGAGCTATCCATATACGACAGTCGTATTTCCATTTTCTAAAATTTTGTAATACTATGGAAAAAATAGATTTAAACCATTTCATTTCTACTCCTCCTTTTTACAAAATGTGAAAAAACACATCCTGATATTGCCATTATTAAAATAAATACGCTTATTGTATAAAAGCAATTCAACAGAGGTGATTTATCAAACACGGCAAAACTATGACTCAGATTGTATAAATTTAAATACGGTGGTAAACCAAGTGTTATTTCTTCTAAAAGATAACCAAAAATCAATGGCGAACCCAGTGCAATATAGTTATCTGGTAGAACCGATGATAAGGTTAGTCCTACGATTGTCCACATTGTGGCGTATAAAGAAAATACACTGACAATTAGCAACACATACAAAATAGGACTGTTTAACGCTATATCGCTATAAACACCTGCGGTTTCGTATGCTTGTGGGGAACAGAAAAACGAAACAATACCGAAGTAAGCAACAATTCCCACAAAGACCGCAGTAAATCCAGAAAGTGCACATACAATTACATTTGACCAAGCATAATTTCTTTCGCCGCTACGCACAATAAGCGATTTTATATAACCCGAATTACAATCTTGACAATAGACTGTGACAAAAGGAATAGCCGCAAAGAAAACCATTACTTTTTTGAACATTCCCAAATGAATCATCAAATCAATGATATAAACTGAGTTTGTACCATCACCGATGTATTCACGAGAACTGATATAACACATTATTACTGTGGCGATAATTGAAGCGATATACCACTTTGACACAAAAGCCCTTTTTAGGCTTGATATAAACAAACTCTTCATAAAACCATTACCCTCCAATGGAAACCAAAGGGATAGTTTCGCCACTTACAGCACTAATTATTGTGGTATAATCTTGGTCTACTAAATTATCTTTTCCATCTACACTATCAGATGTTGAATTTATATATTTCCCATCGATAAACCAAACCGGCTCAATTCTCCACTCTGTGATATTTTCAAAATCATATCTTGTTATATAAGCAAGCTTAATCAGTGAAATTTCAATCTCTGTATCCATAATGATATTTTCAAAAGATTCTTTAACGCTTTGAATAGCATCTAACGGAGAATAGGTATATGACTCTTGAACCGTGCTTTTTACATCAAAAACGCCGGATACATTAAATGTAATCAACCCATTTTTACCGTAAATAAAATAGACCTTTGATGATGATATTGACTCATTTTCACCGGTAGCATTTATACATAACGAAGGAATATTTTGATAAAGAACCGGATATATCAAAAGATATGCTTCTTGTTCATCACTCCATTTACTGACTTTTTCACCATATTTATCTCTTGCATCATACTCGTCTTGAAGGAAGTTTACAGAAGCTGCATCCATTGAATAGATTTGTGGCTCTCCAAGAATATCATCAATCTCAAGCAAGGATATAACTTGATTTGCATTGTTTACAGCATCACTTTTTTCAATTCCATCTATATTTTTATCACTGAACATCTTCTTAAGCGTATCTTCGTCTTTGAAGTTTTCATAATTATCGAAATAATAAGTGTATTGATATTCAGCTTCCATTTCTGTGTAATAAGATACATTTCCCAAGGAAAAGACTAAATTGGAATTGTCATCAAAAGTGTAAGAATAAAAAATGTCATCTGGTCCGGAATTTTCTCCTGAAATTTCATCTACAATCTGACGTCCATTTGACAATCCTGAAACAATGTTTTCTCTGTCCCAAGTCGCTGGTTTTGCCGAAACTATTGACACTTTTTGATTAATGTCAAAATTAGCAGGAATATTTACATTGGCTTTAATTGTAAGCTTCTCAACATCCCTATCCTCAATGTAAGTTGGAAATTCGCTTACATCATTTTCATTATTTGCTCCTGATGAGTTATCTCCCGATAAGGAAGAATTAGAGTTTTGTTTATTTTCTGTTGTAGGGAAACATCCTGTCATCATAGCAGACACCAATACAACCAACATACATACGCTAATTATTTTTTTAATATAAATTCTCATAACATACCTTACCTTTCTTTTTGCAATTAATATCTTGAGGTTTAATCTTATGCTTTGATATAGAATCGTAATTTTTCCATAAATTAAGCCTCCCGTATGATCTATAACCAAATCATACGGGAGGCTTGTATCGTAAATTGTATCAATCTGTATCTAAATTGTATATTCTGTAATCATCTTTATTTTTCTTTTACATCGATTGGACACTGTAAAATTCCAAACTCTGTGTAATATTCTTTCATAGCATCTTTATCTACCAATTCATTTGAGCAATAATATTCATTTGTTCCTAATTGTAATTGATTCTCATAATAGTTTTTTACCGCTAACTCTAACGAATCTATAAGCGATGTATCTTCCTGTTCATAATTCAGATAATAAGATAAAGAAACACAAGAAAGAGATATTAGTGTTTTTGTTTTTTCTTCATAGACAAACTCAAAAGTACCATCACTCGATGTTATAACCACATCTATAAAATTAAGTGCAATAGGTTGATTATCTAACTTGATTAAGGTGCTACTTTGAGAATAATGCAGTGTTCCATTTGTAATCATCATTTTTATGTGTTCATAAATAGGCTCATTGTTTTCAAAAACTGTTTCAAATAATTCAAATGACTTTTCTTGTATCAAGGATGGTTCATAGTTTCCTATATCTAAAGATGCATCATTGTAAACACCAATACCTGTCTCACGATTATAATAAAGTTCAGCGACCTGATTACTTGTTATTTTCGTGGTGTTTCGCATATTGTAATCCCAGTGAATCTTTTTATTCAGTAATCTTTCTTCATTTTGCTCATTCATAAGCTGCGGTAAGAATACAATACAAACAGTCATAATTAACAATAATAAAAATACACTTATTTTCTTTACTTTATTCATCTTCTTCACCGCCTTTTTTTAAGGTAAAGGAAACGGTAGTGCCATTACCTTTTTCACTTTCAAAAGAAAGCTCCGTACCGTGGAGTGTCGCAATCTCTTTGCACAAGGATAATCCAAGACCTGCACCACCAAATTTTCTTGAACGAGATTTATCCTCACGGTAAAACGGTTCGGTTAAAAATTTAATATTTTCCTTTGCAATACCTCTGCCTTTATCTTCAACATATATTTGTACAGCAGTAGGAGTTGTTTTGCTATAAATTTTTATGCTTGTTTGCGGATCGGAGGCTTTGAAAGCGTTATCGGATAAATTGTAAAGCAAGGATAAAAGCAACACACTATTAGCAGATACAGTTACTTTTTCAAAATCAATCGTATAGTTTATTTCATATTTTTCGGAAAGATATTTGAGAGTAGTATTTAATTGTTTTCCGACATCAAAAAGGTTCAGTCTTTCCATTTCGACATCTTCATTTTGATATACATACAGCTGGAGCAACTGTAAAGATAACTTTTCAAGTCTTTTTGCCTCGTTGTATATTGCTTCCGCTGCTTGGTCTTTTTCCATTTTATCAAGGTCATAGGAACGCAACATCTGTGCGTATCCCATGATCGCCGTCATTGGAGTTTTCATTTCGTGGGTAAAATCGGCAACAAATATATTACGCTTTTCTAACTCCTCTTGTATTTCCTTTATTTTTTGCTCAATGGCTGAGGACATAGAATTGACGCTTTCTGATAATATAGCTATTTCATAGTCGGAGCTTTTAGCCTCCACTCTTTTCCCATAATTACCAAGTGCAATTTCATCTGCCACCTTTGTCAGCTCATTGAGAGGTTTTGTGATTCTATTTGTCAATACAAACAAAAGCAAACCGCTTATCGCAGATACACAAATTACAACTATACCATACCTGCTCCAAAACATATCTCTCTGATTCTGAATGTCTGTAAAATCGGAGTACACAAACAGATAGTAATCATTAGAACCGATATTCAATTTGCAGACCGATTCCATCAAGAGTCGAGTTTCTTTTTTAACAAATGTAGCGATACATTCGTTGTCTTCCATTTCGGTATATTGGGAATTTACTTCATCCGATGTATATATTTCAATATCGCTTACAGAGTTATCCATTGTGTTTTTTATTTGTCGTATAGCATCGTTTTTTTGAGAGCCAGATATTTCATTATATGAAACATCTGTAAATGCCATAAAACTATCTGCCGCATAGCTTACTGCAGCATTTACTCGCTCAACCTGTGTATTCCAGAGCGTATCATTAATATTTTGTATGATATATGCCCCACCTATCCCTGTTGATAAAAGCACGACAATATATGCTATGCAAAAGAACTTGAATGATAATTTCATTTTAATTTCTCCGCTCTGAATTTATATCCTACCTTATATATCGTTTCAACGGCATCGCCTAAATCAAGTTTTTTCTTTAAGCGTTGAATATGAAGGTCTATTGTACGAGTATTTCCGTAATAAGGTTCCTGCCACACCTGCTCAAAAATCGTTTCTCGGTATAGGGCGATATTATTGTTTCTTATCAAAAGCAACAACAAAGCATATTCCTTGACAGTTAAATTCACGATATTACCATTTAACCGAACAGTTCGTTCCAGTGTATCAATTTTGATTTTGCCTACTTCAATGATGTTTTCAGATTTATGAAATCTCCTGAGTACAGTAGTTATTCGTGCTAATAACTCTTCCAAATCAAAAGGTTTTGAAATATAATCCTCTGCACCGAGTTTTAATCCTTTCACTCTGTCAGGCACAGTTGTTTTGGCAGTAACAAAAATAACGGGTATATCATACTGTTTTATATATTCAATCAAATCATATCCATCAATATCCGGGAGCATAATATCAAGCAATATTAAGTCATATCTGTTACTTTCAATTTTCTCGGTTGCCGTCATTCCATCATACACAGCTTCACAAATATATCCGTTTTTGCTTAAGCACAGTTTAACCATATCAGCAATAGATTGCTCATCATCAACAACTAAAATTCTATTCACACCATTCACCTCTGTTTTTATTATAACAGATGTTGTATCTTTTTTGTATCATTATGAATGTAAAAGGCAGCATAGCTATATAGCCTATGCTACCTTTTGGTTATTTTTCTTGTTTTACATAAAATGTCGCTAACAATATTAGATCTTTACGCCTGTGTTTTTCTTTGCTCAAAACTCAAAGCTATCGGTTATACCCACAAGCCTTGAGTTATCTCTTTTGACATAATACATCTCGGTTATCTGTGAGGTACTGTGTCCGAGAAGGTCACCAGCTTGTCTTGGTGTTAGGCACTTTATTGTACCGTCAGGTTGCTTTACACCATTCACAAGATTGGTTGCGAATGTATGTCTGAGGCTATGAAGACCCTTTTGTTCAATGCCTGCCGCTTCAAGTATTCGGTAATACCTCTTTCTGAGGTTGCTTGGTTTCGTGTAATTGCCCTTACTGTCACAGACCAGAGGACTGTCCTCACCGAAATAAAACTCTGCTCTGAGCTCTTTTATTGCCTCAACAGCGGTGTTGTTAAGTGGAACTGTCCTTTTGCTTGTAGCAGTCTTAGGCTTGCCCACCTCTATCTCTCTGCCTGATTCAAACTCTACACCATCCCTTTTCTGAACCTCTTTCACAGCTTGGTTGATGTGCAGAACCCTGTTCTCAAGGTCAATGTCACTGTTAAGCAGACCGAGTAATTCTCCTGTTCTCAACCCTGTGTTCAACATAAGGATGTATGCCGCTGACTGCTGGTACATCCTCTTACCCGTTCCCCACGTCTTACACATTCCTCTTTGAACTTTTGTATCTCCTCATCTGTGAACACCACTACTGTGTCACA
>JAFXBG010000004.1 GCA_017521925.1 Clostridia bacterium
GGATGTACCTCTGGTGCACCAGTTGTCACGCCAGTGGCACAGCTGGGCAGCTATGTACAATCGGATAAACGCTGAAAGCATCTAAGCGTGAAACCGTCTCCAAGATTAGATATCCCATCGCTTTATGCGAGTAAGACCCCTTGTAGACTACGAGGTTGATAGGCTGCGTGTGTAAGCATAGTGATATGTTCAGCTTGGCAGTACTAATAGGTCGAGGGCTTGACCACATAACTTTTTAGTTATCTCTTGGTCTTACCCAATCTCAACTACGCTCTTATCTCTACACTTTATTCAGTTTTCAGGGTGTATAACCCATAGTAATTTGACCTCAGAGTTTATGCTCTGAGGTTTTTTGTGTTTAAAGCCTGAGTAATAAAAATACTCAGGCTATATTTTTTTGAACTTTTGTGGTACTTTAGTTGTATATATGATGAAAGCTTTCAAAGGGGGGATGAAGATGAATAGAATTTTTGAAGAATATGTAGAATCATATTCCGAGGATTTGTCCCGTCTTTGTCTGTCCCTTTGCCTTAACACTCAGGACGCTGAGGATTTGTTTCAGGACACTTGGCTTAAGGCCATAAAAAACTACTCAAAATATAATAGCAGTTATCCTTTTGACAAGTGGCTTTACTCTATTTGTGTTAACACATTTAAAAACACCCTGAAGCTTGGCTACAACAAAAACAAGGCGATTTTTAACACCCTTGAGGATAAAGAGTTTTATATTAACTCAATACCTGACAACAGCACTCTGACTCCTGAGGCTTATCTTGAGCTGAGGAAAATCATTTCCGATTTGCCTAAAAAGCTGAGAACGGTGCTGATTCTGAAATCTTTTAAGGACTATAGCCTTAAAGAAATTGCCGAAATGCTGAATATTCCAGAGGGAACCGTTAAGTCTAGACTTCATAACGCTAAAAGTATTATTAAAAGGAGGCTGGGAGAATGAATAAGAGAGATTCACTCGAACGAAAATTGCAGGACTTTTGTAATGTTTCACCGCCTTATAAATTCAGTTTCAGATTGGAGGAAAACACAATGAAATCAAGAAATATAAAACCATTTATAGCCGTTGCTTGTGCTATGTTGGTGGTTGTTTGTGCTGTGACGGTTGGCGTAGGATTCGGTAAACGTACTACACCTGCAACAGACTCTGAAAATTTCGGCTTTATAATCAACGCAAGAGCTGAGAGTGCAACCGCAGATTCGGCAGAAATTCTGACCTTTGAAAGCAAGAAAGTCAATAAGGATAACCCGATGGTTCGGGTTGATAACGAACAGAATTGTATGTTGCATTTTGACCATCTGGCACTTGAAATTGAAGGGAATGGGGTTGTAAGTTATAGTGCTAAAGCCGAAAAGGGACAGTTGCATTTTCATGATAGTGCATCCCGATTGAGCGCGAAAAATGTCACGGGTGCTTCCACCGAAGTGTACGACTACTTTATCAGTGGTAGCGAGCTTCTTGATTTACCTGTTGATACTAAGAGAACATATTTGTACTGGCTTCCTGATGCTGAATATGTCAGAAGTGAAACCTCATTGGGAAGACATTTTGATGATTGTTTGAAGTCTGCCGAGGATTACAACAAATATTTTGCAGATGTTGTGACCTTAACTGTTGAGTACAAAGACGGCGGTACTAAAACGGTGTGTATAAACATAACCTTTGATAGCAAGGGATATGTTTATGCGGGTTTGTCGGAAGATGCAAATGAATTGAAGCTTTATTGATTAAAGATAACCAAAAAGCCTGAGTATGAAAATACCCAGGCTTTGCTATTCTAAAAATATTATTTTAAAAACCAGAAGTAACCGAATATGGTGTTAAGTACGGATATTGCAATAAGATAAACTGTAACGATTAAAGTAACAGGGGCGGTAAAGAAGGTTAGCAACTTCCTTTTGTTAGATATATTAAGGGAGCTTTTCTCAAATCTTAGCTCTTTACGTTTTACAAGCTCAATAATGAAAAGCACAAGCCCTGTAATAATCCGACCGCTTAATGCCATAGCGTAGAAAAAGAAGAGCAGAAGTAATAACCAGTTATCAGCTAATGTTTCAATAGGGTTAAGCTTAAAATTACTGAAATCAAGCCGGCTTGCAATAAGGTCGCGGATAACCACTACAAGGTTATTGCAGAAATGGGCAAGTATGCAGGGGAAAATCGATTTAGTTTTAAGATAAATAAAGCAGAAGAACATTCCCATAAAAGCTGTAGTGCATACCTGAGGCAGGTTCTGATGCCACAATCCGAAGAATAAGCCTGAAACTATAATAGCGAATAATTCTCCTAAAGGCTTGCTGTTTTTAAAAATCAGTCCTCTGAACATAAGCTCTTCAAATATCGGTGCGAAAATCAGAGGGGGAATAACGGCTCCTAAAGTTTTGGGAACTGCTATTACTGAAAGGCTCTGGGTAGAGAAGAGGCTGTCCAAGGGTGATACGGAAGTGCCGAATATCATCTGCAAAACCGTTGAAATGAGAGTCGGCACAGCGCCAAGCATTGTAGATGCACCTATAGCAATTACTATCCACTTAAGGCACCAGCCAAAGGGCTTTTCGGGCTTTCTGAATCCCGACTTAAGGGTGGCACCTTCTTTTCTGCTTATAAGTTTGTAACTGAGGATACAAAGCGGAAGAATCAGCAGATAAATAAATATGTACCGCATAAGGTTGTCGGTACTGTTGCTTAAGGTTAAGCCCTTTGAACGAAGTATATCAGTAATAAGCTCAGGCACATAAGCGGTAAATCCCAGATAAAGCACAGAGTAAACCAGTATTGGCAAGGTTGCTCGGTTTGATATTTTACGGATTTGCTTTGATGCTTCTTTTAAATTTTCCATAATACCTTTCCTTTATTATTTCGGTTATATTTTTTGGGGACAAAAGCCGTTTAAGGGGCAAATTTCGCACTTCGGACTTCTGGCGGTACAGGTTTCTCTGCCGAATAAAACCAAACGGTGGCAAAAATCGTTGCTTTCCTCAGGTGGCAGGAGCTGCTTGAGGATTTTCTCGATTTTGCCTGCATCCTTTTCACTATGAAGTCCCAGCCTTCTTGTAATACGGATGCAGTGGGTATCGACCACAACGGCAGGCTTCCCAAAAACATCGCCAACAATCAGATTAGCGGTCTTTCTGCCTACACCGCTGAGGGTGGTAAGAGATTCAATTGTGTCAGGAACCTGTGAGTTAAAGTTTTCTCTTAACTGCTGAGCCATTCTTACCAAATCCTTGGCTTTTGTTTTGTAAAGACCGCAGCTTTTAATGTACTTTCCCACTTCGTCAACATCAGCATCGGCAAAGGCGTCTATACCTTTGAATCTTTCAAAAAGTGCGGGAGTTACCATATTAACCCTGGCATCGGTGCATTGTGCCGAAAGGCGAGTTGCGACTAAAAGTTCAAAGGGGTCGGAATAAACCAGAGAGCAGATAGCATCGGGATATTTAATTTTAAGTTCTTTTATAGCATTAAGTGCGATTTGCTTACTTGTCATAAATTATCTCCTTTAAAATAAGATAAAAAAAGGATATATAAATTAAAAATAACCGCTATATTTTATTACTGCTGTGTGCTATACTACAAACATAGCAAAAGCCTTATTAATTACAACAAGGGGTAAATTTTATGTTCAAAAATTATATCTTTGATTTGTATGGCACTCTTATAGACATCAGAACCGATGAAGAAAACGATGCCTTGTGGCAGAAAATGGTGATGATTTACGGTTACAGAAAGTGCGACTACTCTATTTTTGAAATCCGCAGAAAGTACAAGGAGCTTTGTGCAAGAGAAAAGGAAAAGGTAAGAGCAGAGTTTCCAAAAAGAAAGTACGTTGACATAGACCTTACCGTTGTTTTCCGTGAACTTTATGAGCTTAAGGGATACACACCAACCGATGAAGAGGTTGAGCTTACCGCAAGCTTCTTCCGCTGTACTTCCACAAAATTTATCAAGCTTTACGACGGAGTTATTGACTTTCTTGAGGCATTAAAAAAGAAAGGCAAGAAGATTTACCTTCTTTCCAATGCTCAGAGAAGTTTTACCGTGCCTGAGCTTAAGATGATGGGTCTTTACGATTATTTTGACGGTATCCTCATAAGCTCTGACCACTTTGTTTCAAAGCCTGACGTTGACTTTTTTGATATTCTTTTCAAAAAATACAAGCTTAAGAAGATTGAGTCGATTATGATAGGTAATGACTTTATTTCTGATATCAGCGGTGCATATAACTTTGGTATCCGCAGTCTTTACATCCATCAGGAGATTTCTTCTCCCATAACAGGCAAGCTTTTAAGCGACTGGGCAGTTATGGACGGCGATTTCAGAAAAATCAAATCTCTTATATTAAGATGACAGTATTTTCCCTCAGTTTATGCTGAGGGAATTTTTGTTTTGGTTTCTTCTTTGATTTCGATGTTATAAATATTTTTTACAGATTTTGCGTTGCCGACGATTACGGCAAAAAGCACGATTATATTTATAATGTTAAAAGCTGAAATAATAAACCTGCCGTGGATAAATTCGCCCAAAATACCTGAGAAAATCTGACCCAGAATGTTACCGCCTGCAAACATCATCTCGAAAAAGCTTACGAATCTTGCACGTTTTACGTCAGGGACATAAGCCTGAGTTGTTGAAAGGCGGATGTTATACACCGCTATGGACAAAAGTCCTGTCATTAGACAGCAAAGCATAATATACCTTGCAGGCAGATATAGCATAATCATATCTAAGATGCCGATAATCACACAGCAGGTAACTGAAACAGCAAAACGCATTTTGCGGTTGTATTTGAGGCGGTATTGGAAAAGCCCGCCCAGAAGCCTGCCCACAACGCCGAAGCCAAGCACAAAGGTGTACAGGGTGGCGGTGTCGTTGCAAAGATATTCAAAAATACCTTGTATGTAAATACCGAATTTCCCCATCTTATCTGCTAATGAAAAGAGCATTGGGAATTGTGCGGATGCGTTTGCAAAATGCTCGGGGCTTGATTTAAAGAAAGGCAGAGCCAGGGTGCCGTAAGCACCTGAGGCAAAGTTCATTACGCAGAAATAAACCGTAATGGCAAGAAGCCCTTTGTCAGATGCGGTGTAGCGAAAACCTTCTTTGATATCCTCTTTGTAGGCTGAGAATGTAAGCTTTTCTTCATCCTTTGTCAGATGTCCTTCGGGACAGTCCATTTGTGTTTCAAAAATCGCAGCAGTAAGAAAAGCAACAACATTGAAAACAAACAGAGGTGCCGCTGAGCCTGCGTTATAATAAACTAAAGATGCAACGGGTATCATACAAAGGGCTAAGGGTTGAATCATAGAAGAAACGGCATAAGCCTTTGAGAAAACATCTTTTGAAACTGTATTGGGAAAAAGAGAGTTGAAAGCAACCTCATAAATTCCGTTAATGCTTCCTACAATCAGCACCAGAATGAGAAACAGCCAGTAAAAATTTAGCCTGAAAAATAAAATCAAAAAAATTATTCCGTAAAGAAAGGCTGAGATAAAATCAAGGGTGTAAATAACCTTTTTTCGTGAGAAACGGTCCATGTAAGCTCCTGCAAACATTGAAAAGAGCATTTTGGGCAGATAAAAGGAAACGGTAAAAACCGAGAACAGAAATACCGAGCCTGTCATATCAAAAATCATCAGGCTTATTATATATCCTGACACCGAGTTGCCAAGCATAGAAACAAACGAGCCTAAAGTAAGTATTGTAAAGTTTTTGCTCCAAAGTTTAGGGCTTTTTTCTTTTACTTTCATAGCTTTCTCCCATAAAATTTATATACATATGATATCACAATCCATATGTCTTTTCAATATGGTCACAAGTTGCGGGCTGTCATAGCAAATGCCTCGCAAACCGCATAAACACAGGATTCCTACTGTGGGTAGAGGCTTTAAAATAGAATTCTACTGAGTAAAAATTTTGGGAGAATTGATTTTTTGACAGTAGGTTGAGAAACTTTGGATTAAAATGTATAGTATAGACTGGACAAATAAAGAATAATACAAGAAACATCGGAGGATTAAAATTCATGAGCGAATTCGTTTTAAGCTGTTGTTCAACAGCAGACCTTAGTGCAAAAAAATTAGAGGAGCTTAATATAAGCTATATTTACTCAACATTCAGACTTAATAACGTTACTTATCCTGACGATTTAGGTAAAACAATATCTTATAAGGAATTCTATAAGGCAATGGAAGATGGTGCCGAAACCTCTACAAGCCAGATAAATCAGGATGAGTTCAAGGATTATTTCCGTGAGATTTTAGCAAGCGGTAAGGACATCCTTCACTTAAGCCTTTCTACAGGTCTTTCAGGCACATATAACTCTGCACGTCTTGCAGCTGAAGAAATGAGAAAAGAGTTTCCTGAAAGAAAGCTTTACATTGTTGACTCTCTTGCGGCTTCTTCAGGTTACGGTCTTTTGATGGCAAAGCTTGCTGAACTTAAGGCAGAGGGAAAATCTATAGAAGAGCTCAGAGATTTTGCAGAGGATAACAAGCTTAACCTTCACCATTGGTTCTTCACAACCGACCTTACATATTTTGTAAGGGGCGGCAGAGTTTCCAAGGCTTCAGGCTTTATCGGCGGTGTTCTGGGCATTTGTCCCTTGCTTAATGTAAACGATGAGGGTAAGCTTATTGCCAGAGAGAAAATCCGCGGCAAAAAGCGTGTTATTCCCCGTATCGTTGAAATGATGAAGGAGCATGCACAGGGCGGACTTGACTACTGCGACAGATGCTTTATCAGCAACTCTGCTTGTTTTGAGGATGCAAGAATGGTAGCTGACCTTATTGAGGAGGCATTCCCCAAGCTTAAGGGCAAGGTTGAGATTTTTGATATTGGCACAACCATCGGCTCTCATTCAGGCCCCGGCACAGTAGCTGTGTTCTTCTGGGGAGACGAGCGTGTACGCTAACGCGTACAGTCAGATATCGCCATTGGCGATGTGATATTGGGCTTACGCCCAGTGATATACCGCAAGCGGTGTGGTATATTTGCTACGCAAATGTTGTGGTTAAAAGCCTTTTGAAAGTTTTATGCTTTCAAAGGGCTTTTGTTTTATGCAAAAAGGATAGTTTTTCCTTTTATTAATCTGAGTTTTTTTATCTTTAATATCTTGACTTTTTCTCGAATTTATCGTATCATAAATCAAATATATTCACGCAATAAATTAAGTTAAAGGAGAGAGAAATATGGCTTTTTATTATCAGGAGCCCTCAAGAACATTCAGCGAGTACCTGCTTATTCCCGGTTATACTTCGGAGGAGTGTATCCCTGCAAATGTTAACTTGTCTACACCCCTTGTAAAGTTTAAAAAAGGCGAAGAGCCCTCAATCAAGCTGAACATTCCCATGGTATCTGCAATTATGCAGTCAGTTTCTAACGATACTATGGCAATTGCTCTTGCTAAGGAAGGCGGTATTTCCTTTATTTACGGTTCTCAGTCTATAGAGGACGAGGCTGCTATGGTTGCACGAGTTAAGAATTATAAGGCAGGTTTTGTTGTATCTGACTCTAACTTAAAGCCCGACGATACACTTGCAGATGTTCTTAATCTTTATGAAATGTCCGGTCATAACACAATGGCTGTTACAGAAGACGGTACATCAAACGGCAAGCTTTTAGGTATTGTTACAGGCAGAGATTACCGTGTAAGCCGTATGGAAGCAGACCTTAAGGTTGAGTCCTTTATGACTCCTCTTGATAAGCTTATTACAGCTCCCGAGACCACAACTCTTAAAGAAGCTAACGATATTATCTGGGAGCATAAGTTAAACTCACTTCCCATTGTAGATAAAGACGGCAGACTTATGTACCTTGTATTCCGCAAGGACTACTCTCAGCATAAGGAAAATCCCCACGAGGTTTTAGATGCAAACAAGCGTTACGTTGTTGGTGCAGGTATCAATACTCTTGACTACGAAAAGAGAGTTCCTGCTCTTATTGAGGCCGGTGCAGATGTTCTTTGTATCGACTCTTCTGAGGGTTACACCTGCTGGCAGGCTAAGACCCTTAAGTTTATCAGAGATAACTACGGCGACTCTGTTAAGGTTGGTGCAGGTAACGTTGTAGACCGTGAAGGTTTTATGTTCCTTGCAGAGGCAGGTGCTGACTTTATCAAGGTTGGTATCGGCGGCGGTTCCATTTGTATTACACGTGAGACAAAGGGTATCGGCAGAGGTCAGGCTACAGCTCTTATTGAGGTTGCAGCAGCAAGAGATGAGTACTTTGAGAAAACAGGTATTTATATTCCTATCTGCTCTGACGGCGGTATTGTTCACGATTATCATATGACATTAGCTCTTGCTATGGGTGCTGACTTTATGATGCTTGGCAGATACTTCGCAAGATTTGACGAGTCTCCCACAAACAAGCTTATCATCAACGGTCAGTATGTTAAGGAGTACTGGGGCGAAGGCTCAAATAGAGCAAGAAACTGGCAGAGATACGACCTCGGCGGTAAGACAAAGCTTAGCTTTGAAGAAGGTGTTGACTCTTACGTTACCTACGCAGGTCCTCTTAAAGATAACGTTGCAAAGAGCCTTTACAAGGTTAAGTCCACAATGTGCAACTGCGGTGTTATCAATATCCCCGATTTACAGAAAAACGCAAAGCTTACTGTTGTTTCTTCAACTTCTATCGTTGAGGGCGGCTACCACGACGTAACCCTTAAAACAGCAGGTCAGACTAACTAAATAAATATATCAAAGGCTTCTTCTTATTTTAAGAGGAAGTCTTTTTTGTTGTGACATTTCATAGGCAAACTGCCGCCTATAGTAAAATTTGCCAATTTTTGAGGCGTAATTTTTCTACCCTCGTTAATTGACTGTCAATTATCATAGTTTTATAATTTACTTATCAATTTGAAAGAGGGACTTTTATGAAAAAATCAAAACGACTTTTAGCTTTGCTTTTATCGGTAATGCTTATATTGGGTACAGTTGGCGCGGTACCTTTTACTGCCAGTGCAAAAGAGGCAGAGCTTTCTGAGATAAGCGCAAACTTTGTAAATCTTTACGAAGAAAAAACTCTTGCTGAAACTGTTAAGCTTGATACAGAGTATATAGCCTCTGTGCCTAACGGTACATCAGAGGACAAGGCAGTTTATGCCACATTTAAAACTGCTGAAGCAGGTTACTACGAGATTTGGGCTAAGAATGAAAATATACCAAGCGAAACAGGTCTGACCAACGTAAACATCGTTGACGAAACAGACGAAGGTGTCTTTGGTATCAGTATGGCTACAGGTACAGATAATTCTGATGTTTCAAGACTTAAGGCTGATACCCGTTATTATGTTAAGCTCTACAGCTCAGATATTTCTGTAAATAACGGCGGTTTTATAAGCTTTAAGCTTTCTTACTTTGCTGACCCCGAGCCTGACGAAATGAAACCCGATATTACCGTTAATGCGGGTAAAGCTTACGAGGGCAGTATCGACGTTGCCGGGGATAAGGACTGGATTTTTGTACCTGCTGTAAGCGACAAAAAGCATAGCTTTACCCTTGAAAATCTTAACGAAAAGGCAACTGCTTTTAAGGCAGAGGTATATGATACTAAAAATAATCTTCTTGATACAGTTACAACTGAGAGCGAAAATTCTGTAACTGTTGAGTTTGCAAAGCCTTCTGAGGTTGTTTCTTATTACGTTTGCGTAACAGGTATTAATGCCGATGTCCGCGGCAAATACGCTGTTAAAATGGAGCAGGTAGCACCCAAGTCGGTTGAAACCCCCCTTAATGAGGACTATTACGACTCAATTACAGGTTACAATACCGAGGGCGGTCACGATTACCTTAAATTCACAACAATTGATAAAGATGCTTATTATACAATTCATGTTAAAAATATTGACATAAATACTCACTCTTGGTCTAAGGAGAACGGCGTTCAGTTTGTGATTCTTAATGCAAACAGCGAAGAAATCGACAGAGTCAGACTTATTCCTGCATCTGAAGGTTCCACTACATTAAAGCTAAAGCCCGACACAACCTTCTATATGCAGGTTTATAACCACTATCTTCCCGACTCAAATGGCGGTAACTATAAGATTAATATTTCCTATGTTCTTGACCCCGAGAAGAATGACAACTCTTCCTGTGATGAGGTAAAGCTTGAAGAAAAATACTATGGTAACATTGCCGCCCGCGGCGACTCAGACTGGTTCAGGATTACTACAAACGAAGAAACAGATTACACCTTTACCCTCAAGAACACCAACATTCCTACCCACTCATGGTCACCGGACCTGAGATTCCGCGGTGTGATTTATAACGACAAGAACGAGGAGATTGCTCTGCTCAAGATGTTCTCAGGGGAAGAACTGAATACCAGAGTGACTTTAGACCCCAACACAACTTACTATATCTGCATCTGGGACCCTCAGGGTACTGCAGGCGAGTACTCCTTTGACCTTTCAGTTACAGTAATTATTGACGAAGAAGCCGTAGGTATGGCAAATGCCGTGGAGCTTCCCTTTAATGAGGATTACTACGACTCTATCACAAACTGGGAAGGCGACAATAAGACAGACTACCTTAAGTTCACAACTCTTAATGAGTCCGCTTACTACACCCTTACTGCCAAGAATATTAATATCCCCACTCATTCTTGGAGCGGTGATAATCAGGTGCAGGTAAAGGTATGGAATGAGCATAAAGAGGAGCTTGGAAAGCTTACCTTAGCTGAGGGTAGTGAAAGCAGTACAACTCTGCTTCTTGACAAAAATACAACCTACTTTGTTCGTATTAATAACAACGAAAACAACGGCGGTAACTACAAGGTAAATCTTTCCTACGTTCTTGACCCTGAAGCAAACGAGTTGGAGCAGGGCATGACCTTAAGAATCGGCGAAAGATACTATGGAAATATTGCCGCTGCCGGAGATAAGGACTTCTTCAAAATTACCACAAATGAAGAAACCGAATTAACCTTGCTTCTTAAGAACATCAACATTCCTACCCATTCCTGGTCAGGAGACCATCAGTTCAGAGCTGTGCTATACAACAAGTACAGCGAAGAGTTGGGTAAAATCCTTGCAACCAATGACACAGAGAATAATATCAAGCTTACTCTTGAGCCCAACACTACTTACTACATCGGTGTATGGGACCCTGACAACACCACAGGCGATTACAACGTAATTCTTGCCGAAAGCGTGCTTATGGGCGACGTTACTTCAGACGGTGCCGTTAAGATTCAGGATGCAACCTTAATTCAGAAAGCTCTTGCTAAGCTTGCAGAGCTTGATGAAAGTCAGAATGCAGTTGCAGATGTAACTGAGGACGGCAAGGTCAATATCAAGGATGCAACAGCTATCCAGAAGTTCCTTGCAAAGATTGAAACACCATATAAAACGGGTCAGCTTATTCTCTCTGAAATTGAGTACAGCGACCCTGAAAATAAAGATTAAACCATAAAAACATAGATGCCCCACCTTTTTTTGGTGGGGCGTCTTTTTTGTCTTGAAACTCAGTGTTTATAAGGTTTTCTACTGTGGGTAGAGGCGGATTTTTGAGGGGTAGACAACTCAAAGTATGGGGGTAGACGGCAAAAGAGGCGGGTAGGTTGAAGTATAAAGGGTCAAAGCATATAATTTCTCTCATAAGGCAAAAATAAAGCTTATCCGGGAGGAATATGAATGACAAACACAATGAAACTCAAAAAAACAAGAACAAAACTCTCAGACAGAATCCTGCCCTCTTACACAAAGGCAGAAGAACTTTTCAACATGATTTCTCATATTGTGGGAGCAGCTTTCGGCGTAGTGGCGTTGGTTGTATGTGTGGTTTACTCGGCACTTAAAGGCGATGCGTGGGGTGTGGTAGGCAGTTCTATCTACGGCGGTTCACTTGTTATCCTATATACAATGTCTAGCATTTACCACGGATTGCCCATTAATACAGGTAAAAAGGTTATGCAGGTAATGGACCACTGCACAATTTACTTTTTAATCGGCGGAACATACACCCCTATTCTGCTTTCTTCAATCCGCAAGGTGTCCCCCGGTTGGGCATGGACAATTTTCGGCATTGTCTGGGGTTTTGCGGCACTTGCTACAGTTTTTACTGCCATTGACCTAAAAAAATACTCAAAGCTTTCTATGGCTTGCTATATCGGTATGGGTTGGTGCATTGTAATAGCAGGTAAGGTGGCTTTAGAGGCAATTCCCTTTGAGGGGCTTATGTGGCTTCTTGGAGGCGGTATTGCCTACACCGTGGGAGCGGGACTGTATGCTATAGGCAAAAAGAAAAAGTTCTTCCACTCGATTTTCCATATTTTCTGTGTTCTGGGCAGTTTCTGCCATTTTGTTTGTGTTCTTTGGTATGTGCTGTAATTTTCAGCAAAAGTTTTCATAAACCTTTGCCAAACCCCGACAAAAGCAAACAGCATAGTAGGCTATAATTTAAACAGATTTATATAAAGGATGTTTAAATTATGGAGTCTGTAAGTCAAGAAAAAAAGAAGAATAAGCAGGAGCTGAGTGTAAAAGATGTAATACGTCTTGCTGTGTTGCAGGTTGTGTATTTTTTACTGGGGCTTCTTGTGTCAAAAGGAGCTGTGCTGGGCACACTCGCACCCTTTGGTGCGGCGTATGCGGCGGCAGTTCCTTTTTCTTATGTTCCTGCCGCGTCCCTGGGTGCAGGCATCGGTTACATACTTTTAGGTTCAGATGACGCTTTCCGCTACGTAGCAGTTGTGGCGGCTGTTGCGGCTCTCAGGTGGCTTCTGAATGATATAAAAAAGATAAGCACAAACGTGCTTTTTGCACCATTGGTGGCGTTTGTGCCTATGCTTGCAACAGGGATAACCCTGCTTTTTGTCAGCACCAGCCGTATGACAGAATTTTCTATGAGCCTTATGGAGGCTGTCGCCGCAGGTGCAGGGGCTTACTTTTTAAGCAGAAGTGCAAATCTTCTTATGTCTTTCAGGGCCTTAGGCTCATTTTCCAAGCAGGAGCTGGCGGTGCTTAGCTTTTCTGGCTGTATATTGGTGCTTTCCTTAGGTTCTCTTGAGGTGTACGGCATTTCCGCAGGCAGAATATTGGCAATACTTATTATTTTAATTGCGGCTTGCTACGGCTCTGTGTCAGGCGGAAGCATTTTCGGCACTGCCACAGGGGTTATGTTCTCACTTACTTCTACGGATATGGCTTTTCTGGGCACAGGCTATGCCTTTGGAGGGCTAATGGGAGGGCTTTTTTCATCCACAGGCAAAATTGCGGTGGCAGTTGCATTTACTCTTTGCAACACCGTACTTTCCTTTGCATCAAGAAATACCCAGCTTGTCTTAAGGCTTTTTGCAGAAACCGCCTTTGCGGTAGGCATTTTTATGATTATTCCCAAAGAAGCAGGCATAAGGCTTAAGGCGTCCTTTGAGCCTAAAGAAGAAAGAATAGGCACAGAGGCTATTAAGGCAAATGTAATAAGCAGGCTTTCTTATGCGTCAAAGGCACTGAATTCCGTCAAAGACTGTGTACAGAGTGTTGCTCAAAGGCTTAAAACCAAAGATGCTGACAGTTTTGATTCGGTATATGCCTGTGCCTGTGACTCTGTCTGTAAAACCTGCGGACTTAAGAGCTATTGCTTTGAAAATCAGGCGGAAATTACCAAAGACGATTTTTACCGCCTTGGCGAGGTGCTTAAAACCGACGGCTTTGTTACAGATAAAACCGTTGAAGATAAATTTACAAAAAAATGCTGTAAACCCCGTGAGATTGCCAAAAGTCTTAACGAGGGTTATCGGGATTATTTGTCTATGCTTGAGGCTGACAGGCGGATTGCCCAGGTCAGAGCAGCAACATCCGGTCAGCTAAGTTCAGTTGCACGTTTGCTATCTGATATGTGTGACGAGTTTGACACCATTACCAAATACGATACTCAGGCTTCTGACAGATTAAGCGAAAAACTAAGGCGTGAGGGCTTTGTGGTTACCGATTGTGTCTGCCGTTTTGAGCAGGGCAAGGGTATGACCGTTGAGCTTGAGGTAAAGCTGAGCTCTAAAAAAGAGCTTAACAAAAGTATCTTAAGGCGGGAGGTGTCGGCTTGTTGCGGAAGGACCTTTGATGCTCCTGTTGTAAGCGTAAGCGACGAAACCGCAAGACTTATTTTTGCAGAGCTGGCAAGATATGATGCCGATATCGGTTCTTCTCAGCATATTGCAGGTGGAAAGGGGCTTTGCGGAGATTCTGCAAATTATTATACCGCAGGGTCGGGCAATATGGTTGCCGTAATAAGCGACGGAATGGGCACAGGCGGCAGAGCTGCCGTTGACTCAAATATGGCGGTAAGTATTCTCAAAAAGCTTACCCAGGCAGGGCTTTCCTTTGACAGTGCTTTGTCGGTAATAAACGCATCTCTTATGGTAAAAAGCGAGCAGGAAACCCTTGCAACCTTAGATGTGGTGGACATTAATCTTTTCAGCGGCAAGGTGACTTTTTTCAAAGCAGGCGCACCTCTTACCTTTATAAAAAGAGGGGGCAGAATATTAAAGCGAGAAAATCCTTCTTTGCCTGCAGGAATTCTTAACGACGTAAAATTTGCCAAAGACAGTCTTAATCTTCACCACGGCGATAAGGTGCTTATGGTGTCAGACGGAGCCTTGTTTGCTGACGAAGGTTGGCTTTGCGATATGCTCAAGGGCTGGAATGAGGCAAGTGCCAAGGATTTTGCATCTCTTATTATAAATGAGGCAATAAAACGCCGTAATGACGGCTATGACGACGACATTACGGCGATTGCGATAAATATTATTGATTTAAGTGTAAATGCGGCTTGACTCAGCCTATGGATTTAACTGTGCCGATGAACAAGGGTAGGTTACTTTCGTTCTCGACAATCATAAATACAAAGGGACGGTCAAAAACAAGACTTAAGATGTCGCTTTCGGGAGCATTGGGGGAACCCGGCTTTACAGCGATTGCTGTAGATGACCCGGCCTTGGTGCCCTTTGAGTTTAATTCAACAAAGCTTTCCTGCAAAATGTCTGTAACCTTAAGGCCGTCGCTCATAGTAAGGCCATCAAAGTTAGCCTCATCTGTAAACATAAGCTCAATCCCCATAGCCTTTGCGGTGTCGTTAAGGCTTAACTTTGAGCGAAGATCAAACTGAGGCAAGTGTGCAACACATCGGTTAATACCATTTGCAGAGCCTAAAAGATTTTCAAGCTTAGAGCCTGAAAGAGACTCCACATATTCGTCAACACTTATGTTTTCATCGGGAAGAATTGCAACAAACTTGCAGGGTGTGTTCTTGTAGCTTTTAATCATGCCCTTGGCGTCCTTGGACTCAATAAACATTTCGTTTGAACTCATAAAGCTTACAAGCTCCTCGCCCTTTGTGCCTCTGAAGCCTGCGTCGTAAATGTCGCTTTCCTCGTATTCTGTTAACCACTCGTCATCAAAAAGCAGGGCGTTAACAAGCACCAAAGCAGTGTCGTTATCAAGCTCTGAAAGCATATCTTTAATTTCACCGTCGGTTTTGTCTTCAATCCAACCGTTTATTTCATCAGCATTTAAAGCGGTGCGGAAAACCTCTGAGTCATAGTAGTTAACCGCTGTCTGTAAAAACTGAGCCTTAACAGAGAAATTATCCCTTATCCAGATAGAGTTTGCAGAGTTGACAAAGCCTTTTTCGGAGTTAAGCACCTTGACTCTTTCGTTAAGATAGTGGATAAAGGTGTTGATTTCTGAAATTCTGAGTTCCTGACCCAGGGTTTTTTCAAGCTCTCTGAGGGTTTTACCGCTTGTGCCTGAGGCGGTCATAGAGAGAACAGTGTAAAGAGAAAGGGGAGAAAGCACACAGCTTTCATCACTTTCGGCATTTTTAAGCAGATTTGAGGCAAAGTCCAGATACGCAGAGGTAAACTCCTGATAATTGTCGGGAGTCTGAGGTTCGTCGGCAAAAAAGTCATAAACAGGCACAGACGCCGAGCGGGTATATTCACGGGTGAGGCTCTGGTTTTTTTCACCGCAGCAGCAAAGTGTAAGGCACAAAGCACAAAGGAATATACACATTATAGATTTAAAAACTCTCATAAAAATCCTCCAAAAAAACGATTGGTAAAAATCAATTCAATATAAGTATATTATAATCTACAGCAGGGCTTTTTGGCAATGGCAAAAGACTGAAAAATATCTGAAAAGGTAAAAATTGGATATATAGGGGAAAAACCCTTGCGTTTTTACTTATAAGTTATAAAGAAAATGTGTTTAATTTGGTAGGTTTACCACTTTATTTTTTTTAATTATTATTGTATTATATCCTTGGCAAATTTTCAAAATATTATTGTTCGACAGGATGAGGATATATGAACTTTATCAACAAGGAGAGATTGGTTAAACGTGCAGTTGCTTTTCTGCTTTTAGCCGTTGTTGCCGTATCTCTGGTACTCAATGCTTGCGATAATGAAAACAAACCCGGAGCGACTGATGACAGTGTTACCACCGGTATCGCTGATTTCGTTTTCCCTGACGGTTTTGTTGTAGCTACAGTTAACGTAAGCGGTATGACTTACTCTGAAGCTTTTGAAGCAGTAGAAAATGGTGCCGATATTTCTGTAAAGGATTTTGACCTTACAGTTAAGGCTGACGACAAAGAATTCCAGTACAAAAAGACAGACTTCCAGTGGGAGTTTGACGTTGAGGAAGCTCTGAACGATGCTGTAAAATTCGCCCAGAGCGATGACTTTAAGCCCTCAACAGAAACAGGCGTGGCAAACTCTGTGCTTTACAGTGCTGACGTAAGCTTCACAGTTGCAGACAGCTCTGTTGATGCTATTGCAGATGCAATCGCAAAAGAGGTTAACGTTAAGGCTGTTGACTCTACCTTTACCGTAGACGGCGATGACGTTGTTATTTCAAGAGAAAAATCAGGTAAAGAGCTTGACAAAGAAGACCTTAAGGACAAAATCAAGGCAGAGGTTATGCCCCTTGCCACAGGCGGCAAAAAAGGCCCCGTTACAGTTGAGGCTAAAGTTGCTGATGTAAAACCCAAGTATAACTTTGAGGGTTTAGAAGGCGAGATTAAGCTTATCGCTACATATACAACATATTCTACAAACACCCTTGACGGTGACCACAATATGGCCCTTGCACTTTCATCCTGCAACGGTTCGGTTATTAACCCCGGCGAGGTATGGTCTTTTAACGAGTGCACAGGTGACTCTAACCTTGAGTCTTTAGGCTACCGTCCTGCTACGGTTATTATGAACGGTAAGTTTGAGCAGGGTGTCGGTGGAGGTATCTGCCAGGCAAGTACAACTATCTACAATGCCGCTATTCTGGCTAATATGGAAATTGTAGAAAGATACTGTCACGCATATCAGTCCTCTTATGTTCCTGCAGGCAGAGATGCTACAATCGATTACCCCAATCTTGACCTTAAGCTCAGTAACCCCACTGACTATCCTATGTATATGCAGTGCTATATGGAAGACGCTTACCTTACAGTTAATATCTTCGGCTGGGATGACCCTGACTTTGACAGAATTGAGATTGAAAGCTCTGTTTACGGTGCAACAAAAACAAGCTATAAGGCATCTGCCTGGAGGGTTTATTACCTTGACGACGAAGAAGTAGGCAGAGAAGAGCTTCCTATGTCCTGGTATGATTATCCTAAGGATGACGACGAGGAAGAGACAACAAAGCCCACAAAGCCTAAGACAACCAAGCCTAAGGCTACAAAACCCAAGGCAACTGAGCCTAAGGAAACAAAGCCTGTAACAGAGGCTCCTACAACCAAGCCTCAGGAAACAGTGCCTGCGACAACCCTGCCCTCTGACCCTGTGGAGGTTACAACTGTACCTGCAACTCCACAGCCTACAGATGTAACATCTGTAAATCAGGAGCAGATTCCTACAGCAACAGTAAACTATTAAGATAAAAAGAACCGCCTTACGGCGGTTTTTTTCTCAATGAAAGTTGGATTATTATGAGCAAAAAATTAGGTTTTGTGTTAGGTTCAGGCGGTGCCAGAGGAGTAGCTCACGTTGGATTTATTAAGGCAATGGAAGAAGCAGGCATACGTCCTCAGTGTATTTCAGGAAGCTCTGCAGGTTCTATTGTTGGTGCTTGCGTGGCTATGGGGATGACTGCCGACGAAATAATGGAGGAAATCAGAGGTTTAAAGGTAAGCGAGGTGCTTTTCGGTGTACCTAACTTTAACCGAAGCGGACTTTTCTCTACCCGCGGAATTCACAGAAAGCTTAACTCTCTTTTCAGAAGAAAACGTATCTATGACCTCAGCATAGATTTCTGCTGCGTTGCCACAGACCTTGCAAAAGGCAAGGAAAAGGTTTTTTCGGGCAGAAGCTTTATTGTGCCTGCGGTGGTAGCAAGCTCTTGTATTCCCGCACTTTTTGAGCCTGAGGTTATCGGCGGTGTGCAGTATGTTGACGGCGGTGTTGTGTCACGTCTGCCTATTGAGGCTATCAGAAGCTTTAACCCCGACGTGGTAGTTGCTGTAGATGTTTTTGCCGAAAGCAGTGAGGTTGCAGAATACCCCAATGCTCTCAGCGTGCTGAGCCGTGCGGTTGATATTATGGACAGAAACTACACCAAAGCAAAAACCAAAGCAGATAACCCCGATTTGCTGGTGTTGCCTGATTTGGGCAATATGACTCAGTACACCTTCAAAGACCTTGACTATGCCTATGAGCAGGGATATAAAGCAGGCAAAGAGAGTGTAAAAAAAATAAAGGAACTTATCAGTTAAATCATAGACCAATATAATAATACCCGCCATTAGGCGTTGTACCCGTAAGGATACAACGCCAGTTTTATTCGCCGAGGCGAGTTGTATTGCTTCGCAGTTATATTCGGCTAAAAGCCGAGTGTTATTCGCTTTGCGAGTTTAGGAGCGAATAAAATATCACTAAAACCGAAAGGTTTTAATATCACTTTGCCGATAGGCAAAATAACACTGTGAGACCTGTCTCACAATATCACAATTAAAATATTTTTTGAGACAGTAAAACGGATGACGGCGACTCCCAGGGGAAAAGGGAGCCGCCGTCTTTTTATGAAAAAGCCTTATGACTATAAGGGCTGTTTCAGTTATTTATAAATTCCTGCAAGATACTTCTGAATAGTTGTAACATCGCGGATATCCATTTTGCCGTCGCAGTTAAAGTCGCCTATATAGTTGGGCAAACCCACAGTGTCGACAAAAGATGAATGACCTATATGATTATTCTCAATAAATTGGATTTTTGCCAGTTCCTTTTGGATAAGGGTTGCGTCCTTTATATTTAGCTCTCTGTCGTAGTTAACGTCGCCCAGAAGCTCACCGATTGAACCTTGTGTAAAAATATTGCTGATTTCTTCAGGGCTTGAGCTGTAGGCCTGCCTTAGGGAAATAACGGTGTCAGAGGCAGGAGTATAAATGTAATACTTGATAGCTTCGGGGAAGTAATCTGCGTGGCTTCGGATTACGTAATTTCCGTAAAAATCTGCTATATTATTATTCATTTCGGATCTTTCGTAAATTCCAATAAGGACAAAATCTGGGGTAGTCGTAGTGTTTGCGTCTGAATAATATTCGTATTCCTCATGGTATGCCAAGGTTTTTTGGTTTGTGCCGATTTGCTCTTCACTAAGTTCAAGAAGAGGTAGCGCATGTTCTTTGTACTTGGCATCAAGAGCCTTGAAGTCAAATCCGTTTTCGTTAGCGTATGCTTCTGCCGCAGAGCCTTTATAACCTGCAATGGTAAGTTTATCGCATTTAATTTGGTTTTCGGGGTTTATATCCATTGAATTGTCATACTCTGTATAACCAATGGAAAGGGGAGGAATTTCAACCACAGAGCTTGGAATTTCAATATAGCTTAAGCTGACACAATTCCAGAAAGCTTTTTCGCCGATAGCGGTTACTCCGTGGGGGATTTCAAAAGCCGTAAGGTCACGGCAGTCATTAAAAGCGTAAGGTGGAATCTCCTTTATATTTGGCGAAAGGCTGATATTACGCAAATTTATGCAGTATGAAAAGCAGTCAGGGGATAGCTTTGTGACTGTATCGGGCATAGTTATTGTCCTTACGTCGGAATTTTGAAAGGCACTGTCAGATAAAATTTCGGTGCCTTCTTTAATGTGAATTTCGCCTAAAAATTCTGCGTTAGTGTCCAAAAGGTACGTGTTGTAGTAAAGGCAGTCACCTTCCCAGTTGTCGGGGTTACTTGCATAAACGGTTTTCCACAGCACGTCGTCACCTATGTGTTCAAGAGTTGAGGGCAGAGATATTTCGCTTAAATTCGTACACCAACTGAAGGCGTAACTGCCGATATAAGTTACACCCTCAGGGATATGAAGGCTTGTGACAGCCTCACAGTCGTGAAAGGAGAAGCCTCCGATATATTCAAGGCTTTCGGGTAAAGCGTTAATGTTAAGTTTTCTGCAGTTTTCAAACGCACCTTCATTGATACGGATCAGCCCATTGGGAAGTTCTACGTATTCCAGATTAAAGCAGTTTCTGAAGGCGTTGTAATCGATGGTTGTAACGGTGTCCGGCAGATAAACCTTTTTTAATGTAGTGTTATCTGCAAAGGCATTGTACATAATTTCTGTTACCGGGCAAGAGTCGATAGTATCGGGAATAGTCAGAACTTCCTCTGTACCATTATAGCCGGCTATAATAACATTGTTGTCCTTTGCTTTTATATACGTTAAGCCGTTGTTTTCTTGTGCATTTGCCGTAACAAGACAAAACAGGCTTAATGTTAAAGCTATAATTAAGGTTAAGGATAATATTCTTTTCATAGTTTAATCTCCTTTCGGGAATTAATCAGGCATTGTATATTTTGGTTTCGCTGTGGACTTTTACGTTAAAGACATCTTTTATGTCCTCACGGTTTACTTCAATCATAACGCACTGGGGATTTTCATCGCAGTTAGGTGCTAAAGGTCGGCGGATAGTCCTCAGTACTGTAAGGGTGTCGCCCTTTGTGCCAAGGTGTTCTATTTCCTGACTGCAGCAGCTGCCGCCTATTATATCATTAACCACTACAACTGCCTTGGTCTTGAAATATTCCTCGGTAAAAACGCCTTGCTCCTTAACCCAGTCCGAAGCATAGCGGATAGAATCCGCAATTTCAGTAAGCTCTTCAGGGCTTTGTGCTATTTTATAGGTGTATGAGTAGTCAACGGCGGTGGGAATAACACCAAGCACCTTAAAATCCAAGGTTTTACCGTCAAGACCTGCAATGCGTTTCTGAATAGCCGTAGCGTCTTTGACGTTTATCTTGTTATCTCCGTTAAAGTCGGCCACAAGCTCAGTGTAGCTTGTGTCAAGGGCGTAGTCGTCAAGGTTTTCAAGCTCTGCGATGTGCTTCTGAATAAGGGTAACGTCACGGATGTTAAGGTCAAGGTCGTAGTTAACGTCGCCTATAAGCTTACCAAGTCCTGCCTCGGTAAATACATTATTGATACCGTCAATCTTCTTTTCGTAAGCTTCTGTTAAGGTGTAAATCTTGTTTTCTTTGGGCAGGTAAATAAAATAGCCGAACTCTTCGCTTGGGTATGTTATCTCGCTTGTATAAAGCACATAGTCGCCAAACTGCCTTGTAAGTGTGCCTTCCTTAACCTGGCTGTAAAAAGCGGTAATAAGTACGTAATAGGGGGTTGCTTCGTCATTTGTAGAATACTCGCTGAAGTACTCGTAGACTTCGCTGTATGAAATTATTTCAGGGAAGGGGTCGGTAATATCAAGGAGCTCTAAAACCTTGTCCTTATATTTGTATTCTGCAGGGGTATGCATATCCTTAAAGTCAAAGCCGTTTTTCTTTGCGTATTTCTCAGCTTCTGTGCCGTTGTAGCCGTAAACGGTAAGGTTCTGAGGAGCTACGCCTGATTCGTAAACTATACAGCCCTCCTGGTCCCAGGTTGTAATGAAGCCTGCGGCATATTCGCCTATTTCGGTAACGGAGTCAAAAATTGTTATGCTTTCTAAGTTAAAGCAGTCAAGAAATGCGTAGTCGCCGATTTTTTCCACACTTGCAGGGATTCTGATGTTTTCAAGCTCACTGCATCCCCAGAAAGCCATTTTTGGGATTTCCTTTATATTTTCTGAAAGGTCAATTCTCTTAAGTTCTCCGCACTGAGCAAAGCATTCTTCGCTGAGAATCTCAACACTATTTGGCAGATGAATATAGATAATCTCATCACAGCCGTAAAAAGCGTTGCCTGCTATTTTCTTGGTACCTTCTTTAACGTAAAACTTGCCCTTTGTAGCGGGGTTTACCTCAAGAAGAACATCCTTCCAATATAAAGCTCCGTTTTCAAGGTTTTCGGGATTATTGGCGTAGGCGGTGTTGTTAAACGCGTTGTCGCCGATATCCTCAAGACTGTCGGGGAGGGTGATGTCATTTAAAAGGGGACAGTTTGAAAATGCGGAATGCTCAATGTACTTAACACCTTCGGAAATTATAACCTTTTCAAGCTTCTGACAAGAGCTGAAAGCATGGTTTCCCACAGCTTTAATTGTGGAGGGGATTGTGACTTCTCTAAGTCCGCTAAAGTTAAAGGCACACTCGCTCAGTACTTCAATACCTGAGGGGATATTGATTTCTTTAAGCTTGGTGCAGTTTTCAAAGGCACCGTTTCCTAAGTATGTAAGATTTTCGGGAAGGTTAATCTGCTCAAGCTTTGCACAAAGGCTGAAAGCACCGTTGCCGATTCGCTTAAGGCTCTGAGGCAGGGTAACTTTTTTTAGTTTGCTGTTATGCTCAAAGGCAAAGTTGCAGATTGATATTGTGCCTTCCTTTACCTCGTACTGGTCCCAGCCGGGGCCCTGGTCTTTTTTAACAAGATGATTGCTTATGTAAAGGGTGCCCGCCTCCCAGTTGTCAGGGTTTTTGTAAAGAGGGGTGTTTTCGATAGCGGTGTATTTAAAATTCTCTAAATTTTCGGGTAGTGTAATAGCCTCAAGCTTTGTACAGCTTGTAAAAGCGGCAGTTCCGATTTTGGTTATACTATCGGAAATGGTTACGGATTTTAAGGTTTCGTTTCTGCGAAAAGCCTCGTAACCTATGGACGTAACATTTATACCGTCAAGCTCCTCAGGTATTGTCAGAATTTCGGCGTTACCTGTGTAATCCATAATTTCTGCCGTGCCGTCGGGATTTATTGTGTAGATATAATCACCGCTTACAAAGGTTGCGGGTGGTTCTGCAGACGCAGAAAAAGCACACACAGTGCTTAATAAAAATGTAAGTATCACGCATATTGATAGTATTTTTTTCATATTAACTCTCCTTTCGAAGTAATGGATTTTTCTGCTTTCATCTATTAGACGCAGATTCTTAAAAATTCTCACACCGAAATTATACACTTTTTTGCAAAAACAGGATGTTCGTATATGTGAATAAATCCTGATGGCTGTGTTTGTTTAATCTGACAAAGAAAAGGAACAAGAGTGTGCTATGGTGGCGATATGTAACTTATCCACAGGCTAAATTGCCCACCGTGGCTGACGGCTCTTCACAAGTTTTCAACATCAGGGCTCAGGTGATTCCCCCTTAACAATTCCCTTCAATTCTTTTATTTTATATTTTATTATCTTATATTTTATTGTATTAGGTTTAATTATATTATATTAGGTAGGAAAACAGACTGATATATCAGACATAGCGGGTAAAACTAAAGGCAGGAAACATTAAAATAAAGATTTCCTGCCTTGTGTGTTAATTATTGTTTACAAAATTTTTGATAGCCTCAAAACTTTTGTCACTGATGTCGTGCTCGATTTTGCAGGCGTCCTCGGCGGCGGTTTCTTCGTCAACACCTAAGTTTATAAAAAACTTTGTCAGAATTGTGTGACGCTCATACATTTTCTCGGCAACACGTTTGCCTTCGTCAGTAAGGGAAAGAAAGCCGTCAGCATCTGCCACAACATAACCGCCCTGTTTTAATAGTCCTACCGCACGGCTGACACTGGGCTTGGAGTACCCCATATACTCGCCGACATCTATAGAGCGTACTGCGTTACCTTTTTTTGATAATATATAAATGGTTTCAAGGTACATCTGACCTGATTCCTGTAAATGCATATTTTGTCCCTCCAAAAAATATAATGGGATATATATAGTATATCATATTTTTCAGGGATTTCAATAATAAATAAATTTGCACAAAATAGAAAGAAAAATGTCGTTTTTGCATGTAAACCCTGCCGAAATATGGTATAATCAGGAAAAATTGCGTTGTCAACTATTGACAAGGAGTGAGGGATATTGTATTATATATGGCAGTTA
>JAFXBG010000005.1 GCA_017521925.1 Clostridia bacterium
AGCTCTAAGAAAGCCTGACCGAAGCAAGCAGAGAAAGTAGGTGTAGGCTCGGTGATACCGCGCTCTGTGCCTGCAAGCTTTGAAGTAAAACCTGAAAGGAAATAGTACTGAGCCTGCTCAGGTGTAAGGATTGAAACAGGAGGTAATACACCGAAAGCATCTGCAGAAAGGAAGATAACATTCTTGGCATCGGGAGCTGCAGAAACAGGACGAACGATTTTTTCAATATGGTCAATGGGATAAGAAACACGTGTGTTCTCTGTTACTGAACCATCATCAAAATCGCAAACACCGTTTGCATCAACAGTTACGTTCTCAAGAAGAGCATTTCTCTTGATAGCTGCGTAGATGTCAGGCTCTGACTCTTTGTCAAGGTTAATAACCTTAGCATAGCAACCACCCTCAAAGTTAAACACGCCTTTGTCGTCCCAGCCGTGCTCGTCGTCACCGATAAGAAGACGCTTGGGGTCTGTGGAAAGGGTTGTTTTACCTGTACCTGAAAGACCAAAGAAGAGAGCTGTGTTCTCACCCTTCATATCTGTATTTGCAGAACAGTGCATAGAAGCTATACCCTTAAGGGGCAGGTAGTAGTTCATCATAGAGAACATACCCTTCTTCATTTCGCCGCCGTACCATGTGTTAAGGATAACCTGCTCACGGGATGAGATGTTGAAAACAACTGCTGTCTCAGAGTTAAGGCCTAACTCCTTGAAGTTTTCAACCTTTGCTTTGGAAGCATTGTAGCAAACAAAATCAGGCTTGAAGTTTTCAAGTTCTTCAGCTGTAGGATTGATGAACATATTCTTTACAAAGTGAGCCTGCCAAGCAACCTCCATAATGAAACGGATAGACATTCTGGAGTCTTCGTTTGCACCGCAGAATACATCTACAACATAAAGCTTCTTGTCAGAAAGCTCATTAACTGCAAGTTCTTTTAATGCCTTCCAGGTTTCCTCTGAGCAGGGGTGGTTATCGTTCTTGAACTCGTCGCTTGTCCACCATACTGTATCCTTGGAATTTTCGTCCATAACAATGAACTTGTCCTTAGGAGAACGGCCTGTGTAGATACCTGTCATAACATTAACGGCACCAAGCTCTGTTTCCTGACCTTTCTCAAAGCCTTCAAGTGCAGGGTCTGTCTCTGCAACAAAAAGCTCTTCATAAGAAGGGTTGTGAACGATTTCTGTAGCACCTGTAATGCCATAAATGCTTAAGTCTAGATTTTTCATGATAATTCCTCTTTTCTTTACCCAGTTATGGGGAATTTATGTGTTTTATTTTTAAATCAACGGAGAAAACAAAATTGCTCCGTTAACTTTAATCAGAATATTATAGTAATAAATTGAGATACCAATACAACCGTAATAAGAGCTATGGGATATGTTGCGGCATATGCTGTCGCTAAATCCTCTGTGCCTGATACACCGATAAGTGTGCCCAGCGCAGGTGTACTTGTCATACCGCCTGTAAGTGAACCTAAGTTATTAAGAAGACTAAGCTTCAACACGTACTTAGCAAAGAAATAACCGATAATCAAGGGTACAATTGTCATCACAACACCGTATACAAAGTACATCGGGTCAAAGATTGCAACAAACTCTGCTCCGCCGGGAATACCTGCACCTGTAAGGAAGAAAACAAGTCCCAGTTCTCTGAAAAGCTTAAGGGTACTCTGCTCAGGCATAATTTTTACAGGACCCAGTCTGCCGAAATGACCTAAAACAAGGCTCATTAAAAGGCATCCGCCCGTGGTTGTAAGCGAGAAGCAAGTACCGCCCAGCCCCTCTGAGGTAAGGGGAATTCTGATTTGTCCTACAATTGTACCGATAATAGCGGCTAACGCAAACCCTGCTACGCCAAGATGGTCAAAGGTAAACAATTTGCCTGTGGCTTTATTGGTATTTGTCTCTTCGGCACCCACAAGCTTTGCACGCTCAGCAGCCATATCTGCCTTTGTAATCTTAGGCATAAGCTGAACAAAAAGAACAACACCAACCACTCCGAAGATGTATGCAATACCGTAACCTACAGAAACAAGACCTGTATACTCGGCTGCAACGGATGCCTTGGCGGCAGAAAAAGCAGGTGTTGATGTAAGTGCGCCTGAAAGCAGACCTACAATCATAGCCACAAAACCTTCTCGGGTTTCAATGGATGAACCGTAGCCGATAAGCTCACCGGCATAAATACAACCAACCGCCGCAAGACCGCCTGCAAGAATAACAACTGTACCAAGAAGAACGTAAGACTTGAAATTCTTCTTGAAATTACCAAAGAATTTTGGGCCTGCTATGTAACCTACTGATGTTACAAAAAGCACAAGACCCAGGCTTTCGACAATTGTCAGCCCCTCTGAAAAATCATAGGGCTTTGAAGAACCTGCAAAGAGCAGTTCGCCTGCTTCGTTTGTACTGAAAAACAACGCACCTGCCAGAAGTGAAATAATAAACACGCCTGCGTCACCTAAAGAAACGCCTTTAATGGTGATTCTGCCAAAGGCATAACCCACCAGTAAAACAGCGAATACCACAAACAGCAACGTATAAATACTGCTGATTGAAATAACTCCGTTAAAAAAACTCATTTGTCCGATACCTTCTCCTTAATCAAATACTTTTCTGCTTTGTGTAGTTAGGGAGAAGCTTAGGTGAAACTGTCTCTGTTTTGATACCTGCATCAGAAATTTCTTTTTCAAACTTCTCAACGTGAGACAATGTAAGCTTACCTACGGTTACTGTTTTAGCCTTAGCTGCAGCGTTGATACCTGCGCTTCTGCCAAAAACAATAATATCAAGCAAAGAGTTACCCATAAGTCTGTTCTTACCATGGATACCGCCAACAGCCTCGCCTGCAACAAAGAGGTTCTCAACATTGGTAGTCATACAGTTTGCATCAATATCAAGACCGCCGTTCTGATAATGAAGTGTTGGATAAACAAGGATAGGCTCCTTACGGATATCAATACCGTACTTATCAAACATTCTCCACATGGCAGGGATTCTCTTCATAATTGTACCCTCGCCGCCGATTTTCTCAATCATAGGAGTATCAAGCCAGACGCCATTGCCGTTGTCTGTATCAACACCGTTTGCACGGTCACCGCACTCACGGATAATAGAAGCCGCTGCAACGTCACGGGTTTCAAGGGGATGCATAAACACTTCACCCTTTACGTTAACAAGCTTTGCACCGAGAGAACGAACCTTCTCAGTAACAAGAGCACCGAAAATCTGCTCGGGATATGCAACGCCTGTGGGGTGGTACTGTAAAGTTTCAGCATAAAGAAGCTTTGCGCCTGCTCTGTAACCCAGTACAAGACCGTCAGCAGTTGCACCATAGTGGTTGGATGTGGGGAATCCCTGATAATGCATACGGCCTGCACCGCCTGTAGCAATGATAACAGTTTTAGCCTTAGCTACCAAAAGCTCTTTGGTTTCCATATTCATAAGAACTGCACCTGCAGCGTTGCCGTTTTCATCAAGAATAAGCTCAATAGCCGAAGTGAAATCAATTACAGGGATGTTACGGTTTATTACCTCGTCGCGGAGGGTACGCATAATCTCAGCACCTGAATAGTCCTTAGCGGCATGCATACGCTTGCGGGAAGTACCGCCACCGTGAGTTGTTACCATTGTGCCGTCAGCGTCTTTATCAAACTCAACACCTAAATCTGAGAGCCACTTAATAGCCTCAGGAGCATCGCAAACAAGCTTTGAAAGCAGCTCACGTTTTGCAGCAAAGTGGCCGCCGCCGAAAGCATCCACAAAGTGAATTGCAGGCGAATCGTTGGGCTTGTCAGCTGCCTGAATACCGCCTTCTGCCATCATTGTGTTAGCATCACCGATTCTCAGCTTAGTAACAATCATAACGTCGGCGCCTGCCTCGTTGGCTTCAATAGCCGCAGAAGCACCTGCACCGCCGCCGCCTATAATAAGAACATCGGTTTCATAGTCGGGGGCAGAAAGGTCAACACTGTCAGCAGTAATACGGCTGTGTGCCTGTAAAATCTCAGCTAATTCAAAGGGGACCTTATCCCCTTTGTTAGGGCCAATCTTCAATACATCAAACTGGTCCTGTCTGTAGTCAGGATGAAAAGCTGCAAGCAAATCTTCCTTCTGCTTTGCAGTCATACGTTCAGGTTCTAACGCAATATTTTTATCTCTGGCTTTTTCTACCAATTCCAGAGAGTTCTGAAATTTTTCTGAATACATATGCTCTTTCCTCCTTACTTCTCAATATCTCTGTTGTTATAAAGTTCTTTCATCTCATCAACAGGCTTCTGCATAAGTGCCTCTATAAGCTCATTGAAATCACCATTTTTGATTTCTTTTACACGTTCCTCAAGATGAGCACTGCCGGGAGCAAGGTACTTGCCGTTGATTCTTCTGGCGAGCATTGCAACCTGAGGATGAGAAATACCTGCAGGACATCTGGATGAGCATACACCGCACATTACGCAGTCAAAAGACTCTTCTGCACATTTTTCAAAATCGCCTCGCTGAGCGTAAGCTATGTACTGCATAACGTTAAGCCCCTGAGTGCAAGCTTTTGTGCAGGCATTACAGCCGATACAAGCATAAATTTCAGGATAAAGCTGCATCATAACTGTCTCTGTTGTAGGAATAGTTTCAATATCATATACCTGCTTAACAAGAGGAAAGAAAGGTAAGGTAGCAATATACATATTGTCTTCTACTTTGGTCTGGCAAGCAAGACAAGCATGCAATTCGCGGTCACCTTTTATACGGTAAATAGTTGCACAAGCACCGCAAAAACCATTTCTGCAGCCACAGCCGCGAACCAGCTGATAGCCTGCATATTCCATAGCAGTCATAATTGTAAGGTTTTCAGGTACTTCATATTTTTTACCAAAAAGAAAAATACTAACTGTCTTTTCCATATACATTCTCCTTAATACTCACCTGGAAGTTCTTCGAGTTCATCACAACGGAAAACCGGGCCATCCTTGCAGACGTATTTTGCACCTACATTACATCTGCCGCACTTACCGACACCGCACTTCATTCTGAGCTCAAGTGTTGTATAAACATTGGTTTTGTCAAAGCCGATATCGCAGAGTCCGTCCAATGTGAACTTAATCATAACAGGAGGACCGCAGATAACTGCTACTTTATTTGTGTTAAACCCCAGTTCTTTTACATAATTTGGAACAAAGCCTACGTGACCGTCCCAACCGTCCTGAGGGTTATCAATGGTCAGATAAACATTAACTCCGTTATCCTTTGACCATTCTTCAATAATTTCATTGTAATCAAGAAGGTCGTCTTTACTGCGTGAACCGTAAACAATATCAATCTTACCGTAGCGGTCACGGTAATGACGGCAATAATTGATTACAGAACGCAGAGGAGCAAGACCAACACCGCCTGCTATAAACAGAAGGTCTTTGCCTGCAAACACATCATCCACAGGGAAAGGCTTGCCGTAAGGTCCGCGGATAGTAATCTGCTGACCTGCTTCTGCCTGGTGCAGCCAATCGGTTACACAACCGCATTTTTTAATGGAAAATTCCATATACTCCTCGTTTGTAGGAGAAGATGTAATGGAAAACATCGCCTCGCCTACACCTGGTACTGAAAGCATTGCACACTGACCGGGTCTGTGGTCAAATGCCTTTTTACCGTCAGGAGTTACCACCCTGAAGGTTTTGATATCAGGTGTATCAATACGGACATCAGTAATGACACCAATTTTCGGAATCAAAGTATCATTAATATTATTCACCTTTGTTTCCTCCAATCTCTTTCATTACTTTAACTATATTCATTGAAATAGGACACTTAGAGAGACATCTGCCGCAACCTACACAACTGAATATTTCCTCATTGTTTTCAGGATAATATACAAGCTTGTGCATAAACCTCTGACGGAAACGCTCCTTCTGTGTATTACGGTTATTGCCGTGAGCCATTTTTGTAAAATCGGAATACATACAGGAATCCCAGCATCTGAAACGGATAACGCCTGTGCCTGTGTTGAAATCCTTAATGTCATAGCACTGGCAAGTGGGACATACAAAGGTACAGGTACCGCATCCAAGACAAGACTCTGAAAGTTCTTCCCATTTGGGAGAATCAAAAATCTCTGCCGTTTTGCCCCCGCCAAAACCATCTGTAGTAAGATTCTTAAGAGGAAGCCTGTTCATTACAGCGTTAATCTTTGCCTTTTGAGCATCGACCTCATTATTATCGCAATCTTCAAGAATACCGTCAAGAGCAGTAAGAAGATTTTCGCCCTTTGCAGTATTGCTTTTAAAGAACACCTCGGTTTCGGTTTTCCATGCGGAAATATCGCCCTGAGGCTCTGCAGGGTCTATGCCGAAGGTTTTACAGAAGCAGGTTTCGGAAGGTCTTGTGCAAGCCATGGAAATAATAATACCGTGGTTTCTGCGTGATGCATAGAAACTGTCAACAGGCTCTGAAAGGAAAACTCTGTCTAAAATATCAAAGCTCCTTACATCACAGGCTCTTACGCCGAAGATAACAAAATCATCAGGCTCAACTCTTGTGTCAATAACCTCAATAGTCTTACCAAGTGTTTTGAATCCCATAAGATTCTCAGTCTGAGGGAAGAAGAAATCCTTAGGACTTCTTACCGTATTAAGAGCATTGCTGTAAGCTGTGCCATCTTCCCACTTTTTATAAACCGCACTGCCGTCGTTCTCGTCCACAGGAAGATACAGTACGGCGTTTTTCGCAATTTCTGCAAAAAGAAGATTTATTTTATCAAGGGAGCATTTACGCATCAGTGTCCCTCCTTGTAAGAGCCTCACCGGGCTCTAAATCTTCGGTTGTGTAGCTTACAAGAGGAGCTCGCATACCAACCTCTTCACCTGCCTGATACTCACCGTAGAATTCGTTCATATCCTTGATGAACTTACGGTTTAAAAGATGCAGGGGAATATTCTGGGGACATACTCTTGAGCATTCTCCGCAGTCGGTACAACGACCGGCAACGTGATATGCACGGATAATATGGAAAAGCTTTTCTTCAAAGCTGTTTGCAGGAGATTTATTTTCAACACCTGATGCAGGGTTGTCAAACACGCACTTTTCGCAGGTGCATGCAGGACATGCGTCACGACAAGCGTTGCAACGGATGCAACGGGAAAGCTCATTCTGCCAGAAAGCAAATCTTTCGTCAGGAGTAAGTGCCTCAATACGGGCAACCTCGTCAAACCTGCTATTCTCGATTACGTCGCCCTCTTCGCCTAAAAGCTCGTCATAAGCCACGTGCTTTTTACTCTTGCAGTTTATGCATCTCTCAGCAAGAACGCTCTTAAAATCAACAGCGACAGGCTCTTCGTCATAAAGAGTTGATACAAGCAAATTGTCACCGTCTGTATCGATAGAAGAAATACCCTCGCCAACAGTTGCCTTAACCTTGGATATATCAACCATACCCTCGCAAGGAATACCTATTGCGTACACCTTTTCGCGGTCAAAGCGATGCTCTGATAAAAGCTGGTTAAAGCTGTATGTGTCACAGGGCTTAAGGAAAACAAGAATTTTGCCCTCAAGCTTACGGGTTTTGGAAACAAGATATTTTGAAAAATTTGCACCGCAGAAATCATTGTAAACGAAATCACGTTCAAGTTCTTCAACAGAGCTGAAAACTGCGGGAGTTACGTCATAACCGAACTCACCCTTTTTCCAGCCTAAAACACAGCTTACCGTGCCTGAAGATAGGAGTGCTGATGCTTTTTCGATTAAAATATCACCGGTTATTTTTTGCATCTTAAATCCTCCAATCTCTTGTTTTCGCCCAGTGCAGTAACCTGCTGAACAAAATCATTCATTGTAGCGGCAAACTTTGCACCCTCAGCAGCAGATACCCACTCAAGACGGGTACGCTCTCTTTCAATGCCAAGATAATCAAGCATTGAGAAAAGTGCAGTCATTCGACGGCGTGCATAATAGTTACCGGACGTATAGTGACAATCACCGGGGTGGCAACCGCAGATAATAACACCATCTGCACCACGTTGGAATGCACGAAGGATAAACATAGGATTAACACGGCAGGAACAAGGCACACGGATAATCTTTACATCTGCAGGATAATTAAGGCGGTTGTTACCTGCAAGGTCAGCACCTGCATAAGAACACCAGTTACAGCAAAACGCAACGATTAAAGGCTTATATTCATTTACTTGCATATCGCGTCAACCTCCGCCATAATCTGTAAGTTTGCAAACCCCTTTAAGTCCATAGCTCCTGAGGGACAAGCAACGGTACAAGCACCGCAACCCTGACAAACAGCAGGGTTAACTTCTGCCACTCGTCTTACCTTTGTGGTTCTGTCAGGCATACGGAATTCTTTTTCTGCATAAGTAATAGCACCGTAAGGACATACATTTGCACAAGACGAACAACCGTTACACATAAGCTCATCAGAGCTTGCAACACAGGGGTTACCTGTAAGCTTATCCTTGGCAAGTAAACCGATTACCTTAGAGGCTGCGGCACCTGCCTGAGAAACTGTTTCGGGAATATCTTTAGGGCCCTGACAAGCACCTGAGAGGAATACGCCTGCTGTGGGGCTTTCTACGGGTCTGAGCTTGGGGTGAGCCTCTGTAAAGAAGTCGTTTGTATCCATACTTGCTGTAAGCATTGTTGCAAGAGGACGTGCAGACTTGTCAGGCTCGATAGCTGCTGCAAGAACAACTAAATCAGCATCAATATGAAGCTGCTTGTTTGCAATAAGGTCGGAAGCCTGAACCTTAAGCTTGTCGCCTTCAGGTGTTACCTTACCAACCATACCTTTAATGTATTTAACGCCGAATTCTTCTACAGCACGGCGATAAAATTCATCAAAATTCTTACCGGGGGTTCTTACATCAATGTAGAACACATAAACCTCGGTATCAGGATATTTGTCACGGGTAAGCATTGCGTGCTTTGCAGTATACATACAGCAAATCTTGGAGCAATACTCCTTACCCTTCTCAGCGCAAGCCTCACATCTGGAGCCTACACACTGGACAAAAACAATAGTATGGGGATGCTTGCCGTCAGAAGGACGTAAAAGCTTACCTGCTGACGGACCTGCCGCATTGGTAAGACGCTCAAACTCAAGGGAAGTAATTACATCCTTGGACTGACTGTAAGCAAACTCATCAAATTTATCCATACTTATAGGATTAAAACCTGTTGCAACTACAATTGCACCGTACTTTTCCTCTATATACTCATCCTTCTGAGTATAGTCAATGGCACCTGCGGTACATACCTTAGAGCAGATACCGCACTTGCCCTTTTTAAGCATAGTACAAGCAGTGGGGTCAATGGTTGCAACCTTGGGTACTGCCTGTGCAAAAGGAATGTAAATTGCTGTGCGGTTATCCATACCCAGGTTAAACTCGTTGGGGATTTTTTTCATAGGGCATTTTTCTAAACAAGCACCGCAACCTGTACAAATTTCTTCCTTAACATAACGGGCATTCTTTTTGATAGTAACATCAAAGTTACCAACAAAGCCTTTAACATCTGTAACCTCACTATATGAAAAAATACGGATTTTTTCATTCTGAGCAACATCAACCATTTTAGGTGTCAGAATACAGGCGGCACAGTCAAGAGTGGGGAATGTTTTGTCAAGCTGTGCCATTTTACCGCCAATGGTAGGATTTTTTTCTACAATATCTACCTCAAAACCTGCATCCGCAATATCAAGGGCAGTCTGGATACCTGCTATACCACCGCCGATAACAAGGGCACGCTTAGTAACAGGTGACTCTCCGGGAGTAAGAGGAGCATTGAGGTTAACCTTTGCAACAGCGGCTTTACCTAAGATAATAGCCTTTTCGGTACCTGTTGCCATATCCTTATGTACCCAGGAGCACTGCTCACGGATGTTTGCAATCTCAACCATATAAGGGTTAAGACCTGCGGCAGCCGCAGTTTTGCGGAAAGTTGCCTCGTGCATTCTGGGAGAACAGGAACAGACAACTATACCCGTAAGGTTATGTTCTTTAACGGCAGTTTTAATCATATCCTGTCCTGCCTGAGAACACATATATTGATAGTCGGTGGAAAAGACTACGCCAGGTTCGCTTTTCAATGCTTCTGCCACCGCCTGCACATCAACTGTGCCTGCAATGTTACTTCCACACCAACATACAAAAACACCAACTCTTTGCATTTGTCTTTTCCTCCTTTACTTAGTATATTTTCTGAAAGCACTTACAAGAAGCTGCTGAGGTGTGTCCTCGTCTACAATTGCGGGAACATCATTAGCAGTCATTCTGTTTGCACCCTGCTTTCTGACAGCAAAAAGACGCACAGCCTCAACCACCTTTGCAGGCTCCACCCCTCTGGGGCATCTGTCGATACAAGCAAAGCAGGAAAGGCACTTATAGAGTGAATCAGAATTAAGAAGAGGCGTAATATCGCCGCTTTCAACCATATTTACAAACTGATGGGGATGATACTCCATCTCATCGTATGCAGGGCAGGTTGCAGAACACTTGCCGCACTTCATACATTTAGCTGTGTTAACGCCGCTGATGCGGATGATTTCATCGCGAAGATACCGGTTATTATGCATTTGTATCCTCCTTTACGCCAAGAGCTTCTGCCAGAAGCTCCGTAAAATAAACCACGGGAATATCAGCACCGTTTTTCTCAAGATTATATTTACAAAGAGGACAAGCGGTGATAATCATTTCAGCACCTGCTGCCTTTGCGTTTTTTACAACTGCGTTACTGTTTCTTCTTGCAGAGTCAGGGCTTTCAACTGAGATATAGCCGCCGCAACACTCATTACGCTTGGCATAAACTACAGCATCAGCACCCAATGCTCTTATAAAATCCTCCATAATGGTGGGATTTTCAGGGTCATCCATACGCATAACTTTGTTGGGACGCAGTAAAAGGCAACCGTAATACGCTGCAATTTTTTTGCCCTTAAGGCTATTTACAACCTTTTCTTTAAGAGTATCAAAGCCAACTAAATCACGTAACATTTCAAGGTAATGATATACCTCTGCCTCACCGTTATAGCTGTCCTCTGCCATATATCTGTTAACCTTGTCGGCAAAGGTTTTGTTGGTCTGCATTGCGTAATTAGTCTGCTTTATAACATTGTGACAAGCTGAGCAAACAGTTACCAAAGGCTCATTTCTTTCAAAGGCATATTTTAAAGCACGAACAGAAGAAAGCTTTGTGGCAACCTCGTCGTCAGCAGATGTAAAGACACCGCCGCAGCACTGCCAGTTTTCAATTTCTTCCAGAGTAACACCCAAAGCTGAGGCAGATTTGTAAGAATACAAATCAAGGTCTTTCGCCTTATTCTTTAAGGTGCAACCGGGGAAATAACTAACCTTCATTAAATTACCTCCGAATTATACCATCTCTTCGGGATGGAAAACCTCATCAAATTTTTCAGCAGTTAAGAAACCAAGCTCTACACAAGCTTCTTTAAGGGAAATATTATCCTTAAAAGCCTTTTTAGCAGTCTTTGCGGCATTTTCGTAACCGATATAGGGATTAAGTGCAGTAACAAGCATCAGGGAATTGTGCAGGTTGTGATGCATCTTCTCTTTGTTTGCCTTAATGCCTACTGCACAGTTCTTGTTGAATGATACAATAGCTTCTGCCAGAAGACGGGTTGACTGCAAGAAGTTATAAATACAAACAGGCATAAACACATTAAGCTCGAAGTTACCCTGAGAAGCCGCCATAGTAATAGCAACATCATTACCCATAACCTGAACAGCAACCATTGTCACTGCTTCGCACTGAGTGGGGTTAACCTTACCCGGCATAATGGAAGAGCCGGGTTCGTTTTCGGGAATAAAGATTTCACCAAGACCGTCGCGGGGGCCTGATGCCAGCCAACGAACGTCGTTTGCAATCTTCATCATATCGCAAGCAAGAGCCTTGACAGCACCGTGTGCAAATACAAGCTCATCTTTGGATGTAAGTGCGTGGAACTTATTGGCAGCAGTAACGAAAGGCTTGCCTGTAATATTGCCTACTTCCTTTGCAACTGTTTCTGCAAAACCTGCAGGAGCATTAAGACCTGTGCCAACTGCTGTTCCGCCTAAAGCAAGCTCATAAAGAGGCTCTAAAGAACGTTTGATAAGCTCTACGTCCTTTTCAAGGCTTGAACGCCATCCGCTGATTTCCTGGCTGAAGGTAATGGGAGTAGCATCCTGAAGATGTGTTCTGCCGCTCTTTACGATGCCTTCATTTTCCTCTTCCAGTCTTTTAAAAGTAGCGATAAGCTCCTCTACTGCAGGAATAAGCTTGTCCTCTAAAGAAAGAACAGCGGCGATGTGCATTGCTGTGGGGAATGTGTCATTGGATGACTGACTCATATTTACATCATCATTGGGATGAAGAAGAGTTTTGCCTAAAATCTGGTTGCCGCGGTTTGCAATAACCTCATTGGAGTTCATATTTGACTGTGTGCCTGAACCTGTCTGCCATACAACCAAAGGAAAATGAGAGTTGAGCTCGCCTGCCATAACCTCGTCACAAGCCTGCTTGATTGCAGAAAGCTTTTCGTCTGTCATTTTTTCGGGGCGGAGTGCATTGTTGGTTACAGCTGCTGCTTTTTTCAGAATGCCGAAAGCATTGATTATTTCCTTGGGCATAGTTTCAATGTCTACACCTATTTCAAAATTCTCGTGGCTTCTTTGTGTCTGTGCTGCCCAAAGACGGTCAGCAGGCACTTTCATTTCACCCATAGAATCATGTTCAATACGATATTCCATAATACAAAACCTCTCTTATATCTCAATACTTTTAATAATTTCCTTAAGGCAATCCGCACTGTGACGCAAAGCTGCAACTTCTTCATCGTTCAAAGGAAGAATAACCTTTGTATGTGCACCCTCATGCCCTACCACGTTAAGCAAACTCAGGCATACATCATCAATACCATATTCGCCGTGCATCATAGTTGAAACTGTCATTGTTGTATCGATACCGCTGAGCAAGCATTTGCAGATATGGCATACAGACATAGATACCGCATAGTATGTAGCACCTTTGCGTGCGATAACTCTGGCACCTGATTTACGAACGTAGTTTTCAACCTCATTACGGTCAAACTCAGGATAATCGTTAGCCTTGTTAAGTGCATCGCCGTAGTCCTCAATAGGAACATTGGAAATATTCGCAATAGACCATGGAACAAAAGCAGAGTCACCGTGCTCACCTAAAACATAGGCATGAACGTTCTTCTGATTTACATCATAGTACTCTGCTACACGGGCACGCAGACGTGCGGTATCAAGAATTGTACCTGAACCGATTATACGCTCCTCAGGAATACCAGAAATCTTATGAAACACATATGTCAGAATATCAACAGGATTGCTTACGATAATGTACATAGCCTCCGGAGCATGCTTGACAATTTCTTTGGATACTGTTTTAAGAATATCAATGTTAGTCTGTGCCAGCTCCAGTCTGGACTGACCAGCTTGCCTTGCGACACCGCATGTGATAACTACGATGTCAGAGTCCTTGGCATCCTCATAAGAACCTGCATAAATTGTAGCGGGGTTGCAGAAAGGCACACCCTGCCTGATATCAAGAGCCTCACCAAGAGATTTTTCCTGGTTAATATCAATCATTACAATTTCTGAAGCGATTCCCATAACTATCAGGGTGTACGCAATTGTAGAGCCAACGCTACCGGAACCTATTACTGTAATTTTGTTCATATTTATTCCCCTTTTTATTTTATCCGCTTATGTACGATGATTTTATACTTTAATTTTATACTGAAAATGCTTTAGGCGGCACTTTTTCCTTTATTATTAATCCTGGGACATCTGATTTCTTAAATGTGCCAAGGATAATGCCAGATGCTCGTTCTGCAGCAAAACACCTGAGGGAACCTGTAACTTACAGGGAGCAAAGTTCCATATCGCAGTTATTCCGCTTTCAACCATCCGGTCACATACTTGCTGTGCCGAGCCTTCACCCACCGTAATAATACCAATGCAAATATTATGCTCTTTACAAAATAAATCAAATTGTTCCATAGGTAATATTGGCGTCGCCGAATCAATACTCATTGTTTTTTCACGTAAGTCAAAGGCTGCTGCAATTTTTACGCCAAACTGCTGGAATCCATCGTATTGCAACAATGCTCTTCCTAATTTTCCGGCACCTACCAACACAGCCAAGGTTATTTTGTTACGCCCCAGGCAATCCTCGAGCCGCTCTATGAGGAACTCGATTTCATAACCCAGTCTGGGCTTTCCTGCACCACTCACCATTGCAAGGTCTTTTCTGACCTGAACCTCTCCAAGATTAAGCTCTTTGGAAATAGTCGTTGCAGATATATAAGGAACTTTTTGGGGAGACAAACTCCTCAAAAAATCAAGATATCCCGGTATTCTGCCTAATGTGGCTTTTGAAATAGAAATCTTATCCATCATCACACCTCCATCCACTTAACGGTTAAAAAGCAAACAGATTCTATACTGACAATATCGATAATATATGTATCGATTAAATAAATCAAATTTCCACATTGTATATTATCGTATATATGATATCATTTTTCGGCTTTAAAATCAATAGTATATCATTGTAGATATTAAATGAATAAATTTCCATACTGTTGCAATATACTATATATTTTTAATGTTCCTGACCATATAGAAAGTATTACAAAAGCCTCTGTTCAGTTATTAGCTTAACAGAGGCTCTTCTATGGTTATTATTTAGTTGTTAATTGAATTCTATCGTTTCATTGATATTGTATTCTCCACCAAAACTGCCCGAAGGGCAATATCACTCGGCTTTAGCCGAATATCACTGCGTAGCAATATCACTCGGCTTTAGCCGAATATCACTGCGTAGCAATATCACTGCGTAGCAATATCACTCGCCGTAAGGCGAATATAACTGAAAAAGACGATTGCAAAAGCAATCGTCTTTTTCTGGTGGGAGAAGGTGGATTCGAACCACCGAAGTCGTTGACAACAGATTTACAGTCTGCCCCCTTTGGCCGCTCGGGAATTCTCCCATATGAAAACCTGCTTTATTTCAAAGCAGGTTTTGTTTGGAGCTGGTGGACGGACTTGAACCCCCGACCTGCTGATTACAAATCAGCTGCTCTACCAACTGAGCTACACCAGCGTGATTCGCTGTGGCATTTTGTGTATCGCCAACAGTTAGAGATTATAGCAGAGTATAGTTTAAATGTCAATAGTTTTTTGAAAAAATTTTAAGATTTTTTGAAACCCTTTGTATATGTGTGTCTGAGCCTTTCTGCGCCTGTTGTTTTTTGTATTCAAAATCCACAGTTTCTCTTGGTATCGTTCTTTTTTTCTTTGCTTTTCTACAAAACTTTACAGATAACTTGACAGTTGTAAACCCCAAACTGTATAATAATCAGGATTTATAAAGATATATAAGGACGATTTTATGAGAAACCGAATTGAAGCTCTTAAAAAAGAAAAGAATGCCGTTATTATGGCTCATTACTATGCACCTGCCGAAGCACAGGAAATTGCCGACTTTGTGGGTGACTCCTTTTACCTTGCTAAAGTTGCCAAGGAAAGTGATGCTGATGTAATTGTTTTCTGCGGTGTTAACTTTATGGGTGAAAGTGCAAAAATTCTCTGTCCCGATAAAAAGGTGCTTATGCCTGACCTGAGTGCAGACTGCCCAATGGCCCATATGGTGAAAGAAGGCAAAATTGACGAAATGCGTGAGCGATTCTCTGACCTTGCAGTTGTGTGCTACATAAACTCCACTGCTGAGCTTAAATGTCAGAGCGATGTATGCGTTACATCTTCAAATGCTGTAAAAATAGTCAGGGCATTACCTAACAAAAACATCTTCTTTATTCCCGACAGGAATTTAGGAAGATTCGTGGCATCGGAAGTACCTGAAAAAAATATCATCTTAAATGATGGCTGTTGCCCGATTCATGCTGATGTAAGTGCTGTTTCTGTAAAAGCAGAGGTAGAAAAGCATCCCGATGCGTTGGTTCTTTGCCATCCTGAATGTGAGCCTGAAATTTTAGAATTTTCAGATTTCAGCGGCAGCACTGCCGAGATTATCGACTTTGCAAAAAAAAGCGACAAAAAGGAATTTATTATTTGTACTGAAGAGGGCGTTGCCTTTAAACTGAGAAACGATAACCCTGAAAAAAATTTCTACTTTCCTTCTCCCTGCCCTGTTTGCAAAGATATGAAGTTAAACACTTTAGAGAACATACTTAAGGTTTTGGAAAATGACGAAAATCAGGTAGAAGTAAGTGCCGACACACGCACAGGTGCTCTTTTACCTTTAGACAGAATGTTGGAGCTTGGTAAATAATATGAAAACTGACATTATTATTGTAGGCTGCGGTGTTGCAGGTCTTTACTGTGCACTTAATCTGCCTGAAGAAAAGAATATAGTTATAGTTACTAAAAATAAAGCCAGACGAAGCGATTCTTATCTTGCTCAGGGCGGTATATGTGTTCTGAGGGATGAAGATGATTTCAAGGATTTCTACGAAGATACCATGCGTGCCGGTCACTATGAAAACGACCCTGACTCTGTAGAAATTATGATACGCTCATCTCAGGAAGTAATTGGAGACCTGGTTTCATTTGGTGTTAACTTTGAGAAAAACGGCAAGGAATTCATATACACCCGCGAAGGTGCTCATTCACGTCCAAGAATTCTTTTTCACGAAGACGAAACAGGAAAGGAAATCACCTCTAATCTTCTGGAAACTGCAAGAAACAAAAAGAATATAACTTTAATAGAAAACTTCACTATGGTTGACCTTATTGTAGAGGACAATATCTGCAAAGGTATTATTGGCCATTATAATGAAGGTGAATATATTTCAATTGCCGCTGACTACACCGTGCTGGCTACAGGCGGTATAGGCGGACTTTTCAAGCACTCTACAAATTACCCCCACCTTACAGGCGATGCTCTGGCTCTGGCTCTTAAATACGGCATCAAGCTTCAGGATATTGACTATATTCAGATTCATCCCACAACCCTTTACTCTCAGAAGCACGGCAGAGAATTCCTGATTTCTGAATCTGTAAGAGGCGAAGGTGCGGTGCTTTTAAACTCTAAAGGTGAAAGATTTGTCAACGAGCTTTTACCCCGCGATGTAGTGGCCAACGCAATTTTCGACGAAATGAAAAAAGAAGGTACCAATCACGTATGGCTTTCTCTTGCGGCAATTGATGAAGAAGAAATCAAAAGCCACTTCCCAAATATATACAGTCATTGCCTGGAAGAAGGTTACGATATAACTAAAGAACCTATTCCCGTTGTACCTTCTCAGCACTATTTTATGGGCGGTATTGAGGTTGACACTCACAGCCTTACATCCATGCCAAGGCTTTATGCTGTTGGCGAAACAGCCTGCAACGGTGTTCACGGCAAAAACAGACTTGCAAGCAACTCACTTTTGGAAAGTCTTGTTTTTGCAAAACGTGCTGCTGAACATATTACAGATGATTATACTGCTTTAAGCGATAATACTGATTTTGACGTAAACGAAAACTTGTATACAGGTTATCAGGAAAAATACAAAGAAATGGTGCTTGATGCCATAGAAAAGGAGAAGAAAAACCGTGAATAATATTACAATGTTAATGAATGCTGACGAAATGATTTTAAGTGCCTTAAGAGAGGACATTACTTCAGAAGATATTACAACAAACTCTGTTATGCCCGGTTACGCTTTGGGTGAGGTTGACCTTATCTGCAAGCAGGATGGCGTTATTGCTGGTTTAGGCGTATTCAAGCGTGTATTTGAGCTTTTAGACAAGGAAACTGAGGTTACTTTCTTTGCTAAAGACGGCGACAAGGTAGAAAACGGTCAGCTTTTAGGCAAGGTAAAGGGTGACATCCGTGTGCTTCTTTCAGGCGAGCGAACAGCTCTTAACTACTTACAGCGTATGAGCGGTATTGCTACCTACACAAGAGGCATTGCTGACCTTCTTGAAGGTACAAACACAAAGCTTCTTGACACACGTAAAACTACTCCTAATATGAGAGTTTTCGAAAAGTATGCCGTTAAGGTTGGCGGCGGTTACAATCACCGATTCAACTTAAGTGACGGTGTGCTTCTTAAGGATAATCACATCGGTGCCGCAGGTTCTGTTAAAGAAGCTGTAAGAATGGCTAAGGAGTACTGCCCCTTTGTAAGAAAGATTGAAATTGAGGTTGAAAACCTTACAATGCTTAAAGAAGCTCTTGAGGCAGGTGCCGACATTATTATGCTGGACAATATGAGTGTTGAAGATATGAAAGAGGCAGTTGCTCTTTGCAAGGGCAAAGCTGAAACCGAATGCAGTGGCAACGTTACTAAAGAAAACGTAGCCAGACTCGTAAGCATCGGCGTTGACTATATCTCAAGCGGTGCTTTGACTCACTCCTCTCCTATTCTTGACCTTTCTCTTAAAAATCTTCACGCAATTTAAGGTGTAAGTATGAAAGCAACAGACAGACGAAAGGAAATCGCCGCTGTGCTTACATCCTCTGAAACACCTGTTTCGGGAAGCACACTTTCAGAAAAATATGGTGTTTCAAGACAGATTATTGTACAGGACATTTCTTTACTTAAAGCAGCCGGGTATGAAATTCTTTCTACACACCACGGCTATATTGTGCAAAGTTCCCCTTTAAAAGAAAGGGTTTTTAAGCTTAAGCACAGCACAAACGACACTGAAGACGAGCTTAACACTATTGTTGATTTAGGCGGTACAGTGGCAGATGTGTTTGTATGGCACAAGGTTTACGGCAAGGTTGAGGCTAAAATGAACATTTTCTCACGTATGCACGTCAGACAGTTTCTGGAAGGTGTGAGAAGCGGTAAATCTACTGAGCTTATGAATATTACAGGTGGTTATCATTACCACACAGTAACAGCTGAAAGCGACGAAATCCTCGATAAAATAGAAAAAGCCCTTGACGCCAAAGGCTTTATTGTACCTGAAATATAATTGACAGCAAAAGCTCAATCAAGTATAATATTATAGTTGTAATATCTGCCACCGGGTAGTGAATGTTTTTATTTATAACTAAAGCATTCGTTTACGTTTCGTTAGGTCTTAGAAGAAACGTATGCGAATGCTTATTTTTTTGGAGGACATATGAAAAAACTAAAAGGCTATTTTTCAAAATTCGAAATTACATTATGGATTACCTCAGTTGTTATCATAACCGCATCATTCTTTGCTTTTGACCGGACAAGCTATTTAACTTTGATAGCGTCAGATTTAGGCGTTACCGCAATACTTCTTAATGCAAAGGGCAATCCTGTTGGTCAGGGATTGATGGTAATATTCAGCATTATCTACGGCATAATCTCCATGGGATTTGCATATTACGGCGAAATGATTACATACGTAGGAATGAGTATGCCAATGGCAATAATCGCACTTATATCCTGGCTTAAGAATCCCTTTAACGGAAACCACACCGAAGTAAAGGTAAACAGAATTTCAAAAAAAGAAACCCTGTTTATGATATTGCTCACTGCTGTTGTTACCGCTTTATTTTTCTTTATCTTAAAAGCATTCAACACAGCTAATCTTATACCATCCACATTTTCTGTAACAACAAGCTTCGCGGCTGTTTACCTTACTTTCCGCAGAAGTCCTTACTTTTCACTTTTATACGCCGCCAACGACGTTGTACTCATTGTTCTGTGGATATTGGCAGCAATTAAAGATATAAGCTATCTGTCGGTAGTGATGTGTTTTGCTATGTTCCTTGCAAATGATTTGTATGCATTTATAAACTGGCGTAAAATGGAAATAAGACAACGACTTGTTGACTAAAACACTAAAAACCGGTATAATAAACAAAACAAAACGAGAGGACTTGTGTAAAATGTCTAACAACACTTTCAGAATTAAATGTATCTGCGGTCTTGTTCAGGATGCTGCAGCAGGCAGCGTTTGCCCTCAGTGCAAAAACCCCCTTAACTTTCCTCAGGGCGGTATGATTCACCTTTATCGTAAAGGCTCGCCCTTAGGTGTTGCAGGCGGATTCGGCATTTACATCAACAACGTACCTTTGGGACATATCGGCAACAAACAGACTGTTAGCATTCCTGTAAGCTTTGGTACATATACACTTCACGTTGCGGCAGGTATGAACCGCAAGTGCAAAGACTTAACTTTCAACATTACTCCCGAAAATCCCATCGGATATGCAAAGGTTTATATGAAGCCCGGCTTCTGGACAAACTCTTTTGTAGTAGAACCATCCACAAAAGAAGAAATGCCCCTTTAAGTGCAATTACTTAAATGGAATTGCAGTGATATATTTGCTACGCAAATGTTTCGCTGGCACGCTACGCGTGCAATTGGATTTTTCGACCCGCCGTTAATGGCGGGTTTTGTTTTATATGAAGCTATCCAAAGACGAGCTGACCGGCGTGGCTAACAAAAAAGAGAAAGCACCAAGAAATCTTGTATGCTTGCTCTTTTAATTTTATATAGATTTATTACTCATTCCAATAATCAGTTTCTTCTTTTATACCGATGTTCTTTGCAATAAATATGGGTTCTTTGCCTTCTTTACGCTGTTTTATATAATCGTTAAGTGCTCGGTAAGCATACTTGCCTAAAATAAATATTACAGGCATATTAATAAGGGTCATACCGCCCATAAGCACATCGGAAATATTCCATAAAAGGTCTGCACTTAAGCCTGCACCAACAAGGATAAGCAAGGAAGCAACAATATGATAAATTGTCATAAACACTTTACCGGGTTCTCTTCCTAAAATAAACTTAATAGCCTTGTCAACATAGAAAAGATTTCCGATAAGGGTAGTAAAGGCAAACAAAACCATGGCAACTGTAATGAATATGGGTCCGAAATCGCCTAAAGTTGCCTGAAGAGACATCTGTACATACTGAGCACCTGAGATATCTGCAGAAGGCTCAACGCCGGAGCACATACACATAAATGCAGTAGCAGAGCAGATAAGGAGAGTATCAATAAATACGGAAAGAATCTGAACTAAGCCCTGCTTTACAGGATGGCTTACCTGTGCAGATGCAGAAGCGTTGGGAGCAGAGCCTACGCCAGCCTCGTTACTGAATAAGCCTCGTTTAATACCGTACATTACACAGGAACCGCTAAAGCCACCAAAAATAGCCTCAAAATTAAACGCCTCTGTAAAAATTCTGCCGAAAACAGAAGGAAGCTGAGGAATATTGATAATAGAAACAATAACTGCCACCAAAATATAAGCTACTCCCATAATAGGAACAATGAAAGAAGTTGTACTTATAATTCTCTTACCGCCGCCGAAAAGGCAGAATGCAACAAGACCTGCAATCAAAAGACCTATAAGCCAAGGCATAATGTTAAAAGCAACCTCACTGCCAAAAAGATTAAAGCTTACGTTCATATTGTAGAACTCATACGCAGAGAAAGTTGACTGTAAGTTATAGGATGCAAGCATATTGAAGCCTACACCATAAGTAAGAATAAGGAAAATTGAGAACACAACAGCAAGCCACTTATTTTTTAAAGCGGCACTTATGTAGTAAGCAGGACCGCCGTAGCTTTCGCCATCTGCACCCTTTTTCTTGAAAATCTGAGCCAGTGTACTTTCTACAAAAGCAGAGGCACTGCCTACAATAGCAATAATCCACATCCAGAAAACCGAACCGAATCCGCCAAGGCAAATAGCAGTGGAAACACCGATAATGTTACCTGTACCAACTCGGGATGCTGTAGAAACCATTAAAGCCTGAAAGGAAGATACTGCACCCTTCTTACTGGGCTTTTCAGTCACACAACGAATCTGCTCTTTTAAAAGTCTGAACTGAACACCCTTAGTTCTTATGGTAAAGAAAATACCGCCAAGAACAAGAATTATAATCAGTATGTAACTGTAGAGAGCATCGTTTATAAATCCGATAATTTGGTCTAACATCTTATCCCCTCATTCTGCAAAAATTACAGATTAATTATACCTTATTGCGGTAATAGTGTCAAACTATGCAAAAAAATATACCTCACAAAAGCCGTGAGGTATATTGTGTATTTCTTATAAAAGCTGAGCTCTGAGCTCTTCGGGAGTTTTCATACTTAACAGTGCAGGTGGAACATCAAAAACAGTTTTGCAGCCTACCTCACCCTTATTTGCCATTCTTACTGCAGCACGTGCAAATGCAACAATAACAGAAGCGGTAAACTCAGGGTTAGAGTCAAGCTTTAAGCTATACTCGATAACGTGGTTATTCTCTTTATTTGCACCTGTTTTACCTGTTCGGATAACAAAACCGCCGTGAGGAATTCCGCTGTGGTCTCTCTTTAATTCTTCCATAGAAATAAAGTGTACAGTCGTATCATAATCTGCAAAATAGTTGGGCATTTCCTTGATTGTCTTTTCAATCAGAGCCTTATCTGCATTTTCATCAGCTACTACAAAGCATTCACGTGTGTGCTTTTCTCTGGTTGTCAGGGCGGGTGCTGAACCGCTTCTTACAGCATCAAGGGCAGCTTCTACAGGGATTGTGTACTGCTTTGCATCAAGCACGCCCTCAATACGGCGAATAGCGTCAGAATGGCCCTGGCTTACGCCCTTGCCCCAGAAAGTATAGTCCTCGCCCTCAGGAAGCACTGCAGATGCATAAAGGCGGTTAAGAGAAAACATACCGGGGTCCCAACCTGAGGAAATAATAGCAACATTCCCCCCATCCTTAGCGGCTTTGTCAACATTATCAAAATGCTCGGGGATTCTTGCGTGAGTATCAAAACTGTCAACAACTGTGAACATTTTGGCAAGTTCGGGAGTCTGCACCGGTAAATCTGTAGCAGAGCCGCCGCAAAGAATCATAACATCTATTTTATCTGTGTAATTCACGGCATCACTTACATGTTTAACCTCTACGCCCTCTGTGCCGATTTTAAGGCTTTCGGGAGCACGGCGGGTAAAAACAGCAATAAGCTCCATATCGGGATTCTGGCGAATTGCATTTTCGATGCCACGGCCTAAGTTTCCATAGCCGTAAATGCCTACTCTTATACTCATAAATAATCATCCTTTCAGGATATAAAAAATAAATATGTGCTTATTTTAACTCCATATTTAAAAGTTGTAAATAGTATGAGAAGAAAAAACACTTATATTTTTTAAAAAAATTATGTTTTATATTACCAAAAGCACTTGTAATTCGTCTAACAGGGTGGTATATTTAGCGAAGAGGTGGTAGCTATGAAAAAATATTTAACCCTTACAATCAGTATTATATTAATACTGATTTCTGCCATAAGCGTAAGTGCCGAAAATAAAACTTGTGAGGTAAAGGATTTAAACCTTAATATTACCGTTCCTTCACATTATAACGTTTTGACACAAGACATTGAGGAAGACGCTTTAGAGCTTAAGAAGTTTGGATATACCAAAGAAGAATTAGTAGAGCTGCTCAAAGACGGAAACATTTATTTCGATGCATTTCCCGACAATTCAGATGTAGAATTTGTTATAACTGCAACACCTATAAAATTAAGTAATATCGCAATTTTTGATGATGACGAACTTGAGGAGTTAGCAAAAGGTAATATCGGCTCCTTTGAAGATGAAGGTACAGAAATTATTGATTACGAAATATATGTAAATTCAAAAACCACATACATAGCAATTCACTTTTTCTCACCTGAAAGCGGCTACGCCATCAATTATTATACCATTAAAAACTACCAGGCTATAAATATCACTTGCTGGACATACGAAGAAGCAGTTACAGAAAAAGACAGAGAGTTATTTAAAACCGTAATAGACAGCATAACTTATGGTGCTTACAATATAAATGATACAGAAACCACCCCTCAAGTTAGTGAAGCGGCAACCGAATATTTGAAAGAATATACTGTAAGCGATGAAGGAATTGAAGCTATTGCCGTTTCGGTGATTATTTCAGTTGTCTCATTTGTACTCACCTTAATTGCAGGCGGTATTGCGGCAATAATTATTGTAAGAAAAATAAAAAAACGCCGCCGCTTAGCCGCTCAGAAATCAGCAAAGGCAACTGTAAAGTTCTGCATACACTGCGGCACTCAACTTTCTTCAACAGACTCTTTCTGCTACAAATGCGGTAAATCTCAAACCACTGATGAAGAAAATATAAATTCTGAAAACATCAACTAACAAAAAAGGACTTGGCTAAAACCAAGTCCTTTTGTATGTGTAAATGAAATCAGATTGAACCAAGGGCAAGTACAATAATTAAGAAGTAGATACCCCAGAAAATTGTAAAGCCTATGCCAAAACCGAAGCCGATTCTGCCAAGGATAGAGCCAACCTTAGCCTTACCGAAAATCTGACCGCCGTTCTGAGCCATAAACTGAGCAGCAAGCTTCTTAGCCATAGAGCCGAGGATAATGCCGGGGATACCAAGCTCGCAAAGAGCAATTGCCAGGATACCCTTAATCATAAGGCTCTTAGAGTCAACGGGCTGTACAGGAGCTGTATTATAAGCAGGTGCCTGCTGGTAAGTGGGAGCCTGGTATGTAGGTGCCTGCTGGTAAGTGGGAGCCTGATATGTAGGAGCATAAACATTCTCGTTCACGGGTGCTGCGGGCTCTGCAACGGGAGTTGCAACCTCCACAGGAGCCTCAACTACAGGTGTTGCTACCTCAACGGGAGCCTCTGCTACAGGAGCTGCTACCTCAACGGGAGCCTCTGCTACAGGAGCTGCTACAGGTGTTTCTGCTACAGGAGCCGTATTTAAAGCATTGCCGCAATTAGCGCAGAAAGCTGCACCGTCTGCTACCTGTGTTCCACATTTACTACAAAACATAATTAATTCTCCTCATCTGTAATTTAGTAAAAATATATTTGAATTCTTACATAAATATGTTACCATAGTAGGTGAATTAGTTCAACTGTTTAAAAAATTTTCATAAAATCCGCACTAAAAGTCGAAAAAAGTATGAATGTTTTTAAGGAGAATTGTGTATATGAAGTTAGATTATTCCTTCTTTAACCGACCTTGCCTTGAGGTTGCAAGGGAATTGGTGGGTAAAATACTGGTGCGAAAAACAGAAAACGGTGAAATCAGATTAAGAATAACCGAAACCGAAAGCTATATAGGCGAAGCAGACACCGCCTGCCATGCTCACAAAGGCAGAACCAAACGCACCGAGGTTATGTATCATAAAGCAGGTACAATTTACATTTACCTGTGCTACGGAATTCATTGGCTCTTAAATATTGTTACAGGAGATGCTGATGACCCTCAGGCAGTTTTAATAAGAGCCTGTGAAGATTACGAAGGTCCTGCAAAGCTTACCAAAAAGCTTGGTATTACAGGTGGGTTTAACCGCAAAGATATTACAAGGTGCGAGGATTTTTACATTGAGGATGATGGCATTAAGTGCGAGGTTTTTACTGATAAACGTGTTGGCATTTCTTACGCAAGTATAGAAGACCAGAATAAACCCTGGCGTTTTATTATGAAAAGATAAAAGCAGAAAAGCGTCGGCTGTATTTAGCCGACGCTTAAGCTTATTTTTTGAACCATTTAACAACAATACCCAGCCATTTATCACACTTTATAAATGGGTAAAGTATATATTCAAAAGGTTTTAGTGAAAGCACAACTGAAATTAATACTGAACCTGCCACAAATATTAAAACCGCACAAAGGTCTGACACCTTTGCCGTTAAAGATGTCAGCACGGTATAATGAAGTACATACAGCACTTGTCTATGCAAAGAATACACCGTAAGAGTCTTTGTACCGATATTGGTAAATACAGGCAGATGCTTATTTGGCATAATGCTTAAAACCGCAAAACCTATTGCAGAGCTGAGAAAATAGCATCCGAGTCTGAGCATTGCACCAAAGGGATACCAGTCTGCACCATATTCAACGTAAGGGTTGTTACCCGATAACACATATCTTAAGCTTAACATTTTGTCGCCAAGTACAAAAATGCAGACAGTATAAATTACCAGCACCGACAAGCTTGCTATACGTACTCCCGTTTTATTTATAATTCCCAGAAGTTTTTCTCTGTCCAGAATATAGCCTAAGAAAAAATAGGGATAAAAGGTAAAAAGTCTGGAAAGTATAAGCTGATCTCCAACAGTATCTACATAGCCTATAAACAAAGAAAGTGCAACAGACACTATTAATACATTGGAAGGTCTGAGCTTTTTAACCGCATAAGTAAAAGACAAAAAAACCGCCGTTGCCAATATATACCAAGGTGTTCCTTTTTCTGAAAACAGGCTAAAATTACCCTTTCCTCGACACAAAAGCAAAGTAAAATGAATTGTAATTTTAATAAAGTAATATAGAAAAATATAGGATATTATTTTATACCCGTTAAACCTGGGTGCATTTACAAAGCTTTTTGAAAAAAGACCTGTAAGAAACATAAACAAAGGCATATGAAAAACATAAAGCCACAGAAAAACACCGCTTAAAAGATGGTTTTCATCGATAAAAGCCGCAATACCATGCCCAAGCACCACAAGAATCATAAGAAATGCTTTTGTATTATCCCATTTTGCAACACGGCTTTTGAGAATGCTCATTATATCACTCCTATCAAGTGCATTATATAATAGTTTTAAAATGTTAGCAATAGAATTTATGATTATTTAAAGTACTGTTGGTAATAATAAAGACGATAGGTTATGCTTTGAACCTTCATAATTAAAATTTAAGGAGAAAACTTATGAAAAAAGTAATTGCACTTTTACTTGTGGCTCTGATTGCCTTTTCACTTACAGCCTGCTCTATGGGCAAAAAAGACAATGTAGTAACCGGTACAAACGCTGCAAATTCAGGAAACAATGCAACAAACCAGAACGGCTCAGGAAATAACACCCCGTCAAACGGTAACAACAACAATGGCAACAACAGCAACAATGCTAATAACAATAACAACAACGAAAACACAAAATCAACAGAAAATATGCTTGAAAGCATGATTCCCGATATAAGCACAAATGTAAGCACCGAGGGTCAGCGATAAGATTTTCTGACATAAATCGGGGAACGGATTATATCCGCTCCCCTTTTTTAAATTTTGGTAAAATGTGTTGTATTTCTTTTTAAAAGGTGTATAATATGAGGCGATAATAAGAAACAAAATCTGATTTTTTCTTAGTAAAAGAGGAGTTTATATGAACATTACAGTTGTAGGCTGCGGAAAAATCGGTCAGTCTATTGTTTCAAGCTTATTAAGCGAAGGCCACGACGTGGTTGTAATTGACAAAGACGAAGAAATCATAGCAGAAGTAACTAATATTTATGATGTTATGGGTGTTTGTGGTATCGGAACAGACTGTGAAGTGTTAACAGAAGCAGGAGCTGACAAAGCAGATATCTTCATCGCTGTAACAGGCTCTGACGAGCTGAATATGCTTTCCTGCTACATTGCCAAAACCCTCGGTGCAGAAAATACCATTGCCCGAATCCGCAACCGTGAATATAACGAAAAAAGCTTAGGTTTTTTACAGCACGAGCTGGGGCTTTCTATGTCAATCAACCCTGAATTTTTTGCTGCTCACGATATTTATAACGTGCTTAAGCTTCCGTCAGCCGCTCATATTGAAACTTTCTCAACCAGAAATTTTGAGATTATTGAGCTGGTTCTAAGAGATGACTCTCCCCTTTCGGGTGTTAAAATTATAGATTTAAGACGTCAGCACAAAGCAAAATTTCTTATTTGTGCTGTTTGCAGAGAAGGTAAGGTTTACATACCCGACGGTAATTTTGAGCTTAGAAGCGGTGACAAGATTGCTCTTACAGCTGCTCCTTCTGAAATTATCAAGCTCCTTAAATCACTAAAGATTACCCAGCGTTCTGCAAAAAAGGTTATGATTTTAGGTGCAAGCCGCACAGGCTACTACCTTGCCAGAATGCTTTTGTTATCAGGCTGCTCGGTGGTTATCATCGACAAAGACCCTAAAAAATGTCAGGAAATCTGCGAGGCTCTGCCAAATGCTACCGTTATTCTGGGTGACGGTGCTCAGCAGGAACTTTTGCGCGAAGAAGGCTTAGGCGAGGTTGACGCCTTTATTTCACTTACAGGTATGGATGAGCAGAATATTCTTATCTCTTATTATGCACATAGCCTGAATGTTCCCAAGGTTATTACCAAGGTAAACCGACCTGAATTTGTTCCTCTTGCAACAGGATTAGGTCTGGACACTATTGTTTCTCCCAGACGTACAATCACAGACGTTATTTTAAGATATGTACGTGCGCTTAAAAATTCTGCAGGCAGTAATGTTGAAAAGCTTTACAAGATTATGGACGGTAATGCAGAGGCACTTAAGTTTAATGTAAGTGAGGATTTCAGGTATATTGATACTCCTCTTAAGGACATAAGCTTCAAGTCAAACATTCTTATTGCGGGAATACTGAGAAACCGCAAAGCAATGGTGCCTACCGGTGACAGCGTAATTCTTCCCGGCGATAAGGTTATTGTAATCAGTGCTGAGCACAGACTTTATGACCTTGCAGATATTATTAAGTAAGAGGTATTTATGAATCGCAGAATGGTACTAAACACTGTGGGCCATATTATTCTGGCAGAAGCGGCACTTCTGCTTTTGCCTACCATAGTGTCTGTTATTTATTTAGAAAAATGTGTATGGTCTTTTCTGATAACCATAGGAATTGCCCTTGCACTTGGTTTGATTTTAAAATTCGCATCACGTCCCGATTCTAAGCTTATTTATGCTAAAGAGGGCTTTGTTATAGTTACATATGCCTGGGTGCTTATGTCGGCAATCGGTGCTTTGCCCTTCTTTTTAAGCGGTGAAATTCCAAACTACGTTGATGCTTTCTTTGAAACCGTCAGTGGTTTTACCACCACGGGAGCATCTATACTTACTGACATTGAGGCAATGAGCAAAGGGCTTTTATTCTGGCGAAGCTTTACACATTGGATTGGCGGTATGGGTGTTATTGTTTTTGTTATGGCTATTATCCCTAATATTGCCGACCGCTCTATGCATATTATGAAGGCGGAAGTTCCCGGTCCTACTGTTGGCAAGCTTGTGCCAAAAGCAAGAGAAACCGCAAAAATTCTTTATCTGATTTACATTGCAATGACAATTGTAATGATTGTAATGTTGCTTTTCGGCGGTATGCCGGTTTTTGACAGTATTGTTCACACCTTCGGCACAGCAGGTACAGGCGGATTTGGTGTAAAATCCTCAAGCATCGGCGGATATAACGCATACTGTCAGTGGGTAATTACCGCTTTTATGCTTTTGTTTTCCCTTAATTTCAATCTCTACTACCTGATACTTTTAAGGAAGTTCAAATCTGTTCTTAAAAGTACCGAGCTTTGGTTTTTCTTAGGTCTTGTTGTAGTAAGTATTGCGGTTATCACCTACGACATCCACCCTATGTACACCAGTTTTTCAGAAACTATCAGAACCTCATCATTCCAGGTTGCAACTATTATTTCTACCACAGGCTATGCTACTGCTAACTTCAACACCTGGCCAAGTCTTTCAAAAGCAATGCTTCTTATGCTTATGATGGTGGGCGGATGCGCAGGCTCTACGGCAGGCGGACTTAAGAACGCAAGAGTTGTTATGCTTATCAAAACCGTTCACCGCGAGCTTAAAAAGCTTTTGCATCCCCGTTCTGTAAGAGCGGTAAGCATGGAAAGCAAACGCGTTGACGAGCAAACCTTAAGCGGTGTAACATCTTACTTTGCTGTTTATGTAATGTGCGTTATGGGTATATTTGTGCTTTTAAGCATTGAACCCTTCGGTATAGAAACAAACCTTTCTGCCACTCTTGCCTGCTTTAATAACGTAGGCCCCGGCTTTGGTGCGGTTGGCCCTATTGGCAGTTATGCGGATTACTCAATCTTTTCAAAGCTTCTTTTGTCTTTAGCAATGCTTTTAGGACGACTTGAAATATTCCCCCTGATTTTAGGACTTAATCCCTTAGTTTGGAAAAGAAGATAATACACAAAAGGAAATGTTATGAGCAAAAACGGAATTTTATTTGATTTAGACGGAACTTTGTGGGACAGTTGCGTAGCCATTATGCCCAGTTGGCAAAGGGTTATGGAGGCTCACAGCATAAAAAGACCTCCTATAACTCAGGAGGAAATGAACAGCTATATGGGTAAAACCGTAGAGCAGATTGCTCCCCTTATGCTTCCTGAAGTAAGCCTTGAAGAAGCTATAAACATTATGAAAGAAGGCTGTATAGAAGAGCTTGAAGAGCTTAGACAAAATGGTGCAACTCTTTATGACGGTATACTTGAAACCCTTAAAGAGCTTAGCAGGGACTTCAGTTTATTTGTTGTAAGCAACTGCGAGGACGGCTATATTCAGGCATTTATAGAGCATTATAATATGGAAAATGTCATCAAAGACTTTGAATGTGCAGGCAGAACTGTCAAGCCAAAGGGCGACAACATACGTACGGTTATGGAGCGAAACGGCATTGACAAAGCATTTTACGTAGGCGACACAATCCTTGACAAAGAAGCCGCCGATAAAGCTGAGGTTCCCTTTGTACTTGCAAACTACGGCTTCGGTGAGGTAAAAAATCCCGACTACATAATAGAAAAGCCAAGTGAACTAATTGGTATCACAAAAGAATTTTTCTAACTTTAGTCACGACGACGTTTCCGTCTTTGTATAACTTGAATCTATTCTAAGCCTCGCTTAACGGCGGGGTTTGGTTTAATCAAAACCACCCGTTGAACGGGTGGTTTGCACAACCCCTATAAGGGGTTTTTACAGGCTTAACCCCTGCAGCAGGGGTATTGAAGTTTGACAACGCATTACATTCTCAAGCAGCCGCTCACGTGCGGCTGTTTATTTTTTTGCTTAACTATTCTTGCTACCCGTGAACGGGTCTATGTATTCTTTTAGCGTTAACTGGTCGTTTGCACAATCTTCAGCTATCTGGTTCTTTATGTACTCCGCTATTATTTTTTATTTCTTCCTACTGTATCTGCGTAGTATCCCCTGCACCAGAAATGCCGTGAGCCATATTTATATTTGAGATTTGCGTGCCTATCGAATATCATCAAACTGCTTTTTCCCTTGAGATATCCCATGAATTGTGATACACTTAAATATGGCGGTATGCTCACCAACATATGTATGTGGTCAGGACAAGCTTCCGCTTCTATTATTTCTACTTTCTTTTGCTCACACAATTTTCTTAATATGTCTCCAATATCTTTTCTTAACTTCCCATATATTTCTTTTCTTCTGAATTTTGGAGCAAAGACTATATGATACTGACATCTGTAGGTTGAGTGGGCTGTTGTTTTTATTTCGTTGTTATTCTTTTTCATTATTGAAAATCCTCCTTGTATTTTAGGTAATGCGTCGCCAAACACACTACCATTATACTTGGAGGTTTTCTTTTGCTAAAGCTTTTTATTTTCCCCCGGTTGAACCGGGGGTTTATTTCCACACCTAAAGGCACCAACAAAAAAGACAGCTGACCAAAAAATCAGCTGTCTTTTAATTTTATTATGCAGTAAATTTTAAGAAACCTAAATCTTTAATAGTTACGGGAAGCTTAGATTGGTTATACTCGTAGGTTGACAAAGCACCTTTGATGTAAGCGACTGTATTTTTCAAAGCTGTTTTTTCGGAAATATCGATTACAATATTATACTCGATATCCTTAACATTTTTACTTGACATACTAAACTTTGCCATATCAATTAAGCCGGCACTTTCAAAGGCGTCTGAGCAAAGCACATAAAATTCGCAGTAGCCTTCTTTGGTAAAGGCAACGGTTACCATATCCATATATTCCTCAACAAAATAAACACAGGAAACCGCCAACGCATCAGTGCTTTTATCGTAACCTATGTAGGCTAAATCGCCGTTTGATACGGCTTTCAATTCGTACATATACACGTTGCTGTCTGCACTATTGTCGCCCTTTTTGATTACATAATCCTTGAGAGTGTTAAAGGATGCTTCAGTTTTCTTTATTCCGCAATGAACACAGTTAGTCCTATCGTTACCGAAATAGTGAACACCTGTTGCACCGGTTATATTAGTTTTGTAGGTTGAGTTGCAGTTTTTACAAGCGTGAAGTGTGTAGCCGTCTTTAACGCAAGTTGTAGTATATAGCGTCTTTTTATAATCGTGACCTTTAGCCGCCACTACGTTCTCTTTTGTTTCTTCACCGCAGATACAGCTTTTTAGTGTGTAGCCGTCGTTAGTACAAGTTACCTCGCAAACCGCTTCAGCAAAGCTGTGTTTATGTGTGCCTGTTTCGTAAAGGGTGTAGCTTACTACGTTATCCACATCAATATTAGCAATATACTTTTGCAGTGCCGTGGCATCTCTGATGTTAATCTTTTTGTTGTCGTCAACGTCAGCCAGTGCCTTGAATCTTTCGCTTAAGATTTCAAGCTTTGCAAGGTACTTTCTGATTACAGTTGCGTCCTTTATGTTAAATTTATCATCGTCATTAACGTCACCCATTTTGCCGATTACAGTACCCTCAGCAACGTCTGAATAAGGAGTAAGCAGAAGCTTAGGCTCATCAACTGTTGCCTCGTCATTTGTAGCTTCGTCATAAGTTACTGAAGTGGTAACTTCTTCGGCTGAAACTGCGAAGCCCGCAATACTAAACACTGATAAAACAGTAATCAAAGCAAGCAAAATACTGATAGTTTTCTTAAACATATAATCTCCTTCTTTCTCATAAAGCCTAAAGTTTATTTGATTAGTCTTTGTTACATTTTATCATAATAAAGAGTTTTGTCAATAACTTTAACAAAAAAGCCTTATGAAGTTTCAGGTTACTTCATAAGGCTTTGATTTTAAAACAAACTTTTTATTTTATTAAGAATTGTAAATCCATCTGCAAACTCAAAGGTAATTATGCCATAGATAAAAATAAATATAATTACTGTGGGCAGAACATAAGTCAGGTAAGGCTTCATCCATTTTTTCAGCTTAAGACCTTTGCCAGTGTTAGCTTCATTAAAGAAGTTGTCAAATCCCCAACCTCTTTTGCTTACACAGAAAAGCACATAACAGATTGAACCTACAGGAAGAAGAATGTTGGAAACCAAAAAATCCTCCAAATCAAGAACCGAGGATGTGCTTGTAAAGGGAGTAAATCCTGACCAAATGTTAAAGCCCAACGCACAGGGAGTAGCAAGAATAAGAATAGCCACACCGCATATAATGCAGGTTTTGATTCTGCCCCAACCTGTAAGCTCTTTCACGCAGGCTAAGATATTTTCAAACACCGCAATAACGGTGGACATTGCCGCAAAGAACATAAACAGGAAGAACAAGCTTCCCCATATTCTGCCGCCTGCCATATTATTGAAAACCTTTGCCATAGCCACAAACAAAAGCTTAGGGCCCGCAGTAGGCTCAACATCAAAGGTATAGCAAGCAGGGAAAATTATAAGTCCTGCGGTTATGGCAACAAAGGTATCAAGGAAAAGAATGTTTACACTCTCGCCCATTAACGAGCGTTCTTTGCCGATGTAACTGCCGAAAATCGCCATAGAACCTGCACCCAAGCTTAATGTAAAGAATGCCTGATTCATAGCACCAACCACAACCTCACCGTTAAGCTTGTTAAGGTCCGGCTTAAGGTAAAAGGTAAGTCCTTCCTTAGCTCCATCTAATGTAAAGCTATTTACAGCAAGCACAACCATCAGCAAAAGAAGTACAATCATCATATACTTGGTGACTCTCTCAACGCCTTTCTGAACGCCAAAAGAAAGAATCACAAATCCAAGCACCACTACAATCGCCATAAAACCTACGGTAATTAAAGGACTCTGAAGCATATTATCAAAAAGCATTGACGAGGCTTCGTTTGAAATACCCGTCATATCGCCTTTCAAAAAGCTTATGAAGTAATAAAGAATCCACCCTGCCACCGAGGTGTAAAACATAACAAGCAATACGTTAGCTATAAGTGATGCATACCCATGCAAGTGCCATTTCTGACCCGGTTTTTGTAGCTTCTGATAAAGCCTGACAGGGCTTGCCTGACTTGCTCTGCCAAGAGAAAACTCCATTACCATTACGGGGAGTCCAAGCAAAAATAAAAAGAATAAATATACAAGTACAAAGGCTCCGCCACCGTGACTTCCTGCCATCCACGGGAATTTCCACACATTTCCCACACCAATGGCACAACCCGCACTAAGGAGTATAAACCCCAGGCGGCTTCCTAATCTCTCACGTTCCATAGTAGTCTCCTGTAAAATAAATATAGATTGATTTTAACAAATTATTTATTTACAGTCAATGAAAATGCTATAATTATGTAATAGATAAAATATTTACTTGAATGCACTTTTTCGTATAACCTCAGTTGTATTATTAGTGAAGGGAGGAGATTTTAATGCCAGAACAACAGATCAGAATACAGCAGGCAGAGAAAATTATAAGGCAATATGCCGATATGATTTACCGCATTGCACTGCACAACCTGAAAAACACATCAGATGCTGAAGATATATTTCAGGATGTATGCCTCTCTCTTCTGACCAAAAATGCTCCCCTCTTTGATGATGTACACATCAAAAACTGGCTCATACGCGTTACAATCAACAATTGCAAAAATTTCAGCAAATCCTATTGGCAAAGCAAAACAGAAGCTCTGGATTTATCACGTGAAAATCCGAAAGCTTCTGATAATCTGATTCCTGAGCTTGTATATTCCCTGCCTCCAAAATACAGAAACATAATTTATCTTTACTACTACGAGGAATATACCGTAGCGGAAATTGCAGAAATCCTTGGAGAAAACAAAAACACAGTTAACTCAAAACTGCAACGTGCACGCAAAAAGCTGAGAAAAATACTTGAAGAAGGTGATAACCTGTGAAAAGAAACATATACACAAACACTATTAAAAAAATAAAAGCACCACAAGGCTTGGTTGATAACTCTATCGACAACCTCTATAGTGCCGACAACGATAATAAAGTAATAGTTATGAAGAAAAATAAGCATTTTAAGCTAAAGCTTACGTCAGCGGTTGCTGCTTCTTTAGTGATAATTATCTCATTGAGTTTTATTATCCACGGGAAAAAACCGCAGCCTTCTCACCCATTTATTATCTCCGTTCAGGCGGTTGATACCTCACATGACTCAGCAACAATGGACGAAATCACCCACGAATCCTATATCAAAATTGACCAGATTAAAAATTTCGGACAAGGTGCATGTACACAAACACACGGTTACTATAATGAAAACGACGAGTATATACTTATAGACGAGAATGAAGATCTTCTGTTCATCGAAAAAGAATTTACACTTGAATTAAACTGTATAGGTGAAAATATCGAAAATATTACCTACACAGCACACAACACCTATCTGACATACATGCCATACTATAAAGGTCTGGCTGATGTAGTTGAACTTACAGATGCCGAAAGAGAAAAGTACCATGCATATAGCTCGTCGCAAGGCTTTGGTTGGGCTTCTTCCTGCACGTTCGACTATGATTGCCAACCAAAAAGTTCATTGGATCACGAGTTAGACGATGACTCACTTGACGGCACACTTCCCTTAAGAATAGCCTTTCATATTGAACTTGAAGATGGCAAATATGTTATCCCGTCAATTGATGACTGCGACCTTGTAGGAATATTCGAAGAGGAGTTCAATGCCCGTTCTGACGAATATGCTCTTGATGTAACCGCAAACTTTAAAGACGGTACTTCCACCACCAAAACGCTGAAATTCAAATGCGAGAGAAAAGAAAACCATTTGTACTTATGTGCTATTGAAGACTTTTCCTGATTTACAATCTCCGAATAAAACTCAAGGGTCGGCAGTATTATATCTGCCGACCCGTTATTTTACGTCAAAATAATATCAACACTTAAATCCTTTTGCTTTTAAGAAAGCAAGAAAATCATCGGCAGAACCAACTATAAATCCCTCTTTCTTAATAGAATAAAGCATATTGGATTTAGACCAAAGGTAAATGAACTTCTTGGTTTTTACAATCTTTTTAATATCTGAAAAATCCAGAGTAAACTCAGAGCCGGTAGATTGAGTCTGAACAATTGACTCATTTGTGACTCTTACCTCAACCTCAATTGGCTTTTTGTTAATCTCAATATCCCTTTTAAGTGTAACATTCAGATTCTTGAAATATATATACAAAAGCAATCCTGCCCATAATGCAGGAACCAAAAAAGACACAATAGAAAGTGTGTAATAGAAAATCAACATACATACTCCATACACTAAACTAACTGCACTGATAATATACAACACAATATGTAACGGACGTCGAAAAGAAATGTACCCTAAAATGTCCTTCGCCCATTCTCTATCCCTTGTATACTTGTTTTCAAATAATATTTCCATAATTATGCCTCGCTTATTGATATTCAATCAAAGTGAATACCGTACCCTCGCACACAAGCCCGCTTTCACTGCAATCAATAAGACGCAACTGTTTACTGCTGACAAATTCAAATACATAGTCCGCACACTGAGAAGTAGCAAAAAGCTTACCACCCTTAATTTCATAATCTCCAAACTCAGCATAAGAAGCAAACACAGAACTCCCCATAGAAAAGCTACTGTTATCACTAAAATAAATATAAGGCGAATTCATCATATCGTCAGCTTTTACATAGTAACTGCCTGATATTGTCTTTCCATTACTGCATGCACAGAAAGTGAGCATAACAACTAAACACATAATAACCCATAATGCTTTTTTCACTATATCACGCCCCGGAGGTCCTTCGTTACTTAAATGATAACACAAAAACAATACATTCTTACAACTAAACCGCCCTCGTAAACGTACTTGGTAGTTATTCCGCCTGTGACTGCCTTTTTGGTACGAAGCCCGCTTGGGTCGTAGGTATAGGTTTGCCAAGGGCTTTGCAGGGAGCAAAGCCTTTGGTTTTAATTGTTACTTTTAAAATAATATTTTGAATACACATAACCGTCCAGTGTGCTAGAGTAGTATATTCTGCCTTTTTATTCTTATCTTGGTTATTGTGCAACCTACAATTGAACCGATAAGACACGGCAGACTCATGAAGATAGCAAACATTAAATATAGGTCAAATATAGCAATGATAAATACACATATATATCCCACTCGTATAATTATACTATTAATAAGTATTAGCAAGAAATCAAATGTACATATATTTTTCTTAATTGATATTGTAACTGATAGTATCAAATTAATTAGTGAAATAATTAATGCAACTATTAGTAATAATGGTACATTTGGTTTTGGAATTAGATAATGCCAAAATTCAAAAAAAGTCGCTAAAATCATTAAAACTACATTTTGAGAAAAAGCTATGATTAACCATTTGTGCTTCCCAATAGTTTTAGCAGATCCTTTTTTAATTAAAAAAGTAACATCAAACAGATTGAGAATCAATGAAACACCTAACGAAAGTAAAAATACGAATAAGCATTGCCAGCCTATTGTAAACACACACATTAACGAATATATTATTGATAATAATAAGTATGCAATATAGTAACACAAGTCAACTATAATAAGTTTTTCTATAATAGTGTGGTTAGATTTTCGAGTTTTGCAGAAATAATATTTTAAACCATTGTTCGTGATCGTATAAAGTAAAATATATAAAACAAACACAGTACTAAAGAAATTCCAATCCGCCCCTAAAAAGAAACAATTAAAATTGTCCTGTACTGCCATTAACGAAAAATAGAAAAAACAAGTAAGTAAAAAGTAAACGGCTATGCCTACATATCTAGTAAATCTAACCATCATTCTCATAATCTGGCCTCCTTAACGGTTAACACATGATACCAATATTCATCGCATTCGACGACATTATTTAGTATTTTAAAATTGGTTTTCGGATCTGGCAACCATTTGGCTTTATTTAATGCTTGGGTATTGTAATTATCTACTTGAGACAAAGTTCCTATTGTAAACTGAGAGCAATTATTGCTTAATAAACCATATGGCTCGCTGGGATTCGATAAGGTCTCGATACAAGATGAGTAATCTCCATATAAATAAACATAATCATCATACCCTGTATATACATTACTGCCCCAGTCATTAATTTCATCCAAAAGTTCACGATTATGAATATCAGGTTTAGGTCCTCGATAAATCATAGCCCTACAATCTTTCAGTCCTGATGTAGTACTTTTAAAAATAAGTTGTCCATTATTTGGTGCTCCCCAGAAAAAATGATACCAAACGCCATCGCCTTCAACCAAAGCGCCTATATGCCCCTGTCCGCAATTATCATATAGTACTATAGCATCAGTTCCGTATGGATCAGCTTTAATAATAGGATTATTAGTGCAATAAGCAAAAGCATTATGCTTTTCAATTTCTTGATCACTAATAATATGAGTATCCGCATTCACAAATCTGCAAGTTGTGGGGTCGTAGTAACGGCTTTGGAGATAATAAAGCCCTGTTTCGTAGTCATATACATAACTGCGGTAGCGAAGGGGCTGAACGGATATTACGGTAGAATAACCGCTGACAAGTGTATTTGTACTAACAGGTTTTCCGTAAGCATCGTAAGAATAAGAAGCAATTTGAGTGCCTGAGGAATTATATAGTGCTTCTATATCTCCACGAGAGTTAACTCCATAGTAATAGTAAGCGCCTGAGGTAGAACCTGCAGGAGTGTACTTGAAGCCTAATGCTCTGCCGTTTGCATCATAATTAAAATCAAAGATATTTGAACCATAGGACATACGAACAAGCAGACCGCCCTCATAGACATACTTAGTAGTAATACCGCCTGTGATTGCCTTTTTGGTACGGAGTCCGCTTGGGTCGTAGGTATAAGTAACTGCTAAGCCTTCGTCTTCGTTGGTTAGGGTTGCTAATCCTCTGCCGTTTTGCCAAGTCATAGTTATACCGTCACGATAATTTAAAGGATTGCCTATTCCGTCATAGGTAATGGTCTGACCGTTATAAGCGGTGAGCAAATCAGCCCAGTCCTTAGTATCATCATAGTTTACCAAGGGCTTTGCTCATCCAAAGCCCTTGGTTTTTAGTAATTACTTATGAGATACTATTTTGAATACATAGAACCGACCAATGTATTCAGTCAGAAGCAACCACTATATTTATTCCTAAAGTTCACTAGAATCGCTATCTTTATATATTTCTTTCCAATGCTCTTCCATTTTTTTATTTTCTTTTTCCCAAGGATATTTAATTATGTACACTATACTGTTAATACCTAATGGAAGTATTGTAAACAAAGTTGTAAATAATAACATAAATGCTACTGCAATTTGGTTATCGTTGCAAAAAAAACCAGATGAAACTTGTATAATAACAAACAATAACATGAGTATAATTGATAATATTGCTTTGTTCTTGCTATTATATTTTCTAAATAATACCGGTATGAGGGCAATATCTATTAAAGGCAGTACGACAGAAACATACATAAATTCTTTTCCGTACAGTGAACAAATTATATTTATTAAACAATTTACTAAAAAAAACAAAGATGTCTTTACCAAATTAAATCCCATGGCCTATCCTCCAATTCATTTAAATCCACATGTCGAGTATTTTCTCTCCACGAGGCATGACCAAATATAAACACAGCATTATGTCCTCTCCATTCCGCTAACCAAGATTCTTTACTGCGAGTGAATACTTCAGGGTCAAATTCAGGACTTTCAATGATTATATTCAAAATGGTTTCCTGAGCTTTTCGATCTTGTATCATATTAGAATTATAAATTCGGATATTAGGATCTGACTCTCCTTGTTGGTTTATATGTTCTTTATTAATTGTAACATTAACCAAAGCTTTTGAGTCATCGACACTACCATTTATGTTTACAGTAGAACTTGTGTAGACAATTTCAGGATCCATATGTCTATAAGCCCAATCGGCTCCTCGTGTTTCGCGATGTGGTTAAGGGAAACTGGCGTACCGCTTGCATCATAATTAAAACTAAATAATAAAATTCTAACAGGCTAATACACTCTACTAATATATTAACACAATAAACAAATCTGTCAATAAAATACGAAAAAAAGCAAAAAAAGACCATATCATAAGATATGGTCTTTCATCTGGCTCCCCCAGTTGGACTCGAACCAACGACAACTCGGTTAACAGCCGAGTGCTCTACCGACTGAGCTATGGAGGAATATTAAGTTGTATATTCTCAATCATAACTCAGCAATAGTGTCGGGTACTTAAGTGTACGTAGCCACTACCGACTGAGCTATGGAGGAATATATATGTTGGCATCTTCCTATTTTCCCGGGCCGTTGCCAGCCAAGTATCATCGGCACTACAGAGCTTAACTTCTGTGTTCGGAATGG
>JAFXBG010000006.1 GCA_017521925.1 Clostridia bacterium
CTTAGTCTTTGTTTCGCTATCATATGTCATGTAGTAGCAGATGCCGTCGTACCAACCGCCTGTAATATCATCGGACTGCTCGAAGCCGTAATCACCTGTGCCTGCAAATATAAGACCTGTAATGTCTGTGGGAACTTCCATTACATATCTGTCGTAGCCATCCTTTGTGGTATCAACATAATCCATCTTCTGAGTATTCCACTGGGGATTCTCGCCTGTTGTGCTGCCCCACCAGTAAATTGTAAGGTCAGGCCATGCCCAGTTGTTCTCGAAGTAGATTGTCATTGTTGTCTCTGTAGAACCAGCAGTTGTTGTTTCTGCAGGAGTTGTTGTTTCCTCGTCCTTTGTAGCGGGCTTGGAAGCTGTTGTATCTTCAACAGGTGTAGAAGTTGTTGTAACTTCAGATGTTGTTGTCTCAACGGGAACCTTATAGTCATAAGTACCGCAAGGCTTAGTATTTGTTGCACTATCATATGTCATGTAGTAGCAAATACCATCGTACCAGCCGCCATTGATATCAGTGGACTGCTCGAAGCCGTACTCACCGGTACCATTGAAGAGGATACCTGTTGCATCAGTAGGAATAATAACCTCATAAATGTCGTAACCGTCAGAATTCTGACCTACAACCTTTGTAAGAGGTGTGCCGGGCCATGTTGTATCAGCCTGGAGTGCGCTGCCCCATACATGGATAGCTACATCAGGCCATACCCAGTTGTTCTCGAAGTATACTACTGTATAGCCATCGGGAACTTCTGTCTCAACGTCAGAATACTGAGCTGCAAGCCAGTTAAGTCTAGAAATGAGCCAATCGCCTGCGTAATTTCTCATATCTGTAACGCTTGAGTGGCTATAGTTGTTAGTTGTGCTTGTGAGTGAGTTTGTAACAGTGTCGTAGTCATACATTGTAAGGCTTGAACGACTTGCAGTCCAATCCTGCTTAAGTGTCCAACCCTTTTCAAAGTTCCACTTACCGGACTTTGTAAGGCTCTCTGCATAACCGTCGAGAGACTTAAGTCTGCCGTCGCCTGTCTTTGTGCCTTCGAGAATATCGATAAGGTCAGCAAATTCTGCGTCCCAAACTCTCTTAACGATATCGTTAAATGTTTCGCCAGCAGCTGTCTTAGTTGTTGTGTAGCAAGCCATGGAGAATACACTTCTCTTGCCTGTGAAGCCTTCGTCGAAGTGAGCCATCTCTTTTGCGTACCAACCGCTTGTCTTTGTAAGGCTGAGAGAATTGCCGTTTACATCGTTTCTGCCGGATGAAAGGTTACCAACTGCGTTATCAAAGTCCCATACAGGAGAGAGGAAGAACTTGCCTGCCTCAGCACTATATGTGAAGTAGCAGCTTGTAACACCGGAGTCGATGTTCTTGGAAATTTCGTTGATGAGGTATGCCTTTGCGAGATCGTCCATATCAACTAATGTTTCAAGAGTTGCGATATCATCACCATAAAGTGCATTTTCAACTGCCTGATAAGTATCCTTCATGAACTTAACCTGCTCAGCTGTAGGCTCATCAGGAATCTTGTGGGTCATTACCTGACCTCTGCTTGTTGTGAAAGTAAGGTCGCCTGCGTTTGCAGCGTTACTTGCTGTGTCAAGCTCGAGAACAAAGTCGAAGTTATCTGCTTTGTACTCTGCTGCAGCAGAATCAACTTCTACTTCATTAAGGTTGCTCATTACAGAACCTTCGTTCATCTCGATCTTCTGAACGAGCTGATAGGAACCCTCGTATCTACCGCTTATGAATAAGTCAACGAATCTGGAGTCACATGCATATTCCATGTTAACTTCGTTAGCCATATCGTAAACAAGACGGTTTCTGAGGAGAGAGTCGTCCTTAGCATTTGCAAGGAGAGACCACTTATCGAAAGAATCCATACCATCGATGGAAATTTCATTCTTGAATGTAACGTTGAAAGGCTTCTTGCTTTCGTCCCAAGTTGTGTTACCACGGCCCTTTAACTTCTTAACCTGCTCAGCAATAACGCCGTTAGCATCTGCTACTGCGCCGCCTGCCTTGCCGATTTCCTGATTCTTGGAACCGCTTCTGAAGAATGCCATAATATCAAAGGATGCATCCTTATCAACCTTGGAATCAGTGTTGTCGTACTTAGCTGTCATACCATCTGCAGCATTGATAAAGAGAGAAGCCTCAGCATCTGTCTTGTAAATCTTAACAGACTGATCTGTTGCACCGGAGCATGTGTATGTTGTGCCCTCTGTGTAGGGAACCTTTGCATACTCACCGGGAGCAATTGTAACACCATTAACTGTTACGTCAGATGTGTATGTGCTATAAATGAGAACTTCTGTATCAGAAGCAGAAGCAGGGAGATAGAAACGACGTGTACCGCTTACATCTACCCAACGCTGCCATGCTTCTGTATTGGGCTCGTCTGTGATGTTTGCATAAGCATAAAGGCCGTTATCCTCTGCCCATGCGAGATCGATTGTGTTCTTCTCCTCAGCGGGATCAGAAGTTGCGGGAACTGATGTTGTGCCTTCTACCTCTGAAGAGGAAGACTCTTCAGTATTGGAAGAAGATGCGGGAGTAGTTGTTGTTTCCTCTACAACGGGAGCTTCAACTGTGATAGTTGTTGTAGCTGTAGTTGTAGAAGTAATGCCTGCATAATCGTAAGGATTATATGTAACAGTTGCTGTTACTGTGTATGTGCCAGCCTCAGTTGCTGTAAATGTGTTGCCGCTTACTGTTGCGCCTGCAGGGCTAACAGAGTATGCAACGGACTTTACTGTATTGAGGTTTGTGTTTGAAGAAAGAGCAGCTGTAAGATTTGCAGTTGCACCTAACTCAATAGTAGCTGCACTTGATGTAAGTGTTGCAGTAGAAGCGGGCTTCTGTGTGCCCCATGTTACGGAAGTAGAGCCATCAGCGAACTTAGAAATGTAGTTGGATGTGTTGCTCATTGTAATGTCGCCGGTCTGGTTCCACTTGTTGTCCCAAGTAGGACCGGAAGTAACACTATTTCTTGTAAGGATAACGCCTGCCCAATCACCAGCAGGGATATTTACATAATATACACTACCACTGTAAACCTGAGCCTTTGCGGACCACGCATTCTTACCTGTAGAATTGTTAAAGAAGTAAGCATAGTTACCGCCGCCTGCACTTGATGTATTCCACCAAGATACTGCGCTCATGTTGAAGTAAAGTCTGCCGTTACCGGACGCATTAAGTGTTGCACCTGTTTCTGCCAGGTCTACCTTAGCAGCAGATGCGGATGTCATGCCTATTGTAACCATAGACATAAGCATCATAACTGTAAGTATCACAGCGAGTAAACGCTTTGCGATACGTTTAGTTGTACTCATTAAAATTCCTCCTAATAAATTTTTTAATGATTTTACCGTGTAACCGTAATTCCAAAGGTTTTTTGTACTTTGGCTGATGCCCTGTCGTCTGACCTCCGCAGTGTTTTATAATATAAATAGTATAGAGAAAACTATCTGTACCACAAAACAAGCACACACTTTGGCAATTATTTTACTACAGAATTGTAACACTCCACACCTAAATTTTCAACCGATTTTAATAGTTTTTAGTGAGTTTTACCTATTTTCGTATGTTGGCACAAACCAAACGAAACAGAATTGGCGATTTTGTCCAAGTCAAAAATTATGGTAAAACCTGCAAAGATAAATTAGGCACATCACCCAAGTAAACTGTCAAAGCAATGTGGTTCCGTCACCTTAAAACCGCAGTAACAGTAACAGCCGTCGCAATATGTCGGATACTGGTTTTTGCACAAAAGGCGGACTGGCTTATTAGATAAATTCACCAAATATTTTATTATTTGCAAAAAAACTTTACTTTTGCTTTTCGGGGTGATATACTTGTGGTAGTTATATTCGGTATTTATACTTAGGAGGAATATATAATGAAAAAGGCTATATCTTTATTAATCGCAGTTCTTCTTATGGTTTGCGGTATTGTTTCTGTTTCTGCAGAAATCAGCCCCACCGCTTCTGTTGTTGACACAAAAATCACTATCGACGCAATTGCTGTTCCTGAAGAAGGCGGTACAGTAACTCCCAGCATCAAGAATCCTGTCGAGTATATCGTTGGTTCTGACGGCACTGTTACTCTTATTGCAAGCAGTAACGACGGCTTTAAGTTTACACATTGGGAGTTCATTACAGGCGAATTTGACATTATTGAGGGATCGCTTACAAGCTCTACAATCGTAATCCTTCCCAAGGGTGACACAAACATCCGTGCTTATGCACATTTTGCTTCCGAGGATGCTTCTCTTCCCTCTACAGAGCCCGCTACCAAAGTTCCTTATGAGCCTGACGATGACGACAAATCTCCCACGACAGGCGACTTTACACCTGTATTCTTCGCAGCAGGTGCAGTTGTTATGATGCTTGGTGTTGCAGTTTTAGCTCTTAAGAAAAAGGCTTGCTGATTAAACTAAGTTAAACTTAATACTAAACTATTAAATGCCTTGAGGTTATCCTCAAGGCATTTTGTATTAGTAAGGCTTGTCACACCGTTTACTTCTTCACTATAACTTATCACATCAAAAAACCCCGCTGTTAAGCGGGGTTTTGGTTATATTTTAAGCTGTATGCGGATTCTTGCCCGCCGTCAAGGCAGTTAACCTGTACCGCCAACCTATCCAAAGGCGGGAATTGCCCTGCGGTGGCTAACCGCTTATTCTACGGTAACGGATTTTGCAAGGTTTCTGGGCTTATCAACATCATTACCGCGAAGAACTGAAGAATAGTAAGCCACAAGCTGTAAGGGAACAATTGCAGCCATAGGCATAAGCATTTCTTCCGTCATAGGAACGCGGATAATAGCATCAGCTACATCTTCGCCTACCTCAAAGCCTTCGCCACAAACCAGAAGCACCTTGGCACCTCTTGCCTTAACCTCTTTGATGTTACTTATTGTCTTATCATAAAGGTCTGACTGAGTTGCAACCGCAATAACAGGCATACCGTCAGTAATAAGTGAGATTGTGCCGTGCTTTAATTCGCCTGCCGCATAACACTCAGAGTGAATGTAGGAAATTTCCTTAAGCTTCAGAGAGCCTTCCATAGAAAGTGCATAGTCAAAGCCTCTGCCGATGTAAAGAAGACTTTCAGCTTCAATAAGTTCCTTGGCAGCTTCCTTGGAAACTGCATCAGACGACTTGATAATCTCAGCAATCCTCTCAGGCATAGCCATAAGCTCTGCTGTAAGACGCTTACATTCTTCCTCTGAAATCTTGCCCTTGGCAAAAGCTAGCTCAAAGGAAAGCAGATACATAACAGCAATCTGAACCATATATGCCTTTGTGGAAGCAACGGCAATTTCAGGGCCTGCGTGAGTATACACAAGCATATCAGACTCACGTGCAATTGAGCTGCCCTTGGCATTAACCACACCCATAACCTTGGCACCAAGAGCTTTTGAAACTCTTAAAGCCTCTAAGCTGTCAGCAGTTTCGCCGGACTGGGAAATAATAATAACCAAATCGCCCTCGCCCACTAAAGGAGCACGATATCTGAATTCGGAAGCAATATCAACCACAACGGGAACACGTGCCAGCTTTTCAATGGCATATTTGCCAACCATACCTGCGTGCATTGCAGTACCGCAGGCAACAATAAACACCTGCTTGATGTCCTTGAGGCTTTCAACGGTAATTGAGCATTCCTCAAGGCTGGGCATACCGTGAAAAACCCTGGGGGCAACGGTTTTTCTTACTGCTTCAGGCTGTTCGTTGATTTCTTTAAGCATATAATGCTCGTAACCGCCTTTTTCAGCGGCATCCATATCCCAATCGGCTGTTTTAAGCTCTTTGGTGATTGGGTTACCCTTTAAATCGGTAAAGCTTATATCGCCCTCAGCGATACGTGCAATTTCATCATGCTCTAAAAGGAAATAATCCTTTGTATACTTAATAATTGCGGGAACGTCAGAAGCAATAAAACCTTCCTCGTCCTTAACACCTACAATAAGAGGACTGCCTCTTCTCACTGCATAAATTACATTGGGGATATCCTTAAAAAGAATACCCAGAGCAAAGGAACCCGTAACCTCACTAAGAGTTTTCTCAATAGCCTTTACAGGGTCGCCGCTGTAGTTGAAGTCCAGAAGCTTTGCTACAACCTCGGTATCGGTTTCGCTGTAAAACTCTCTACCCTCTGCCTCAAGCTTTTCCTTAAGCTCGCGGTAGTTCTCAATAATACCGTTATGTACCAATGTTACATACTCTCCGCCGATATGGGGATGAGAGTTAATGTCAGAAGGCTTACCGTGGGTTGCCCAGCGGGTATGACCGATGCCTGCAGTACCTGCAGGAAAGTTTTCTGACTTCATTTTATCTTCAAGATTCTTGAGTCTGCCTTCTGCTTTGATAACGTTTACAACGCCATCCTCAAAAATCGCAATACCTGCTGAATCGTAGCCGCGGTACTCAAGCTTTGAAAGAGCATTTACAAGAACCTCACTGCAATCGTTTTTGCCTACATATCCGACTATTCCGCACATAGGAAAATCTCCTTTTTAAAAAGTAGTTAATTGCTTAGTTTATTTTATGCTGGAAGGTGGGAACAATTGCTGAAAGCATTTCAACTACCTTTTCGCTGTTGTTATCTTCTGCATATTTTTTCAGCTCATTAAGCTTACTGAGCAAATCTTCTTCATCAATGGCAATCTGGTTGCCGATGAAAATTTTCTTGTTTTCTGTGGACTTAAGACCCTCTTCGTTCATCAGAAGCTCTTCAAAGAGCTTTTCGCCGGGTCTCAGACCTGTAAATTTAATCTCAACATCTCTGTAGGGCACCTTGCCGTACATTCTTATAAGGTTTTCGGCTAAAGTTGTAATCTTAACAGGGTCGCCCATATCAAGAACAAAAATTTCACCGCCATGAGCCATTGCGCCTGCCTGCAGAACCAGTGACACAGCCTCAGGAATAGTCATAAAGTAACGGATAATATCGGGGTGGGTAACGGTAACAGGCTTGCCGCTTTCAATCTGACGGCGGAAAAGAGGAATAACCGAACCGTTTGAACCTAAAACATTACCGAAACGTGTGGTAACAAATTCTGTCTTTGTGCTGTGCTGTGCCTTGTGCTGAGCTATCATTTCACAACAACGCTTTGTAGCACCCATAACGTTTGTGGGGTTAACCGCCTTGTCCGTAGAAATCATAACAAACTTTTCTACGCCGTAATTCTCAGCCAGAGTTGCTACGTTGTATGTTCCGAAGATATTGTTTTTTACAGCTTCTTCAGGGGAGGTTTCCATTAAAGGCACGTGCTTGTGAGCTGCCGCGTGGAAAACAATATGAGGCTTATACTCCTTGAAAATACTCTCCATTTTGTCGTAATCTCTTACAGATGCAATGAGAGTAACCAGGTTAAGGGCATCTCCGTGCTCCAAAATCAGCTCCTGCTGAATATCGTAGGCGTTATTTTCGTATATATCTACAATAATAACCTGCTGAGGGCTGTAGTTTGCAATCTGCCTTACAAGCTCAGAGCCGATAGAACCGCCGCCGCCTGTGACCATACAGATTTTGCCTTTGATAAAAGCCTCTATTCTGTCTTTGTCAAAAGAAATGGGGTCTCTGCCCAATAAATCCTCAATTTTAATATCCTGAACCTGCTTTAAAAGTCCCTTACCGCGGCTTGTGTCGTCAAAATAAAGCTCGCTTAAATAGGGAACCATTTTAATGTTACACTGGGTTTCAGAGCAGATTTCAAGAATCTGCTTTCTTTCCTCATCTGTACAGGAAGGAATTGCAAACAAAATAAGAGAAATGTTGTTTGACTTGCATATCTGTGGAATATCCTGAGTGTTGCCGAGAACGGGAACTCCATTTATTTTTGTTCCGTATTTTGCACGGTTGTCGTCAACCAGACACACAGGCAGAATATCATGAGAAGGGTTGTTGGGGTCGCTTTTTGCACTTTCAATGTCGGCAAGAATAAGCTTTGCAGCCTGCCCTGCACCTACAACAAGGGTACGGCGGGCATTTTCTTCTCTGCCTGCTTCTGTAAGCCTTATAATCGCCTTTTTAAACAACACTCTTATAACCAGCATACAGACAAGAGATGATAAGTAGAAGAAAGCAAAATAAACTACAGGAAATACAGAACCGAAAATACCAAAGAAATATGAAGAAACAGCACTTAAGCCAAAACCTAAGGTAACTGCAAAACCGCATATCAGAAAATCCTTTTTACCGTAAAGCCTCCAGAAAAAGGAATAGGCACCTAAACTCAGCAGACAAAGCAGGGTAAACACCCCAACAATACCAAGCAAAAGGGTCATTTTTGACCAGGGGACTGACCAGAAATCGTCTGCACCTGCATTTCGCAGAATATCCGCCCACATAAGAGCAAGGTTGGCAAACGTACCTGTTACTGCCACAATAAGTATATCTGCAATAAGTAAAAAACCCTTTCGGGCACTGAATTTCCTCATAGCTGTACCTCTATCTGAACAAATGTACACAATTATACAAATAAATTATACAACTTATAAGTCATCTTGTCAATTATAAACATTATCGTTGATTTTCCCTTTTTATATGTTATAATATAATATGAATTACTATGGAAATATGCTTTTCAGCTATATAAATTGGCGTTCTGAGGGGTAAAAAGTATGTATAAATTTATTAAACGCAGTGCGGATATTGTTATTTCTTTACTGGGACTGATTATTTTATCGCCTGTTCTGGCAATTACGGCTCTCGCCGTAAAAATCGACTCAAAGGGTCCTGTTATCTTCAAGCAGAAAAGGCTTGGAAAGGGCGGTAAAGTTTTTGACATATATAAATTCCGCAGTATGTGCGTAGGTGCTGAGAAAACCGGCTCAGGTGTATATTCCGGCAAGGGAGATGCCAGAGTTACAAAGGTAGGCAGATTTATCCGTGCTACCAGCATTGACGAGCTTCCTCAGCTTGTTAATATCCTCAAGGGCGATATGAGCATTATCGGACCCCGCCCGCCTCTTACATACCACCCCTGGCCTATTGAAGAATATTCTGAAGAGCAGAAGCATATGTTTGACGTACGCCCGGGTGTTACAGGCTGGGCACAGGTTAACGGCAGAAAAGACGTTGAGTGGAACAAAAGAATAGAGCTTAACGTGTGGTATACAAGGAACATTTCATTTGCCCTTGATTTTAAGATTTTCTTTGTTTCCATTATCAAGGTTCTTAAAAATGCCGACAACGAAAATACCACCGAAACCGCCGCCAAAGCCCAGGCTGAGAAAAAAGAAACAGTCAACAAGTAATTCTATATAAAATCATAACTTCCGTTTTAATCTTTGGAGGTATCATATGAAGCTGCTTCTTACAGGTGCTTTCAGCTACTCAGACATTCAGCTTGCTGCACTTAAAACCGCAGGCTTTGAAATTACATATATTCAGAACGAGCTTGAAAAGCTCAGCATAGACTGCAGTCAGTTTGATGCTGTGGTCTGCAACTCGCTTTTTATGTATAACAACATCGAAAGCTTTGAAAACTTAAAGGCAGTCCAGCTTACCAGTGCAGGCTACGACCGCGTTCCCGTAAGCAAATTTGCCCAAAAAGGAATTGCACTTTTTAATGCTAAGGGTGTTTACAACATTCCTATGGCAGAATGGGCGTTGCTTAAAACTCTTGAAATTTATAAAGAAAGCAAGTTCTTTTTAAGAAACCAGGAGCAGAAGCTCTGGGAAAAGAACCGTAACCTCAGAGAGCTTTTCGGCAAAACCGTGCTTATCATTGGCGTGGGTAATATCGGACAGGAATGTGCAAAGCGTTTCAAGGCTTTTGGCACAAAGGTTCTTGGTGCCGATATTTTTGACAGCAAATGCGAATTTATTGACGAATTCTTTTATATGGACAGTCTGCCCCTTGCCCTTAAGCTTTGCGATATTGCCGTTTTATGTCTGCCTCTTACAGAAAAAACCGAGCATATCATCAACGCGGAAACCTTGGGCTACCTCAAGGATGATGCTGTGCTTATCAATATTTCAAGAGGAAAAATTATCAACGAAGCTGACCTTATTAAGGTTTTAAAGGAAAATAAGCTTTCAGGTGTTGCCCTTGATGTTTTTGAGGAGGAACCCCTCCCCCCCCAGAGTCCCTTGTGGAGTATACCCGGGGTACATATTACACCTCACAACAGCTTTGTATCAGATGCCGTAAAAACCAGGCTGTTTGACGTTATTTACAAAAATCTCACTGAATTTGACTATGGCAAAAACTAAATTCTGAAAGGTATATTATGGATAAAAAATCAATTCTTATTATTTTCGGCGGAAACTCCACCGAACACGAAGTTTCCTGCAAATCCGTTATGAACTTTATAAAAAACATTCCTGACGACAAGTACGACAAGCACCTCGTAGGAATCAGAAAAAACGGCGACTGGGTATACTTCAGTGCCGACACCGCCTTGATTCCTCAGTGCAAATGGGCTGACGAAAGCTCAAACGTACCCGCAATGCTTATGCCTAACAAGGGTCTTGTGCTTTTAGACGGCAAAAACACAGTTATTGAAATAGACACAATCATCCCTGTTCTTCACGGCAAAAACGGCGAGGACGGCACAATTCAGGGGCTTTTTGAATTGTGCTCTATTCCCTACGTAGGTTGCGGTGTTACTTCTTCTGCTGTTTCTATGGACAAAGCATATACCAAGATTATTGTAGACAGCCTCAAAGAAATTCCTCAGGCTGATTATGTGCTTGTAAGAGCAAACGACAATGACGATTACATAGTAAAAGCTGAGGAAAAGCTTTCATATCCTATGTTTGTAAAGCCCTGTAAGTCAGGCTCGTCCCAGGGTGTGTCAAAGGCTGAAAACCGCCGGGAGCTTGTAAGCGCTGTAGAGCTTGCACTTACTCACGACTCAAAAGTGCTTATTGAAGAAACCATAAAGGGCAGAGAGCTTGAGTGTGCAGTTTTTGAAAAATCAGGCAACATTATCTGTTCAAACGCCGGCGAAGCTGTTGCAGGCGACGTTTTCTACAGTTACGAAGCCAAATACAACAACTCCGACTCAAAAACTGTTCTCAACCCTGATATTCCCGAAGGCGTCAACGAAAAGGTACAGAAATACGCCGAAGCTATTTTCAGAGCTTTGGGATGCACAGGTCTTTCACGTGTTGACTTTTTTATGGAAGAGAATGGCAACGTAATTTTCAATGAAATCAACACCCTGCCCGGTTTTACAGAAATCAGTATGTATCCTATGATGATGGATGCCATTGGCTACCCCATTGAAAAACTGATGGAAGAGCTTATAGATTCTGCAGGAATTTCAAGATAATACGGTGATACTGTGGGAAAACCCTGTAATAAACATAAAAAAACGGCTTTAACGATTTTGCTTGCATTTGTGGCTTTTATCCTGATTCTTTGCGTTGCAGGCATTGCGGTAAGCTATTTTTCGCTAAAAACCACACATTATAATATATGCTTAAGCGGTATAAATACCCCTGTTTCCTGTGTTGTGCTTTCTGATTTGCACGATTCTTCTTTCGGCAAGGATAACGAAAAACTTATCAGAAAGGTGAAGGACTGTAATCCTGACGTGATTTTTACCGTAGGCGATATGGTAAGCGAATACTGCGAAGATTATTCTTATCTTTCATCCCTTTATGATAGTCTGTCAGAAATTGCACCTACTTACTGCTCTTTGGGCAATCACGAGCGTTCTCACCCTGAATTCAGCGAAATCAGGCAAATTTTAAGCGAACACGCCACGTTGCTGGACAACAGGTACATAGACCTGAACTTAAAAGGCAACGAAATCCGCTTAGGCGGACTTATGGGCTATCATCCCGACAGCGAGCATCTTAACGATTACATAAGGGATTTTGCCGACACCGACAGATTCACTCTTTTACTGAGCCATTGTCCCGAATATTATACCTGGGGAGTGGATGAGGTTAAGATTGATTTAATGGTATCGGGCCATACTCACGGCGGTCAGGTGGTTTTGCCCTTTAAGGGCGGACTTTTTGCCCCTGAGCAGGGGTATTTTCCCCACTATGACTACGGTGTTTTTTATGAAGAAAACGCCACTATGGTAATTTCCCGCGGTTTAGGCTCCTCAAGGCAAGCTGTTCCCCGCTTTAACAATCCCCCTGAAATTGTCAGCTTAACCCTGACACCTGAGGTATAAAATGGATAATAAACCTTTGGAAATAGAATATAAATTTCTTATAGAAATGCCCGACATAAAAGTGCTTGAAAAACAGCCGGACTTCACAGAAAAGAGGCTTTGTCAGATGTACCTTGAGCTTCCTGCAGGTTTAAGCGAATTCGGTACAAGGTGCCGTATACGCAGAGTTGAGGAAGCTGGCAAAGTAACTTTTTATAAAACCTTTAAAAAAGATGTAACAGGCATCACAAGAATTGAAGTCGAAGAAGAAATTTCAGAAACAGAATTCAACACACTTTCAGCCTACCTTCAAAAAGGCACCGCTCCCGTTGAGAAAACCCGATACACCTTCTCTTACGAAGGCTTTACCTGCGAGGTTGATGTTTTTCCCTTCTGGGATACACAGGCTTTTCTTGAAATTGAAGTGGAGAGCGAAAGCATCCTCCCCCCTGCTGTACCTTTTATCAAGGTTATCAAAGATGTATCAACGGACAAAATGTATCGTAATTCTGTAATTGCAAGGATAATTAATAATAATTTCAGATAAAAAAACAAAGGAGCATCTGCTCCTTTATTTTTTTGCAAATATTCTGTTGTCAAAATCTCCGCCGTTTGCTTCATTAAACCACTTTACAAAATCAAAATAATTTTCGTATTCTCTGCTGTCGTTCCAGATTGTTCGTTGCAGTATGTTACCCACTTCTCCGTTTGATGCGTATTTTTTAATCTGCACCGCATAAGGAATATCAGGGTAATGGTTGTATGTAAATACCATAACGCCTTTTGCTTTTACTTTGCTCAGTTTAAGGATATCTTCTTTAGTTATACCCTCTCTCTCAGAGCAAACAATAAAAAGATTATCTCTGTCAATTCGCTTGCTTCTCTCCAACCATTTGGCTTCTGCTTCTTCTTCACTTTTATAGTGAGTAAAAAATATTGTAATATCTTTAAGTTTTGCACAAGGGAAAGTATTTTTCGGGTGTTTAAAAAACTCAAGTTTGCTATCCAGATAACTGTCCATATCCGTAACAAATTTAATAAAATCGCCTTGTTTAATCATTGTATTCACAGTAGGGGAACGAAACTGAAGACCCAAATCATGAAACAGTAACCCACCCATACAGTTAGGGCATAAAAGTGTGGGGGTAGTGTTCTTAAGTCTTTTTTTCATCCTTTTCTTTCTGCAAACCGAAAAAACATTGTACTTTATGAACAGGTCCTTGAACTTAGCGGAAATACTCATACCTCGTCATCCCATTTCAGTATTATTTTAACCGTATAATAGCATACTTTTTCCTTATATTCAAGAATTATATACTTCTTAACCGTAATGCTGCATTATCTTTATTCAAAAAACACACTTATACAATTATTTTAAAGGATTGACTTATTACAATTTGCGTGATAAAATAACTTCAGAAATATAATTTCGGAGGAATTTATTATGACAATCAAAACTCTTGATACCAAAAATCTTTGTGAGAGTGCTAAGTGCGGCGGTTGCGGCGAGTGCCAGACTTCTTGTCAGTCTGCTTGCAAAACAAGCTGCGGTGTTGCTAACCAGGAGTGCGAAAACACAGAGAATAAGTAATTTTTAATTACAAGCAAATCAAATGCCGCCTTCTGGCGGCATTTTTTGTGATTAGGAGATATTATTATGATACATTGCTATAAACTCTCGGGACTTAACATTGTCCTTGATATTTACTCAGGCTCCGTTCACGTAGTGGACGAGGTAGCCTTTGATATTATAAATATGTACGAGAAAAAGTCTCAGGCTGAAATTCTTGAGTTTATCCTTAATAAATACCCTGATAACCCTGAGGTTAACGATGCAGAAATCAAGGATTGTTTCAATCAGATTGAAGTCTTAAAGTCAGCAGGCAAGCTTTTTACCCCCGATACATACGAGGGTATGGCAGGCAAGCTTAAAGAAAAAAGCAAGGGTATTATAAAGGCACTTTGCCTTCATATTGCCCACACCTGCAACCTTAACTGCTCTTACTGCTTTGCATCCCAAGGCAAGTACCACGGCGAGCGTGCTATGATGAGCTTTGAGGTAGGCAAGGCTGCTCTTGATTTTCTTATTGAAAACTCAGGTACAAGACGTAATCTTGAGGTAGACTTCTTCGGCGGTGAGCCTCTGATGAATTTTGAGGTTGTAAAAGACCTTGTAGCTTACGCAAGAAGTGTTGAGAAAGAGCACGGCAAAAACTTCCGCTTTACCCTTACTACCAACGGTGTTCTCGTTGACCAGGATGTTATCGACTTTGCCAACAAAGAATGCAGTAATGTGGTTTTAAGCCTTGACGGCAGAAAAGAAGTTCACGACCGTTTCCGTGTAGACTTTCAGGGTAACGGAAGCTGGGAGAAAATTGTTCCCAAATTCCAGGATTTTGTTAAAGCACGAGGCGGTAAAAACTACTATATGCGAGGTACATTTACCCACGCCAACCCCGATTTCCTTAATGACATCAAGGAAATGCTTAACTTAGGTTTTAAAGAGCTTAGTATGGAGCCTGTGGTATGTGCTAAAGATGACCCCAGTCGTCTTACTGATGAAGACCTTGAAATCGTTATGAAGCAGTATGAGGAGCTTGCCGAGCTTATGCTTAAAAAGCACCGCGAAGGCGACCCCTTTACCTTCTACCACTATATGATTGACCTTAAAGCAGGTCCCTGTATTTACAAGCGACTTTCAGGTTGCGGTTCAGGCACCGAGTATATGGCTGTTACCCCTTGGGGCGACCTTTACCCCTGCCACCAGTTTGTAGGCGAGGAGAAGTTCCGCTTAGGCTCTGTGTTTGAGGGTGTTACCAACACCGCTATACAGGAAGATTTTGCGTCCTGCAACGTGTATGCTCACGAAGAGTGCAAGGACTGTTGGGCAAAGCTGTATTGCTCAGGCGGCTGTGCGGCTAACGCATACCACTCTACAGGCTCGGTAAAGGGTATCTATGAAGACGGTTGCAAGCTTTTCAAAAAACGAATGGAATGTGCAATTATGCTTGAATGTGCCAAGGCACTTGACGAATAATATGAACACACCGATTTGTGATTTTGTAAAAAAATATGCCGCGGCACAACACTCAAGACTTCATATGCCGGGACATAAAGGTAAAGGCTTTTTAGGTGTTGAGCACCTGGATATCACCGAGGTTGAGGGTGCTGATGTGCTGTATAATGCTAAGGGAATTATAAAAGAAAGTATGGAAAATGCTTCTTCCCTTTTCTCTACTGCCAGAACTCTTTACAGCACTGAGGGTTCGTCACTTTCAATCCGAGCAATGCTTTATCTTTTAAAGCTTTACTCCGCTGAGAATAACAGAAAGCCTGTTATTTTAGCCGGCAGAAATGCCCACAAAGCTTTTTTAAGCGGTGTGGCTCTTAACGACATTGAGGTGGACTGGATTTATCCCGACGAAAGCGAGGGACTTTTAAGCCTTAATCTGACTCCTGAAAAACTTAAATCTTATCTTGAAAATTACAAAGAAAAGCCAGTGGCACTTTACATAACAAGCCCCGATTACCTTGGAAATATTACGGATATCAAAGGGCTGTCGGCTGTTTGCAAAGAACAAGGTTTGCTTTTACTTATTGACAATGCCCACGGTGCTTATCTTAATTTCTTGCCCGAAAATCAGCATCCTATTGCATTGGGTGCCGATATTTGCTGTGACTCTGCCCACAAAACCCTGCCTGTGCTGACAGGCGGAGGCTACCTTCATATAAGCAAGTCTGCCCCTGAAATTTTTAAAACTCATTGTGAAAGTGCAATGAGCCTTTTTGCGTCTACAAGCCCCAGCTACCTTATTCTTGAGTCCCTTGACTCTGCTAACAAATATATGGCTGAAGGCTACAAAGAAAAGCTCAGTTTTTTTGTTGAAGAAGTTGAAGATTTAAAGAAAGCTTTAAAAGCCAAGGGTTACACTCTTTTTGGCAATGAAGCTTTAAAAATCACCATTTCTTCTAAGGAATACGGCTATACGGGCAATGAGCTTACAAGCATTCTCAGTGAAAACGGCATTATCTGTGAGTTTGCTGACTCTGACTTTTTGACCCTTATGTTTACCCCTGAAAACTCCAATAGCGACCTTAATAAGCTTAAGGGTGTACTGTTGGCGGTAAATAAGCGTCCTGAAATCAGCACTCCTTCTCCTAAAGTTAATAAGCTTAGAAGAGCACTCAGCATAAAAGAGGCACTTTTCAGCCCAAATACAGAAATCCACGCAAAAGATGCCGAGGGAAAAATTCTTGCAAGCTACACCGTAAGCTGTCCTCCTGCCGTGCCCATAGCAATCTGCGGTGAGGTTATTGACGAAAATGCTTTGAAGGCTTTTGCTTACTATAAAATTGAAAAAATCAGAGTAATAAAATAAGCTGAGGCTCTCCTTTAAACAAAGGGAGAGCCTTTAAAATTTATATTTTATTAGTTGACAAACCGCTATAAAAAGGAATACTATAACTATATTAAACAAAAAGGAGGCGTTTTGATGGTACAAGGTATGGCTGATACAGCTATTGTCGGATTAAGAATACTCTTAAGCTTTTACGCAATATTTATTGTTTATCATATTTTTGCCTCAATGCGTCGTCACAAACGCCCTGAAAAACCCCTGCTAATGCTTTACAACCGTCGCTTTGACATAAAAATCCCTGTGCTTTTCTGGGAAAATTCCATTGGCAGAAGCAAAAGAAGCGACATTACCATAGAAGACGGCACAGTATCCCGAAGCCACTGTGTGCTTTTAAGACGTAAAGCAGGCTGGTTTATTAACGACTCAGGCTCAAAATCAGGCACAAAAGTAAACGGCAAGCAAATTTCAGGCAGAACTCAGGTTTTTATTAACGACGTTATCACCATTGGCGGTACAAGCCTTACTCTGCTTCGCGGTGAAGAGTATAACGAAGACATAAGACCAAGCTGGTTTTTCTCCAAAGCCTCTCATAAACCCTCGGTATCCTCAGGACTTCTGCTTATTTTAGTTAATCTTTTCCACCTGTTTATGACCTGTGAGCTCTGCGTTACCACCAACTCCCTTAACTTAAACGCACTGTTTATCTTCGGTGCAGTGACTGTATTCTCATGGGTTTTGTACGCCTTTTCCTATGGGGTTTTCAACCGTAAAAACTTTGAGCTTGAAACCTTAGCCTTGTGGCTTACGGGCCTTGGCTCCCTTCTTTTGGTTGAGCAGGAAATGAGTGATGCCATAGTTCAGGTTGCATCTGCAATAGCAGGTGCGGTGCTTTTTATGGCAATCCTTATGTTCATAAAAAATCCTGACAGGGTTATTAAATGGCGATGGGCAATTATGATAGCCGCTGTGGGATTTTTAGCTATAAACCTTATTTTCGGTACGGTTGAATACGGTGCCGCAAACCGAATTTACATCGGCGGTATTTCCGTTCAGCCGTCAGAAATTGTAAAGATTGCTTACATCTTTGTGGGCGCTGCATCCCTTGATTATCTGCAGACAAGACGAAATTTCCTTGAATTTATTATTTTCTCAGCTATGTGTGTGGGAGCCTTGGCACTTATGGGTGACTTTGGCACAGCACTGATATTCTTTGTAACCTTTATTGTTATTTCAATTACCCGCTCAGGCGACTATAAAACCGTAATTCTCGCCCTTGTGGGAGCTGTCTTTGCAGTTCTTCTGGTATTAAACTTCAAGCCTTATATTGCCGAAAGATTCTCTATCTGGGGTCACGCTCTCGATGACCCTTACGACCTTGGTTATCAGCAGGCAGGAACCCTTACCAGTATAGCCTCGGGCGGACTTTTCGGCACAGGTGTGGGCAGTGGAAATCTACGTTACTACGGTGCATCGGAAACCGACCTTGTTTTCGGTATAGTTTCCGAGGAAATGGGTCTTATAATCGCAATTACAATCGCAATTGCAATTTGCGGCCTTGTGTTCTACACCCGTGCTATGACAACCAGAAGCCGAAGCACATTTTACTCTATTTCTGCATCCTGTGCAGCAACTTTGCTTTTAGTACAAATGGGGCTTAACATCTTTGGATGTACCGATATTCTGCCTCTTACAGGTGTTACCCTGCCCTTTGTAAGTGCAGGCGGCTCTTCTATGCTTTCCTGTTGGGGACTTTTAGCCTTCATAAAAGCCGCCGACGAACGCACATACAAGGTAGCCCCTTGAGGGCAATTCGCCTTTGGACAGGTTCATATTAAAACAACCTTCATTAACGGCGGGTTGAATATTTTTCAAAACAAAACGGTGAATTAAAATGAAAAAAACCATGTCAAGAAGCATAATATCCCTTATCTTAGCCGTGGCATTTTTGCTGGGGCTTGGCTTCTTGTGCGTAAAATACATTTTTGATGCCGACCTCTGGGCGGCACAAAGCTACAACCCCTATATGGTATCGGGGCAAGGACTTGCAAATGCAGGCGATATTCTGGACAGAAACGGCGTGGTTCTTGCTACAAGTATTGACGGCGAGCGACTTTATCATGAAAGTGAGAGCACCCGCAAAGCTATGCTTCACACAGTGGGCGACGGCTCATATAACATTGCAACAGCAGTAGAAACCGCTTACAGAGATAAAATTTCAGGCCACAGCAAAATCTTCGGCTATGGTCTGCCCCAAAGCCTTAAGGGCAAGAACAATTTAACCGTTACCCTGGACAGTGATGTCTGCACCGAAGTTTACGAGGCCTTTGAGGGCAGAAAAGGTGCCTGCTTTGTTTACAACTACAAAACAGGCGAGGTGCTGTGTATGGTAAGTGCACCTACCTATGACCCTATGAACATCCCCGAAAATCCCGAGGACGGCTCGTACCTTAACAACTGCATTTCCTCAACCTACACTCCCGGCTCAATTTTTAAGATTATTACCGCCGGTGCAGGTTTTGAGCATATAGAAGGTTATGAAGATAAAATCTTCACCTGCGAAAGCAAAAAGGAAATCGGCAACTTTGAAGTTACCTGTCTGGAAACTCACGGCGACCTTGACCTTAAAAACGCCTTTGCTTATTCCTGCAACATCGCCTTTGGCGACTCGGCACTTCTTGCAGGCAGAGAAAATATGCAGAAAACTGCCGATAAAATGGGTATTAACAAAAGCTTTCGTATCGGCGAGGTGTACACCGCTCAGGGGCATTTTGACGTAAGAAAAGCCGACGATATTTCTCTTGCCTGGTCAGGAATAGGTCAGTATACCGACACCGTTAACCCTGCTCAGATGGCAATTTTGTGCGGAGCCATAGCTCAGGGCGGAGAAACACGGCTTCCCCACTACGTTAAGGGCGAAAACTCAGGAAAAAGCGGCAGGCTTATGAGCGAGGATATAGCAAACAGCCTTAACAGCCTTATGCGTTACACAATTTCCGACTATTACGGCGACAGTATGTTTGAGGGCTTAACCGTTTGTGCCAAAACAGGTACTGCTGAGGTTGGCGACGGAAAGCTTCCCAACGGCTGGATGATAGGATACAGCTTAGACGAGGATGCTCCCCTTGCCTTTGCCGTTGTGGTTGAAGAAGGCGACTACGGATTTTACAGTGCAGGCCCCATTGCTAGAATTGCAATGTTAGAATCAGCAAAATCACTCAAAGGAGAATAAATATGAAAAAAATAACACTTTACAAAATCTTTTATATTGCCGCTATTATGCTGGCAGCTGCTTTCTGCGTACTGGTTGCAGTAGATTCTTTCCGCTACACAAATAGTCTTAACTCTGCACCCTTTTACGTATTTGTACTTGCAAGGGCAATTGTATTTTTGACCCCTGCATTAATTGCTTTTATAGTCGGCAAAATATTACATAAAAAAAGCAAGTGATAAAAAGCTTCCTGCTATGGGAAGCTTTTTTATTTCCCGCCGTTAATTTAGCTTTCTTCTAAAACTGACCTTTCCAAAGGCAAAATTGCCTACCGTGACTAACGGTCATAAAAACTTTACAGGATATTCTATATTTTGCTTTATTTTTAATTCAGATTGTGCTATACTTAATTAAATATATTAAAATGGATTAATATGTTGTTTTCCCGATAAGGTTTATTATAGAAAGGAATATGATTTATGGGACTTTTAAAAACCCTCTTTGGCGACTACAGCAAAAAGGAGATTAAAAGAGTAAAGCCTCTTTGCGACAAGGTGCTCTCTTTAGAGCCGACTTATGAAAAAATGACTGATGCCGAGCTTAAAAATCAGACCGTGCTTTTCAGAGAAAGACTCCTGAAAGGTGAAACCTTAGACAGCTTACTGCCCGAAGCATTCGCAGTTTGCCGAGAAGCCAGCTGGCGAGTTTTAGGTATGAAGCACTTCCCTGTTCAGATTATAGGCGGTATTATTCTTCATCAGGGCAGAATCGCCGAAATGCGTACAGGTGAAGGTAAAACCCTGGTTGCTACCTTACCTGCTTACTTAAACGGACTTACAGGCAAAGGTGTTCACATTGTTACAGTCAACGACTACCTTGCAAAGCGTGACTCCGAATGGATGGGCAAGCTTTACCGTTTCTTAGGCTTAACAGTTGGTCTTATTATCCATGATATGCCCGGTGATATGCGTAAAAAGCAGTACGAGGCAGACATCACCTACGGCACAAACAACGAGCTTGGCTTTGACTACCTCAGAGACAATATGGTGGTTTACAAAGAGCAAAGGGTTCAGCGTAAGCACATTTTTGCAATCGTTGATGAGGTTGACTCAATCCTCATTGACGAAGCAAGAACTCCCCTTATTATTTCAGGTAAGGGTGACAAATCCACCGACCTTTATCAGAAAGCCGACTCCTTTGCTAAACGTCTTAAAAAGCACGTTTTCACCGAAGTTGACAACAAAGAAAATATGGAAGATTTCTTTGCCGAAAACGACATTGACTACATAGTTGACGAAAAAGCAAAAACCTGTACATTGACTCAGGTTGGCGTTAAAAAGGCTGAAAGCTACTTTGGTCTTGAGAACCTTACAGACCCCGAAAACCTTACTTTACAGCATCACATCAATCAGGCAATCCGTGCCCACGGTATTATGCACCTTGACATTGACTACGTTAACAAAGACGGCGAAATCGTTATTGTTGACGAGTTCACAGGCCGTCTTATGTACGGCAGAAGATACAACGAAGGCTTACACCAGGCTATTGAGGCTAAGGAAGGCGTAAAAATCCAGAACGAAAGCAAAACCCTTGCAACCATTACTTTCCAGAACTACTTCCGTCTTTACGAAAAGCTTTCGGGTATGACAGGTACTGCTATGACCGAAGAGCAGGAGTTCAAGGAAATTTACGAGCTTGATGTTGTTGAAATTCCCACTAACAAGCCCTTGGCAAGAATTGACGAAAACGACTCTATCTACTTAAACGAGCAGGGCAAATTCAACGCAGTTATCGAAACTATCATCGAGTGTCACGAAAAAGGTCAGCCTGTACTTGTAGGTACAATCTCCATTGAAAAATCCGAGATTCTCTCAAAGCTTCTTAAAAAACGCGGAATCGAGCACAATGTGCTTAACGCAAAACACCACGAAAAAGAGGCTGAAATCGTTGCTCAGGCAGGTAAATTCGGTGCTGTAACAATCGCTACCAATATGGCAGGCCGTGGTACCGATATTATGCTTGGCGGTAACGCAGAGTTTATGGCAAAGACCAAAATGCGTAAAATGGGCTTTACCGACGAGCTTCTGGCTGAGGCTACAGGCTTCGGCGACACAGAAGACGCCGAAATTTTAGAAGCACGTAAGACCTTCTCAGAGCTTAATGCTCAGTTTAAAGAGGAAATCAAAGACGAAGCAGAAAAGGTACGAGAAGCAGGCGGCCTTTACATTATCGGTACAGAACGCCACGAATCCCGTCGAATTGACAACCAGCTCAGAGGCCGTGCAGGCCGTCAGGGCGACCCCGGTAAGAGCCGTTTCTTCCTTTCTACCGAAGATGATTTAATGCGTATTTTCGGCGGTGACAGAATGAAAATGATGATGACCCGCCTTAACGTTGACGAAAATATGCCCATTGAAAACAAGATGATTTCAAACATCATCGAAAACTCACAGCAGAAGGTTGAACAGCGTAACTTCGGCATCCGTAAGAACGTTCTTCAGTACGACGACGTTATGAACCGCCAGAGAGAAATTATCTACGGTCAGCGTAATCAGGTGCTTGAGGGTGAGGATATTCACGACACCATTATGAAGATGGTTGAGCAGACAGTAGAGGGTATGGTAGAAACCTACTTAGTCGGCGAGCCTAAGGACTGGAACATTGTTGGCCTTAAGGAATACTACAACGGCTGGCTTATTACCGAAGAAGGCACTCCTCAGTTTTTCGGCGGTGACGTTAAGTCTATGAGAAAGGCTGAGGTTACAGACCTGCTCTTAAACCGTGCCAAGGCTCTTTACAGGGAAAACGAGGAGCTTGTTGCCGAGGAAACAATGCGTGAGATGGAGCGTGTTTACCTCCTTAAATCCGTTGACACCTACTGGATGGAGCATATCGACAATATGGAGGAATTAAAGCAGGGTATCCGTATGCGTGCCTATGCTCAGAAAGACCCTGTTGTTGAATTCCGTCTTGAAGGCTTTGATATGTTCGACCAGATGATTGAGTCAATCCGTCAGGACACTGTCAAGCTTATGATTATCGCACCTAAAAAGGTACGCGAAATCCAGAAAAAGCAGGAAGAAATGGAGCGAATGAGAATTGAGGCTGAAAAGGCAGCAGCAGCCGCTCATCAGGTAAACCTCAATAAGGAAGATGCTCCCAAGGTTAACCCCGTAACCTTTGCAATCAAGCGTGAGCAGGTTGCAAAGCCCACCGAGTTTGCAGGCGACGGCACACTTTCTACCAACCGCACAGTAGTTAAGGGCAAAAAAGTCGGCAGAAACGACCCCTGCCCCTGCGGAAGCGGTAAAAAGTACAAGAAGTGCTGCGGACAGGAAAGCTAAATAAGGCTTAATATTATTCCGTAGGAGCGATTTATTTAACATCAATTTAGCAGGCGGATATTATATGCCCCTACTGTCTTTATATAAAACTGAATAAATAAAAACACCGAGGACTGAACACTCAAAAGAATGCTCAGTCCTCGGTTTTGCTTTATATTTTATAAGAATTGCCCTCCCGTGGCTAACGGGTTTGCAAAATCTTTTAAAATCAGGAGAAAATATTTGTGTAAATAATTGTAAAATCTGAATTTCTGTGATAAAATAAACTGAATATTTGTTTTTATTTCTAAAGAAATCTTTTGTGAAAGGATTTGACAATATGAACGTACGTACACGATACGCACCAAGTCCCACAGGCTTTATGCACGTGGGAAACTTAAGAACCGCACTTTACGAATATCTTATCGCCAAAAATCAGGGCGGCAGCTTTGTGCTGAGAATTGAAGACACAGACCAGGAAAGATATGTTGAGGGTGCAGTTGATGTTATTTACAACACCCTTAAAATTGCAGGTCTTAAGCACGACGAAGGCCCAGACATCGGCGGCGAATATGGCCCCTATGTTCAGTCTGAGCGTAAGGATATGTACTTACCCTACGCCGAGCAACTTATTGCCGAGGGCAAAGCTTACCGCTGCTTCTGCACAAAAGAAAGACTCGAAAGCATCCAGCAGGACTCTGAGTTCGGCGGTTATGACAGACATTGCCGTGATTTATCACAAGAAGAAATAGACAAACTTTTAGCAGAGGGTGTCCCCTACGTTATCCGTCAGAAAATGCCCTTAGAAGGCTCAACTACTTTTGTTGATGCTGTTTTCGGCGAAATTACCGTTGAAAATTCTGAGCTTCAGGACCAGATTCTTATTAAGTCCGACGGCTTCCCCACATATAACTTTGCAAACGTTATCGATGACCACACAATGGGCATTACCCACGTAGTCCGCGGTTGTGAATATTTAAGCTCCACACCTAAGTATAATCTTCTTTACGACGCATTCGGCTGGGAGATTCCCACCTACGTTCACCTGCCCCTTATTATGGGCAAGGATGCCGAGGGTAATGTTTCCAAACTTTCCAAGCGTCACGGCTCCACAGGCTTTGAGGATTTAATTAAGGAAGGTTACCTGCCTGAGGTTATCATCAACTATATAGCCCTTTTAGGCTGGTGCCCCAAAGGTAACGAGGAAATCTTTACTTTAGCTCAGCTTGAAAAAGAGTTTTGCATTGAGAACATCAGCAAGTCTCCTGCAGTTTTCGATTATCAGAAGCTTCAGTGGTTCAATGCAGAGTATTTAAGAGCAATGTCAGACGAGGAGTTTACAGAGGTTGCAAAGCCTTACTACGACTCTGTTTTCGGCGACACACCTTACGACGGTGCTAAACTTACCGCTATTCTTAAAGCAAGAACCGTTCAGCTTACCGATATCCCAAATATGATTCAGTTCTTCAAAGAGCTTCCCGAATATGACAAGGAGCTTTTTGTAAATAAAAAGAGCAAGACAAACCTTGAGAACTCCCCCGCAATTTTAAAAACAGTTACAGAGCGTTTAGAGGCTCTTGAGAATTGGAACTGCGATGCTATCAAGGAGCTTCTCATAAATTTAGCTACAGAGCTTGAACTTAAAAACGGCACCGTAATGTGGCCTGCACGAATTGCAGCTTCGGGTCAGACAGTAACCCCCGGCGGTGCAGTAGAAATACTTGATATTTTAGGAAAAGACGAGACATTAAGAAGACTTAACATAGGTCTTTGCAAGCTTTCCTGAGAGGAGATATATATTATGGCAGAAGATAAAAAGATATTGAACGATGAAAGTTCTGAGGTTATGTCCTCAAACTTTATCCACGATTTTATTGACGAAGATATTGCAGAAGGCGGCAGATACGAGGGTAAAAAGGTTCACACCCGTTTTCCACCCGAGCCTAACGGATACCTTCACATTGGCCATGCAAAGGCTATCTGCATTGACTTCGGCACAGCCGAAAAGTACGGCGGTCTTTGTAACCTTCGAATGGACGATACCAACCCCACAAAAGAGGACGTTGAGTATGTAGAGGCAATTCAGGAAGACATCAAGTGGCTTGGCTTTGACTGGGACGACCGTTTTTACTATGCTTCCGACTACTTTGAGGATATGTATAAGTTCGCAATTGAACTTATCGAAAAAGGCCTTGCTTATGTTTGCGAGCTTAACGCAGAGCAGATGAGAGAATACAGAGGCGACCTTTCTACCCCTGCAAAGAGTCCTTTCCGCGACAGACCCATAGAGGAAAGCCTTGACCTTTTCAAGAGAATGAGAGCAGGCGAGTTTGAGGACGGTTCTATGACACTTCGTGCAAAAATTGACCTTGCATCAGGCAACTTCAATATGCGTGACCCTGTTATCTACAGAATCAACCGCCTTCCCCACCACCGCCAGGGTACAAAGTGGTGCATCTATCCTATGTATGACTTTGCTCATCCTATCGAGGATGCAATGGAAGGCATCACCCACAGCCTTTGCTCCCTTGAATTTGAGGACCACAGACCCCTTTACGATTGGGTAATAAATAATGTTTCCGTTCCTGCAAAACCCCGTCAGATTGAGTTTGCAAGACTCGGCATCAACAACACAGTTATGTCAAAGCGTAAGCTCAGAGCCTTGGTAGAAGAAGGCTTTGTACGTGGCTGGGACGACCCCAGAATGCCCACACTCTGCGGTTTAAGAAGAAGAGGCTACACTCCTCGTTCTATCCGCAACTTTACTGAGAGAAACGGTGTTTCAAAGGTAAACTCTATTGTTGAGTATGCTTTTCTTGAGCATTGTTTAAGAGAAGACCTTAACGAAACCGCTCAGCGTGCAATGGCAGTTATCCGTCCCGTGAAGCTCGTTATCGAAAACTACCCTGAGGGATTAGCTGAGGAATTTGAGGTTGAAAACAACCCCAACAGACCTGAGGACGGCAACCGCATCATAACATTCTCCAGAGAATGTTATATTGAGGCTGACGACTTTATGGAAGAGCCTGTCAAGGGCTATCAGCGTCTTTATCCGGGCAACGAGGTCCGCTTAAAGTCCGCTTATATTGTTAAGTGCACAGGCTGTAAAAAGGACGAGCAGGGCAACGTAGTAGAAGTTTACGCTACCTACGACGCAGATACAAAAGGCGGTAACACTCCCGACGGCAGAAAGGTAAGAGGTACTATCCACTGGGTAGATGCCTCAAACTGCGAAAATGCCGAGGTAAGACTTTACTCCAATCTCTTTACAGTTCCTGACCCCGATACAGGCGACAAAAACTTCCTTGATTACCTCAACCCCGACTCTTTAGAGGTTGTAGAAAATGCAAAGCTTGAGAAGTCTTTAGGCTCTGCAAAACTTGGCGACGGTTTCCAGTTTATGCGTCTTGGCTACTTCTGCGTCGATAAAGACTCTACCTCTGACAAGCTTATCTTTAACCGCAGTGTTTCTCTTAAAGACGGATTCAAGAAGAAGTAAGATATGAAAACAGCAGTTATTACAGGTGCCGCCAAAGGCATAGGTGCGGCTATTGCCGTAGCCTTTGCCAAAAGCGGCTACCGTGTCGTTATTAATTACAACAAAAGCGAAGAGCGAGCCAGGGCACTTTGTCAGATTTTAAACGACACCTACCCTACCGAGGCGGTGTGCATTAAGGCTGACGTTTCAACTCCTGAGGGAGCTAAAAAGCTTATTTCAGAGTCGGTCACCGCTTTTGGTGACATTGACGTTTTAGTAAATAACGCAGGTATCGCTCAGCAAAAGCTTTTTACTGACATTACCGACGAGGACTGGCAGACGATGGTTAACACAAACTTAAGCTCTGTGTTTTATGTAAGCCGTGCCGCAGTTCCCTTTATGGTCAGTAAAAAAAGCGGCAGTATAGTAAACATAAGCTCTATCTGGGGAGAAACAGGCGGCTCCTGCGAGGTGCACTACAGTGCCGCCAAAGCAGGTGTTATAGGCATTACAAAGGCTCTCTCTAAAGAGCTTGCTCCCTCGGGCATTACGGTTAACTGTGTCTGCCCCGGTGTTATTAAAACCGATATGCTAAGTTCCTTTACCGAGGAGGACCTCAGAGCTTTAACAGAAGAAACTCCCGTTATGCGTCTTGGCACTCCCAAGGATGTCGCCGATGCCGTATACTACCTTGCTACCAACTCAGGCTTTGTTACAGGTCAGGTTTTGGGTGTAAACGGCGGTATGTATGTTTAAGAAACTTCTTTGCCCTTTAATTTTGCTTGCACTTTTGACCCTGCCCCTGAGTGTTTCGGCGGTCAGCAACGTAAGCTTTTCTCTGTCAGATGTAAGCACAGAGAAAAACAAGCTTTTTGAAACCGTTCTTTCAGCAGATGCTGAAGTTTCTGCTTTCGTTGCTCACCTTGAATTTGACGAAAACAAAACAGAGTTTAAAGGGGCAAAAGCTATTTCAGGCTCTGCCGAAATAAGCGTAAACAGCAACGAAAAAGGTAAGGTAAGCCTTGCGTATCTTGCCGAGGACGGTACCAGCGGTGAGCTTGTAAGCTTTACCTTTAAATCTAAAACCGAAAGCACGAGCATTTCTTTAAGCCTTGAACAGGTAATTGACAAAAATGCAAATGAGCTTGGTGTTGCAGGCAAAAAAGGTGCAAATGTTACAGTTAACATTAAAGCTGACTGCCCAAAAAGTAATAAAACAAATGAAGAAAGCAACAGCACCGCCCATACTGATACAGGTACAGCTTCCACAGGTGAGGTTTATATTGACATACCGTCAAAAAACAGCACCGATGCTACATTGATAATCTGCATATCTGTTTTATTTGTTATGATTTTCGCTGTAGCGGCAGTAGCTTTCTTTCTTGGCAGAAATTCTGCCGAAAATAAAAACAGCAGGAAGAATTGATATGAAAAAAACTCTTAATATATTCTGGATAATTTCGGCGGTGTTTCTCGCCTTGGGTGCCATGTGGGGTGTTATTACAAACCTCTCAGGCGTTATGGACAAAATAACCGTTTCAGGCATTGCCCTTATAATCTTCGGCGTTATAAGCGTACTTGCCGCCTTTACTGCAGGGCTTAAGTCTGCAGGTTCAGGCTGGCTTTTGTTTGACGGAATAATCTCTTTTATCTGCGGGCTCGCCTGCGTGTTCTGGTATGTAGATGCAAGCCTTTTTATGGTTGACCTTATTTACATTTTAGGCATCTGGCTTATGATGTTAGGCGTTTCTCAGGTAAGCCGTGCATCCCGTCTTGGCAAGGCAAGTGCAGGTAAAATCCTGATGAAGATTACAGGCTACATAGGTATTTTAGGCGGTATTACCCTTTTTGTACGCCCTCTCTATGAGCTTATCCCTTTTTCTCAGTACGGAGTTTCTTTTCTGCTTATTACCTCCGCAATTATGGTAATATTCCGCTGCTTTGCAAAGCAGACTTCACGCGGATAATTTTGAGGCTTTCCTTCATAGGAAAGCCTTTTTTGTTACTATCCACAAAGGAAAGTATCAATATTTATAAAATCCGTTAATTGACATAAATATTATACGTTGATAATATTAAATTAAAGAATATACGAGGAGGTTTTAGTATGAAAAGATTTTTTGCATTATTCCTAGCGGCAATTCTGATGCTCAGCCTTTGTGCTTGCGCAGGCGGTAATACCACAGGTACAAACCAGGGTGAAAAGGAGCCTGTTATAGTTATTGCCGAGGAACTACAGGGCAAATGGTACGGCCCTAACAATACTCCTGAGCTCGATATCAATGCCGACGGCACAGGTAAGGTTACCTTAAATGATGAGAGTTTTGACGCAACCTTTACTGCTGAAAACAATGTTTTCACGGCTTCATCTGAGGACTACAGTATTTCAGGCGACTATGTTCTGGAGGGCGAAAAACTTACTGTAACCGCTACCATTGACGGCAAGGAGTACAAAGTTATTTTCACCCGTACACCCGTAGAGCTTCCCAAAGACTCTATTATTTACAACTTCAGCGACGAAACCTATGAAATTAACTTTGACGAGGGTGATATTATCCTCTCTCAGTTCCCACCTGAGGACGACCCGCCTGTAATTGAGGTTTACTTCGAATATATTTCCGAAACAACTATTCACGTACACCCTCAGCCTCCGATTTTTGTAGATGAAGTTACAATTATTCAACCGTCCAATACAGGCGGTTTCCCCTATCCTGAAGAAATTGATATAAGTGTAAAAGATGAACCAAAAATCACCATAGACGGTGAACCTACTCCCGGTTACACTTCAAACGACGATATCACAGGCACCTGGACAACTATACAGGACGGAACTGTTTCTTTCTTCGGTGTAACCAATGAGGCAACTGTTCCAATCACCTACACCTTTAATGCCGACGGCACAGGCACTATACTTGCAATGGGTATTATACCGGGAACCATGACTTACAGTGTTGAAAACGGTGTACTTAACCTCACTGTTTCTATGCTTGGCGATACAGAATCAGGCACAGGCTACGTTAAACGTGCAGGCGACAAACTTTTAGTTAAGAATTTAGACGATGAAGTTCAGATTTTGACAAGACAATAATTAATCCCCATAAATAAAAATTCACCCTTATGTAAAAAATAATCCCACTGAAATGAAAAGAGAAGTCCCTTATTTACTAAGAGACTTCTCTTAATTTTATTTTTCTAAAAAACTCGCCAAGCGAATACCACTGTGAAGCAATAAAACTCGCCGCCGTTGAATAAAACTTATGCGAAATGTTCTTAGAACCTTTCGCATATACCCCCAAGGGTGATTCTTTTATACTATAATATTAACTTTAAATTCCCCTCTGCATTTGGGGCATTTTACTGTGTGCTTGCCTCTACGTCTTTTAAGCCTCAGGGTTGCTTTGCAGTATTTACACTTTCTGTAGCGGTACTTCTTAATATCTCTTATACGGTTTTTTTGTAAGATAAAGAAATTTTTAACAGCATTCCACACCTTAAGAAATGTACGGTTTTCGGCACTTCTTTTATGCACACTTTTTGAAAGTATGCGAAAAATTGCATACCCAAGGAAAAGAAGCTGAACTGCGTATAAAATAAGGGAAGCTAACCTGTCCCATACAAACCAATTGGCGGTAGACACACCAAAAGCTATTATAAAAAGAAAAAATGAATATGTGTCAAAACCGTTTCTGCCATACATAAACTGCCTGAATTTCTGCATAAAGCCCATTATGAATTCTCCTTAAAGGTTGTTGACTTACATTGTATCATCCATTTAAGTCAAATACAATATTTTTTCGTGAACAATCTATTAATAACATTTTTTGACATATGTATCTATACTTGATATAATTAGAAAATACGGAGGTGTTTTTATGAAGCTTAGCGAGCTTTTTTCTCTTACAAGACCTACCCTGAGCTTTGAGGTTTTTCCGCCAAAAGCACAGGATTTATTCGACAGTGTAAGCAGTGCTGTCAGTGAAATTGCAGATTTAAACCCTGATTATATGAGCGTTACCTACGGTGCAGGCGGAGGCACCAGCGACTTTACGGTAAAAATCGCCGAGGATATTGAGAAAAACCACGGTGTAACCGCTTTAGCCCATCTTACTTGTGTTTCATCAAGCAAAGAAAGAGTAGACAGTCAGATTGCCCAGCTTAAAAATGCAGGAATAGAAAACATTCTGGCACTTCGCGGTGATATACCTAAAGGTATGGAAAATGGCGATTTCGGTGCTTTTAAATATGCTTCCGAGCTTATCTGTGAAATCAAAAAACAAGGTAACTTCTGCGTAGGCGGAGCCTGTTATCCCGAAGGCCACACCGAATGTAAAAGCCTTGACGAGGATATCAGTAACATTGCCAAAAAGGTTGAGGCAGGCTGTGACTACCTTACTACTCAGATGTTTTTTGACAACGATATTTTATATTCATACATCGACAAACTCCGCAAAAAGGGTATTTTTGTGCCTGTTGTGGCAGGAATTATGCCCATTACAAATGCAAAACAGATTATGCGTGCCTGCGAGCTTTCTGGTACAGCTTTACCTAAGCGTTTCATAAAAATCGCAGAACGTTTTGGCGACAAGCCTCAGGCAATGGCTCAGGCAGGCATTGCCTATGCCACCGAGCAGATTATCGACCTTTACGCAAATGGCATCAAAAATGTTCACGTTTACAGTATGAACAAGCCTTTTGTGGCAAGAAAAATTCAGGAAAATCTTTCGGAGATTATAAATGATTAAAAAGATTGAGGTTCCATTTTCAGAGCTTAGCATAAACAAAGCCGAAGCCTTACGCTATGCAGGTGTAAAAGGAGAAGCTGACGAAAAGCTCCTTAAGCTTTACAATAAAGCCTTTGAGCTTTTAAGTGAAAATGTAAAACCCCGTGCCGTTTATAAATGTGTTGATATAAGCTACACCGATGACGCCGTGGTTATTGACGGCGTTGAAATCAAAAGCATTGGTCTTAAGAAATTTTTAAAGGGTTCAACGGGTTGCTCTTTACTTGCTGCTACCGCAGGAATTGAGGCAGACAGGCTTATTACCCGATATTCAATGGTAGAGCCGTCATTAGCCCTTATGATAGATGCACTCTCGGCGGCTACGGTTGAGGCACTTTGCAACAAGCTGTGCTATGGTTGCTTTGAGGTCGAGGAGCAAAGGCGTTTTTCTCCCGGCTACTCCGACTTCCCCTTATCTTACCAGAAATTCATTATTTCGGCACTTTCCGCAGAGCTTAATATCGGAGTAACCCTGACAAATTCGCTGATGCTTGCCCCCTCTAAATCGGTTACAGCCATTGTTCCATTGAAAGGATGTTTTGAACTTGAGCATTAAAGAAAAGCTTTCAAAAGAATTTATTATATTCGACGGTGCTATGGGCACTATGTTGCAGTTAAAAGGCTTAGGCAAAGATGCCCTGCCTGAAACCTACAACATAACCAGACCTGAGGTTATCACAAATATTCACAAAGAATATCTTGAGGCAGGTGCCGATGTTATAACCGCCAACACCTTTGGTGCAAATCTTCTTAAGTTTTCAAAAGAAGAGCTTAAAAATATTATTGACGGTGCAATTTACTGTGCCGAAAAAGCACGGGAAGGCTTTAAAAACAAATACATCGCCCTTGACATAGGCCCTTTAGGCAGGCTTCTGGCACCTTTCGGCGATTTAAGCTTTGACGAAGCTTATAATATTTTCGCAGAAACAATCCGTATAGCCAATGACCGTACCGACCTTATTATCATAGAAACAATGAACGACTCCTATGAAACCAAGGCGGCAGTTTTAGCAGCTAAGGAAGTAAGCTCTCTGCCTGTTTTTGTAAGCAATGTTTATGACGAAAACGAAAAGCTTATGACAGGCGCCGATGCAAAAGCAATGATAACTTTGCTTGAAGGCTTAGGGGCAGATGCCATTGGCCTTAACTGCTCCTTAGGTCCTGATAAGATGCTTGATATTCTGCCTGCATTTGCTAAATACAGCTCCACCCCCATTCTCATTATGCCTAACGCAGGACTACCTAAGGTTGTAAACGGCAAAACCGTTTTTGACGTAACTCCTGATGATTTTGCAAAAGCTATGGAAAAAGCAGGGGATATGGGCGCAACTGTCATAGGCGGATGTTGCGGTACAAATCCCGAATATATAAGAAAAATTTCGGAAATTTTAAAAGAAAAAACCCCAAAAGCTATAGAAAAGAAAAAACACACCCTGGTAAGCTCCTACACCTATGCCGTAGAATGGGGCAGCTCTCCTGTGCTTATCGGTGAAAGAATTAACCCCACAGGCAAAAGCAGGGTAAAAGAGGCTTTCAGGGACAATGACCTTTCCTTTATTCTTTCCGAGGGTATTTATCAGCAAAAAGCAGGAGCAGATATGCTAGACGTAAACTGCGGTCTGCCCGAAATCAGCGAGGCTGAGGTGCTTTATAACACCGTCAAAGCTCTGCAGGGTGTAACAGACCTGCCCCTTGTAATTGATACTGCTGATGCAAAAGCTTTGGAAAAAGCCTTAAGAATTTACAACGGCAAACCCCTTATAAACTCTGTCAACGGTAAACAGGAATCTATGGATGCCGTATTCCCCTTGGCTAAAAAATACGGTGCGGCAGTGGTAGCCCTTACCCTTGACGAAAAGGGAATCCCCGAAACTGCCGAAGGCAGAATTAAAATCGCAGAAAGAATAATAAGCGAAGCCGCAAAATACGGCATAGACAAGAAGGACATTATCGTTGATGCCCTTACTATGGCAATAAGCGCCGACAAAAACGCCGCCAAAATTACCCTTGATACCATTAAAGGCGTTACAGAATTGGGAGTAAACACTGTGCTCGGTGTTTCAAATGTTTCTTTCGGTTTACCTTCAAGAGACAGAGTTAATGCTGAATTTTTTGCTCTGGCTATCGGTGCAGGGCTTAAGGGAGCAATTATGAACCCTCACTCCTCCCTTATGATGAATGCCGCCGAAAACCCCGACTTCAGTTCTTACGAAACCTTTGCCGAGGATATTATAGAAAAGGTAATGAATGAGGAAAACACCGGTTCTGCTGTTTGTGCAAAGTCCGACAGCCTTACCTTGAAGGAAGCAATCGAAAACGGCCTTACAGAAAAAAGCAAGGAGCTTGCAAAGTCAGCACTTGTTGACACCGAGCCATTAGAGCTTGTAAAGTCAGAGATTATACCTGCTCTTGACAAGGTTGGCGAAGGCTTTGAAAAAGGTACGATTTACCTGCCTTCGCTTTTAATGAGCGCCGAAGCTGCAAAGGCGGCTTTTTACGAAGTCAAGGCAAAGATGAACGAGACCGGCTCAAAGGCTACAAATGGCAGACGGCTTGTAATCGCAACCGTTAAAGGCGACATTCACGACATCGGTAAGAATATTGTAAAGCTTCTTTTAGAAAATTACGGCTACGAGGTTATTGACCTTGGCAAGGATGTTGCACCCGAAACCATTGTTGAAGCCGCAATCGAAAACGACGTAAAGGTAGTGCTTCTCTCAGCACTTATGACCACCACCGTAGTATCAATGGAAAACACCATTAAAGCACTTAAAAAATCCGCCCCGCACATAAAAACCATGGTTGGCGGAGCTGTGCTGACTGACGAATATGCAAAAATGATTGAGGCAGATTTTTACGCCAAGGATGCAATGCAAAGTGTAAGACTTTGCGACGAATATTTTGATACAATAAACTAAGTTTGCCTGAGGGCAAGTGAAGTTAAAAAACGCAGTGAAGCTGCTTCGTAGTGAAGTTTGCTGCACAAGTGTTTTACAAACTTAACTTCACTTTTAAATTTATTTAAAAACTTCACAAAAAAGCCTGAAAAAGAAGATACAACTCTTTTTCAGGCTTTATATTTTTATTTAATTTACGGGCTCATAGTAAACATCCAGAATAAGTTCAAATAATCCTTGCTCGTCTACTATATACTCTGCATATTCGCCGTTGTGGATAACTTCGCCCGGCACCTTGTTAAACTCAACTTCTCTTTCTGAGTTTACTACCGTGTATGCCAAAGCCGAAATTTTAGAGACATTAAGATTTGTAACAGAGTTGTCTTTTACAATATTGTAAAGGTCCAAAGGAACAGAAAAATCATTTTTGGTTCTTTCAATTGCTCTCTGGGTAAAACGCTCAATATAATTAATCTGACGGTTCATTCTGTCAACGCTTGAGTTAAGCTGGCTTACGTCACGATACTGCAGGTATGCTCTTGCATAATCACCGTACAGCTTTACTGTGTCACCTGCTCTGCCGTAAAAACCCATTCCGTTGTACATATAGTCGTCTTCAAGTGTAACGTATACACCCTTGACAGCATCGTTAAGCTCGCCTATGGCGTATACATCCATTGCAAAATAAGAGTTTATCGGAAGATTATAGAAAAGCCTTTCCACCGCCATTACGGTGTTTTCACAGCTGGTTTCCTTACCGTCGCCATAAGCATAAGCAAGGCAAAGCTGGGCGTTTTCCGTGCCTGTATACACACCGTCAGCAGAATAAACGGAAATATCTGAATAAATATCACGGGAAATTGCAATAATGTTGGTTTTGCCTGTCTGTGTATCAAGTGCTACCAGGAAAAGTGCATCAGCCTGACCGCCCTTACCTACAAACTCGCCCTCTTCCATACCAAGACCGCCGCGTTTATCAACACCCATACAAAGTATCGATGTCATATTATTGTTATACACGTAAGTCTTGCCGTTATAGTTAATGGTTTTGTTTGAATTGTCAACAGAAACATCTGCACTTTCAATAACAGGAGCGGCAATTTCCACTTCTCCGCCTGTAAGCTGAGAAACTCCAGAGTTCTTAAGTATAAAGAACGCAACCAGAGCTATGGCCACAAGGGCAACCAATCCTGCCAGAATCCAACCTAAGTAAATCAGCAATTTCTCCCACCATTTTCTGTGGCGGTGTCTTTTCTTGCTATGGTGAGATGACTTTACAAAATTATTCCTTGAAGAATAAGATGTGTTATTATGGTTGCTGGAAAGGCTTAAGGGGCTCCTGCGTTTTCCATAATACTTTGTATAGATAAAATCCTCGTACTCTTCTTCGTTATATGTGCTTTTAACCTTGTAAACCTTTCCGCCTTTCGTTTCGGGTTCAGGTTTTTCGGCTTTAGGAAGCTTTTTCTCAAGCTCTTCTGTAGTGTTGATATCTAAATCTGCTATACTTAACTCACGTTCTTCGGCAGGGTTAACGTTTATATCTTCACTATTATTTTCAAATTCATTGGGTTCTCTGGTCATCTACAAGCACCCCCTGTACCAAAAATCTGAGGTTTGAAATATAATCGTGGCAAGTGCTTAAGGTAATAATCCTGTCATCCGTTGTAAGCTCAACGCCTTCTCTTACCTGTGCATTTGCCGAATGAGGATTAAGGCAGTCCTTAAGATACTGCTCATAAACATCGTCTTTGTGAAATTCAAAGCTGTTCATAATATGCCTGTCGTCATAATCATAGGCGGCAAAAATCTTATAGGTCAGAATATGACCGGGAATGTAAATGTAAAGGGTATCGTTTTCCTTAAAAAATTCAGGGTCTGAAAACTGATGAAGCCCTGCAAACATAGAGCCGTCCAGCATATTATGTCCGTAAAGCACCGTTACCCTTTCAACAAAATATTTTGTGTTATGACGCTGAGAGTATATGGTGCCTGCAAAATCGTAGTTACCCCTGTAATCACGATGCAGATAGTAATTATCGTCTTCGTTACTGCTTTGTGCCACAGGATAATCTATAACAGTGTTCGGAATTTTAAGCCAGGCATAAAGGTCTTTGTTTATCTTATCAAGCTCATCAAAATTAATAGGATTCTGGGGAAGGACTTCTTCCGTTGTAACAGAAGCTGTACCCTCTGTAGCAGGAGCAGTTGTAACTGAGGCAGTGGTATTATACACATCAGGAGCATCAGGCTGACAAGCTGACAAAACTCCTGCAAAAATACAAAGGCACAACATAAGCGATACTAAGCTTAAAAGCCTTTTTGCTTTAAAAATTTTCATCCCGATTCTCCTTTCTGTAAATACCTATACACATTAATTATATACCATTAAAACTTTATAGTCAATTGAGATTTAATTATTGCCAAAATAAAAAAACTTTGCCCGAAAAGTATTTAACCTTTCGGGCAAAACTCTATTTACAATATAATTAAAAACTGCCATAGGCAATACCACTGGCAAAGCCAATAACACTGCGAAGCAATATCACTCGCCTTATGCGAATAAAACTTTATTAATACTGCTTGCCCCAGTAAACCATATGCTTTGCTTTCTTGCCGCAGCATACACAGGTGTCAGCAAGGTTTTCTTCCTCAAAGGGGATACAGCGGGACTTAACGCCGTTTGTAACCTCTTTAAGCTTTTCTTCGCACTCTTTCTCACCGCACCACATAGCCTTGATAAAGCCGGGCTTGTTTTCTGCAATGTCAACAAATTCGTCAAAGCTTGTGGCAACAGAGGTCTTTTCCTCCATATTTTTAAGTGCCTTTTCATACATTGCGTTGTGCACTGCATCCAAAGCCTTCTGAACCTCTTGCGAGAGGTTATCAAGAGATACAAAAATCTTCTCTCTGTTGTCTCTGCGAACGATAACGCACTGGTTCTTCTCAATATCCTTGGGGCCAAGCTCAACTCTTACGGGAACACCCTTCATCTCATATTCAGAGAACTTCCAGCCGGGAGCCTTGTCAGAAGCGTCAACCTTAACTCTGAAATCTTTCTTAAGGGTATCAGCAACCTCATAAACCTTGTCAAGCACACCTTCCTTATGCTGAGCAATAGGAATAAGAGCAACCTGAATGGGAGCAACCTTGGGAGGAAGCACCAAGCCGTCGTCGTCACCGTGAACCATAATGATTGCACCAATCATACGGGTGGAAACACCCCAGGATGTCTGGTGGGGATAGTGAAGCTTGTTGTCTCTGCCCTGATATGTAATGTCAAAGCTCTTGGCAAAGCCGTCACCGAAGTAATGTGTTGTACCGCCCTGAAGAGCTACGCCGTTATGCATCATAGGCTCGATTGTGTAAGTAGCCTCAGCACCTGCAAACTTTTCTTTCTCGGTCTTTCTGCCCACAACTGCAGGAATAGCAAGAGTTTCGCGGTAGAAATCCTCATAAACCTTAAGCATCTTTAAGGTTTCGTCAATAGCTTCCTCAGCAGTTTCGTGCATTGTGTGGCCTTCCTGCCATAAGAACTCAGAAGTTCTGAGGAAGGGTCTTGTAGTCTTTTCCCAACGAACTACAGAGCACCACTGATTGTAAAGCTTAGGTAAATCTCTGTAAGTGTTGATGATTTTTGCGTAATGCTCACAGAAAAGAGTCTCAGAAGTAGGACGAACACAGAGTCTCTCTGTAAGCTTTTCGCTGCCGCCTACTGTTACCCAAGCACACTCAGGAGCAAAGCCCTCAACGTGGTCCTTTTCTTTCTGGAGAAGGCTTTCGGGAATAAACATAGGCATATATACGTTTTCAACGCCTGTTTCTTTAAAGCGGCGGTCAAGGTCTTTCTGGATATTTTCCCAGATGCCGTAGCCGTAAGGGCGGATAACCATGCAGCCCTTAACGCCTGAATAGTCAACAAGCTCTGCCTTTTTAACAATATCAGTATACCATTTTGCGAAATCCTCGTCACGGCTGGTAATAGCCTCTACCATTTTTTTGTTTTCTGCCATAAATAGCACCTCACTTATCATATACCTTTTTATTATACATATATCTGCATATAATTTCAAGTCCGAATTATTGACTGCCCCAATGTTAACAAGGACTATCTCAATAACTTTGCCCTCAGACCGCTGTCCCCCGCTGAGGCTATAAAAAGAAATAAAGCCGAGGATTTATCCCCGGCTTCAAAAGGTTTTATCAGTTAATTGCTCTCGATGTAAGAAACAAGCTCTGCAACGGTTCTGATATTGTCGATTTCCTCATCGGGAATCTCAATCTCAAACTCGTCCTCAATAGACATAAGAAGGTCTACAACGTCAAGTGAATCTGCGGATAAATCATCCTCAAGATTTGTGTCCATTGTGATTGTATCCTCTTCTACATCAAACTGCTCTGCAAGGATAACCTTAACTTTCTCAAAAACCATAAAAATTTGCCTCCAAAAAGATTTTGCTTATTTTCCGCTTATGCGGTTATCTTCGTGTCATACCGTTAGAGTTTTAATATTACTCTGCCTTAGGAGCGATTGCCTTGTACACAAGTGCAGCAAGCACACCGCCAACAAGAGGAGCAACTATAAACACCCATACATTAGCGAGAGCCTCGCCGCCTGCAAAAATAGCAGGGCCTAAGCTTCTGGCAGGGTTTACGGATGTACCGGTAAAGTGAATACCGAAGATATGTACCAGTGTAAGTGTAAGACCGATTACAATGCCTGCAACCTTGCTGTTTTCAATTTTAGATGTAACACCTAAAATTGCAAGAACAAATACAAAGGTAAGCACAACCTCAATAGCTAAAGACTTTAAAATATCACCATTATAAAGTCCGTTTGCACCAAAGCCGCAATCAAAGCCTAAGAAGTAGCCTAAAAGTGCAGCACCTGCAATTGCACCAAGAACCTGAGCTACAACATAGCCTACAAAATCCTTAATGTTCATTTTGCCGGAAACCAACATAGCAATTGAAACAGCAGGATTAATGTGACAGCCTGATACATTACCGATAGAGTATGCCATTGCAACAATAACAAGACCGAATGCAAGGGCGGTAAGCAGATATGCAACATTAGGGTCAGTGGTAGCACAGCCTACAGCAGCTGCAGTACCGCAAGCAAAAAGAACAAGTACCAAGGTGCCAATAAATTCAGCAATATACTTTTTAATGCTTTCCATAGATATATCTCCTTAACATATAATCTGTGCAACAAACTAAGTATGACACTGTTGCTAAAAACATATTATTGGTAAATCCTTACTTTGTCAATAGGTTTTTGAAAAATTGACATTTTTGTCATTTTAGTTTTTTCTGATATGTTGATTTTAACGAGATTTTAATGTACAATTCTTATCATATTCAGCAAAAGAGGTATGTATATGAAAAAAGGTCTGGTTTTAGAAGGCGGTGCCATGAGAGGAATGTTTTCCGCCGGTGTTATGGATGTTCTTATGGAAAATGGTATTGAATTTGACGGTTTGGTGGGTGTTTCGGCAGGTGCCGTTTTCGGCTGTAATTACAAGTCAAAACAAATCGGCAGAACAATCCGCTACAATATGAAATACATAAAAGACCCCCGTTACTGCTCTTTTCGTTCTCTTATAAAAACAGGCGATATGTTCGGAAAAGATTTTTGTTATAATAAAATCCCCAATGAACTTGACGTATTTGATAACGACACATTTAAAAGTAACCCCTTAAAATTCTATGTTGTTGCTACCGATATTAACACAGGCAAAGCAATTTACAAACCCATAGACTCCGCTGACGAAAAAGGGCTTGAGTATATGCGTGCATCAGCATCAATGCCTCTGGTTTCTACAATTATCAGTATCGACGGCAAAGAACTGCTTGACGGCGGTATTACCGATTCAGTCCCACTTGAATTTTTCATAAACAAAGGCTACGAAAAAAACTTAGCCGTCCTCACACAGCCCAAAGGCTACATTAAAGAGAAAAACAGCCTTATTCCTATTATGAAGCTATCTCTTAGAAAATACCCGAAGCTTATTGATGCAATGGCTAACCGTCATATTTTATATAACAACCAGATTGAATATGCCGAAAATGCTGAAAAGCTCGGCAAAGCTTTTATTATAAGACCCAAAGAAAAGCTTCCTATAGGCAGACTTGAAAAGAACCCTGAAACCCTCAGGAAGGTTTATGACCTTGGCAGACAGGAAGCCTTGGATAATCTTGATAAATTAAAAGAATACCTTAAATAACCAAAGACCTGCTTTAAATCAAAGCAGGTCTTTTAACTACATAAAAAGGCTTAGTATTTTACTGTTGGTTTTTTCCTTGATTTTACACAGCACAAATGCTGTAACGGCGGATAAAAAGCTGATTATGAAAAAGTAGGTTATTCTTTCCGCATCTTCCTTTGCAATAATCAGACCGAACAAGTTGATTATCATTGGATGAGCAAAATACACAACCGAGCTCATATTTCTCAGCAGAGTTGCAGTTCTATCGCTTATATCAAGATTACAGCTCTTAACCCACACAAACAGAAAATAGATAGTAGGAACAATCATAAATGCATACTGAACATACCAGCTTCTGTTTGCATTATAGCAAAAGAACAAAGATTCAGCCACAAACAGTATATAGCATACCGCAAATAAAATTAATGCAGTGTTTTTTCTCAGTTTGCATTTATCAACATACAGACAGGTAGTTACCGACGGCATAATAAGAAGGTACGCCCCTACGGGAATGGGTACAAATTCTATTAATCTGACTATAATTCCGGGAACAAACAGTTTGCCGTAAGTATAGTAAATTACGCCAATCACATAAACAACCGCCATAATTACAGTAAAGGCTTTTATATTGATGTGCCTAAGCAAAAAGTACATAGCAGGTATTACATACAGCAAGCACAATATATACCACAAATGATAATAGGGCCACTTAACCAGAAATGCTTTGAAAAAGCTTAAAAACGTCCTTAAAGAAAAGCTGTCCGTTACTATCCACTGCGGAATAAGCCACACAAGGTAAACCCCTGTCCACAAAACATACAAAAGCAGTATTCTAAGAAAATATTTTTTCAGTCTTCCAAAGTTTTCTGCAGATTTTTTTATTTTTCCATTTTCAAAATCAAGCTTTCTGAAGAAAAAATAACAGCTTGCCATAAAGAAAAACGGAACCGCCAAACCCGAAATAACATTTCTGAAAACATAGTTTGCCAACGCAGAGTATGGTTCAAAGGGACGTACGTGTATACCCACAACAAAGAACGCGAAAATAAATTTTGCAAGGTCAATTGACTTCAGTCCTGCAGATTTTCCGCTCATAACAGCACCCCCGATATAAATTACAAAAATATATTATCATAGTAAAGCACTATAATCAAGTAAAGCGCCGTGATTTTATCACGACGCTTTCAGTTTACTTTTTCTCCAAAGCTTCGTTGGCTTTCTTGGCATTTATCTTCATACTTATCATTCCTGCTACAATAATCACAGCATAAATCACAATAAACACAGGAACTACAGCTAAAACAATCTCAAAAAAGTTATCGCCATAACCTATTATTGCACAAGCACCCAGAGTAACCGCAAGACAACCCGCACAGTGCAGAATTTTTGCAATAAGAGGAGATATCTTTTCATTACCAAAGGTAAATACAGTAAGCACACCAAAAATAGCCGATGCAACAGTCCAGACCATAAACTCAAAAATAACAGGGTTAAAACCGCCTATAACAGTTGCACAAATAATGGTAATCGGAATTCCTATGCCGATACCTGTAAGTGAAGCCAATAAAAGCTTTGTAAACATATTCTGATTTTTCATAACATAATCTCCCAAATTAAATTTTACTTTTAAACTCTTTAAAAAATTTGCGTGAAATTGTAAGTATTTCTTTGCCTTGCTTTAAACGCAGGCTGTAATTACCCGAAAATTCCGCCTGAACCGACTTTACAAAATCAATATTAACCAGGGTACCCTTGTTTATCTGGGCAAAAGGCTCGCTTATGAGTGCCTCTTTAAGCTCATAAAGCTTTTTCTTTGAGTCATAAATACCCGAAACCGTAACAGCCTCAACCTTATTGCCTTTAGCTTCAATATAAATAACCTCTGAGGGCGAAATCAAAAACTGCTCATCTTCTTTAAAAAGCATCAGTTTCTTGGTGTTACTGCTTAAATTTTTGACATAATCAAGTATTGCCGCTACCTCCTGAGATGCAATATCTCCGCGGATTATAACCTCGGTTTCGGCAATATTAGCCGATTCAAAATTAATCTTCATTTAATAACCTCCAATAAGGAAATTATACCTTATTTAAAATCAAAGCTCAAGGGTGCATAAAAATCTCTTCTATTGTAAAAATCAAGAGTCATATTCTGTTTATCGTAAACAATGCTCCACTGAGTCTCACCCTCATAAGACACGCTTTTCATACAGTCCGCCATTGACTCTTTGCTGTTTACACTATTTTTCATACCTTCAATTTTTTCAAAACGTTTATGGGATTCTTCATTTCCCACACCAAATTTTTCACCCTCAGCAAGATAATGATTTGTAACTATGTCGGTTTCTGTAACAATCATCTCACCATTTACATACTCCACAACTACAGAGTTACCCTCTCTGTCGCTTATGGCAAGGTGGTGAGCCATACCGATAGAAGAATTCATATCGTACTCTTCTAAAAGCTTTACAGCTTCTTCTACGTTTGCGGCTTTGTCAAGCAAAAGTCTGATTGCAGAAGTTGTGGTAAGGTCGGCTTTATCTGTGTTCTGCTTTGTTACTTCGCTGTCGCCTGCAATAAGGTCAGCAACACAAAGTCCCTTTTCGTTCATACCGTCAAGAGGAACGTAAATTGCGGCTATTGACATATATTTGCTCCTATAATCCTCAGGAGCAAAACCCTCGCCAAAACCTAAGAAATCAAGCCACGTAGTAGAGTATGACTCATATCCGTCATCGGGGTCGGTGTGGATAATCATTGCGTTGCCCTTTTCTCCCTGCCAGTCGTAATTTCTGCCCATAAGGCTATAGTCCCCGCCCTTTACACTAAGTGCACTGCAGCCAAAGTCAAGGGCTACCTCCTCAGTATCAAGCTTTACAAAACCGCCCGACATCATAAAAACAATGTAGTTTGCCATTTCTTCTTCAGAAGCCGCTCCGCCTTCACTTAAAAATTTTTCAAAGCCGTAGTCTCCCTTATACTCCATATAATAAAGATTATCGGCTAACTTCTTCACGCTTCCTGCGGCACTTAATTTGTCAGCAAAAACGTACCATCCCAGGCCTGCTGCAGCAAGGGCAGTCAAAAGAATTGCCGAAACAACTATAAGTAAGATTTTAACAGATTTTTTCATAATAGTTTTCTCCTTTAATTACTCTTTGTCTTTTCCGCTCATCAACGCCGCAATTCCTGAACCTGCAAGACCGATACCCAAAAGCATAACGGCTGACTCTGCATCGATTTTACCCATAATGCTCATTGCTACCACAGCCACACCCATTGCTGTGGCTACTGCCTTAAATACAAGCTTAACAAAGCCGTAAAGCTTTTTTAGTGTTTCATTTTTCATATAATAAACCTCCAAAAATTCTCGGTTCCCGTGGGAACTGTCATTAGTATACATAAAGATTTCGGACTTGTCCTGCAAATTAAAGTGAGAGGTTGTTTTTTGAGGATAAGTTGCAATTTTTCTGACATAAAACACTGTAACGTCTTAATATATTCTGCATATTATGAAGTAAGTCTAATGTAAAGGAGAAATAAAATGGATTTTTCGGATATGAAAACAAAAATATATTCGCAGAACACTTTGTTATTGTTCAAATCCAGTAAAATATCAATATACAGAAAGACTGCTCTTAAGGTTACCCTCAGGAGCAGTCTGTTGTTTTTATTAAATTTAAGATTTTGCTGTTTCCATCAGCTTTGCAAAGGCAAGGTCGGCGCTTACAAAGTAGCTGTCCTCACCTACAAGAGAAGTTACCCCTGCACGGTCCAAGGTTAATTTAGCACGGCTTGTCATACCGCAGAACATAACCGTAACACCTTTTTCCTTTAAACTCTCTACCGTTTCAAGCACAACCTTTGCACCTGCTACGTCGATATTAGGCACACCACGCATAGAAAGAAGCAAAGTATGGCTCTCATCTTTAATTTCTTCAAGCTGAGCCTCAAGTTTAGAAGCAGATGCAAAATAAAGAGGACCTGTTACATAAGCTACCTGAACGCCCTTGAAATCTTCCTCAGAACAGTCGATTTTTCCCTTTAATTTCTCAGGGTCAACATCTGAAAAATGCACAGAAACGTGAGCTGACTGAGCCATATACATAATTGCAGAGTAAAGCACACCTAAAACAATTGCAATGGTCAAATCGAAAACTACCGTGCAAATCATTGTAAGCAGGAACTGGCTGATAGAAGTCTTGAACTTGTGTTTAAAGATAAACTTAATGTCGTCCCACTCGTTCATCTTAAAAGCTGTAACCATAAGTACAGCAGCTAAAGCTGAAAGAGGAATTTTTGACATTACACCGCCCAAAAGGAACATTGCCGCCAAAAGGAAAACCGAGTGAAAAACACTTGTAAGTCTTGTCTGCTCGCCTGATTTAATCGCAACGGAAGTTCTTGCAATAGCCGCAGTAGCAGGCACACCGCCAAGTAAAGGCAAAATCATATTGCCCACACCCTGAGCAACTAACTCGCGGTCGGCGTCAAAAGGCTCTTTCTTCATACGGGACGCTGAAGCACCGCAAAGAAGGCTTTCAATAATAGCCAATGCCGCAATAGTAAAGATAGGAGATGCCAGATTCTTAATCATATCGAGGTTAACACCCTCAAGTGAAAGCCTGTCTGAAAGGAAAAGCGTCTTTGGAATATCGCCTACAATAGCCACATCAAAACCGAAAATAATCTGAACCACAGTTGCAAGAACAATAGCAACCAAAGAAGCAGGCACTCTCATACCCCACTTTTTAGGCCAGACAATCATAACCGCCATAGAGCCTAAAGCAATCAACGTGGTAGTAAGGTCGGGGGTAAAACCAAGTCTGAAGTAAGAAGCTACCTTATCAATAATACCTGTGCCCTCGCTTACTGTGCCGAAGAAATTATCAACCTGCCCCATAGCAATTGTAATGGCAATGCCCGAGGTAAAGCCCATAATAACCGACGACGGAATAAAGCTTATTAATCTTCCCAGCTTAAAAATACCGCACAAAAGCATAATTACACCTGCTAAGAAGCAAGCTATAAAAACGCCCTTAAGCTCGTAAGTCATAACAATGGAAATCAGCACCGCACTCATAGCACCTGTAGGACCTGAAATCTGGTAAGATGCACCCGAAAGCATACCTATAACAATACCTGCCACAATGGCAGTAACCATACCTGCTGCCGCAGTTGCACCGCCACTTACACCAAAAGCCAGAGCCAGAGGCAACGCCACAGCACAGACAGTCAGACCTGCGGTAAGGTCTTTTGTAAACTTTTGCACATTGTAACCCTTAAACTCTGTTTTAAGGTCACTTATGTACTTTTTAACCATACCCATATAAAACCCTCATTCTTAATAAAAAATCTACAGGCTGATTATAACAAATTTTTAAATTAATTTCAGCATTTTTCACCAATTTGCCTGTAGAACATTTATAGAGTGAGGGTTTTAATTTTATATATTTTTCATAATATAAAAGATAATATAAACAAAAATAGCCTTACTGACTTAAAGTAAGGCTACAAGTTTTTATTCTTTATTTTTAAGCTTCTTAATTCCCTCAACTATACAGTAGAAAACAGGGATTGTAAGCAAAATAAGCCATGTGGGATGCCAGATGTGCGTAAACATCCCTACCGAGAGGTAAGCACCTACTGCAACTACAGGAAATGCAAACTTTCCTATATTTTTATCTCTGATTGCCTCAATAAGAGAATAGTAAACAGGAACAAGGAAGAATATAAGCCATGCAGTTGTCCATCCGCCCCAGATTCCTGAAAATCCCCAACCAAGGAAAAGTGCAGTAATTATAACAGGAAAAGGCATATAAAGCCAGAAGTAATAGGCAGGCCTTATATCGTGTTTCTCACCTTTGTCGTCAACATAATACTTCTCGTCGCCGATAATGTGAACCTTTTCCTCGCCTTTTGACACAATGTGTACACCATCTTTAAAGGAAACATTCACCCTGTCGCCTTCTTTTGTATTTACGTGGATTCCGTCTTTAAAGCTTACGTGAACCTCGTCTTTTTTAGGCAAAGCTTCTTCGGGTTCTTCCTGACTTTCTTCTTTAGAAGTTTTAAGTCCCAGCATTTCGTCTAAAGAAACACCGTAAAGCTCTGCAAGCATTACTAAATTATCTGTATCAGGGGAAGCCTCGCTTCTTTCCCATTTAGAAACAGCCTGACGCGAAACGCCGATTTTTTCTGCAAGTTCTTCCTGAGAGAAACCCGCCTGTTTTCTATACTGTAATAATCTGTTTGCGGTTTCAATGTTCATAATTTTAACCTCGTCTTTCATTTTTGGTTCGGGCAAATACTACCCCAAACACCCAAAAATGACCATACATTTTAGTTTTCATGGTCGCAACTATCAGTTGCGACCGCTTGCCGCGGTGGGCAAATCGCCTTTGTAGAGGGATTTTTCAGAGTAAACCTTCATAGACGGCGGATTAATTATTTATATAAATGTTTAGGGAAGGGTGAACCCCCTCCCCTATAGTATCTGTTAAATCCTTTAGTTAGATGTCCAGTCCTTCGCACTCTTTAAGGAAGCCCATAAGCTTATTGAGGATAACCTCAACTCCGCCCTCGGTGTTGCTTTCGATATTAAGAGGCATAATGGGGTCGTGAACAGAAAGTCTGAGTAAGAACCAGCCGTCGCCGTCATTCTTGCCAAAAGATACTCTGATACCCTCGCGGTTATCGTCGGCAACCTTCCAGGTGTCCTGAGCCTCAGCGTAAGCTGTAAGCTTTTCGATAACGCTCTTGCCGTATGCGGCAAAGTCAGCTTCTTTAATCTTAATACGGATTTCCTTTTCCTCTTTGCACTCCTTAAGGTCGGCAATCAAATCGGAAATATCCTTGCCCTCACGTCTTAACTGTGCCATTTTGATGATAATTTTTGTGCAAAGGTAAGCACCGTCATCAAGGAAATAGTTTTCTTTCATTGCGGCATGGCCTGAAGTCTCAATAGCCAAGGGACAGCAAATTCCCTGAGCCTCTAACTCCTGAGCTTTGTCGATAACATTCTTGTATCCGCGGCGGTATCTGTAATGCTTACCGCCTAATGTCTTTTCGATAAACTCCTTAAGTCCGTCGGAAGTAATGGAGTCGGTAACAATTGTACCGCCCTCATTCCCCTCAAGAGCAATGGCAGAAGCCAATGCAACAAGGCGGTTACGGTTAATCTCCGCTCCCTTACTGTCAACAGCGGCACCGCGGTCAACGTCAGTATCAAAAATTACACCAAGGTCTGCACCGCTTTCTAAAACCGCCTCGGAAATTGCCGCCATAGCCACCTTATCCTCAGGATTGGGAACGTGATTGGGGAACATTCCGTCGGGGTCAAGGTAACGTGAACCTGTAGTATCGGCACCAAGCACCTTAAGCACCTTGTCAGCATAGAAACCGCCAACACCGTTACCTGCATCAACGCAGATATGAAGTCCCTTTAAGGGCATATCGTAATCCTCGGCGTTAACACCTTTTTTGATAATGTCGCAGAGAATTTCTGCGTATCTGTCCATAAAGTTAACTTTCTTCATCAGGCCGTTAAGTGCATCCTGGGGTGTAAGACCTGCCTGAGCATACTCTAAAATCTCGGTGATGTCACTTCCCTCAAGACCGCCCTGACGTGTGAAGAACTTAAGACCGTTTCTGTTAAAGGGGTGGTGGCTTGCAGTAATCTGCACAGCAGCATCACAGCCTAACTCCACAGTTGTCATAAACATTGAGGGGGTTGTAGCTAAACCGCAGTCAAGCACCTCAATGCCGTAATCAGAAAGGGTTTTAATAACAATATTTGCAATTCTTTCGCCCGAAATTCTGGAATCCCTGCCTACTGCTACCCTTAACTCTGTAATTCTTTTGCTAAGCTTATTACCAAGAAAGCGTGCAAAGCCTGCCGCCATATTGTGGACAACCTCGTCGGTAAGGTTAACAGGCTGACCCTCTACACCCTCTGAAGCTACACCGCGGATATCGGTTCCGCTTTTAAACTGTTTATAAAAATCGTTTAACATATAAATACCGCCTTTACATAATATATTTTAATTGTAACACAAAGAAATCAAAACATCAATACGGCTTTTAGGCTAAGCCTGCCCCTGGTCATCACCTGTAAAAGACCTACCGCCTTCCTGAGTATCATTAATCCAGGATAAATTAAGGACATAAAATGGTTTTTCAATATGTTTTAATCATAAAAAGCGGTAATCATCTCAGATTTGTTGAAAGTCTACAATTATAATTTTAAAAACTGAAAAATCGGTGCAAAGTTACTAAGGGAAGTTGGTCGAACAACTTTTTGAAAATTTATATGTTGTGCAATTTATACAACTTTACCACCACTTCACTATACAACCTTTATACTGTATATAGCGATTTGCACAACCTACAAGGCGGTTTGTTGTTGACTTTTACGAAAACTCTGCTATAATAAAAGCATCAGGTCAGGTCCACCTGATATTGGCGGAATGCAAAATGTTCGTTAGTCCGTCAATCAAAGGATAATGCCAAATGGTAAATGGCAGCACGAAAATATTATAAAGGAGGAATCTGTAATGACATCTGTCATTAATCTTCACAACATTGATGTAGCTAAGTTCCTCGCCGTGCTTGACACTTGCAAAGGCAATGTCTATCTCGTAACAAGAGAAGGCGACCACCTTAATCTTAAAAGCAAGCTTTGTCAGCTCATCGGCTTAACCCAGCTTATTGAGGGCGGCAAGATTACTGATGCTTACATTCTTTGTGACAACAAAGAAGACGAGTCCAAGCTTTTCAGGCTCGACCTCTTTGGCGAATCAGAAACAAAGACTGCATAAATTTTTACTTTTGTTTACTTCGTTTTCACGTTAATTTCAAAAAATCCTTGCAGAGATGCCGTTGGCTAACGCCGACGGCATTTTTGCGTCCGTTAGCCACGGTGGGCAGTTCGCCTTTGGAAAGGATAATTTAAAAATAACCTCACATCAACGGCGGGTTGGTTATGTAAAAACAATTACACTTGAAATCATCAATAAAATGTTTTATAATTAACTTTGCCTTTAATTGGCGGTCAGTTCGCAAAATCCTGACCCAAAATAAAACTACGAAAGGAAACTTAATATGCAAAACCGAAAGAAACGTACCTTTTTTCTGGTGGAGGCAGCGGTTATTGCAGCTCTTTACATTGTGCTTTGCTTTGCTCAGGAGCTTATTCTGCCATCATCTGCCACAGGAGCAATTCAGGTGCGAATTGCTGAGGTGCTGTCTGTACTGGTATGCTTTACCCCTGCGGCTATTCCAGGCCTTGCGGTGGGGTGCTTTGTTACCAATTTACTTACAGTAGGTGTTATACCCACCGACCTTATCTTAGGCACCCTTGCCACACTTTTAGCTTCTCTTACAGGCTACTGCTTAAGAAACGTTAAACTCTTTAAAATCCCCGTACCGACCCTTTTGATGCCTGTTATTTTTAACGCTGTTATCATCGGATTGGAAATTGAGATTTTCTTTATTGAGGGAGTCTTTACCTTTACAGGCTTTTTAGTTCAGGCTGCTTTGGTAGGACTGGGCGAGCTTATAGCCTGCGTAGGTCTTGGTATACCGCTTTACCTTGTACTTAATAAACTTAATGTATTTAATAAATTTAATACCTAAATACAAACCCCTGCAAAGATACATTATCCTTGCAGGGGCATTTTGTTGCAGTTAAAATCAGTCAGCAAAGTCAAGCTGGTCTTTCCACTTGTTTTTGAAAACCTCGAAAACAGCATCTACAAGCTCTTCGTCCTCGATACCCTCGAAGGTTTCGTGCTCGTCGTCAATAGAAACGATTTTAAGGATAAGAACCTCGCCCTCAGCATCTTCCTCTTCTTCAACGGGCATAAGCACTAGGTACTCTTCGCCTTCATAGTCTACAACGTCAAGATACTCAAACTCTACCTCATTACCAAGGTCATCTTCAAGAACAATAATACTGCCCTCTTCTTCCTCGGGGACATTGTTCATAATCATATCTTCAGCCATTTTAAATTCTCCTTTTCTAAAGTATAGTAATACAATACACTATTTCAGCGTAAAAAGCAACATAAAAATGAAAATCCTACCCGCCGTTGATGAACTACATCTCAAAAACAAGCCTTTCCAAAGGCAAAAGGTCCTCAGGTGGCTAACCTGCAAAAAAGCCGACCCCAAAAGGAGTCGGCTTTTAAAGCTTTGATATTGGTTTTCGTAATCAGGATAATAACCCTAAGTTACTGAAATTACTCGTTGATAGCGATAACTGCGCCTGAACCAACTGTTCTACCACCCTCACGGATAGCGAAACGGAGACCAACCTCGATAGCGATAGGTGTGATGAGCTCAACGTCCATCTCTACGTTATCGCCAGGCATGCACATCTCTGTGCCCTCGGGAAGGGTGATTGTACCTGTAACGTCTGTTGTTCTGAAGTAGAACTGGGGACGGTAGTTGTTGAAGAAGGGAGTATGACGGCCGCCTTCGTCCTTAGTAAGAACGTAAACCTGACCACGGAACTTTGTGTGGGGGTTGATGGAGCCGGGCTTTGCGAGAACCTGACCACGCTCGATCTCGGATCTCTGAACACCTCTGAGGAGAACACCTACGTTCTCACCAGCCTCAGCGAAGTCGAGGGACTTTCTGAACATCTCAAGACCGGTTACAACAACCTTACGTCTCTCGTCTGTAAGACCAACGATTTCAACTTCTTCCTGAGTCTTAACTGTACCTCTCTCAACTCTACCAGTTGCAACAGTACCACGACCTGTGATTGTGAATACGTCCTCAACGGGCATAAGGAAGGGAAGGTCAGACTTTCTCTCGGGAGTGGGGATGAAGCTGTCAACAGCATCCATAAGCTCGTGGATGCAAGCATACTCAGGAGCAGAAGGATCCTTAGAAGCACTGTCAAGTGCCTGGAAAGCAGAACCCTTGATAATGGGTGTGTCGTCGCCGGGGAACTCGTACTCTGTGAGGAGGTCACGGATCTCCATCTCAACGAGCTCGAGAAGCTCTTCGTCGTCAACCTGGTCGCACTTGTTCATGAATACTACGATGTAGGGAACGCCAACCTGACGGGAGAGAAGGATGTGCTCTCTTGTCTGGGGCATAGGACCGTCAGCAGCGGATACTACGAGGATAGCACCGTCCATCTGAGCAGCACCTGTGATCATGTTCTTAACGTAGTCAGCATGGCCGGGGCAGTCAACGTGTGCATAGTGACGGTTAGCTGTCTGATACTCAACGTGAGCTGTGTTGATTGTGATACCACGCTCTCTCTCTTCGGGAGCCTTATCGATGTTAGCGTAATCAACGAACTCTGCGTCGCCGCCGAGGTTGAGAACCTTTGTGATAGCAGCTGTAAGAGTTGTCTTACCGTGGTCAACGTGACCGATTGTGCCGATATTAATATGGGGCTTACTTCTTTCAAACTTTTCTCTTGCCATTGGAAATTTCCTCCTTAAATTTTATCGAAAAAAATTCGCTAGTTATATTGTAGCAATTTTATATAAAAATTGCAATAGTTTTAGAAAAACTTTGTGCTAGAGTGAGGGGGATTATCCGAATCAAATTTTGAGGGATAATTTTTGCTCACTCTAAGGGGCTATTAGCCTTCTTTCTTAGAAAGCTTCTCTGCAATGCTCTTGGGAACCTCAAGATAGCTGTTGGGCTCCATTACGTACTGACCGCGGCCCTGTGTTTTGGAACGGAGGTCTGTAGCATAACCGAACATCTCAGAAAGGGGAACCTTACCCTCAACGCGTGTAACACCGTTGTCAGACTCCATACCTGCGATAGTACCACGTCTGGAGTTGATATCACCGATAACGTCGCCAAGGTACTCGTCAGGAACAATAACTGTTACCTTCATGATAGGCTCAAGAAGAACGGGATCAGCCTTCTTCATAGCCTCCTTGAATGCGATAGAACCGGCAATCTTAAATGCCATTTCAGAAGAGTCAACCTCATGATAAGAACCATCATAAAGCTCAACCTTAACGTCAACAACATTGTAACCTGCAACAGTACCGGAGAGCATTGCACCCTGGATACCTGCATCAACAGCAGGAATATATTCCTTGGGAATAGCACCACCAACGATAGCATTTACGAACTCGTAGCCCTTCTCGGGGTTGGGGTATACTCTCATCTTAACATGACCGTACTGACCCTTACCACCGGACTGACGAGCATACTTCTCATCAACCTGTGCTTCCTTGCGGATTGTTTCTTTGTAAGCAACCTGGGGCTTACCGATGTTAGCTTCAACCTTAAACTCTCTAAGAAGTCTGTCTACGATAATTTCAAGGTGAAGCTCACCCATACCTGCGATGATTGTCTGGCCAGTCTCCTGGTCTGTGTAAGCCTTGAAAGTGGGGTCTTCTTCTGCAAGCTTTGCAAGAGCAATACCCATCTTCTCCTGACCAGCTTTGGTCTTGGGCTCGATAGCAACGCGGATAACGGGATCGGGGAACTCCATAGACTCAAGGATTACGGGGTGCTTCTCGTCGCAGAGTGTGTCACCTGTTGTTGTGTTCTTAAGACCAACAGCAGCTGCGATATCACCGGCGTAGCAGCAATCGATATCTTTTCTGTCGTTTGCGTGCATCTGCAGAATTCTACCCATACGCTCGTTGTTATCCTTTGTGGAGTTATATACTGTAGTACCTGCCTCAACCTTACCGGAGTAAACACGGAAGAAGCAAAGCTTACCAACATAGGGGTCGGTAGCAATCTTGAATGCTAAAGCTGCAAAGGGTGCATCGTCAGAAGAAGGACGTGTGCACTCTTCTTCAGTGTCAACATCAAAGCCTTTGATGTCAGGAACATCTGTAGGAGCAGGCATATAATCAATAACTGCATCGAGAAGCTTCTGAACGCCCTTGTTACGGTAAGAAGTACCGCATACAACAGGAACCATAAGGTTGTCGATAGTAGCTCTTCTGATTGTAGTCTTGATTTCTTCGATTGTAAGCTCTTCGCCGCCGAAGTACTTCTCCATAAGAGCCTCGTCGAGTTCTGCAACAGACTCAACAAGCTTCTCATGGTACTCGTTAGCGAGGTCTATCATATCAGCAGGAATTTCTTCCTCACGCATATCTTTACCGAGGTCATCATAATAAACCTCAGCCTTCATTTCTACCAGGTCGATGATACCGCGGAATGTATCCTCAGCACCGATAGGAAGCTGAATGGGAACAGCATTACACTTAAGTCTGTCCTTCATCATCTTAATAACGCGGTAGAAATCGGCACCCATGATATCCATCTTGTTAACGTATACCATTCTGGGAACCTTGTAGTTATCAGCCTGACGCCAAACAGTCTCGGACTGGGGCTCAACACCGCCCTTAGCACAGAGAACTGTTACGGAACCGTCAAGAACTCTCAGTGAACGCTCAACCTCAACTGTGAAGTCAACGTGACCGGGAGTATCGATAATGTTAATTCTGTTACCGTTCCAATAGCAGGTAGTAGCAGCAGAAGTGATTGTAATACCTCTCTCCTGCTCCTGAACCATCCAGTCCATTGTAGCAGCACCGTCATGTGTTTCACCGAGCTTGTGGTTTACACCGGTGTAGTACAGAATTCTTTCAGTTGTAGTTGTCTTACCGGCATCGATATGAGCCATGATACCGATATTTCTTGTATTTTCAAGAGATACTTGCCTTGGCATAAAATCCTCCTAAATCTGAACAGAAAACTATTACCATCTGTAATGTGCAAATGCTTTGTTAGCCTCTGCCATCTTGTGAGTATCTTCACGCTTCTTGAATGCACCGCCGGCGCCGTTAACTGCGTCAAGGATTTCACCGGCAAGTCTTTCCTTCATAGTCTTCTCGCTACGCTGACGAGAATATGTTGTCAACCAGCGAAGGCCCAGTGTCTGTCTTCTCTCAGGTCTAACCTCCATAGGTACCTGATAAGTAGAACCACCTACACGGCGAGCCTTAACCTCTAACTGAGGCATAACATTCTCCATAGCTGCCTCGAAAGTCTCGAGGGGATCGTTACCTGTCTTTTCGTTGATAATCTCAAATGCACCGTAAACGATCTTCTGGGCAACACCCTTCTTACCGTCGAGCATAATGTTGTTGATTAAACGTGTAACGAGCTTGGAATTATAAATAGGATCGGGCAAAACATCACGTTTTGCAATGGAACCTCTTCTTGGCACTTTACTTCCCTCCTTCACAATTTTTGATGATATCATAGGTACTCGAAAGCGACAAACTCCCGTAGCCAATACAGAGGTTATCTATATAAAAACCCTGTATTGTATACAGACGAAATATCAAATTAAATTCGTTTGAGTTATGTCAATTCCTTATTTACCCTTCTTAGGACGCTTTGCGCCATACTTGGAACGTGCCTGATTACGGTTAGCTACACCCTGAGTATCAAGGGTACCACGGATGATATGATAACGAACACCGGGGAGGTCCTTTACTCTACCGCCTCTGATAAGAACAACAGAGTGCTCCTGAAGGTTGTGGCCAACACCGGGAATGTAGGAACTAACTTCAATTCCGTTTGAAAGTCTTACTCTGGCAATCTTTCTGAGCGCTGAGTTAGGCTTCTTGGGAGTTGCTGTCTTAACAGCTGTGCATACGCCTCTCTTCTGAGGGGAGTTCTGGTTGATAGCTCTGTTCTTCTTAGAGTTCCAGCCCTTTAAGAGTGCGGGTGCCTTAGCTTTCTTTTCAGAAACCTCTCTTCCCTTACGAACCAGCTGGTTAAAGGTTGGCATTAATCTTTTCTCTCCTTTCTTCAAAATTTTTCTATGTCAATGAACCATAGTAGTATAGTCCAAAACAAGCTAATATGCTTTTTATTGGTAATTCACAGAAAAACCTTGTAAACACCGAGGTTTTCGGGCGATTTCACCATAGTCTTAAACTGCAAAACCGCAGTTTCCGACAATTACTTAATATAACAAATAATTTCAGAAAAGTCAACACAAATTTTTAAAAATATTGGGGCAAAAAGACCGACCCTCAGGTCGGCCTTTTGAGAATTATTTGTTTTAGTCATTGGTAGGAATATATTCCGGAGTAATATCAGAAAACTCCGTTCCCTCTCGGTATTTAAGAGAATTAACTGCATTAATAAGATTTGATTTTCCGGGGTTTTTTAATCTTTGTATATATGCATAAATTCAAGGTTCAGTTTTTGATAAAACGTACAATAAACAGACCCGCCGTTGATGAAAGTTTGCCTTTAAACCGAACCTGTCCGTAGGCGAACTGCCCTGCAGGTGGCTAACCTGCTTATTCTATATTCTCATATATAAATGTTGCAACATCCCGTCTTAAAGAATTCCAGTCGGTAATTTCAAGTACAGAGCCTGCGTAATCGTAGTAGCTGTCAACCCAGTAATCCGTAGGGAAGGTTGCACGCTCTATATTATAGCTTAAATATGCAGGAGCATTTGAGATATGGCCTGCAAGCTCTGATGCCGACAAATCGGTAGTTACATAGGGCAATACAGTATATGCCATATTGCTGACCTCATCAAAACTAAGGGAAGTAAGTCCGTTTATAATGCCTGCAAACATCCTCTGCTGACGGTCAACCCTGTCCCAATCGGTACCGTAAAAATATATACCGTTAACCTCACCGCCTCGGTTTCGAACATGCCAGAGAGCCTGACCGCCTGTAAGGTGAACGTAACCCTCGCTTGCACCTTCGATATAATTAGGCTGGTTGTTCTGGGCAACCTGAGCATTTATGTAATCAATCTCGTCCTCAGTAAGATACACGTCAACACCGCCGATTGCGTTAATAAGCTTGCGGAAAGTGGAGAAATTAACAATAGCGTAGCCGTCAATATCAATACCAAAGTTATACTCCATAGTCTGTATACAAAGGTCTGTGCCTCCATAGGCGTAGGCGGCATTGAGCTTGTCGGGGTCATATCCCGGGATAGACACAAAAGTATCTCTGAGGAAAGAGGTCATTTTGATTTTACCGTGGATATTGTCAAGAGAAAGAAGCATCAACGTGTCGCTTCGTCCCCAATCGGAATTACTGTCTGTGCCTATAAGAAGAATATTTGTAACACTGTCGTGAGCATACAGTGGTGCAGGGTTTGCCTCTTGGTAGTGAGCCTCCGCCTCTGTGGTTTCAGTCGGGGCAGTAGTGGTTTCTTTGGCTGTGCTTTCAGGCATAGTTGTAGGGGGTACAGTGGTTGCAATCGAAGTAACAAGGGTTGTTTCATCGGTTTTATCAGCATTAGAGCAACCTGCAAAGGTAAAAATCAGTATATTTATAAGCAAAATAATTGCAAGTGTCCGTTTCATTTTTGGGGTCTCCTGTCGAAAAAAGTATACAAATATTTTATCAAGCTACCACGATACTGTCAACAAAATAAAGCCAAAAGTTTTTCGCAACTTTTTAACTTATGAATTAAAGTGATTCCCCTCTTGTTGCTTTAAATTATTTTATATTATCTTTACTTAAATTATATTAGGTTTAGTTATATTATATTGGGGCAGAATTTAGACTATAGTAATCGACAAACAAAAAGCTCCGCAGTTTCCTGCGGAGCTGATGTACAGATTATAATCAGTTTGTGATTGTCTGCTCTGTTTCCTTATCGAAGATGTGAATCTTCTCAAGCTCAAGAGCAACCTGGATTGTGTCACCGGGTTTAGCTGTGGAAGTAGGAGCAACTCTTGCTGTAAGGGGAACACCGTTGATGTTTACATAGAGGTAAATCTCAGCGCCCATAAGCTCAGTAACGTCAACCTTGGATGTAAGGAGACCGTTGCCGTTCTTAACAGTTGCGAGGAAATCAGGCTCGTCGTGAACATGCTCAGGACGGATACCGAAACGAACTTCCTTGCCAACGTATGCATCTAACTTGCCGCCTGCGCTCTTTGAAGCAGGAAGCTCGATGCTGTAGCCTTCAAACTCGAGGCAGTATGCAGAACCCTTCTTTGTAAGAGTTGCGTCAACGAAGTTCATCTGGGGAGAACCGATGAAGCCTGCTACGAACTCATTGCAGGGCATATCATAGAGGTGCTGGGGAGTATCAACCTGCTGAATGAAGCCGTCCTTCATAACAACGATACGAGTACCCATTGTCATAGCCTCTGTCTGGTCATGTGTAACGTAAATAAATGTAGTACCAAGTCTCTGATAGAGCTTGTTAATCTCAGTTCTCATGTTAGCTCTGAGCTTAGCATCAAGGTTTGAGAGAGGCTCGTCAAGTAAGAATACCTTAGGATCACGAACGATAGCACGGCCTAAAGCAACACGCTGACGCTGACCGCCGGAGAGAGCCTTGGGACGTCTGTCAAGATACTCTTCAATACCGAGGATTCTTGCAGCTTCTTCAACTCTTCTCTTGATTTCTTCCTTGGGAAGCTTTCTGAGCTTAAGGCCGAAAGCCATATTATCATAAACTGTCATATGGGGATAGAGAGCATAGTTCTGGAATACCATTGCGATGTCTCTGTCCTTAGGAGCAACGTCGTTGCAGAGTGTGTCGCCGATGTAAAGCTCACCCTTGGAAATATCCTCAAGACCTGCAATCATTCTGAGAGTTGTGGACTTACCGCAACCGGAAGGACCAACGAGAATGATAAACTCCTTGTCTTCAATTTCAAGGTTGAAGTCTGTAACTGCGGTAACGCCGCCGTCGTAGATTTTGTAAACATGTCTCAGTGAAACATTTGCCATAATTATTAACCTCCATGTCTGCCTACTTCGTATGACAGGGCAGAATACTTATTTTCATACGATAATAGTGTAGCACTTTTTTTTGAACTTTACCATTATTGAAATAACTAAAGATTTAATAAATATTTTATGTAAAAAGGACACAAGAGCAAAAAAACGCACGAATTACAACAACTTTTTTGACATTTTCAACAGTTCTAACAGGAAAAACTATACAAATGCCGTCAAGAGCAAAAGTTCGCTGCCCTCTTCAAGGGTGGTAAGGTGGCAAGCAATCACTTTATCCTTAATGATATACAGCACAGCATACAAAGGTTTGCCTGATTTGCTCTTGTTTTTAAGTTTAAGATACCGCTCTTCAACCTTTTTGCCTGAAAATCTGAGAATATCAAGGCCGATTTTACTCTGAAAATCTCCATACCCGACAAAAGTTTCGTCATCTTTAGCGGGCAAGGTAAGCTCTCTTGTGTTCAACAAGCTTTCATAGTCAAGAGAAAACTGAGCAAAAAATCCGCTTACGCCTCCTGTTTCACGCAAATCAAAGGAATACTCTGTGCTATCCCCTGACCTGCCTGAAAAGCACAAAGATACCACAACTGCCAGAAGCACCGAAAAGGCTGCTGCAACGGCTATGGCAATAACCTTTCCTTTAAGCTTTTTGCCTGATGTTATAAAATACAAACGCCTCACCTCGTAAAACTATATGAGGGTCACGATGTGCTTTATAACTTTTAGAGTAATTCAATAATGAAAAGCTCCTTTCCATATTTATTATGGTAGATATTTGTGTAGATTCTGTGCATTTTAAAACAACAGTTTTTCCAGTTCTTCTGCGTTGTCTGCAAACACCCCGGCACCCTCGGCTACCATGGTATCATAGGTTCCGTAGCCGTAGTTGACACCGATAAAGTCAACACCGTTTAACCTTGCACCCTTGGCATCGAACCTGGTATCGCCAATCATAACCACCTTATCGGTGATTTTTCCGCCTAAAACATTTACTGTATAAGGAATAACCTCTTCTTTTTCTTTTCGGCTTCCGTCAGGAGCAGAGCCGCAGATTGCATCAAAATATTCTGTAATTCTAAGAAAATCGCAGACATTATCGGCAGGTTTCTGCTGTTTTGAAGAACAGACCGCAATTTTAGCATCACTTGCCTTAAGCTTCTTAAGCAAATCTTCAATACCGTCATAAAGTCTGTTAGCCTTTAAGCCATAAACCTTGTAAAAATCCTGATAGATAACCAAGGCTTTCTGCGTATCCTCCTTGCTCAACCCGCAAAGTCCAGAAAAAGTATCTGCAAGAGGAGGACCGATAAACTTGCTGTAATCGCTTAAATCGGGAGCAGGTTTACCCAGTTTTTCCAACGTAAGCTCAATGCATTTTCTGATTCCCGGAGCACTTTCGGAAATAGTACCGTCAAGGTCAAAAAGAATATAATCATATTTGGGCATAACTTTTACCATACTTTCTATAATATACTTGTTTATTTTTCTGAATTATGTTATACTGTTATACTACACTGGGTTAATGTGTTTTTCAACAGTTTTTTGAAATCAGGTGACAATTTGTCAGAAAAAAAGCGGATTCACTTTATCGACGAGGTCAGAGGCTTCTGCGTAATGTGTATGGTGTTTTACCATGCAATGTTTACAATGGGCTTTATGTTCGGGCTTAAAAGTGCTCAGGCTATGTTCATTTTCTTTAGTTTTATAAGCCCTGCATTTGCCTTTGCTTTTATTATGATGTGCGGTATATCTTCCACATTAAGCCGTTCCAATTTTAAGCGGAGTATTCCTATTCTGGGTGCAGCACTTCTGGTAACGTTGGTATCTGTATTTATTACTCCCGATGCTCCCATATTCTTTGGAATTCTTCATTTGCTGGGAGTATGTGTTTTAGGCTACAGTTTTACCGAAAAGCTTTTTCATAAGATTAACCCTATAGCAGGAATTGCGGTGGCTTTCCTTATATTTCTGCTGACGTATAACGTTCAGTACGGGTATCTGGGCTTTGAGCCGTTTTTTAAAATTCCCCTGCCCTCAGAGCTTTACCAAAGCAACAGCCTGTGCTTTTTAGGTTTTGTAAAAGAAGGTACAAGCTATTCTGACTTTTTTCCGCTTTTACCCTGGTTTTTCGCTTTTATTTCAGGAGTATTCGCGGGCAGGCTTTTAAAAGGAAGATACCCTCTGTTTATGTATAAAAAAAGAGTACCCTTCTTCACGCTTTTAGGTACCAATGCTTTTCTGATTTATGTAATTCATCAGCCGATTATTTACGGCGTTTCTTATATTTTAACACTACTTTCCGGAGGAATTTAAAATGAAATTAGGTATTGTAGGCTTACCTAACGTAGGTAAAAGTACACTTTTCAACGCTATTACAAACGCAGGTGCTCAATCTGCAAACTATCCTTTCTGCACTATTGAGCCTAATGTTGGCATAGTTTCCGTTCCTGACAAACGTCTTGACAAGCTCGCCGAGATGTACGACCCTGACAAATACACACCTGCAACCATTGAGTTTGTTGACATTGCAGGTCTTGTTAAGGGTGCGTCAAAGGGCGAAGGTCTTGGCAACAAATTCCTTTCAAATATCCGTGAGTGCGATGCAATTGTTCACGTTGTAAGATGCTTTGAAAACGACGATATCATTCACGTTGAGGGCAGTGTTGACCCCTTAAGAGATATCGAAACAATCAACCTTGAGCTTATCCTCTCTGACGTTGAGATGATAGAAAGAAGAATTGACAAAACCAAAAAGCTTTTAAAGGCTGACAAGAAATATCAGGTTGAGCTTGACTTCTTCCAGAGAGTTCTTGATGCTCTTAACGAGGGAAAATGTGCCAGAGCTGTCGAGTGTACCGACGACGAGGCTGCACTTCTCTCAGACGTTGCACTGCTTACAAACAAGCCCGTAATCTATGCCGCAAACATGAGCGACACAGACTTTTCATCAGGCATACAGGACAACGCAAGACTTAAAAGAGTACAGGAGCTTGCCGCTGAGGAAGGTGCCGCTGTGCTTCCTATCTGTGCTGAGATTGAGGCTGAAATTTCTGAAATGGACAAAGAGGACAAGGAAATGTTCCTTTCTGATTTAGGTCTTGAGCAGTCGGGTCTTGACAGACTTATTAACGAGTGCTACTCCCTTTTAGGTCTTATCTCCTATCTTACAGCAGGTAAGCAGGAAGTAAGAGCCTGGACAATCAAAAAAGGCACAAAAGCTCCCGGTGCCGCAGGTAAAATCCACTCTGACTTTGAGCGTGGCTTTATCCGTGCCGAGGTTATAGCTTTCGACGACCTTATCGCCTCAGGCAGTATGACTGCCGCCAAGGAAAAGGGCTTGGTAAGAAGCGAAGGCAAAGAGTACATAATGAACGACGGAGACGTGGTTCTTTTCAGATTCAATGTTTAATCAAAACCTCATCAATGATTTTTGACTCAGGCGGTGAAAAAATGACGACCGAACAAACTTCTCAGGCAGTTAACAACGAAACCGTAAGTGCTGTTCCTGCGGTTTCCAAAAGGCGGAAAATCTTTGCCAAAACCTTTGGTGTGCCGGGATTTATTTTTGCACTTATATCAATGTGGTTTACCATTGCCCAATCGCTGGTAGCTATTACCGCCTCGGAAATTGCCGAGGTAATTGCCGAAAAGTTTCTGAGAATGTCTCTTTCACAGATTATGAATATACCTATGCTTGGTTTGTGCAGTTTATCTATGATGTGGGCTATGTTTGCAGTTGCACTGTGTGCGTTGTCGCGTTTTCTGGGCACATCTACAAAAATCAACCAAACAGGATTTATTCTCTCTATTGTTTCTGTAATTTGCTCAGTTTCTCTCGCTTGTTTTTCAATAGTATATATGATTTTAAGCTGATTATTTAAATATCTTTGTGGCTTTGTTATATTGACAAAGCCACATATTTTTTTGTATTATTATAGTAGTCAATATTTGACGTATTTATTATATGAAAGGGGTTCTCAACATGGATTTCAAAAAGGTATTTAACTTTAAGCAGAGAATTGCTGAGCTTATTTCTCTCTTTAAGAACATCAAAACTTTTGATTTTCTTGGCAGACTCAAAAACATCACAAAAGACATTCCCGGTCTTGTGGCTTTAGCCGGTGCAACACTTATGTTTATCGGTGCTTTCGTTCCCAACTACTGGGCAGGCTTATGGGGTATTAACACATATACAAATCTTTTCCAGGCTCCCTGGGGTGTGTTAATCTTCATCCTTACTCTCGGTATGCTTGGTCTTGCTTATTTCAAGCAGATTTTCTGGGCAGGTCTTACATCTGCACTTTGCTTTACAATCTCTCTGATTCAGGCAATCGCTTTCCCTGCTGCTATTAAGATTGAATCCGGCGGCTGGGTTGATGCAGGCGTTCACGTAGGCTTTTTCTTCGTTCTTATCGGCGAGCTTGCAATCATCGGCGCTTTTGCTCTTCATTACTTTGTAATGAACAAAAACGAGGCTCAGACTCCTGCTATTGAGGCTGAGGCTGCTGTTGTTACTGAGACTCCTGTTGCTGAGGCTGTAACAGAGGAAACTGCTCCTGTTGCTGAAGCTGCAGCTGAGGAAGCTCCTGCTCAGGCTGAGTAATTAATTTAAAACAAAAAATTACACCGCAGACTTATTTAAAGGTCTGCGGTGTTTTTTGTCGTCAGCCACGACAGGGCGATTCGCCTATGGACAGCTTTCATATAAAAATAAGCAATCATCAACGGCGGGTAGGGTTAAATGTTTATAAACTTTTATTCTCAGTGCAAGCATTCTCATTTGTTGTAACCATAAAAACTGAGGAGTTCATACTTTTAAGAAAATAAAAAATGTCCGAAAAATTTCGGACATAAAAAAACGACCACCCTATTGGGTGGAAGCTCTTATGTGTTGGCATCTTCCTATTTTCCCGGGCCGTTGCCAGCCAAGTATCATCGGCACTACAGAGCTTAACTTCTGTGTTCGGAATGGGAACAGGTGTACCCTCTGCGTCATCAACACCAACTATTAATTTGTGTCGCTCTCTTCAAGCGACTCCGTTATTATACACTGTGCTTTTGAAAAAGTCAACACTTTTTTGAAAAATTTTTAAGAATTTTTTTCGGAGCTTGAAAAAACCTTGATAAATTGCCAAAAAACAGGGGATTTTATTGACTAAATGTCGAAAAAATAGTAATATACATTTATAATAGAGTAGTTTTGTCTTTAATTAAGTATATTATCAGTTCTTTTACGGAGGTTATGTTATGAAAAATACACGTGCGTTATGTGCTTTATTAGCCCTTATACTCTGCTTCGGCTTTGTATTTGCAGGTTGTAATAAAGACGGTGAATATCCTGTAACAGTAGGTCACACACAGTTTAAGGAAAGCCCCGTCAAGGTGGTTTCTCTTTCAGATAATATTGCTGACATTATCTGCTATATAGGTTATGCCACCAAACTTTCAGGTGTAAGCGACAGTTGCACCCAAAGCGAAATCAAAGAGTACATTACCTCTGTAGGCTCTGAAATTTCTCCCAACACGGACCTTATTGTAAACTCAGGTGCTACAGTTGTTTTTGCCGACTCAACCCTTGACGAAGCTGTGAAAACAGAATTACAGAATAAAGGCGTTGAGGTTATCAAGACACTTTACCCCTCAAACGATGCTCAGCTCAGAAGCCTTTATGAAAACATCGGTACAATCCTTGGCGGCAACACCGAGGGCAGAAACAAGGGCGTGTCTGCTTACGACAGGCTTATGTCTATCCTTACATCTGCAACCGACGAAGTAGCATCCGTTGCATCAACCAAAACAGTTTGTTACCTTTACCTTGAAAACGGCAAGCTTTGCTCCTTTACAGGCAAATATAACGACGGTATGGTTATGAGTTACTTAGGTGCCACCAATATTGCCGCAAACTTTACATCAAAATATGCTGACGAAAGTATTCTTAAGCTTTCAAACCCTGACTACATTTTCTTTGACAATGCATCTGTTATGGAAAAACTCACCTCAGACGACAACCTTAAAAACTTAAACGCAATTACAAAGGGCAATGTTTTTGAACTTAGCAAAGATGAGCTTACCCGTCAGGGCGAAAGCATTATTAAGGTACAGAACTTTATGCTTTCTTCTATGTTCCCCAACTTTGTAGATGCCCCTGTAATTGAAAGCGAGGACTTAAGCTCTGCTTATGGTATTACCCTTACTGAAGATATGAGCTTTAAGAACGGCGATGACAATGATAACATCATAGCAGTTCAGCAGAGGCTTGTGGACTTAGGTTTCCTTGATTTAGGGGAAGATGCTCCCACAACCTACTTCGGCGATATGAGCGAAGAAGCCCTTAAGGCTTTCCAGAGTGCAAACTCTCTTGAAGCAAGCGGAATTGCAAGTTTTGAAACCCTTAAAAAGCTTTTCAGCTCTGATGCTTTAGGTGCAAACGGCGGTACTTATGTCCCCGAAACTACTGCTCCTCAGACCGAACCCGAAACTACAACCGCTGAAAATCATACCCCCGACACACCCCAGTCAAACAATACAAGCAGTGACACCAATGCTCCCATAACCATCACAGACTCCACCGTTTATCAGAGCGGTGACGAGCATGAGGATATCAAGGCTATTCAGGAAAGGCTTGTAGAGCTTATGTACTTAAGCTTTGATGAAGGTGACAGTGCCACAACCTACTATGGTGCAGGCACCGAAAACGCAATCCTCACCTTCCAGGAAAGCAACGACCTTCCCCAGACAGGTGTTGCAGATGCTGACACCTTAAGGGTGCTTTTCAGCGAAGATGCAAAAATCCCCCAGTAACTGAATCAAAGCAAAATTAAAAGGTGTAGCCCGAAAAGGCTACACCTTAATTTTATTCTGCCAATGGTGCAGTTGTAAGCAATTTCTCGTCTGTTGTAACAACCACTTTACGGTCAACCCTTGCGGTTCTTCCCATATTGTCAGTTACATAATAGGACACAATATACTTACCTTCTACATTAACATTAACGGTTCCGTCAATTGTGATTTTTCCTGTAATATCATTACCGCAGGTATCTATGGCTTTGATGTCTTTAAGCAGGTCGATACCTGTTTCCGGTTCAATGTAAGCATCTGAAACGCCTGAAATCACAGGCTTAAGCTTTGAGTAGGGGTTATCCTTTGAACTGTCTGTGGGGTCCCATTTAAGACTCTTTGAGTTTTCGGTCAGCTTCATACCCTTTGGCACACCCAAAGGAGCATAACCCTTTGTATTGTCTGAATTAACAACCCTTACCAGAGTACCTTCATTGCAGTTGTCGTATATCCATTTAGCATCTGCTACAGAAAGTAAAACGTTTTTTGTAGACACAGATTTTCCTATATTATTGTAATTTTCGGCAATCAAAGCATTTGGACTGGTGTCGGAATAAGGTGTGGACATAAAACTATAATCGTCGCTGATTTTTGTTGCATAACGGCCGTATTTTCCGTCGCCCAGTTCAACCCACTCTGACTTTTCGCCTATATTGTATCTGATATAGCTCAAATCATCGTTCTTAATAGTTTTTTTGCTTTTGCCTGTACTGCAAACCATAGCCCTTACAGGTTTGATATAGTCAACGCCTACATAGGTATAGGCTGTTACAGAATTATCATATTCATTTACAATAAGAGCATAAAGGTCCTGATTTTTTTTCTCTTTGTTTGCTCTTAAGTATTCCTGATTAGCAGTAAAAGCAGTTGAATATGACAGGGTTTCCTTGTCAGCTTTAATAACTTCTATTTCATAATCAATAGTTGCCGATTTTGCTTTTGCGGTTATGGTGGCTTTACCCTCTTTGACACCGTCTACTCTGCCGTTTGAATCTACCACTGCTACTGCAGGATTGTTGGTAAACCACTTCACCTCGTCTTCGTAATCAAGCTTTATATCAACCTTGAGAAAACCGTAACTGCCGACTTTAATCTTATCAATACATTCTACAGCCTTAAACCCCATATACTCTGCTTCTTCAACACTTGTAATTTCCCTTGGTGGGTCAAGCCTTACTGCACAAGCACTAAGCGAAAATACAACAGCACACAAAACAAGTGCGGATACAATCTTTATTTTAACAGACATCTTAATGCCTCCTCAAGTCTTATGTATGTTTTATATAACTCAAGTATAGTATATTTTGCTCTGTTAAGCAAGATTTTTTTGCAATATGCGTTACAGTATGTTACAATAGGTAAATAAAATCAGGAGGTCAGACGGATGGAAAATACAAAGTACTGTCAGGTGTGCAAAAAATGCAGCGGTTGCCAGCTTTCCAATATGGATTATCAGAGCCAGGTTAAATATAAGCAGTCAAACCTTCGTCGTACCTTTGGAAGCCTTATTAAACCCCAAAGAATTATAGAGGCAGACTCTCCCCTTAATTACCGCAACAAGGCACAGATTGTGTTTAAAAAAGAAAAAGGCAAAACCCGTTTTGGTATTTATCAGTCCGCCGAGAAAGGCATTGTCCTTACAAATAACTGTCCTCTGCATACCGATACCGCTAACGAAATTTCACGTACACTTTGCAGGCTCTTTGACAGGTTTTCGCTTTCTCCCTTTGACTTTAAAAGAAGGACAGGCTATATACGAAGCGTTGTAATCCGCGAAGGCTTTATGACAGGTGAAGTGCTTTTAAACATTGTTGCGTCAAAAAACACTTTTCCAAAAGAAAAGGAATTTGCAAAAGCTATTACTGCCGCACATCCCTCAGTTAAAAGCATAATTATCTCAGAAAGCCAGAGCTTAAAGCTTACCTCAGGCGGTAACGAGAGGGTTATTTTCGGCGACGGGTTTATTACCGATACCCTGTGCTCACTTGATTTTAAAATCGGCTACAACACCTTTTATCAGATTAACCCTGTACAAACCGAAAAGCTGTATAACAGAGCCATAAAAATGGCAGACCTTAAAGAAACCGACAAGGTGCTGGACGCTTACTGCGGAATAGGCACAATTTCACTGGCGGTGGCAGGCAAATGCAGCAAAGTTACAGGAATTGAACTCAACGAAAGCTCTATCGAAAACGCAAAGGAAAACGCAAAGTTAAACGGCATTACCAATGCAGTTTTTTACGCAAACGACGTTAAAAAGCAGATAAGAACCTTGCTCTCCAACGGGGAAACTTTTGATGTTTGCTTTGTTGATCCTCCCAGAATGGGTTGCGACATTGAATTTTTAAAAAGTATAATAAATGCAGATATTCCCAGAATTGTCTATGTTTCCTGCAATACTCAAACACAGATAAGAGATGTAAGATTTTTAATCAAAAACGGCTATAAACCGGAAAAACAACAGGGTGTGGATTTGTTCCCCTATACTAAGCATATTGAAAGCATTGTTTTGCTACAAAAATAACTGAGTTTGCCTGACGGCACAAGATTATTAATAAAGGATTTTTAAAATATGAGCAACGCAGTAAAGCATTTTATTACAATAACCAAACACCGACACCAGGTAATTAAACACTGCAAAAAGGCAGGTATTCTGTGGCAAGGGTTAAGACACGACTTATCTAAATATTCACCTGCCGAGTTTATAGTAGGTGCAAAGCATTATTTAGGCACCAGAAGCCCCAACGAATCAGAGCGAGAGCTGTACGGCTATTCAAAAGCATGGCTTCACCACAAGGGCAGAAACCGCCACCACTTTGAATACTGGACAGACTACAACAAAGCCACCCGCAAGGTTGAGCCTGTTAAGATGCCCTATAACTATTTGGCAGAAATGTTCTGTGACCGTGTTGCCGCCAGCAAGATATACAACAAAGACAGCTACACCGACACCCATCCCCTCAATTACTTTGAACGTTCAAAAGGTACCCGTTTTATCCATCCTGAAACAAGCGCGGAGCTTGAAGAGCTTCTTTTGATGCTTAAAGAAAAGGGCGAGGACGAAACCTTTGCTTACCTTAAGAAAAAGGTTAAGGAATACAAAAAATCCAAAAAGCAATAAGGAAAAGCTCACTTTCAGCTAAGAAAGTGAGCTTTTCTTTTTTATTACCAGGTTTCAACGTTAAAGTGACCTTTATCGTTAGTAATGCTTGTGGGATAATACCTTGCTTCGCCTGTGCAGGCAATGTCAACGGTCTGGGAAGTGCCGTTTGTAAATATAATCCAGGTTACTCCTTCAGGGACATCAAAGGTATAAAGTGTTTCGCCAAAAGCATTGGTGCCTGCATTGTTCATTGCAACCCCCGGCCAGGCTGTCATATTTGTATCTGAATCTGACCAGTAGTAACACTTGATTTCTCCGCTCCAGTTAAAAGAGTTTGTAAAGGTAACTCTGCTTACCTCAGGTACTACAGTAGGGTCTGTAGCAGGTGTTGTAGCAGGTTCGGTGGTAATTTCTTCTGTTGTGGGTTCGGTTAACTCTGTTGCGGGGGGCTTTGTTGTAATTTCTTCGGTAGTAGTGGGAACAACTGTTGTTTCAGGAGGCACTGAGGTTGTAGGTTCGGTTTTTTCTGTAAAGGTGGTTGACTCTGTAGCTTCTGCCACTGTTGTCTGCAGGGTAGTTTCTGTTTCGTCAACGGTAGCAGGTACAGAAGTTGTTGGCAGAGGCAGAGTTACAACCGTATATTTTATTAAAGGCTCGCCTACGTTCTCGGTTTCGTACTTTGCAAGATACTTCTGTATAAGGGTAACGTCCTTTATATTAATCTTGTCATCCTTAAAGCAATCGGCAATTTCGGGGTTAATCTCAATGCCTGTGTCCATTTTTGCAATATGCTTCTGGATTACTGTAGCGTCCTTTATGTTCACCTTGCCATCACAGTTCGTGTCGCCGATTATGCCTACAGTTTCCTCAACAATTTCTGTAGGATACACTGCTGTGAATGTTTCTATATCCTCTGTTGCAACAGTATTTGTTTCGTCTGCAGAAGCAGTTGCAGACTCAGACGGCTCTGTAACCTCAGTAGGCTTTACTGCCTCGGTTGTCGGCTCGGTTACGGGCTTTGTTGAAGGAGCTTCGGTAGGTGTAAAAATCTTAACCTCTGTTTTTGCCTGGGCATTGTCACCTGCAAAATCGGTTACATATACTGACACCTCGTAGCTGCCCTCTGACTCAAAGACTTTTACAAATCCCGCAAGTTCCTGACTGCTTTCAGAATGGAAAACCTCATTTGTCTCTTTATTACGTACACTGTAGCGATAGGCATAGGGCTCATATCCGCCTGTAATCACAGGCACAAAGTTAAGCTCTTTATTTACTTCTGCTGAAGATGAGTCTGCTGTAAGCTCAACCCTTAAATCTTCGACCGCACCCTGTGTTACAAAGTAGTTTTTGCCTGCTCCGACAATGTAATTCTCGCCGTCGTTATCGTCCTTATTGCCTTTTTCGTCTGTAAAGAAAAGCTCTGCCGACTGAGCGTTGCCTAAATCAAATGTAACCTTATTTACAAAGCCCGACTCGTCAGTGCAAGGCTCCATAGGAAGTTTTGCAAAACTGCCGCTTTCAGTCTTATAGTTTAAGACAGGAGCAATAAACCCCTTGTAGTAAACTACAGCCTTGTTTAAAACATCAAACCCGATGGATTTTTCGGCATATTCCTTAGCAAAATCCGTACCTGAAATTGTAGCTGTGTAATGACCTGCCTCTGTGGGAGTCCAGGAAAACTCAATGTCGCTGGTCATCATATTGTGGTTAACCTTTACAGGGTCAATCAGAGCCTCGTATACCGCCTTACCATCCTTTTTGATAACAAGGTCGTACTGCTGGTGGCCAATACCGAAGCGGATAATGCTTTCAAGCTTGGTCAAAGCTTTAAAATCTATAGGCTTATTAAGATAAAGCTCGCCTTCAGTCTCTATGTCAAATGCTTCAAAATCAAAAGGAGAATCGATAACTTCAAAGTCCATTGAGCTTTCAGCGGTTGTGCCCTCAAAATCCGTAACAATTACAGTAACTCGGTAATTGCCTGTTTTATTTATTATTCTGCTTATGGTCTGATGCTGCTGAAGTCCTCCGGCTTCTTCTTTTTCACCTGTGTCAAGATTTTCGAAAATATACTTATAGGTGTAGGGTGCATATCCGCCTTTTGCATCTGTAGAGTAATAGTGGGTCATTGCTCTTTCCATTTTCTGTGCATCGGCAGTTATTTTTACATCCATAGGCTCAGCTACACCCTCTGTAACAAAGTAGTTGATTCCCTTTTTAACGGTATAGTTTTTGCCCTGGTTATTGTCCTTATTACCTTTTCCATCGGCAAAGTAAATATCAGCAGAGGACTTGTCACCCAAATCTATAACATATTTGTAAACGTAACCCTCACGCTCGGTGTTTGACTCCATAGAAGAGTTTTCTACCCACTTGCCGTCAATACTGTAGCTTAGCTGAGGATTTGTGTAACCGCGGTAATATATAGTTGCGTGATTGAGGCTTGTTTCAGCGAACTCTATGGTTTTACTGTCGCCGTTTAATGTAATCGGATAACTTCCCTGAGGTTTAAAGGACTTATTAAGGCTTTCAATAACAATTTCTGCATCCCTGTAAACTGTTTCGTATTCATCCTTGTTGTTGTCAACAAAGGTTACACTCCAGTTATAGTCAGAGAAATTTTCAGCGCTGATATCAGGTATTACATTGTCAAGAGCGATAAGCATATTGCCGTCGTAGGGAATCTTTGCATCACCTGAAGTAAGGGTAAGCAAAGGAAAAAACGCCTTGTATGTATATTCTGTGCCGTCTTTTTCGGCAGTTATTATAATATGGTTTTCGCGTCTGTTGCCTGCTTTGAAGTTGTACTTGATGTAAACATCTGTGCCGTCACCGTAAGGACGTATTACAACGCCCTCAATTCCGTGCATACCTATAGATCTTTTTTCGGGATCATCAAAACCTGCTACGGAAGAGAACCGATTTACCGCATCATAAGCAAACCAGATAAAGCCGTCGTTACAGTACCCTTTGCCCCAGGAGTTGGCAATTTTAAAAGCACCCATTTCGCCGGAGTCAACCTTGTCGTTTTCGTTAATATCAACCCAGATATTATCGTTATAACCTACAATAGTCATTGCGTGGCTGCCTTCAGAACCGTTTTTGTACTTAACTGCCACCTCACCTGCAAACTTATCATTTTCAGGTGCATCCTTGTGGGTCTTAAGCTTGGTGGTAACCCAGCTGTAGATTTCGGTGGAAAAGGTAAGAATCCCGCCTTTTGCCAGGGCTGTCTTTACCTCTGTAAGCTTTTCATCATCAGGAGAAGTTATCTGAGTAGTTTTGGAACCAAAGCTTTCGTACTTGATTGTATCTGCCAGTCGGTTGTTTATGGATTCACGCCATACATCGATGTCAGGACACCAGGTAACAGGGTCCTCTTTATACGGCACCATAGAAAGGGTTACTCCGCCCTGTTTTTCCAGAAACCACTCGATATCTGCAGCAGTGGAACCGTCACCCTCGCCGTTGCTGGTAAGGTTAAATGACCACTGAGGAGAAAATGTGTTTTCAGGGGTGGTTTTTATTCCTCTGGATTTATTAATAGCATAGGTAAAGCTATAGTAAACGTGTGCCCAGGATGTACAGGAACCCATAGATCCCTGATTGCCTATTTCAGGAAAATATGGGGATGTGCTGTTGTCGACACTGTCAGGAAGGACAAAAACCTCATCTGCCGCACTTATGTTTAATGATGGCACTGCCGCCAAAGACACAACCATAAGTACAGCAAGTGTTACTGCACACAGCCTTATAAAAATTCTCTTCACGAAAATCTCTCCTTAACTTCAAATAATCCTTAAAAAAATATTACCACACGCCTTAGCTCATTGCAACAAAAAGCCTGCAGGCTTTCTGGCCTGCAGGCGAATTGGATAAAACTTAGAAACCGCTATGGGTATAAATTACGTATACTTATATGAAAAGTAAACATTTATTTTAAATAAGACCTGCAATCTTCTTCTGGATTGCTGTAACGTCTCTTACGTTTACTTTGCCGTTTAAGTCAAAGTCTGCATACTCCTTCTGCTCGTCGCTTAAAGTAAGGAGCTTTGCAAGGTACTTCTGAATAAGTGTTGCATCGCGGATATTTACCTTACCATCCATATTTGCATCGCCAACAGCAAACTCAGGCTGAGGCTCTGTGGTGGAGTCGGTTGGCTTTGTAGGCTCTGTAGATGCTGTACTGCCCTCGGAAGGCTCGGTAGAAATCGCGGGCTCGCTGGGCTCTGTTACCTCAGAAGGTTCAGTTACTGCAGGAGTTGTCTCTGCAGGCTTTGTTGGAACAGTAGGTCTCACAGGGTTTGTAGGTCTCACAGGGTTGGTGGGAACCTGAGGCTCTGTGGGAATTTCGTCGGGAGTTGCCCACTGGCCAAAGCTCTTGTTTGTAAAAATTTCGTCAGCCTCTGCCTTTGTGGGTGCTTTGCCGTACATACCGCTTCCGTAGTAATAGTACCACTCGCCGCCGTAGGTAACCTTGCCGTTGTAGGAGTTGATAAATTCCTTATCAAGGCTGACAACATAAATCATACCGTCGTAATTTCCGCCTGATACAGGAATATCAACGGTCTGTAAAGATGCACTATATATAGCAGCAGAGGGGTCCATACCGCCGTCAAGATGGTTGTTCCATATAATTGTGGGGGTATCTGTAGCTACATCATAGTAGTAAACGCCCTCAACACCTGCATCCTTTGCCTGATTGCCGGGCCAGTACTCACCGCTTATGGAGCCTTCCCACCAATAGATACCTGCTGTGTTTGCATAGTCATTGATCCACTCATCAGGCAGGTAGAAGTAATATCTGTATGTACCTGCAGGCTGAGGCTCTGCGGGGAATATGGGGTCTTCCTCAGGCTCAGTGGGTTCTGTAGGTTCAGTGGGCTCAGTAGGCTCGTCAGCTGTAGCTTCATCAGCTGTTGCTTCGTCAACTGTAGCTTCATCAAGTGTTGCTTCGTCAAGTGTTGCTTCGTCTGCAGTTGCAACAGATGCAACGCCGTCAGTTTCGCTTACAGCACTGACAACAATGGTAAAAGCAGATGCAATCATCAGCACAGACAAAAGCACACATAAAATCCGTTTCATAAAAAATGCCTCCTTTTAGGTTCAAAATTATCCTTAAACTTATAATATCTCAGTTTAAATCATAAGTCAATTACAATTTTTGATTTTTGGAGATTTTTTATTAAGAGGGTTATATCTGCCTGACACAAGATATGCCGCAAACATTACAAACAGCAAAAGGTTGTGCAGAATCATACATCCCCAGGCTGACACAAGTCCGTAACCCAGAACCTGAGTACACAAAAAGGTGCCTAAAATTCTTACACCCCACATACCAAGGATATTTGCCACAAAGGGCATCACTGTTTTGCCCATACCTTGCATCATACCTTCAACGATTATAGAAAAGCCGAAGAAAGGTTCTGTGAGTGCTACCATTCGTAAAACCTGCGAACCCAGGGCAATCACCAAAGCGTCCTTTGAGAAAAGAGTCATCATAGAAGGAGCAAATATAAACAGAAGTCCACCTGAAATTATCATAAGTAAAACTTCAATTATTATAAGCATTCTGCATAAAGCTTTGATTTTATCTTTATCCCTTGCCCCCAGGGCGTTGCCTGCCAAAGTTGCGGCAGCAGCCTGCATACCATAGCCGGGAATGTAGAAAGCCGACTCTACCGTGTTTGCGATTGTATGTGCGGCAGTGGAAACCTCACCCAGAGAATTCACCATAGCCGCAAAGGCTACATAGCCCATACAGGTGCCAAAACGCTGCAAGGCATTGGGAAAAGCCACCTTAAAGCAGGGCTTGAGTATGCTTTTATCAAACTTAAAGCTCTGACCCTTGGGGCTTACCTCAGGATGTCTGAAATATCTGACGGTAATGGCAATGCCGCCGAACACAAAGGCTATGGCACTTGCCGCAGCAGCACCTTCTACTCCCCACCCTGCACCAAAAAGGGTAAGGTCAAAGCCGAAAACCTCAACTGTTCTTGTGGGATAAATAAGCACAAAGTTTAAAGCTACGTTTACTATGTTAACCACAACTCCTACAATCATAGGAGTCTTGGTGTCCCCTACTGCTCTTAACACCGTGCCGAAAATTATAATCATCGCACGGAAAAGCATAGGAGAATAAAGCACAAAGAAATACATAGCCGCCATATTCCGTATGTCAGGCTCAACCTGCATCCACACAGGCACAAAGGGGCTTAAACTCAAGCACAAAGCAGTAAAAAATACACCGCTTATAATTGTCAGAAGCACCGCCTGAGAGCTTGCCCTTTTTGCTAAGTCCTTATTTCCTGCACCGTAAGCCTGAGAAATAAGTGCCAGAAAACCTACACCTACTGCCGATACCGTCGAGTTCACCAGCCAGTTTATGGTGGTGGTAGCTCCTACTGCCGCAGTGGCGGCTGTACCAAGAGAACCAACCATAGCCGTGTCTATGTACTGCACAGCCGTCTGCAAAAGCTCCTGCAGCATTGTAGGCCACGCAAGGGTTATTATAGAAATCAGCAAAGACCTGTTAAATGCCTTTTTTACACTCTTTTCCATAAATTAATCACTTATTTTTCCTTTTCTTGAGTTTTCGTACAATTAAAACTGCAACCAAAGCAATTACGGCTAAAATCAAAAGCACGACAGCCAAAGCTACATAAGTAAATACATTGGCGTTTCTCAGCATATCGGTAGGTGCAAGGCTTGAGTAAACGGTTTTTCTGCCGTCGGCAGACTCATAGTAAGAACTCATGTCGCCGTTCATAGCCTTAAGATAAGCAGTAATTGCGTACCATTCCTTAAGAGGTGCAGAATTTTCATAAACAACATAGTTTTTTAGCTCATCCGCCTCCAAGGAATTTCCGTTTTCATCCTTGGGGGTAATAGAAAGAAGTCCGAAGGACTTTTCCTTAACCGAGCCTAACATCTGACCTGCATACATACCTGTTACAACAGAGTACATTTTGTCGTCTGTAATCTCTTCTTTTGTGCCGTCATTTCGAACCAGATAAGCTTTGTCAATCTTGTTAAAAATCATTCGGTTGGTATTGAAGCTGTACTCAACACCTGAAAAGAAAAGCTGAGCCGCCTTCATAATAGGCTGAACAGAAGCGTCAACCTCCAAAGCCGCCTTAAGCTCCTTGCCTGTTATATAAACCTTAATAAGCTCTCCCTCAGTACCAACACCTAAGGATGCCGCATTAAAAATATCTGAGGTTGTTATTTTGCCAACAGGCAAAGTTTCACGGATAACACCTGCGGCGGTAAGTGCCACGTCAACCCTTTCGCCTGTTGCCTTTTCAACTGCCCATTTGTACGCATCTGCGAAAAGATTGCCTAAATCAGAGTCATGCTGAGTAGCATAAACCTCGTCAACAGAATCAAACTTAAAGGGATTGTTTACAATAACCTCGTCAAAGGCTACTCCGTATTTTGAAAGGTAGCCTGTTTCTACCTTTTCCTTAAACTCCTGTACCTTTGCAGAAATTTCCTTATCCTCTGCCACGTTTTCGTCAACGGGAACAAGCTTGTAATCTGTAAGTCTCGCACAGTCTCCGTCAAAGCTCATATTAACAACACCAAGGTACTTGCCGTACTCTCCTGCAGAAACAATATACGTATCGTTAACCTCAATAGGTTCTGAAAGGGTTGTGTGAGTGTGTCCTGACACAATAAGGTCTATACCCTCGACACTTTGGGCAAGCTCATAATCCTCGCCCTCTGTGCCCTCTACACCTGAGTGTGAAAGGCAAACCACAACAGGCTCTACACCGTATTTTTCTTTACATTCTGCCACCGCAGTGTTTACAACCTTTTGGGACACCTCGGCAGGGTCTTTAAAAATCATACCCGAGTTAGGTGCACAATCGTCAGAGTCAAAGCCGTTAATGCCAAATAAGGCAAAGTAAACTCCTCCGCGTTCTATAATAGTGTATTTTTTTACTCCATAGTTTTCAAAAGCCTCTGATATTTCTTCAACATATCCCTCTTCTCCCAAGGCAGGGGGCAGATAATTGGAGTTAACTATCTGAGGCAATCTGTCTCCGCTTTCAACTGCTGTATTAAGCATAGAAGCCAAACCCTCAGGCAGATAGTCAAATTCGTGATTGCCAAATGTAGTAGCATCATAACCCATTAAGCCCATAAGCCGAAGCTCCAGAGCATCGGTAGCATAGCAGGTCTGAAAAAGCGAACCCATAGAAAAATCGCCGCCGTCAACCAAAAGGGCGTCAGGGTACTTCTCTTTTTGCTCATTAATAACCGTCATAAGCCTTGCATAACCGCCGAATTCCCCGCCGTCTTCATCACGGGAAGGCAAAAAATGCGAGTGCAAGTCGTGGGTAAACAAAACCGTTACCTCTTTGCTCTCCTCTGCCGAAACGGTAACACAAGCTGAAGCTAAAATTAAAACAGCAAAAAGCCCTGCAAACATTCTTCTCAATATGTTCTTCATAAGCTTTCCCCCTACTAAAAATATCACTATAAAACAAGTATACCACCAAGGGCAAGGCAAATCAAACATTACCTTGAAATC
>JAFXBG010000007.1 GCA_017521925.1 Clostridia bacterium
GGCGTTCGTACTCCTATGCCCATCGCTCAGATGGCTGAGAAGTTCCCCGAGGCTTACGAGCAGTTTGTAGCTGTTTGTGCAAAGCTCGAGGACCATTACAGAGATATGCAGGATATGGAGTTCACAGTTGAGGCTGGCAAGCTCTATATGCTTCAGACAAGAAACGGTAAGAGAACAGCTAAGGCTGCTCTTAAGATTGCTTGTGACCTCGTTGACGAAGGTATGATCGATGAGAAGCAGGCAGTTGCAATGATCGACCCCAGAAACCTTGACACACTTCTCCATCCCCAGTTTGACCAGAAGGCTCTTAAGGCTGCTACACCTGCAGGCAAGGGTCTTGGTGCTTCTCCCGGTGCTGCTTGCGGTAAGGTAGTATTTACTGCTGAAGACGCTGAAGAGTGGAACAACCGCGGTGAGAAGGTTATCCTCGTTCGTCTTGAGACATCTCCCGAGGATATCACAGGTATGAAGGCTTCTCAGGGTATTCTTACAGTTCGTGGCGGTATGACATCCCACGCAGCTGTTGTTGCTCGTGGTATGGGTACTTGCTGTGTATCCGGCTGCGGCGAAATCAAGATGGACGAAGAGAACAAGAAGTTCGAGCTCGCAGGTAAGGTTTACACAGAGGGCGACTACATCTCCATCGATGGTTCAACAGGTAACATCTATGACGGAATCATCCCCACAGTTGACGCTGAAATCGCTGGCGAGTTCGGCAGAATCATGGCTTGGGCTGATGAGTTCAGAACACTTAAGGTTAGAACAAACGCAGATACACCTGCAGACGCTAAGAAGGCTCGTGAGCTCGGCGCTGAGGGTATCGGTCTTTGCCGTACAGAGCATATGTTCTTTGAGGCTGACAGAATTGCAGCATTCAGAGAGATGATCTGTGCTGATACAGTTGAGGCCAGAGAGGCTGCTCTTGATAAGATTCTTCCTTATCAGCAAGGCGACTTCGAGGCTCTTTACGAGGCTCTTGAGGGCAACCCCGTTTGCATCCGTTTCCTTGATCCTCCTCTCCACGAGTTCGTTCCCACAGAGGAAGCTGACATTGCAGCTTTAGCAGAGGCTCAGGGCAAGACTGTTGCTGACATCAAGGCTCTTATCGCTTCTCTCCACGAGTTCAACCCCATGATGGGTCACCGTGGCTGCCGTCTTGCAGTAACATATCCTGAAATTGCAAAGATGCAGACAAAGGCTGTTATCCGTGCAGCTATCAACGTTAAGAAGGCACACGCAGACTGGACAATCGTTCCCGAAATCATGATCCCCCTCACAGGTGAGGTTAAGGAAATGAAGTTCGTTAAGGACGTTGTTGTTGCTACAGCTGATGCAGAAATCGCAGCAGCAGGCGTAGAGCTCAAGTACGAAGTTGGTACTATGATGGAGATTCCCAGAGCTTGTCTTACAGCAGATCAGATTGCTACAGAGGCTGAGTTCTTCTGCTTCGGTACAAATGACCTTACTCAGATGACATTCGGCTTCAGCCGTGACGACGCCGGTAAGTTCCTTTCTGCTTACTATGATACAAAGATTTACGAAAACGATCCCTTCGCAAAGCTTGACCAGACAGGTGTTGGCCAGCTCATGGAGATGGCTATCGCTAAGGGTAAGGCAACTCGTCCTGAGATTCACTGCGGTATCTGCGGTGAGCACGGCGGCGACCCCGTATCCGTTGAGTTCTGCCACAAGATCGGCCTCGACTATGTATCTTGCTCACCCTTTAGAGTTCCCATCGCTCGCCTCGCAGCAGCTCAGGCAGCTATCAAGGGCTAAGACCTAAGGAAGTTATATACAATAGTATAGCTCAGATATAAAATCATCCCCACCCGAGCAATCGGGTGGGGATTTTTGTTGACACTTAAAATCGTAATGTGTATAATTAAAATGTATTTGGCTGTTATGATATTTGGTTGTTAATTTATGCGAAAGGGGATATATAAGTGGTATTTTTTATTACATTTATCAGGGCAATATCTGCAATGATAATCACAAATGCTCACTATACAGGCGTATATCCCACAGATTTGATTGCTAACGGAGGCCTTCTGGGCGACGTGCTGTTTTTTGCAGTTTCGGGATATTGTCTGGCTAATATAAAACTTCCGTTTATTAAATGGTTTGCAAAGCGGGTTTTAAGAATTTATCCTCCCGTTATTATTATTACTGCACTGTATGCCGTGTTGGGATTTTACAAATTTTCGGATATATGGGGATTTTTGAGACTGTTCTTTTATCCCACGTATTATCATTTTGTAGCCTCAATTCTTGTGCTTTATATTCCATTTTATTTCGTAATGAAATTTGAGGTGTTGAGAACCAGAATCCCGTTGGTGCTGTTGGGTACTTTATCCTTGGAGCTGGTGGCTTACTTTACTGTTTTTGACAGGACAACTTACCATATTGATGATGTTTACAGTCCTATGATAAGGTTTTTGTTTTTTGCGGCTATGCTTATAGGCGCATATGTAAAGCAAAACGACTTGAAGTTCAGAACCAAAAACAGGGTAATAAACATTATAGTTACATTTGTGCTTTGCATTATTTATTTCTGCAGCAAAATGTTGTTTGTTAAGTTCTCTGATGTTTTATGGATCAGCAATCTTCAGATTCTTAACCAGTTTGTGTTATTGGCTTTGCTGTATTTTGTATTTGTTATGTTTGCAGGTCTTGACTCAAAACTTGAAAGATTGCCAAAGTGGATTAAAGCGGTAATCACCTTTATCAGCAATATGACATTGGAAATATATCTGGTTCAGTATGTTCTGATTCCGTTATTAAATATAGGACCATTCCCTGTTAACTGGCTGATTATTACCGCAGGTGTAACAGTGGCTGCTTATGCTTTGCATTTTGTGTCAGGAAAAGCTATTGGCGGTATTGAAAAACTAACAGGTATTTCAAAAAAATAATTTGTTTTATCAGTCTTACTCTGTGCTATGTACGGAGTAAGACTTTTTGTTTGGGTTGTATGGTTGAGTACCGCTTAGCAAATTATTGCTTTTTGATTCCTGTTTTTTAATACAAATGCTTTAGGAAGAAATTATAAAATCCCCGAAAATATAGCCTATATCTCATAAATTATTTACATTGACTAAATTCGACAAGAGTTTTATAATAATGATGCTGAGCAAAGGCTTTGCGGATTTCTGTATGGTCGGAATTTTGGTCTTTATCAGCTTAATTATAGATATATATTATCAGACAGGAGTTATAAAAATGGAAGTTTTAAAGAAGATTTTCCCCTTCTCTTTTAAGTTTGAAACAACAAAGCAGTTTGTATGGACAATTATTCTTTATGCTGTTGCATGTGTAGTTCTTGGAATTGTCCTGGGCTTGATGGGTCGTATTCCCTTTGTAGGCTGGGTGTTCAGAATTGCAAACTACCTTACTTATCCCTACTGCTGCGGCGGTGTTGTATTCGCAATACTTAACAAGGTCGGCGTAATTAAGTAATTCATATTAAAAGCAAAAGTTCTCCTACTACTGTTGTAGAGGAGAACTTTTTATTTTTGGTATTTAGTTTTCAAAATAAACCCTTCTGAACATATAATAGCCTTCTTTTTTAAAAGTATAGCAATAAATTAATAATATTAAAATTACATATTTTAGTGGGAGGATTTTTGGACAGTTTATACTGTAAAATTTATATAAGGTCTGATTTGGAAAGTTATGAATAAACAGGAAAAAATCGGGGAAAACAGCCTTGTGAGTTTTATCACGGGCTGTTTTCGTTTTATAAAATCAGGTGTTGTCATTTTCTTTAAGTTGTGATAAAATATATATGAATGTGCGTATTTTAATAAGGGTTTGGGGAAAGAACCCCTTTAAAATAGCTTATTTTCAGGAGTGGTTATATTGGTAAAAAGAATAGTTGCACTGCTTTTGATGCTTATAATGGTAATAGCTCCTGTGGCAGTTGTTTCTGCGGCAGAAGCATCATTTGCTGAGATTGGTGCAAAGGGTGTGTTTGTTCCAAGGCTTAAAGCACCCGCAAAATCAAATAAATATTATTACAGCGACCTTAATAAGTACGAAAGGTTCGGCTACGGTATGCCTAACTGTACGGCATATGCCTGGGGCAGAGCATACGAGATTATGGGCTATGAACCTGATTTAAGCCTTAACGATGCCGATACCTGGTGGTCTTACAATAAAACAAACAAAGTTTATCCTTACGGACAAAAGCCTAAGCTTGGTGCTATTGCCTGCTGGAATTACACCACAGGCGGAGGTCATGTTGCTGTTGTTGAAAAAATCGAGGACGGCGAGATTACTTTTTCAAATTCAGCCTACGGCGGTAAAACCTTTTATCTGACCTGTGCTGATGTTGATGATTATAATGGCGGAATTTACGACAGCACCTGGGTTTTCAAGGGCTATATTTACATTACCGAGGGACAAAGCAAAGAAGAATACTACCAGTCCTTGGGCGGTGATGTTTACAAGGTTGACTCCTATGACGGAATTAACCTGAGAAAAGGAGCAGGGACAAGCTATAAAACCCTTACAGCTATTCCCGACGGTACTCAGATTGTTGTAACTCAAACCAAAAAGGCAGACGGTTACACCTGGGGCAAGACAACTTACGACGGATATACAGGCTGGTGTGTGCTTAAATACACAGAGCTTGTTTATAAACATCAGAAACCTGAGGCGGCTCCGCCTGTTACAGAGCTGCCCACGGTGATTCCGGAGGAAACAGTAACAGAGCCGCAGGAAACCATACCTGCAACTTTTGATGAAGCAACTTTTGACGAGGCAACCTTTGACGAGTCTGTGACTGAACCCTCTGAGCCTGAAGCATCTTCACCTGCAACAAATGACGAAGCAGAAACATTGCCGTCTTTTGGCGGAACCGCGTTGTTGGGAGATGCCAACGGTGACGGCAAAATTTCCATTGCTGATGTAACCGTTATTCAGAAATATCTTGCAAAAATCGGCTCTATGTCTGATGATTATGCAGGTCGTGCGGATATGAACGGTGACGGTAAAATCACGGTAGTTGATGCAACGGTTATTCAGAAAAAAATAGCAGGATTGATTAAATCATACATATTAAAGTGATAAAGATATAGAAATCGGAGGCAATTAAAATGCAACATATCGACATTAAATGTTTATTTGAAGAAGCAAAATATATCGGCGAGAAGGTTACTGTTTGCGGTTGGGTAAGAACAAGCCGTGAATCCAAGACTATGGCTTTTGCTGAGCTTAACGACGGCACAAGTTTAAAGCACCTTCAGATTGTTATTGACAGAGAAAATCTTGAGTATCCCGCTACAGCTCTTCGTCTTGGCACAGCCCTTAAGGTAGAGGGTGTAGTTGTTGAGGCTCGTCAGGGCGGCGTTGAAATTAACGCTGAAGTTATCGAGATTTTAGGCGAGTGTCCCCTTGATTACCCCTTACAGAAAAAGCGTCACACTCTTGAGTTCTTAAGAACAATTCCTCACCTGAGAACCCGTACAAACACCTTTAATGCAGTGTTCAGAGTTCGCTCAGTTATGGCAGGTGCCATTCACAGATATTTCCAGACAAGAAACTACACCTACGTAAATGCTCCCATTATCACAGGTTCTGACTGTGAGGGTGCAGGCGAGATGTTCAGAGTTACTACTCATCCCTTTAACCACGAGTTTAAGACTGAGCAGGAGTATTACGAAAACGATTTCTTCGGCAAGAAGGCAGGTCTTTCTGTTTCAGGTCAGCTTGAAGGTGAGGTTGCCGCTATGGCTTTCGGTAAGATTTACACCTTCGGTCCTTCTTTCAGAGCTGAGAACAGCAACACCCCCCGTCACGTTGCCGAGTTCTGGCATGTTGAGCCTGAGGTTGCTTTTGCAGAGCTTCCCGATATTATCGAGATTGCTGAGGATATGATTAAGACAATTATCAAAGATACAATGGATGCTTGCCCCGAAGAGATTGCATTCTTTGACAAGCATTTTGAGAAGGGTCTTATTGACAAGCTCAACAAAATTCTTACAGATAAGTTTGAGGTTCTTGACTATACAAAGGCTATTGAAATTCTTAAGGAAAGCGGTAAGGAGTTCGTATATCCCGTAGAGTGGGGCAGCGACCTTCAGACCGAGCACGAAAGATATATTACAGAGGAAGTTTTCAACAAGCCTGTGTTTATTATCAACTATCCCAAAGATATCAAGTCCTTCTATATGAAGCAGAATCCCGACGGCAAGACTGTTGCCGCTACGGACCTTCTTGTTCCCGGCGTTGGCGAGATTATCGGTTGCAGCGAGCGTGAAGCTGACCTTGATAAGCTTTTAGATGCTATGAAGGCAAGAGGTATGAGAGAAGAGGATTATGTGGATTATATCGAGCTGAGAAAGTTCGGTTCAGTTCCTCACTCAGGCTTCGGTCTTGGTTTTGAGAGAATCCTTATGTATGTAACAGGTATCTCCAACATCCGCGACCTTATCCTTTATCCCAGAACTGTTGGTAACGTAAGATAATTAATTATCATAAAAGCTACACCCCGCAGAAATTAATCTGCGGGGTGTTTTATGTTAAGTCAGTTTGGTTTTGTTTTACCGCAACCGCAGGTGCCGACGTAGCTTTCATTGATTTTTTTGCAGTCGGGGCATTGCCATTGGTTTGGCGATGCCTGTGCAGGCTGATTGGTTTCTGTAGTGCAATGGTTTTTCAACACCAAATCAGCAAGCGTACTTAAATTTGAGGTGATTATGCATACAAATATTTCGATTGCAATAATCAATAGGCTTAAGGCAACATCCCAGATAAGTATGCGGTAAACTATACCGTCAAGCTCGTAGTAATATCCAAGCTCTATTGTAGAGAAGATTTTAATTACACATAAAATTGCGGTCAATACTGTTACAATAATACAACCCTGCGACAGCTTGTCAGAGACTTTTATCAGGTTGCTTAGCTTTATGTTGGTTGGATTTGTTTTGTTTTTTTGCATATTGATTTACTCCTTCTGCATAATATCAATGTTGATTATATACTTAAAAGGATTTTTGTCAATATACACAGGATTTATATAACAAAAAGGACCTCTCCAAAGAGAAGTCCTTTTTTAATGTTAATTACTCAGCTAATACTGCTGTGCCGCCTTCGTAGTAGCCCTCAACAATCTTAGTTCCGTCAGCCTTTACAAAGTAACTGCTGAGGTAAGTTGTGTTAGCCTCTAAGCTCTTTCTTAAATCAACAGCATAGTAAGTTGTGCCGTCAATTTCTTCAACACCTCTGTATGTAAGGAAGCAACCCTCCTCAAAATCGTATGCAGCTTCTACTACTTTTACAGCATTTTCTTCGTTAACGTCGATAGCAGGCTTTTCGTCGCTGATTACTGCTTCTTCACCATTGATATAACCCTCTTTGATTTCAGAACCGTCAAGTGTTACAAAGTAAGAAGAAATGTATGTTGTGTTTGTTTCTAAGCTCTTTCTTAAGTTAACTGCATAGTAGTTTGTGCCGTCAATTTCTACTGTTCCGTTGGAAACGAAGAAGTATTCTTCATCAAAATCGTAGGTGTTCTTAACTAATTCAAGAGCATCCTCTTCTGTGAAGTCAGGGGCAGAAACTGTTGTAGTAGCTGCTGTAGTAGTTGCGGGAGCAGTGGTTGTTGCTTCTGTGTTAACTGCTGTAGTAGTTGCAGGGGCAGTTGTGTTTGCAGGTGTGTTTACATTGGTGCCGCAAGCACAAAGTGAAAAAGCTAAGCAAAGGATAAGTGCAACGGGGATAAACATTTTGATTTTCATTTTAATTTCCTCCAGAATTCTTCAAGTGAATTTATTCAGTCGTTTTCTTGACTGTGGCTATATAATATCATATGTTTTTCCTGAATTCAACAAATCGGGATAAATCGACAATTTTTGGGATGAAGGATAGTATTTTTTGTTTTTGCAGATGAAGAATCTGATGTTTTTCTGTGATTTGCGGTTTCTATGATGAGGGGATGGTCCGGGTAAATAGTGGAGAGTTAATAAGTAATAAGTGAAAAAGGACTTCTCTGTTGAGAAGTCCTTTTTCTGGAGCTGATAACCGGATTTGAACCGGTGACCTCATCCTTACCAAGGATGCGCTCTACCTCCTGAGCTATACCAGCATATTAAATTTACGACCTTAATATAATACCATATTCTTTTTTGAATTTCAAGACCTTTTGGTAAAAAATAAAAATTGAGATGTCCAAAGGTGTATGGTATAATTGATACAAGGATTTTTTGAAAGGGGTATTATTATGATTATCGACACCCATGTTCATATTGGACAAAGTCTTAACTTTGATATGAGAGAAGAGGATGTGCTGTATTCCTTGGATAAGTACGGCATTGATGTTGCAATAGTTTCAAATACAGAGGTAGCAAGCCACGACCATGACAGAAAGCTTTTGCCTGATTGTTTTCAGAAAGGTCAGGTTGAGTGTCTTAACCGTTCCCTTAAATTTGCAAGGGAGAATCCCCGTAAGATTTATCTTCAGCACTGGGTAAAGCCTATGGAGGAAATCACCCCTGAGCTTAAAAGTCTTATAGAGGCTAACCTTGACGTTATAAAAGGAATCAAGTTTCATCCTTATCACTCAGGTGTATCTTTTACTGATGAAAGCTGTGAAAAATATGTAAGGCTTGCGGCAGAGTATAACTTACCCGTAATAAGCCACACAGGTACAGAGTTTGACGATAACCCCAAAAGGCTTTTTGAAATGGCTAAAAAATACCCCGAAACACCCTTTGTTATGGTGCATCTGGGTTTGGGTTCTGACAACAAAGAAGCCATTGAGCTTTGCAAAGCACAAAAAAACCTTTACGGCGATACAACCTGGGTAAGCGTAAAAAGCACCCTGGAATTTATAGAAAAATGCGGTTCAGAGCGGATTATGTTCGGTTCTGACAGTCCTATAGACGGCAAAGATACCTACGCGTTTAACGGTACAGGCGACAGAAGTCTTTATCAGCAGTATTTCAATGAGTTCCGCGATATGGTAAGCCGAGAGGTCTATGACAATATAATGTATAGAAATGCGGCAAAGCTTTTTAAAATCGATATTTAGTAGAAAAAACTAAGAAGCCCTGTTGACTGTGGTTGTCAGTCAACAGGGTTTCTTAAGTTAAGAGATGTGTGTAAAACACTCATTTATTCATATAGCATTACGCTTTGTCCCACATTAGAGGGGGCATCTATAAGTGCTATATATTTCTGGATAAGGGTTGCGTCTTTAATAGAGCAACCGCCTGAGCTGTCAACATCTGCCAGCACAAGGGTAACAGCATCAAACTCAATTACTTTGGCAAGATATTTGCGGATTAGTGTAGTATCTTTGATACTGATTGTATTGTTGTGGTCAGTGTCACCGATTATATATGCCTTTGCAAATTTAGGAGCAGAAGTAGGTTCCGCTGTTGTTTCTATAACAGAGGTAGTTGTTTCTGTGGGGTCAGTATAGGATGAGCCCGGAGTAACAAACTTGCCGTTTCTTACCTCAACAACAGACTGAGTGGCAATAATGTTGTTGCCTGTGTCTTTTGCGGTTATCTTGAGCGTGTATACACCGTCTGTTTCAAAGGTTATGGTGCTGTAGTAAACATTTGAGTATGGCTGAAGAATTTCATCGTTGCAGGAGAATTCATACTCATAAACGCCTGTTCCGCCTCCGGCCAAAGCTATGACAATAACCTGATTATCAGCTACATAATCCAAGGTAATACCCAATGAAAATGCAGGAGCCTGGGTATAGCTTGCAGTTTCCGTGGTAGTTTCAGTGGTAGTTTCAGTGGTAGTTTCAGTGGGCTCGGTGGACTGGGTTTCTGTAACCTCAGGGACAAAGTCGGGGTCTTCGGTAATTGCTTTGATTACTAACGTTCCGCCCATTGGGTCGCCGTAGTATTTGTCGTAAAAGTCCATAAGCTCGTAGGTTTTATACTGACCGTTTTCTTGGTACATAACAAAGCTGTCGCCTTTTATACCCTGATTTTTAAAGTAATATCCGCCGCTGAATGCAAGCCATTCGCAAACGCCTATGCTGTTGGGGATATATTCGTAGTCGGGATTGTCTTTGTTTTCGTTGTAGGTTTTTGTATTGTCTACAGAGACACCTATGGCGCCCTTACCCTGAGGAAGGTCAAAGTCCTTTGTATCTACTGAAATATAACCTGTGTAATCAACAGTGCCTGAACCAAGCTTTGTCCACAGTGCGGTCTCCTGAGTGGGGGTTTCGCCGTAAACGGGAATGTAGTAAACTGTGTAATCAGCTCCGAAAGATGTGCTTTCAAAGAGAACACTGTCAAGGTTATCGTTGCCGTCAAAATCAAAAACGTTGATATAGGTTATGTTGTTGGTTGGTGCGTAAGCTTCGTCAGTAATATATGAAAACTGAGTTGTTGCACCGTAAATTTCGTTCTGGAGAATTTCCCTGTTACCGTCAAGTTTTACGTAATCTGTAATAGCAAAGCTGGGGCCGAAAATATGGTGAAAAATCCACGCATCTTCATAAGAAATCCAGAAATAACCGCCGTTTGCGTTTACATAGGGTCCCCAACTGTTCTTAATAAGCCAGGCACCATTGTTTACAGGGGTGTCGTGTGTAAATGAGGTTGAGAACTTTTCTTTGGGGTAATTATCGTCCCAACCGATAATGCTTACGGCGTGGCCGTAAAGCTCATTTGTGGCCAGAAGACCGTTGGAACAGTAAAAACTGTCAGAATCAGAATTCATATATCTTACGGTATCTGCGTTGAAATTTGCCACAACAGAACCGTAATCCATAATGTATGACTTTACGGTTTCTATGGGGGTTTGTCTGTTAACATATCTGATTCCGGTTACACCGTAATCCACAGAATACTGAGAGTTTGCATTTTCGTATGCGGTTTTGTCATAAGGATAACCCTGAGCAGACTGAGTTACAGCACCTACGGGAAGCTCTTTGTCAAGAAGCGGACCGCTCCAGGATGTTAAGTAGCCCATAGGAATATAAGAGTAACCGCCGTCTGACACTAAGTCCTCTCGTTGCCAACCAATGCCCGACTCCTCGATTAGTCCCCAAATGTTCATATGCTCGGGGGAGAAATGCTCTACCTTTTCACCTGACTTTAAAAGCAGGGTTTCCAGGGTTGAAAGTGAGCTGTAAGCCCAGCAGGTATTGGCATCCTGTTGTCTTATATCGGTTGTGTATCCTAAGTCTTTTGAGCTGTAGCTTGATGGAAGACTTTCTGCTTTTACCTCTGAAAGTTCGGTGAAAGCATTAACATTTTCCGATGCGACGGGCTCAATACGGCTCAGTGCCGCTATCTGAGCTAAAGAGTCAAGCTCTTTGGCATTGCCTGTTATTATAAAAGAACTGAGGATTAGGGCGGCAATCAGGAAAAAAACAAATAATTTTTTCTTCATTACGTACACCTCACTAAAATTCCAATTTTATATTAACATTTTTTATGCAAAATGTAAAGAGTTTTTGAGGCAAATATCGGTGTTTTTTATTGGTATAACCAAATTCCTGCCTTCATATATTTAATATAGCTTGTTTTTGGAGGTTTTTTAGTGAAGAAAGGTAAGGTGAAATCCGTATTTTGCGGCTTGTTGGCATTGTGTCTGAGTGTTTTGGGAATCGGTTCTGTTGCTGAACATGCAAAGCAGTGTGACGGATTTTCAGGTGACCTTACTTTAGCCGCCGCGGCCTTTGTAATGCCTGAGGCACTTCGCAGTGTCAGAGATACGTCGGAAGACGAAGAGGCGGCTGACAGCGAGAAAACCCAGCCTCAAACTACTGAAGAGGCAACATATGACGAAAGACAGACTGAGCCTGTGGACTTGCACGAGGATGAAACCCATTATCCTGTAATAACATCCCAGTTTGGCGAAAGCGGAGTAAGCTGCAGCAATTTTTACATAAAGGATACTGTAGGAGCAGATACGGATTTTGAAAAGCTTCTGGACCTGCCTATGGGATTTGAGCTTGAAAACACCGCAGAACCCCAAGTGCTGATTTTTCATACCCACACAACAGAGAGCTATCTTGAATATGACGAAGGGTATTATCACGAAAGTTTTTATCCCAGAACTCAGGACAGCACAAAGAATATGGTAAGCGTAGGCGAGGAGCTGGCAAATTCTCTGAGAAAACAGGGAATAGGTGTTATCCACGCCACAAATGTTCACGATTACCCTGAATATACAGGTGCTTACGACCGTTCATGGGAAACTATTACGAAATATACAGAGGAATACCCCGGTATTAAGGTAGTGCTGGATATTCACCGGGATTCAATAGCAGGAGATAACGGTACTAAGGTTAAACCCACTTTTGAGGTAAACGGCAGAAAAGCGGCACAGATTATGATTATGGCAGGCTGTGACCCTTATGATGAAATGGGCTTTCCCGATTGGGAGTATAACCTGAGGTTTGCTTTAAAACTACAGGAAACCGCCGAGAATATGTACCCCGGCATGACACGGCCGCTGTACTTCGGTTATTTTGCATATAATATGCCTATAAGCCGCGGCTCGTTGCTTATAGAGGTGGGTACAGATGTTAATACAGTTTCGGAAGCACAGTATACAGGAAATTTACTTGGTAATGTGCTGGCAAGGGTATTGCAAACAGAAGGATAATTTGTTATAATAACTTTATAATTGGGAAGTTTTTGGAGTTTTACAGATGAACAAAGGCAAAATCACAATTAAATTTCTTTTGGCAATGCTTTCTGTTATGGTAGTTTTAGGCTCGTTTTCCGTTTATTCCGTATTTGCAGAGCCTGATGAAACCTATGCTATAGAGTCCTTCGTTGCAAGTGACGATGAGGCAGTAACAACTGAGGCAGTACCTACAACTACCGAGGCTACTGAGCCTTCTTACCGTGCTCCTCTGCCTACACTTGAGGATAATGAGATTACTCCTCCTACAGTAGTGGGTCAGGTTGAAGAAAGAGAAGAGCCTTCTCTTTTCTGGGGCTTTGTAAGCTGGATACTTATTGGTGTCGGTGTGGCGGTGGTGCTGGCGGTTATGCTTTCTACAAAAGCCAAAGCTTACCGCGGCGGCAGAGACAGATATTCCAATACTGACAAGATTTCCGGTAAAAAGAAGCTTCTGTCTCAGGAATATTATGACAAAAGAAAAAGACGATAAATATGAAAATAGGTAATGTAGAGATAAACGGTGTTGCCGCACTTGCTCCTATGGCAGGTGTTGCTGACAGGGCATTTCGTGAGCTTTGTATGAGCTTTGGTGCAGATTACTGCGTAAGCGAAATGGTAAGCGCAAAAGGCATCACCTACGGAAGTAAAAAGAGTGCAGAGCTTATGGAGCTTTCTGATGCTGAGCGTCCCTGTGCAATTCAGCTTTTCGGCAGTGAACCCGATGTTATGGCTGAGGCTGTGCGTTTTGCAATGCAGTTTAAGCCCGATATAATTGATATAAATATGGGTTGTCCCGTGCCTAAGGTTAACTCTAATGGTTGCGGATGTCAGCTTATGACTGACCCTAAGCTTTGTGCAGAAATTGTTAAGGCATCGGTAAATGCAAGTGACGTTCCCGTAACGGTTAAAATCCGCAAGGGTATTGACAAAGACCACGTAAACGCCGTTGATGTTGCAATTGCCTGTGAGCAGGCAGGAGCTTCGGCTATTACGGTCCACGGCAGAACACGAGAGCAGATGTATGCTCCCACCGCAGACTGGGACATTATAAGGGATGTCAAAAGGGCAGTTTCGGTGCCTGTTATCGGCAACGGCGATGTGTTTAGTGCCTTAGATGCCGCTAATCTTTACGAGCATACAGGCTGTGATATGATAATGGTAGGCAGAGGTGCCTTGGGTAATCCCTGGATTTTCTCAGAGATTAACAGCTTTTTTATGACTGATAAGATTCCACCTCGTCCATCAGCTGTTATCAAGGCTACTACAATGCTTCGCCACGTGTCGGCAATCTGCCTTTATAAGGGCGAAAAAGCAGGTATGCGTGAAGCCAGAAAACATATTTCATGGTACTTAAAGGGCTTTAAGAATGCCGCCGCTTTCAGAAATGAAGCAGGCAGACTTGAGACTTTAGCTGAGTTTTCAAACTTGGTAAAAAGAGTTTTAATAGCCCAAAACATAAAGGAAACAATAGAAGAGTAAGGAGTAAAGAAAATGGAAATGATGAAGACTATTGACTTCGTAAAAGAGTTTGATGCTGAGGTTGGCGAGGCAATGCTTATGGAGCAGACACGTCAGCAGCAGAATATTGAGCTTATTGCCAGTGAGAACATCGCTTCTCCTGCGGTTATGGCTGCAATGGGTACTTTGCTTACAAATAAGTATGCTGAGGGTTACCCTGCAAAGCGTTACTACGGCGGTTGCGAAAAGGTAGACGTTGTTGAAAACATCGCAAGAGAAAGAGCTTGTAAGCTTTTCGGTGCAGAGCACGCAAACGTTCAGCCTCACTCAGGTGCACAGGCTAACCTTGCAGTTTATTTTGCAATGCTTAACCCCGGCGATACAATTATGGGTATGAGCCTTTCTGAGGGCGGCCACCTTACTCACGGTTCACCTGTTAATATGTCAGGTAAATACTACAACTTTGTTCCTTACGGAATTGACGGTGAGACTCACCGTATCAACTATGATACAGTAAGACAGATTGCTTTAGAGTGCAAGCCTAAGATGATTGTTGCAGGTGCTTCTGCATATCCCAGAGCAATTGATTTCAAAAAGTTCAGAGAGATTGCCGACGAGGTGGGTGCATATCTTATGGTAGATATGGCTCACATTGCAGGTTTAGTTGCCGCAGGTGCTCACGAAAATCCTGTTCCTTACTGTGATTTCGTTACTACAACTACTCACAAAACTCTTCGCGGTCCCCGCGGCGGTATGATACTTTGCAAAGAGAAGTATGCTAAGGATATCGACAAGGCTATTTTCCCCGGTACTCAGGGCGGCCCCTTAATGCACATTATTGCAGCAAAGGCTGTTTGCTTTGGCGAGGCTCTTTCTGATGACTTTAAGGAGTACGGCAGAAAGGTTGTAGAAAACTGTAAGGCTTTGGCTGAAGGTCTTACCAAGAGAGGCTTAAAGCTTGTTAGCGGCGGTACTGACAACCACCTTCTCCTTATGGATTTAAGAGATATGGACATCACAGGCAAAGAGCTTGAGAACCGTCTTGACGAGGTAAGAATTACAGTTAACAAGAACACTGTTCCCAACGAGCCCAGAAGCCCCTTTGTTACAAGCGGTATCCGTATCGGTACAGCTGCTGTTACAACACGTGGTTTAGGTGTTGAGGAAATGGACAAGATTGCCGAGCTTATCGCTATGGTTATCGAAGATTTTGAGGGTAACAAGGAAAAGGTTATTGCTGAGGTTGACGCTATCTGCCAGAAGTACCCTCTTTATAAATAAGATTTAAACTCAGGGGCGATTTATATCGCCCCTTAATTAAAAAGAAAGGTTGTGTATATATGGCTTCTCCTTTGGCTGACAGGATAAGACCCAATACTATTGACGATATTGTGGGTCAGAAGCATCTTATAGGCGAAAATAAACCTTTAAGAAAAATTATCGAGAGCGGATATATTCCTAACCTTATTTTTTACGGCCCTTCGGGTGTGGGAAAAACCACCCTTGCAACCTATATTGCAAAAAAGACCAACAAGACACTGAAAAAGCTTAACGGTACTACCGCTTCAACGGCTGATATAAAGGAAATAGTAGCTGAGCTTAATACCTTTTCGGGTATGAACGGAATTCTCCTTTACCTTGATGAGATTCAGTATTTTAATAAAAAACAACAACAGACTTTGCTTGAGTATATTGAGGACGGCAGAATTACCCTTATTGCTTCCACTACCGAAAATCCCTACTTTTACGTATACAATGCTATTTTAAGCCGTAGCACGGTGTTTGAGTTCAAGCCTGTTGAGCCTGCGGACTTAGCCTTGGCTGTAAGACGCGGAGTAAGCATATTAGAGCAGGAGCAGGGGCTTAACATAGAAATTTCCGACAAAGCGGTTATGCATATTGCTACAGCCTGTGGGGGAGATGTGCGAAAAGCTCTTAATGCTCTTGAACTTTCTGTGGTTTCATCAGATTTAAAAGACGGCACAAGAGTTGTCAGCGACCAGCACGTTACTGAGCTTACTCAGAAAAGTGCCGTAAGATATGACCGCGACGGTGACGAGCATTATGACATTGTTTCTGCTTATCAGAAAAGTATGAGAGGCTCTGACCCTGATGCGGCGCTTCACTATCTTGCAAGGCTTTTGAAGGCAGGAGATTTGGCAAGTGCCTGCAGGCGGCTTATGGTTTGTGCCGCCGAGGATGTGGGGCTTGCACATCCTCAGATTCTGCCAATTGTTAAGGCTTGTGTTGATATGGCTCAGGCAGTGGGACTTCCTGAGGCAAGGCTTCCTTTGGCAGATGCAGTTATTCTTGTGGCAACATCCCCAAAGTCAAATTCTGCCCACGATGCCATAGCGCGTGCTGAGGCAGATTTGGAAAGCGGCAAGGCGTTGGGAATTCCACGTCAGCTTCAGAATATGCACTATGACGGCGAGGATAATCAGAATAAAGGTCAGTTTTACAAATATCCCCATGATTATCCCGACCACTATTGCCAACAGCAATATCTGCCTGACAGCATAAAAAATGCCGAGTACTATATTTATGGCGACAATAAAAATGAACAGGCGTTTAAAGCGTACTGGGAGAAGATAAAAAAAGGTTCCTCTTGATGAGGAACCTTTTTTTATCAGGTGATAAGTAATAGTGAATAGTGAATAGTGGCGGTGGCACCTTCGGTGCGATTATAGTATTAGAAAACAAACTGACCCACCGTAAACGAAACGTAACTTACATATGAAACCTGCCCAAAGGCGAATTGCCCTGCAGGTGGATAACCTGCCCGACCCGCCGTTAATGGGAGCTAATCTTAATATGAAACCTGTCCAAAGGCGAATTGCCCTCCGAGGGGCTGCCTCGGCAGGATAAAAAATGACCATATAATCTGCACACAAAGATAATGGAAACATTGTGCAATATTCAATTAGAAATATTCTGAAAAAGAAAAATAAACTTGACAAATTGTAATAAAATTTTATATGTGAGATAATCTGTGAAAATATGTATTTTTGCAGAAACATTACCTTTATATTAAGGTAAAAAAGGAGGAAATTTTTATGGTAAGTAAAAGAAGCAGACTGATGGCTTTAGTGCTTGCAGTTATGACACTTTTAAGTGTTATGGCAGTTGGTGCACTGAGCACATCAGCAGCAGGCGGCACAGTTTACTGTGAGAATGCCGCAAGCTGGAACGAGGTCTACTGCTATATGTGGAAAGACGGTTCCGGCAACAATGGCGAGTGGCCCGGTGTCAAAATGACAAAGGGTGACGGCAACCTTTGGTCATACAATGTTTCAGGCGACTGGAATATGATCATTTTCAACAACGGCAGTGACCAGGCTAAGACAGGTGATATGAACTATCCTTCTCCTGATGGTAACTGCTTCAACAACTCAAGCAATGGTTGGACAAACGTTGGCACTCCCGACGTTCCTGATGATCCCAAGCCTACAACTCCCAACAACCCCGTTAACCCTCCCACACCTTCAGGTGATGGCAAGGTTTACCTTAAGGATACTAGCGGTTGGGGCAACATCCACGTTTATATGTGGAACAGCGGTGATGATTCCAATGCTGCTTGGCCCGGTGAAAAGGCTACAAGCCTTGGCGACGGTGTTTACGAGTACACAGTTAAGAAGGCTTACAAGAACATTATCTTTAATAATGGTAGTGATGCAAGTAAGACCGGTGACCTTATTTATCCCGGCGAGGGTCAGATTTATGATAACGGCACAAGCACATGGAGCCTTTACGACACAAGCAAGCTTCATATCAAGAGCTTTACTGCTGATGTAGAATCTCCTCAGTATACAGGTGTTAAGATTAACTTTACTGCAGTTGCAGGCGGTGGCGAGGGCGACCTTTCCTACAAGTTCTCTGTAGGCAATACTGTATTAAGCGACTTCAGCTCTGCTACAAAGGCTTCCTGGACTCCTGCTACAGCAGGTACTTACACTGTTAATCTTGAAGTTAAAGATACTTTAGGCGAAACACTTTCCAAGTCACTTACATTTGAAATCAAGGATATCAAAGCAGAAGTTAAGCCTGTTATTCAGGAGGTTAAGGCTACACCTTCAAACCTCGAGGGTACAGAGCTTAAGAAGGGCGTAGAGGCTACTGTCGATGTAACAGCAGGCGGCGGTAACACAGGTACAAAGCTTCTCTTCTACAAATACACAGTTACAGACCCAAGCGGTGAGACAGCTAATGTTCCCTACTTCTCACTCAAGAACCAGTACAAGTTCACACCTAATACATTGGGTACATACAGCGTTACAGCTACTGTAGAGGGTTCTGACAACTCCTTTACAGCAAGAACAGTTGAGTATGACTGTGTTGCTGAGCTTTCAAAGCCCGGTGACCTTTCTGCAAACTTTACTGTTAAGGACGCAGGTTCAGGCAAGTACACAGCTACTGTAACAGCAGCAGGTGGTACTGCTCCCTATACATATGAGTTCAAACTTAACGATAAAGTAGTTCAGGCAGCTTCCGATAAGGCAACCTATACATTTGATGCATCTGCTGATGGCAGCTATAAGGTAGAGGTTATTGTTAAGGATGCTGCAGGCAAGACAATTACAAAGAGCGAGACAATTCAGGTTGGCGGCAGCCAGCAGCCCACAGATCCCAAGCCTACTGATCCTAAGCCCACAGATCCCGTTGATCAGGAGATTAAGGCAACTCTTGCTGCTCAGGAGCAGGGTAACGGTATCTTCAAGTTTACTGTAAACGCTGAGGGCGGCGAGGGTGCATACCAGTATCAGTTCTCCGCTAACGGTGCTGTTATTAAGCCTTACTCCGCATCCAACACAGTTACTCTTGATTTGAGTGCAGACGGCACATATACAATTGTTGCAACAGTTAAGGATGAAAATGGTACAGAAGCTTCTGATACCAAGGTTCTTACAATCAGCGGCGGCAAGGTTGAAATGCCCTTAGAGGTTACATTAACCTATGATGAAACAGAAATCAATGGCGTAAAATACGTACAGATTACTGCAAATGCAATCGGCGGCGAAGGTGACTATGTTTACGAATGTACAGTAGACGGCAAGAATATTCCTGCTTATGGTTCTGACAATGTGTTCCTCTTTGGCGTTCCCACAGCTAATGACGATACATATGAAATTGTTATCAACGTTAAGGATAAATCCGGTGAGAAGCTTGAGGAAACAGGCTATGCATGGGTAAAGGACGGCGTTCTCGGCTATGGTTCCGATGCTCCTGAAGAGCCTACAAAGCCCACAGATCCTGTAACTAAGCCCACAGACCCCGTTGGTGAATACCTTAAGGGTGACGCAGATTTAGACGGCAAGGTTAACGTTAAGGATGCAACCCTTATTCAGAAGCACGTTGCAAAGATTGTGGAGATGAATGCTCTGGCTCAGGCAAATGCAGATGTAGACGGTAACAAGGCTATCAACATCAAGGATGCTACAACAATCCAGAAGTTCGTGGCAAATCTTATTAAGTGGTAAGGAGGAATACCTATGAAAAAGCTCACCAGATTAGCAGCTTTGCTGTTAGTGCTTGTAATCGCTGTAGGTGTAGGCATCGTAGGTATTTCCGCAGCTAATGAGGAAACAGCCGAGGTTTCGGCTGCTTCCGATAAGGCTGGTATTACAGTATACTACAAGTGCGAGGGCAAAACCCCTTACATCTACTACTGGAACGCACTTCCCAAAAACTTGGAGACCGCTTACCCCGGTGTTAAAATGGCAAAAGCCGCTGACCAGGGTGAGGATTGGTACAAGTATACATTCAAAGACAGTACAAAAGTAAACTTACTCTTTACAGACGGAACCAACACTCTTGAGGGTCAGCTTACAAAAGAGCTGACAAGAACCTCAGGCGAATGGTGGTTCAAGGGTACCAAATGGTACGGCAAGAATCCTGAAGACAAGACAGAGCCCGTTGACGGTAATTTCAGCGATATGCGTGAGGATTCCATCTACTTCGTAATGACTACACGTTTTTACGATGGCGACAAGGGCAACAACGTTCATTGCTGGGATGACTCCAAGGCAGGTAACCCTGACTCTGACCCTGCATGGCGCGGTGACTTTAAGGGTTTAGGCGAAAAGCTTGACTACCTTAAGGCACTTGGCTTCTCTGCAATATGGATTACTCCTGTTGTAGAAAATGCTTCAGGTTATGACTACCACGGTTACCATGCTATGGACTTTTCTAAGGTTGACTCCAGATATGAGTCCTCTGATTACACATATCAGGACCTTATTAACGATGCTCACGAAAAGGGTATGAAGATTATTCAGGACGTTGTATGGCAGCATACAGGTAACTTTGGCGAAGCTTTCTTCTGTCCTCTTTTTGAAAGAGACTATGACGCTGACCTCAGTAATCTTGAAGAATCTATGATTCCCACAGATTACCTTTTAAATTCCTTCGGTCTTTCTTCTCCTGAGGAATATTGGAAGCAGAAGGGTCAGGTACAGTACGACCAGAGACTTAACCTTATGAAGAACACAACTTATACTGGCGAAAACGGTAACAGCACAGGTAATTTACCTGATGAGAAAGACTACGCCATGAATAAGGTGTCTACAAGCGATAAGTATAACAAAAACAACTACTACCACACAGGTTATTTCCAGAGCCTTAACTGGGACGACTGGACCTGTAAATTTGCTCAGATTGCAGGTGACTGTGTTGACCTTAATACAGAAAATCCCGCAGTTGCTGAGTATGTAGTAGATGCTTACAGCCAGTATATTGAAATGGGTGTTGACGGTTTCCGTGTTGATACTGTCCGTCATATTCCCAGACTTACTCTTAACCTGATGTATAACCCCCAGTTTATGGAGGCTGCATCTATGGCAGGTAATGACTACTTTATGATGTTCGGCGAAATCTGTACAAGATATACTCAGATTTGGTACAGAGACCACGCAGAGGAGTCATCTCCCTACTACACATGGAAAGAATCCAACGACAAGTGGGCAAAACAGTGGAATTGGGAATCAACTCCCGAGGCTGTTAACGAGAATATGAATATCATCTTCGACCATTACCTTGAAGAAGATAAGACTTCTGATGAGCCTACTTCCAATAACGCATTCTTAAGCGGTATTGAGTATCATACTCCCGACACATCCAAGGCATCAGGTATGAATGCTATTGACTTCCAGATGCACAGAATGTTCGGTGATGCAAAGAATGCTTACGGCTTTGCAGTTGGTAACGATAAGTACTATAACGACGCTACATGGAACGTTATGTACGTTGACTCTCACGACTATGCTCCCGAACAGCCCGACGAAAAGAACCGTTTTGACGGCGGTACTCAGACCTGGGCAGAAAACTTAAGCCTTATGTTTACATTCCGCGGTATTCCTTGTGTATACTACGGTTCTGAGGTTGAGTTCGTAAAGGGTCAGGTTATTGACGTTGGTCCCAATGCACCTCTTGCAGAAACAGGCCGTGCATACTTTGGTGACTACCTTGAGGGTACAGTTACTGCTACAGATTTCTCTAAATTCACAGCAACAGGCGAGGTTAAGGCTACTCTTGAATCTCCCCTTGCAAAGCACATCACAAAGCTTAACGCTGTAAGACGTGCAATCCCTGCACTGCAGAAAGGTCAGTACACATCTGACAGCAAGTATGCATCAGGCTCAATGGCTTATGTTCGCCGTTATACCGATGCTAAAGAGGGTATCGACTCTCTTGCACTTGTAACAGTTTCCGGCGGTGCAACATTTAAAAACATTCCCAACGGACTTTATATCGATGCTATCACAGGCGACAAGCAGACTGTTACAAACGGCACACTTACCGCTAACTGCAGTGGTAAGGGTAACGCAAGAGTATATGTTTGCTGTGCATCAGGCTTTGACGGCATCACAGGTGCAGTTGGCGAAACAGACCTTACTTACCTTAAGTAATATATTATCATAAAACCTCTTGTTTCGGCTCGGGTTTATCGCCTGAGCCGAAATTACTGAGATTAAACTATTTACGGACAGGAGAGCAGTGTTGTGGTATGCGATATGTTTGGTTTGTAAAGTTTTTGATGGCTTGCTACGCGTGGGATTATAGTATAATCTTAAACCGCCCCGCCGTTAATGAAAGCTAATCTTAATATGAAACTTGTCCAAAGGCGAATCGCCCACCGTGGCAAACGGTTGATAAAAAACGACAATGCAAGATAAACAAAAGGTAGGGGTAAGGGTTGGTTACAATGGAGAAAAGCAGTATAATTCTGTAACAGAAAATTAAAAATCAATAAAAATAGTATAATTTATACTGTAAAATTATAATGCGGAAATTTGCGAAGGAGGTAGTTTGGATGAAGCATTTGAAGTCAGCGCTTGCCATTGTTTTATGCCTTGCAACCATAATGGGCATTGGCATTATTTCTGTATTTTCTGCTGAAACAGAAGTGGCACAGACAGGCGCAGATACAGGCATTACTATCCACTATTATCACGAAGGCGGCACTCCCAGTATTTATTACTGGAATGCTTTACCTCAGAACCTCGAGACAGCGTACCCCGGTGTCAAGATGACAGCTGACCCTGCAAGCGGTGCCAACTGGTATAAGTACGAGTTCAAGAGTTCTACCAAAATCAACCTTATGTTCACAGACGGTACCAATACCCTTGACGGTCAGCTTTCTGCAGAGCTTACCAGAAACACAGGCGATTGGTTTTACAAGAACAATAAATGGAAGAAGAGTGCTGGCAACGGCACTTCAGGCGAAGTAGACCGCGGCGACTTCAGAGAAGAGTCAATCTACTTTGTAATTACAACACGTTTTTACGACGGTGACAAAGGCAACAACGTTCACTGCTGGGACGACGGTCAGGCTCAGAACCCTGATACAGACCCCGCATGGCGCGGTGATTTCAAGGGCTTGGCAGAAAAGCTTGATTATATTAAGGCTCTTGGATTCTCTGCCGTATGGATTACTCCTGTTGTAGAAAATGCTTCAGGTTACGACTACCACGGTTACCACGCCATGGACTTTGGCACAGTTGACCCCAGATATGAATCCTCTGACTTTACATATGAGGACTTGCTTGAGGCAGCTCATTCCAAGGATATGAAGATTGTTCAGGACGTTGTTTGGAACCATACAAGTAACTTTGGTGAAGAATTCCTTGCTGACCTCTTTACTAAGGAATACAAAACAATTCAGGATTTAGGCACTGCTGACTGTATGAAGGTTAACCCTGATTCTGACCTTGCAAAGCACTATCCCAACTACGACAGCCTTGACCCCGGTCTTCAGTTCCAGGCAAGACTTGACTGCTTAAAGGCTCACAAGACAAGCTCTCTTAACCAGAAGGAGTACTACCACCGTGAGACAGGTATGGGTTACGAATCTCCCATTGAGCAGCAGGGTTCTATGGCAGGCGACTGCGTTGATATCAATACAGAAAACCCTGTAGTAGCTAAGTATATTACAGACACATATATGGAATATGTAAATATGGGCGTTGATGCTTTCCGTCTTGATACAGAAAAGCACATCAACCGTTGGGTGCTTAACTCAGCATACTTCCCCGTATTCCAGAAGGTAGAAAACTTCTATATCTTCGGTGAGGTTTGTTCCCGTGTTCGTGAAACATGGAACCACAACATTCCTTCCAGCTCACCTGCTTTCTTTACATGGAAAGAAACAGACCCCGCATGGATTGGTAACTGGGATACTTCAAGCCCCACAGCTAACATCCAGAAGTCTATCAACCATTACGAGGCTTATAATAACCCCAGCGGTGCACCCACAAGCAGCAACGCATTCCTCAACGGTATGAATTATCATACTCCCGATTACTCCAAGTCCAACGGCACAGGTGTTATCGACTTTACAATGCACTGGAACTTTGAAAATGCTCACAATGCTATCCGTGCAGGTTATGCAGAAGACCAGTACATCAACGACTCTACATGGAACGTAATGTACGTTGACTCTCACGACTACGGTCCTGACGGTATGGAAAAAACACGTTACAGCGAAGGTACTCAGGCTTGGGCAGAAAACCTCAACCTTATCTTCACATTCCGTGGTATTCCCTGTGTATATTACGGTACAGAAATTGAGTTTGCAAAGGGCTTGCCCATTGATGTTGGTCCCAATGCTCCCCTTGCAAAGACTGGCCGTGCTTACCTTGGCGAAAGCCTTGAGGGCACAGTTACTGCTAAGGATTTCTCTGACTATACAGCATCAGGTACAGTAGCAAATACTCTTAACTCTCCTCTTGCAAAGCACATCCAGAAGCTTAACGCTATCCGTCGCTCCTGTACTGCTTTACAGAAGGGTCAGTACGCAAGAGGAAGCTCTGAGCTTTCCTTCGTCCGTCGTTACACTGCAAACGGTATTGATTCACTTGCTTGTGTAGCAATTACAGACGGTGCAACATTCTCAGGTCTTCCCAACGGTCTTTACATCGATGCAGTTACAGGCGACAGACAGACTGTATCAAACGGTACTCTTAACATTCCCTCAACAGGTAAGGGTAATATGAGAGTTTATGTATGCTGTGCTTCAGGCTTTGAAGGCATTTCAGGTGCTCAGGGTCCCTCAGGCCAGTCTTACTTAAAGTAATAATATTAAACTTAACGGCTCAGAGTTAATGCTCTGAGCCGTTTTTATGCGTTGAAATAAGTGCTGAGCTGTGGTAAAATCAATTAATAAGGATATAATAGGTGCAGGTGATACTGTGATACAGAGAGAAGATATTATGAAAATAGCAAATCTTGCAAAACTTGAGATAAAAGAGGAAGAAGTGCCTTTTTATATAAGCGAAATGCAGGCTATGATAGATTTTGCTGAAGCTGTTTGCACAGCACAAACTGCTGAAAGTGCAGACAAAGTAAAAGCTTTGGACTTTAATGATATGAGAGAAGACGAAGTTATTACGTCTTTTGACAGCGATGAAATTCTCGTTAATGCCAAAGATTATGAGGACGGCTTTTTTAAGCTGAGAAGGAGAGCATAAAATGAGTGAAATCTTAAAGCTTCATAATATGCTTTGCAGTAAAGAAATTTCGGCAAAAGAGCTGACACAGAAGTATCTCAGTGCCATTAAAAGCCTTAACCCTGACCTTAACGCTTATATTAAGATTTCAGAAGATGAAGCGTTGATTTCTGCCGACATAATTGACAGAAAAATAGCAGGCTCAGAGGATATAGATTTACTTTCGGGTATCCCTATGACCCTAAAGGATAATATTTCTACCAAGGGTAATGATACCACTTGTTGTTCCAAAATTTTAGAGGGTTATAAGCCTATATATGATGCAACTGCCTGGCAAAGACTGAAATCAAAAGGAGCGGTGCATCTTGGCAAAACCAATATGGACGAGTTTGCAATGGGTTGTACCACCGAAACCTCGGTATACGGAAGCAGTAAAAATCCTTATAACAAAAACTTTGTTGCAGGAGGTTCCTCAGGCGGTACTGCATCGGCAGTTTCAGCAAATCTTGCTGTTTACGGAATAGGCTCAGATACAGGCGGGTCTGTGCGTCAGCCTGCAAGCTTTTGCGGATGCGTAGGGCTTAAGCCTACTTACGGTGCAGTGTCACGATACGGACTCATAGCTTACGCCTCAAGCCTTGATACTGTGGGTGTGCTTGCGGGGAATGTTGCAGATACAGCCGTTGTTTTTGACAGGATTGCAGGCTTTGACCCAATGGACAGCACATCAAGACCTGATTTTTCACCCTGTGCCTTTGATTTTCTGGATAAAGATATTAAGGGCAGAAAAATCGGCGTGCCTCAGGAGCTTATTGACAGAGCAGACGAGGATGTGAAATATCAGGTTCTGAAGGCTATTAAGATATTTGAAGATATGGGTTGTGTTGTTGAGTTTTTCTCTATGCCTTCTTTAATTACTGCTTTGCCTGCTTACTATATAATTGCCTGTGCAGAGGCTTCTTCCAACCTTGGCAGATATGACGGAGTACGCTACGGCTTAAAGGCAGAATGTTTTGAGAGTATTCATCAGATGATTTGCAAAACCCGCAGTGAAAATTTCGGCGATGAAGTTAAGAAGCGTATTATGCTGGGTACCTTTGTGCTTTCAGAAGGTTATTACGATAAATATTATGCCAAAGCTCAGCACTTAAGACAGGAGCTTAAGGCTCAGTTTAAAAAGGTTTTTGAAAGATATGATGCCCTTGTTACTCCCACTTCTCCCAAAACTGCTTTCAGACTCTGTGAGGTTGAGGAAAACAAAGAGGGTTCATTCAATGCTGATTTGTGTACGGTCTCGGCAAATTTAGGCGGGCTTCCTGCTGTCAGCTTGCCCTGCGGAAAAGATTCAAGAGGCTTACCTGTAGGGTTGCAGATTATAGGCGATAAGTTCATGGAGAATCGTATTTTGAACCTTGCCAAAAAGTTTGAAGAGTCAAGAGGAGAGTTTGGACTTAAGGATATGGGGGTGAGGTTTGATGTATAAGCTTACATCAGGCTTTGAAACTCATGTTGAGCTTAAAACAAATACCAAGATTTTCTGCAGTTGCAGTAACGGGTTCGGCTCAGCACCCAATACAAAGTGTTGCCCTGTGTGTATAGGGCTTCCGGGAGCTTTACCAAGGCTTAATAAACAGGTTGTGGAGTTTGCGGTTAAGGCGGGACTTGCCCTTAACTGTAAAATAAATAATCTGTCATATATGGACAGAAAAAACTACTCTTACCCCGATTTGCCAAAGGCTTATCAGATATCCCAGTTTGATGTGCCTTTGTGTTATGATGGTTTTGTGGAGCTTTCAGACGGCAAAAAAATAGGCATAACCCGTATTCATATAGAGGAAGATGCCGGCAAGCTTATTCATAATGACGAGGATATTCTTATTGACTACAACCGTGCAGGTGTGCCTCTTATAGAAATTGTATCAGAGCCTAATATTGAAAGTGTGGAAGAAGCCAAGGAGTTTGCAGAAAAGCTACAGCTTATTATGCGTTACACTGGTGTTTCTGACTGTAAAATGCAGGAAGGCTCTATGCGGTGCGATGTTAATATTTCTGTATCGGAAAGCGAAAGTTTAGGTACACGTACCGAAATAAAAAATATGAACTCTATAGCAAATATCCGAAAAGCTATGGAGTATGAGGTTAAAAGGCAAACCGAGATTTTAAAAAGCGGCGGTAAGGTTATTCAGGAAACTTTAGGATTTGACGAAAAGAGCGGCACCACCTATTCTATGAGGACAAAAGAGGATGCCAACGATTATCGTTTTTTCCGCGAGCCTGATTTACTGCCCATACATATAAGCCATGAGGATATTGAAAAAATCCGCAGAACTATACCCGAGCTTCCTCATAAAAAGCTTAAAAGATATGTCGCGGATTTTGGTATTGATAAAAAGGACGCAGAGCTTCTTGTAAAATATCCGAGAGTTGCAAGTTTTTTTGAGGAAGCAGCATACGGTATAAAATCCTCTAAAAAGGTGGCAAATTTCATCTTAGGTGTGATTTTTGCATTCCTTAAAAGCGAAACCTTAAAGGAAGAATTTGACCTTAAAATAAGCCCTGAAAGCCTCAGAGAGCTTGTGCTTTTAACCGACAGCGGAAAGCTTAACGTGAGCAAGGCTAAGCTTACTTTAGAGCAGATGCTTTTAAGCGGAAAAAGGGCGGAGGAGCTTTTAAATGATGATGACTTAAGGGGTTTTGATGACGATTCTCTTTTAAGCCTTTGCCAAAAAGCCATAGAGGTTAACCCGAAAACAGTTGCTGATTACAAAGGCGGAAAAGATAAGGCGATAATGGCTCTTGTGGGTTTTGTGATGCGGGAGTCAAAGGGTAGGGCAGATGCAGGAAAAGCTAAAGAAAAGCTTATAGAGATTATATAAAAATAAGGCTCTCTGTAAAAAGAGAGCCTTTCTGTTATTCAGAACACTCAGTACAAGTGCCAAAGTATGTAACCGCCACAAAGTCAGTGTTAAAACCCTTAGTATCACCCTTTAAAGTAAGGGAGGGCATATCAACATCTTCTATCTTTCCGCAGCATTTGCAAACAAGGTGAGCATGGGCGGAAGTGTCGCCGTCAAGGCGTTCTTCGCCTAAAATATTTGCAACCGCTACAGCCTTGCCGTTTTCTTTAAAAAGAGCAATGTTACGGTAAACCGTGCCAAGGCTCAGGTCGGGGTGGTCTTCTTTAAGCTGTTCGTAAACCCATTTTGCACTGGGATGGCTTTTTGTAGAGCATAGTGTGGAGTAAATAAGCTCTCGTTTGGAGCTGTAGTTTGAACCCTTCATAGAATCACCTCAAATCAGTAATTGTTCCTGTTTTTATTTTAGCATATATATTGTCTTTTGTAAATACCGTTCTGCATAATTTCCTTAATTTGTCAGTATATATTACTTAGCAAACTTGGAAAGCGAGTGTTTTTTATGCCCAGAATTTATTTAAGTCCTTCTTTGCAGGAGTCTAATCCTTATATTGGCGGCGGTAACGAGGAGTATTATATGAACCTTGTTGCAGATGCTATGGAGCCGTACCTGAGAGCAAGCGGTATTGACTTTGACCGCAATAACCCTTCCTCAACACTTTCTCAGACTATAGCACAGAGCAACGCGGGGAATTATGATTTACACGTGGCACTACACAGTAACGCATCTCCTGAGGCAACTAAAGGACAAAACAAAGGCGTGCAGGTGTATTATTATCCCACCAGCAGTAACGGCAAAAGATTTGCGGATATTGTAGCCGATGATTATAAAGAAATTTATCCCGACCCTACTGATATTACGGTTATTCCCACTACAAGTCTTGCAGAGGTAAGACGTACCAAAGCACCGTCAGTATTAATCGAAACGGCATTTCACGATAATGCTGAGGATGCAGACTGGATTCGCTCAAATATAGACAACATCGCCCGCAGTGTTTCAAAAAGTATTGCAGATTATCTTGGGGTGCCTTTTGTAACACCTTGATTTATGATAGGGTTTTATGTATAATTAAAATATACTTTTTCAGGATGTGAGTTTATGCAGATAAATGAAAACATAATCAGTTCTCTTATGGAAAAATTAGAGAAAAACAATATGAAGCCCTATTTCTGTAATACAGGTGCCGAGGCTAAGGAGCTTGTTATGAGCCTTATTAAAGAGGGCGACACAGTTACTAACGGCGGCAGTGTTACTATGAAAGAAATCGGCGTTATGGATGCGGTAAAAGAGCGTAAGGATATTACTTACCTTGACAGAAATGCAGAAGGTTTAACTGCTAAGGAAGTTAAGGAAATTTATAAAAAGGCGTTTTTTGCAGATGTTTATCTTATGAGCAGTAACGCCATAACCTTAAACGGCGAGCTTTATAACGTAGACGGCAACTCTAACCGTGTTGCGGCACTCCTTTACGGACCTGAAAGTGTTATCGTTGTTTGCGGTATTAACAAAATTGTAGAAAACTTAGACGAGGCGGTAAAGCGTGTCAAGACTATTGCCGCACCTAAAAACACAGTAAGACTTCATACAGGCTCTTATTGCGAGAATGCAGGTGAGTGTATGTCACTTAAAAATGACGGTGCTTTTATGTGTGACGGTTGCTCAGGTACAGGCAGAATCTGCTGTAACTATGTTGTTTCTGCTCAGCAGAGGCATAAGGACAGAATTAAGGTTATACTTGTAAACGAAAGCTTAGGTTATTAAAACAAAACTCTCCTTGCTAAATACAAGGAGAGCCTTTTGAGTGATAAACCCTCAGTAAAACCTTATCACTTAAAACATGCGGGATTAATTACTTGTTGTTCTTGTTCTGCTGATTTCTGTTCTGGTTGGAATTCTGATTTCTGTTCTGATTGTTCTGGTTAGAATTCTGGCTTCTGTTCTGGTTAGAATTCTGGTTCTTATTCTGGTTAGAATTGTTCTGATTTCTGTTCTGGTTCATTTAAGAGCACCTCCCTTGACATTATTATGGGAAGATGTCAGATGCTTTATTCAGCAGATAACGTTTATCTTAAGCAAAATAAAGGAAATTAAAATATGGAAAGACTATCTGATATAGGCGAGATTAAAAGAATACTGAGTAAACACGGCTTTACGTTTTCAAAGGCTATGGGGCAGAACTTCCTTGTAAATCCCAGCGTTTGCCCCAGAATGGCAGAGATGTGCGGTGCCGATGATAAAACAGGTGTGCTTGAAATCGGCCCGGGTATAGGTGTGCTTACAAACGAGCTTTGTAAAGTAGCCAGAAAGGTTGTAGCTATTGAGCTTGATACAAGGCTTCTGCCTGTTTTAGAGGAAACCTTGGCAGAGCATCAGAACGTTAAGGTTATAAATGCTGACGTTATGAAGGTTGACCTTCATAAGCTTATTTCTGAGGAGTTTTCGGGTATGGAGGTTGTGGTATGTGCCAACCTGCCTTACTACATTACTTCTCCCATAATTATGAAACTTCTGGAGGATAAGCTGCCTATAAATGCCCTAACCGTTATGGTTCAGAAAGAGGCGGCTGACCGCCTTTGTGCTGAGGTGGGCTCAAGAGAAAGCGGAGCAGTTACCGTTGCGGTAAATTATTATAGCAGTGCCGAAAAGCTTTTCGGAGTCAGCCGCGGCTCTTTTATGCCTGCTCCTAATGTGGATTCGGCAGTAATCAGGCTGAATGTTTCAAAAAAGCCGAGAATTGATGTAAAAGACGAAAAGCTTTTCTTTAAAATGGTAAAGTCTGCTTTTTCACAAAGACGAAAGACCATTTCAAACTCGGTTACTTCAGGACTTTCGCTTTCAAAGGATAGCTTTAAAACAGCATGCGAAAATGCTGGAATAAGCCCTACCGCACGTGCCGAGGCTCTGACATTGGAGGAGCTTGGCAACCTTGCAAACGCAATATATGATATAAAATAATCACAGCCACTCAAGGATAAAAACTTGAGTGGCTGTTAATTTGTTTTAAGTTGTGCTATTGTTTATACTCATAACCCGCCGATAATCTAAGGTTTACTCTGTATTTAACTTATCCAAAGGCGGAACTGCCCTCAAGGGGCTCCCTTGTTACATTTTTTCGGGGCAGGTTACGTTGAACATTGTAAGAACGTTGTTTATTACAGTCTTAACCGCACCGCAAAGTGTAAGACGAGCCTGCATTAAGCTTTCATCCTCAACCTTAACACGCTGAGCATTGTAGAACTTGTGGAAAAGTGCTGCAAGTGAAGCAACGTAACGTGTAATTCTTGTAGGGTCGTAATCCTTGGCAGCGGCTACGATTTCATCAGTGTATGCACTGAGGTGGTGGATAAGCTCGATTTCCTCAGGGGCGTTAAGCTTCTGAAGTTCTTCGTTTGTACAAGCTCTGGGCAGGATGTTGTCAGCTGCAAGATTGCGGAAGATACTGCAGATTCTTGCATGTGCATACTGAACATAGTAAACAGGGTTCTGATTGTCCTGAGTAACCGCAAGGTCAAGGTCAAAGTCCATCTGAGTATTAGCTTCTCTTGTGTTAAAGAGGAAACGTGTGGAGTCAACGGGAACTTCTTCCAGAAGGTCAGCAAGCTGAATAGCCTTGCCTGTACGTTTGCTCATTCTTACAACTTCACCGTTTCGAACAAGGCGAACCAACTGCATAAGAACAATGTCAAGCTTGTCACCGTCAAGACCGATAGCATCCATAGCACCCTTCATACGTGCTACGTGACCGTGGTGGTCAGCACCCCAGATGTTGATGCAGGTGTCAAAACCGCGGTCAAACTTGTCCTTGTGGTAAGCAATGTCAGCGGCAAAGTAGGTGGGGTTGCCGTTGGCACGGATAAGTACGTCATCCTTAAGCTCAAGCTTTTCAATGTCTGAGTCCTTCATACCGCTTTTCTTAAGTCTTTCGGTTACAACCTGGGCATTCTTGTACCAAAGGGCATCTTCCTTTTCGTAAGTAAGACCTTTTTCGGTTAAAAGGTCAACAACTGCCTTAACCTTGCCTGAGTTGTGAAGCTCGCTTTCAAAGAACCACTTGTCGTACTGGATGCGGTATTTCTTCATATCTGCCTGCATTTTTGCAATGTTCTTGGGCAGAGCAAAGTCTACTAAAGCGGTTTTTCTTTCTGCTTCGTCTTTGTTTACGAAAGAGTCGCCGTTAATAGTCTCAAACTCTTTTGCAAGGTCTTTGATGTCCTCGCCCTGATAGCCGTCTTCGGGCATAATGAAACTTTCGTCAAAAATCTGCATATATCTTGCATTTAAGGAAGAAGCAAACTTTTCAATCTGATTGCCTGCGTCGTTTACGTAGAATTCACGCTGAACTTCATAGCCTGCGGCATCTAAAACTGCGGCTAAGCAGTCGCCCAATGCACCGCCTCTTGCATTACCCATATGCATAGGGCCTGTGGGGTTTGCTGATACAAACTCAACGTTAATCTTTTTGCCTTTGCCAAAGTCACTTCTGCCAAAGTTTTCGCCTGTTGTGGTGATTTCCTCAATAACATCGGCAAAGTACTTGGGGCTTAAGAAGAAATTGATAAAGCCGGGGCCAGCTACCTCGCACTTTTCAAAAACAGTACCTTCGAGGTTTATATTTTCTTTAATAGCTTCGGCAATCTTAAAGGGAGGCATACGAAAGGCACGAGCACCTGTCATGGCGGCGTTTGTAGCAAAGTCGCCGTGACTTCTGTCGGCGGGAGCTTCGATAATAAAGTTACTTAGTTCGCCTTCGGGTAAAGCACCGTTAGAAATAGCCGTGCTTACTGCGTTTTCGATTGCCTCTCTGAGGCTCATAATAGCGGATGATGAAGTTTTAGACATCTTTTATACCTCTTTTTTGGTTATAGTAATATGCAGTTCGTTGTTAGATACAAGACCTGCGTTAAAATCTAAGCTGTACTTAAGGCTCAGCTTACCGCCAACGCCTTCTTTAAGGGTGTTTTTTATATAGTCGGTGTAAACGCCTACGGATAAGTCACCTGCAATGGTGGTGTAAATGCACTGGTGGCGTCTGCCTTTTTCTAAGATAAGACGGCTCTCTGCACCAAGATTTCTGATAACAGTAACCTGAGTGTTGCCGTTTACTAAAACCGAGTTATCAATGGCAATGCGGGGGTCGTCATTATCTCTTTCTGTGTATTTAATCAGGAATCTGCCGTCACGATACATCAGCGTACCTGCTGTGATAATTTCTACTTTATCGCTTTCGCCGTCAATTTCCTGAATACCTGTAACTTTAATAAGATAATCTTCTTTCATAATTGTACCTTAATATTTTTCTATATCAATACGTGTAGCTGTGCTTTTCATATTTCTTCCTAAGAAACGCCCAGCAACTGACTCGAAGTTATGAGGAGTATCGCTGACGTAAAACTCCCTTTCACCTTCCGTTTCACTGGTGCTTAAAAGGTTGTTTTCTTCTAAAAGCTTTTTGGTGTAAATGGCGGTTTCGTAGCCTGAATCAATAAGCTTGACCTTTTCACCCAAAGCTTCGCCGATAGCGGCTTTTAGCAAGGGATAGTGAGTACAGCCTAAAATAACGGTGTCTACATCGGTATCCTTAAACTGGCTTACATAACGCTCAACTACACTTTTAACGATTATATCATCTTTGTCGGTAAAGCCGTTTTCTACAAGAGGAACAAACAAGGGGCAGTCCTGCTCGTAAACCTTTATATTGGGGTTAATCTTTTCAAGAAGCTTTTTGTAGCTGTGGCTGTTTATGGTGGCAGATGTACCTAAAACTGCAACAGAGCCTGTTTTGGTAGCATTGGCACAGGCTAAGGCGGTAGGCTCTAAAACGCCTGAAAATTTAACAGGCAGGCTTTCGCCTAAATCGCTTGCCACCGAGCTTACAGTACCGCAGGCGGCAATAATCATCTTGACGTTGTGTTGAAGCAAAAACCTTGCGTCCTGAGCCCCATATTTAATTATGGTGTCTTTACTTCTGGTGCCATAGGGAACTCTGCCCGTGTCACCAAAGTAAACAATATTTTCGTTAGGAAGACATTTTATAAGCTCTTTAACAGCCGTGAGACCGCCTAAACCCGAATCGAAAACACCGATTGCCTTGTTTTTCATAAATCTACCTGCTTTCAGGGCGTTATTAGTTATTATTTTAACATATTGCTTTATAAGTTGCAAGGGTTCGTATGGATAATATTGATAGGGGCGAATATTATTCGCCCGAAAAGTTTCATATCAGAGCAACGTATAAGGATAGATTGATAATCACCCATACGATTAAACATCATATAAATACTTTGACAAAATGTGTTATTGTATGTATAATAAAAGTTAATGCATTTGGAGGTAACGATTATGACTGATATTAAAAAGGCATTTGGAATTATTACAGATAAATTAAACGACACCTTAAAGGGTCAGAATTTTAAAAACGAGAAGGTGGAAAGCTCTAACCCAAATGAGCTTGTAAGCCTTTTTACAAGCGACACTGTTGCTTACTCTGTAATTTACTATAAGGATAAAATGCTCTGCGTCTTAAGAAGCTGTACCATGACAGACGAAGGCCCCGACAACGAGTGGAAGACTATGGCAACATGGATGTTCAACCCTGAAACCGATACAGAAAAAGAGGCTGACAGCATCGGTAATGACTTTGTTGAGGCGGTTTCTTCTTCTACTGCTGTTAAACGTGCAAAGCAGACCAAGAGAAAGAAGAATAGCGACGACGGCAACGCAGACCCTCTTTTCCTTGCAAAACGTTTTATGGTGCTTTTCCCTGAGCTTAAGGAAGAAATCAAAAGAGAGCAGGACACAAAGGAAGTTTTCCGCGGTGTTTACTTTACACGCACCTTTATTGTGCCCAGAGTAAACGAGCTCCTTGCCCGTGGTGTTAAGAGTGAGGTAAATAAGCTTTCTCAGATTCTTTCTACTCAGTACACAAACGGCGATATGGATACACGCTCTATCATCACCATTGTAATTCTTAACTCTACCGACGAAAAGTACAGAGAAAAGCTTGAGGAGAAAATGAGCGACGAGCTTAAAAAAGCCTGGAAGTTTGCTCTTAAAATGAAGGGCAAAAAGGTTAAACCCGAAAAGGTTAAGAAAAAGAGCAGTATGTTCTCAGGCTCAAGACTTTAATATTTAAAAATTAAGGAAGCAGGTACTCTGCTTCCTTTTTTGTCCTAAGGAGGTATAATAATGAATAACGATTTATGTGTGAAAGTTGAGGGCGGAATTCTTAATATCCGCGTTGGTGCAATTATTATGAGGGATGATGAGTTCCTTATGGTTGAAAATGAAAGAGATGAACATATGTATTCTGTAGGCGGAAGAATCAAATTCGGCGAAACCGCCGAAGAAGCCGTTATACGTGAAGTGCTTGAAGAAACAGGAGTAAAAATGGAGGTTGAGCGCTTAGGCTTTGTTCACGAGAATTTCTTTCCCGGAGATACACTTGTTAAGAAAGGGAATGTAGTTCACGAGATTTCTTTCTTTTTCTATATGAAAGTGCCTGAGGATTTTGAACCTGTGTGTATGAGCTTTACCGAAGATAATGTGAAAGAACGTCTTGTGTGGATAAAAGCCGACCACCATAAGAAGTATTACCCCGAATTCTTTAAAACAGAGTTTAAGAACCCTTCGACTGAAATAAAGCATTTTGTATCAAGTGACATCTGATGTTTTTGTAGATTTTTCAGAATATATGTGTTACAATGTTTTGTATGGTATATGAATATTCAGAAGGTGATAGTTTAAATGGTAGAATGGATTACAAATATTGACTTTACCGTGCTTTACTGGATACAGGAAAACTTACGCACAGAATGGCTTGACAGCCTGTGTGCCTTTTTAAGCTGGGCGTTTCAGCTTGGTTTGCCCTGGATTTTTTTAGGGGTGGTACTTTTCTGTTTTAAGAAAACCAGAGCGGCAGGAGTTATGTTAATAGCGGCGGTGGTGGTTACCTTTTTCTTTAACGAGCTTGCCGTCAAAAATGCAGTTAACCGCGAAAGGCCTTGCACCATTGACCCTAGCATACCTCTGGCGATAGAAAGACCAACGTCATATAGCTTTCCCTCAGGGCATACCGCAAGCTGTTTTGCGGCGGTGGGTGTGCTTATGTTTACCCACAAAAAAATCGGTATACCTCTTATTTTGTTTGCGGTGATTATGGGACTTTCCAGAATGTACCTTTTTGTGCATTTCCCTACGGATGTAATCGCAGGTGCGGCTATGGGCCTTTTAATGGCGTGGGTTACGGTGCTTATTTTCCGCGAACTTAAATACGACGAAAAACTCAGTAATCTTGATTTGAAGATAAGGAGAAATTAATATGAACGAGCTTAGAATCACAAGCCTTTTAAACCTTGACGAAACTATAGCAAGGGAACTTTTTGAAGGCTATACATACCCTTGGGAAGTTTTGCCTCATATAAGCGAATTTATCCTTAAACTTGGTGCTACACTCAGCGAAGAAAAGTTCGATAAAATCGGCGAGAATATCTGGGTTGCAAAAAGCGCAAAGGTTGCACCTACTGCTTACTTAAACGGCCCTCTTATTATTGATGAGGATGCCGAAATCCGCCATTGTGCTTTTATCCGTGGCAGTGCAATTGTAGGCAAGGGTGCCGTGGTGGGTAACTCTACCGAGCTTAAAAACTGCGTGCTTTTTAACGGTGTGCAGGCTCCCCATTACAATTATGTTGGCGACAGTATTTACGGTCACAAGGCTCACACAGGTGCAGGTGTTATTGCATCCAACCTTAAGGCTGACAAGTCTTTGGTTACCGTTAATTTCAGAGGCACAAAGGTAGAAACAGGTATTAAGAAAATCGGTGCCATTGTTGGCGACTTCGGTGATATCGGCTGTAACACAGTTATGAACCCCGGCACAGTAATTGGCAGAAACACAAGTGTGTATCCGCTCTCTTTTGTTAGAAGCTACGTTGAAGAAGGTTCAATTTACAAGAAACAAGGCGAAGTTGTGAAGAGAAGATAATGTTTCTTGTAGGGGTGATTTGCGAATCCCCTGCGAAAATGTATGTTTGTGAGGAGTTTGTATGGGGTTAATTAAGTTAGAGTGTCCTTCTTGCGGTGCTCATTTGGAGTATTCACAAGATAGAGATGTGTTCTTTTGTGAGTATTGTGGTGCAAAGGTTATTAAAGATAAACAGTATATTGAGTTGTCAGGCAAGATTTCTATTGACGGAGTAGCTACTGAGGAGTCTTTGTTAGAGAGGGCATTCCTGTATTTGGAGGATGGAGATTTTTTAAATGCGGATAAATATCTGGAAAGAACGCTGGACATAAACCCAAGGTGTGCCAAAGCATATATGGGAAAGCTGTTGGTTAAGTTCCGCCTTAAGAGTATAGATATGTTATCCCATTGGTCAAAGCCGTTGAGCGACTATGATTTTTATAGAAAAGCAATACGGTTCGCCTCTGACGATGAAAAAGCAATATACGAATCCTATAATCAGCAGATTGTAGAAAGAATAATTCGTAAACAAGAAAATTGTAAGTTTGAAGTCGAGGATATAGAAAAACAGATAGAGCCCATAAAGGTATATTTGCGGGAAAATGCAGAACAGTATAAACAAGATAGAGATAAAAAGGGTAGGTTGACAATTTTGCTGGCAGTTTCCTTTATACCGATATTAGTTATTATATTGACTATGGTAGCCATGGGTAAGCTGGCTCTTGCTTTTTTAGCGATACCCTTTATTGCTGTATCAGCTTTTCTGTTGGTTAAGAATATTTCTATAGATGAAAGAATCAAGGAATATCGTGATTTAGAAAATGAACTTGCTGAACTTGAGCAAGAAAAAGAAGAAGTAACTGCGTAGTATTTTCTTTATGTAAAAATTATTAATATGTAGCATAAAAATACACTCCTCACAGCTTTGTGGGGAGTGTTGCTTTTTGCAGTATTTTGTTGTATAATGATTTGCGGTACATATTGTACTAAGGAGCTACCATAACGGTAGGCGGTTAGCCCTCATTACAGAGGGTGCTTACCCTCTTGTAATAAAGGGGGTGTTGCTATGGAGTATTTAGTTATTGCCTTCTTAATTATAGTTGCAATTACAAGTTTATTTTCAAGCATAAAAAAGTAACCGCCCTCGCCAAAGCACGGTTACTTTTTAACTAAGTGTATTGGCTAACCGTCTATCGGTAGCTCTTTCATTTATATTATATGCAAAATGTGCGGTGTTGTCAAGCGGACCTTTGGGTCTGCATTATTTATTTCTTGTTATTAATAATAAGCTCTGCGATGTAGTTACAGAAAGCGGGATTCTTAACCAGCACAGGCCCTACAATCTGAGTGCCGAAAAGGTTCTTTTCGTGAATACCCTCGGTTTCAAAACTAAAGCTCTCAGGCTTCATTGTTAAGGTGAAAAGGGGAGAGGTTACATTCTCAACTTCACTGCACTTGTTGATAAAGCCTATCAGCTCATTGTCAAGAAAATCTGCCTTTGCTTTGATGTCGCCGGTAAGTCGTCTTGCGTTCTGTTCTTTTACCGTAAAGCCAAAAAGGTTAAGTCCCTCTAAAACTCTACCGTCGGCGGTATTGATAGTTTTGCCAAGCATCTCCCATGAGTTGCCTGTAAAAAGTATTGCCTTACCTGCATCAAAAGCAGACTTTAAGCTGTCCTTGAATTTCTTGAGGTGATTAAGCGAAAAGGTTCTTTTAGACTCTGTACCTGCACCGCAGTAGATAAAGTCGTACTCTGCAAAATCAATCTCGGTGTCAGTAACGGTCTTCTTATCAAGAATTACTTCACAGCCTTTATCTTCAAGTGCTTTTGTAAGGAGCCTTACGTTGCCGTATTCGCCGTAAAGGTTCATAAAGTCGGAGTACAAGTGTAAAATTTTAATTTCCATATCACACCTCTCCTTTCTTTACTATTTCAAGGAACTTGCCTTTGTCAGAGAAGCAGGTGATTACATAGGTGAAGTTTTCTTCATCTTTAAGCTTTGCCATAGCGTTTTCTACGCTGTCACAGACAATAAGCTTGTCCTTAGGGATGTCGGTTACAGAAAAACGAACATCCAAATCACCCCAATAACTGCCTGCAAGGTAAATGCTCTTAACGTTATCTGAGTTGAGTTTTTCAAAGTCAATGTCCCAAAGCCAGCTTGTGTCTTCGGTGTGGTACTTGCGGCTTATCTTGTCAACGATAATCAGCACCGCTACATCGTTTTTATCATGTGTAACAACATTAATTGACTGGTCGTAGGAAACTGAGTTTTCGTGTTTCGATACTAAAAGTGTGCCCTGAGCCTTGCCGAATGTAAAGTCCATAATTCTGCCTGACTGCATCTTGTAGCCTGAGAGAGCTTTAACAGCATCCTCTGCTTTAACTCCTGCAATGTCAGCCGCCGCAAAAGCTACCAATGAGTTGTAGCACTGATAAATGCTTGAGAAGCTAAGCTCAATGGTATGCTTGCCGTTAATGGTAAGTTTCTTGTCCTCTAAACTTGCATCGGTGATAGTCCACTTTGTCTCAGGCTTCTTATATCCGCATTTTGAACAGTTGTAAGAGCCGATGTGGTTGTAGTGGTAGTAGTCGTAGCTCATAGGTGCATTGCAAACAGGGCAGTACTTGCCGTCATCATAAACAGAGTCATTGACATCCTTGTCGAATGAAAGCTTGTCCGCACCAAAGTAAAGAGCTTTTCTGTCAGTGCCAAAGGTGCTTACCAAGGGGTCGTCGGCATTAAGCACTAAGGTAATATCATCAGAAATCGCATCGTTAATGGATGCATACACCCATTCGGGGTGGCCGTTACGTGTAAGCTGGTCACGGTAAAGGTTTGTGATAAACAGATAATCGGGTTTGATGTACTTGAAGGTATACTTTGCAAAACGCTCGTCAGACTCTATAAGGGCAATTTTGCTTTTTGCTTTGCCCGAAAGGGTAGAGTCGCACAAAAGCATAGTTGTAACGCCCTCAATCTGATTAGAGCCTTCTTTGTTATATACTAAGCTTGCACCGCTTTCTATAAGCACGTGGGCAATAAGCTCAACAGTGGATGTTTTGCCGTTGCTGCCTGTTACAGCTATAATCTTCTCAGGGGGAGTAATGTCCTTTAAAATGTTTGGGAAAAGCTTTAGGGTCAAAGCACCGGGAAGGCTACTTCCTCTGCCTAAAAGCTTTGCAAAGAAACGGACGGTTTTGCAGAATAAAACCGCCAGAAAAACCTTGATTTTTTTCATAATCTGCCTCTTTCTATATATAAAGGTTTTTATTTCTATTTTGAATTATATAGCCTGACTCACTTAAGGTCAATATAATTTTAAGCATTTTTATCAAGATGATGAGAAAAATCGGCTTGTTTTATCAATATTTTGTGTTGTGCAAAATTAACAAAATTTCGTTAAAAATTTCTCTAAAATTCTACAGTAAAAATTTCGCCGAAATCCTTGATTTTGCCCTATATATATATTATAATTGACCCTGCGTGACTGCAATAAATGATATGCGTTGAAGCGGGAGGTTGCGGCCATTTGGTCGGTTTTTCCGTGGAGTATGTCCGATTTCAAACCGGGCGAAAAAATTTTAAAGCACATTTTTAAGACAAAGGGGTTGCTATGTCCTAAGTGTGCCATTATGCTTTTCAAGACTTCTCCGGTTAACAAAATATGGTTAACCGTTTTTTAATGAAGGGTGATGAAACACCCGGATGTGTGTAAAAAAGGTTTAGTTTTGAAGTACGCCCGCCAACTAACAAAATTTTAAGGAGGCGACTTTTATGGCAGTCAAGGAAAAAATCAGAATTAGATTAAAGGGCTATGATCATCAGTTAGTTGATCAGTCAGCTGAGCGAATCGTTGCTACAGCAAAGCGCACAGGTGCAAGGGTTTCCGGTCCCGTACCGCTCCCCACCGAGAAGCAGGTTGTAACAATTCTTCGTGCGGTTCACAAGTACAAGGATAGCCGTGAGCAGTTCGAAATGAGAACTCACAAGCGTCTTATCGACATCTTGAGACCCTCAAACAAAACAGTTGATGCTCTTATGAATCTGGAGCTCCCTGCCGGCGTTGAGATTGAGATCAAACTCTGATAGCTCAGTTATCAACCTACAAGCAGACAGGGTCAAGTCGATGAATGACTACATCTTCGTCGACCAATAACCTAATAAGGAGGAAAATAAAATGCAGAAAGCATTAATCGGCAAGAAGATCGGTATGACACAGATCTTCGACGAGAAGGGAAATGTAGTTCCCGTAACAGTTGTTGAAGCAGGTCCTTGCGTTGTTTCAATGATTAAGACAGTAGAGACTGACGGCTACAATGCAGTTCAGCTCGGTTTCGGCGATGTAAAGGCTAACAAGCTTACAAAGCCTATGAAGGGACACTTTGACAAGGCAAACGTTGCTCCCAAGAAAACTCTTAAGGAGTTCCGCTTTGACGATTGCGCAGCTTACACAGTAGGCGACATCGTAAAGGCTGACACTTTTGAGGCAGGCATGAAGGTAGACGTAACAGGTACCAGCAAAGGTAAGGGTTACGCAGGCGTTATCAAGCGCTGGAACTTCAGCAGATTAAAGGAAACTCACGGTTCAGGTCCTGTAGCACGTCACGGCGGCTCAATGGGTGCTTGTTCTTCTCCCTCCAGAGTATGGAAGGGCAAGAAGATGGCAGGTCACCTCGGTGCTGAGAAGGTTACAGTTAAGAACCTCAAAGTAGTTAAGGTTGATGTTGAGAACAACCTCGTTGCTATCAAGGGCGCTATTCCCGGTCCTAACGGCGGCACAGTTGTTATCAAGGACATCACTAAGGCTTGAGGAAGGAGGAATTCAGAATGCCTAATGTAGCAGTATTAGATATGCAGGGCAAGAAGGTTGGTACAATCGACCTTGCTGATGCAATTTTCGGAATCGAGCCCAATACATCAGTTATGCACCAGATGGTAGTTAGCTACCTCGCAAGCCAGAGACAGGGCACACAGTCCGCTCTCACTCGTTCTGAGGTTTCCGGTGGCGGTAAAAAGCCTTGGAGACAGAAGGGCACAGGTAGAGCTCGTCAGGGTTCAACAAGAGCTCCTCAGTGGACTCACGGTGGTGTTGTATTTGCACCCAAGCCCAGAAACTATCGTTTCTCTGTAAACAAAAAGGTTAAGAGATTGGCTCTTAAGTCAGCTCTTTCTTCTAAGGCAGCTGCTGAGGAAATCATCGTAATCGATTCCATCACAATGGACGAGTACAAGACAAAGACAATGGTTTCCATGCTTAAGGCAGTAGGCGCCGAGGGTAAGGCTCTTATTGTTCTTCCCGAGGTTAACAACTTCGTTATCGCATCTGCATCCAACATCGAGGGCGTTAAGACAGCTCAGGTTAATACAATCAATGTATATGACCTCTTAAATGCTGACAAGCTCATCATTGCTAAGGATGCTGTGGCAAAAATCGAGGAGGTGTACGCATGATAGCTCAGGATATTATCATCAGACCTATTATCACTGAAAAGAGCATGATTGGTGCTACTCAGAAGAAGTACACATTCGAAGTTGCCAAGAATGCTGGAAAGATTGAGATTGCTCAGGCAGTTGAAAAGCTTTTCAAGGTAAAGGTAGCAAAAGTTAACACCCTGCATGTACGTGGTCAGTATCGTAGACAGGGCAGAAGCGAGGGTTACACAAGAAGCTGGAAAAAGGCTGTTGTTACTCTCACTGCTGACAGTAAGAACATTGAATTTTTTGAAGGCATGATGTAAGCCTGACAAAATAAATAATCAGGCAGAACGTATGGGGACGCCATTCCCCGCAAAGCCATCATGAGGAGAGTGAAACCAAATGGCTATTAAAGTATACAAGCCGACTACAAACGCAAGACGTAATAGCTCGGTTACAGATTATTCCATTCTTTCCAAGGTTGCACCCGAAAAGAGCTTACTTGCTCCTCTCAAGAAGAACTCAGGTCGTAACAGCTACGGCAGAATCACAGTTCGTCACAGAGGCGGCGGTAACCGCAGAAAGTATCGTATTATCGATTTCAAGCGTCAGAAGTTTGACGTAGAGGGCGTAGTTAGAACACTTGAGTATGATCCTAACCGCTCCGCATTTATCGCACTTGTTGAGTACACAGACGGCGAGAAAGCATATATCATCGCTCCTGAAGGACTCAAGGTAGGCGACAAGGTTATGGCAGGTGAGAATGCCGACATCAAGCCCGGCAACGCACTTCCCCTTTCCGCAATTCCCACAGGTACATTCATCCATAACGTAGAGCTTTATCCCGGCCGCGGCGCTCAGCTCGCTCGTGCAGCAGGTAACATGGCTCAGCTTATGGCTAAAGAAGACGGTATGGCACTTTTAAGACTTCCTTCCGGCGAGCTCAGAAAGGTTCCTGCAAACTGCATGGCTACAATCGGTCAGGTAGGTAACACAGACCACGAGAACGTTAAAATCGGTAAGGCTGGTAGAAAGCGCAACATGGGTTGGAGACCTACAGTTCGTGGTTCTGTAATGAACCCCTGCGATCACCCCCACGGTGGTGGTGAAGGTAAGTCCCCCGTTGGCCGTCCCGGCCCTGTTACTCCCTGGGGTAAGCCTGCTCTTGGCTACAAGACCAGAAAGACACACAACCGCTCCGATAAGTATATCGTAAAGCGTAGAAACAGTAAGTAAGGCAGAGGAAAGGAGCTTATATAATGAGTAGAAGTACTAAAAAGGGTCCTTTTGTCCAGCCCGTACTGCTCAAAAGGGTTCAGGAAATGAACGCTTCAGGCGAAAAGAGAATCCTCAAGACTTGGTCAAGAAGTTCAACAATTTTCCCTGATTTTGTAGGTCACACATTTGCAGTCCATGACGGACGCAAGCACGTTCCTGTATATGTAACTGAAGATATGGTTGGTCACAAGCTCGGCGAGTTTGCTCCCACCAGAACATTCAAGGGTCATGCAGGTTCTAAGACCAGTAAATAAGCGGAAGGAGATTATTAGAATGGAAGCAAAGGCATATTTAAACTATGTCCGTATTTCGCCCCGTAAGGTTTGCATCGTTCTGGATCTTATCCGCGGTAAAGATGTTAAGCTTGCAAAGGCTATTCTCGAGCATACACCTAAGGCAGCATGTGAGCCTCTCTTAAAGCTCTTAAAGAGTGCTGTAGCAAATGCTGAGAACAATCACGATATGGACACCTCTAAGCTTTACGTTGCAGCTTGCAGCGTTAGCCAGGGCCCCACACTTAAGAGAATCAGACCCCGTGCACAGGGCAGAGCCTTCAGAATTGACAAGAAGACTTCCCACATCACACTGGTTCTCAAAGAGAAAGAATAAAGAAGGAGGTAATTAGTCATGGGTCAGAAAGTTAATCCCCACGGTTTACGTGTAGGCGTTATCAAGGACTGGGATTCCCGTTGGTTTGCTAACAAGGCAACATTCGGCGATACTCTTGTTGAGGACTATAACCTCCGTAACGCTCTTAAGAAGCAGCTCTACGGCGCAGGCGTTCCCAAGATTGAGATCGAACGTTCAGGCGACAAGGTAAGAATCCACATCCACTGTGCAAAGCCCGGTATGATTATCGGTAAGGGCGGCGCAGAAATCGAGAAGCTCAGACTTCAGTGCGAGCAGATGCTCGGCGGCAAGACTGTTGCTATCAATATTGTAGAGGTTAAGGCTCCCGACCTTAATGCTCAGCTCGTTGCTGAGAGCATCGCACAGCAGTTAGAGAAGAGAATCTCTTACAGACGTGCTATGAAGCAGGCAATCGGCCGTGCTATGAGAATGGGTGCAAGAGGTATCAAGACACAGTGTTCAGGTCGTCTCGGCGGTGCAGAAATTGCAAGAAGCGAGCAGTACCACGAGGGTACAATTCCCCTTCAGACACTCCGTGCTGATATCGACTACGGTTTTGCTGAGGCTAACACAACTTACGGCAAAATCGGCGTAAAGATTTGGCTTTACAGAGGCGAGGTTCTCAACGTTACTCAGAACAGACAGCGTGAGAACAACCGTCCCAGAAGAAACAGAAGAGAAGGAGGCAACAAATAATGCTGATGCCCAAGCGCGTTAAGTACAGAAGAGTACACAGAGGCCGTTTGACAGGTAAAGCATACCGCGGTAACAAAGTTACTTACGGTGAGTATGGCCTTCAGGCTCTCGAACCCACATGGATTACATCTAACCAGATTGAGGCAGCTCGTATTGCAATCAACCGTTACTGCAAGAGATTTGGTAAGGTTTGGATTAAGATTTTCCCCGACAAGCCCGTAACAGCTAAGCCCGCTGAAACTCGAATGGGTTCCGGTAAAGGTTCACCCGAGTACTGGGTAGCAGTTGTTAAGCCCGGCAGAATTATGTTTGAGCTTGCAGGCGTTGACGAGAAGACAGCTCGTGAGGCTATGCGTCTCGCAGCTAACAAGCTTCCCATCAAGTGCAAGTTCGTAAAGAAAGCAGATCAGGAGGTTGAGCAGTAATGACAGCAGCAGAACTTAAGAAATTATCTGTAGAAGAGCTTCAGAAGAAGCTCGGCGACCTCAAAGAGGAACTTTTCAACCTCAGATTCCAGCTTGCTATTAACCAGCTCGAGAACCCCATGCGTATTTCCGCTGTTAAGAAGGATATCGCAAGAGTTTCCACTGTTCTTCGTCAGTTCGAGCTTGAGAATACTAAGGCTTAAGGGGGACGCAAAAGATGGAGAGAAATTTAAGAAAAACCACTATCGGTAAAGTAGTTAGCAATAAAATGGATAAAACCGTTGTTGTAGCTGTTGAGGATAGTGTTAGACACCCACTTTACAACAAAATCGTTAAGCGTACAAAGACATTCAAGGCTCACGATGAGAACAATGTTTGCGGCGTAGGCGACAGAGTAAAGGTTATGCAGACTCGCCCTCTTTCCAAGGATAAGAGATACAGAGTTGTTGAGATCGTAGAAAAAGCTAAATAAGGAGGGAACACACTGTGATACAGCAGCAGACTTATCTTAAAGTTGCCGACAACACAGGCGCAAAAGAAATTATGTGCATTCGTGTTCTCGGTGGTACAAGAAGAAAATATGCTAACATCGGCGACGTAATCGTAGCTTCTGTTAAAAAGGCAGCACCCGGCGGTGTTGTTAAAAAGGGCGACGTAGTTAAGGCAGTCGTTGTTCGTTCAGCAAAGGGCGTTCGCAGAGAAGACGGTACTTACATCCGCTTCGACGAGAACGCAGCGGTTATCATTAAGGAAGACAAGAACCCCAAGGGTACTCGTATTTTCGGACCGGTAGCCAGAGAGCTCAGAGACAAGGATTATTTAAAGATTCTTTCTCTTGCTCCCGAAGTTCTTTAAGGAGGTACTAAGCCAATGAATAAGCTTCATGTAAAAACCGGCGATACAGTCGTTGTTATCAGCGGTAAGGACAAGGGCAAAAAGGGCAAAGTCCTCGCTGTAAGCCCCAAAGAGGGTAAAATCATCGTAGAAAAAGTCAACATGGTATCCAAGCACGTTAAACCCAGAAAGATGGGCGAGCAGGGCGGTATCATTAAGGCTGAAGGTGCTTTCTATGCTTGCAAGGCTCAGGTTTACTGTTCTTCCTGCAAGAAAGCTACTAGAGTTGCACACAAGGTAGACAAAAACGGTGAGAAGATCCGTGTTTGCGCTAAGTGCGGCGAGAAGCTGTAAGAAGGAGGAACCCAAAATGGCAAGACTTAAGGATTACTATGTAAAAGAAGTTGCTCCTGCTCTTATGAAGAAATTCGAGTATAAGAGCGTTATGCAGATTCCTAAGCTCGACAAAATCGTAGTAAGCGTTACTTCCGGTGAGGCTAAGGATAACTCCAAGATGATTGATGCAATCGTTAACGACCTCGGTATCATCACAGGTCAGAAGGCAACAATCTGCCGCGCTAAGAAGTCCGTTGCTAACTTTAAGCTCCGTGAGGGTATGCCCCTTGGTGCTAAGGTTACACTCAGAAGCGAGAGAATGTATGAGTTTCTTGACAGATTCTTTAACGTTGCTCTTCCCAGAGTTAGAGACTTCAGAGGTATCAACCCCAACTCTTTTGACGGCCGCGGTAACTACAGCTTAGGCCTCAAAGAGCAGTTGATTTTCCCTGAAATCGAGTACGATAAGATTGACAAAATCCGCGGTATGGACATTTGCTTTGTTACAACCGCTAAGACAGACGAAGAAGCCAGAGAGTTACTTACTCTTATGGGCGCTCCGTTTGCTAAGTAAGGAGGGATAATTGTGGCTAAGACTTCTATGAAAATCAAACAGAGCAGAGTGCAGAAGTTCTCTACAAGAGAGTACAACCGCTGCAAAATCTGCGGTAGACCACATGCCTACCTCCGTAAGTTCGGTATTTGCCGTATTTGCTTCCGTGAGCTCGCTTACAAGGGCGAGATTCCCGGTGTAAAGAAAGCAAGCTGGTAATTCATCAAAGGAGGATAAAAACGCATGCAGATTACAGATACAATTGCTGACCTTCTTACTAGAATCCGTAACGCAAGCTCAGCAAAACACGCAACAGTTGATATTCCTGCATCAAATATGAAGAAGGCTATCTGCCAGATTCTCCTTGATGAAGGCTATATCAAGAGCTACACAGTAGCAGAGGATAACAAGCAGGGCGTTATCACAGTTGTACTTAAGTACGGCGAGGGCAAAATGCCCGCAATCACAGGACTCCGTCGTGTGTCCAAGCCCGGCCTGCGTATTTACGCAGACGTTGAGAATCTTCCCAGAGTTATGAAGGGTCTGGGTATCGCTATCATTTCTACATCCAAGGGCATCATGACAGACCGTGAGGCTCGTAAGGCTCATGTAGGCGGCGAGGTTCTCGCATTCATTTGGTAATAGGAGGTGCGAAGATGTCTCGAATTGGAAGAAAACCTATAAATATTCCCGCCGGCGTAGAAGCTAAGTTCGAAGCAGGCGTTATGACTGTTAAGGGTGCTAAGGGTACACTTACTCAGGCAATTCACCCCAACATGACAGTAGAGATTGACGGTGCAGTTATTACTGTTACACGTCCCAACGATGAGAAGGAGAACCGTTCACTTCACGGTTTAACAAGAACTCTCATTTCTAACATGATCATCGGCGTATCCGAGGGCTTCAAGAAGGAGCTTGAGGTTAACGGTGTTGGTTACCGTGTGCAGAAGCAGGGCAAGGACCTCGTTATGAACCTTGGCTACTCTCATCAGGTAATCGTGTCCGACAATGAGGATATTACTATTGAGGCTCCCGGTCCCAATAAGATTATCATCAACGGCATTGACAAGCAGAAGGTTGGTCAGTTTGCAGCTGAAGTTCGCAGCAAGCGTCCCCCCGAGCCTTACAAGGGCAAGGGCATCAAGTATGTTGACGAAGTTATCCGCCGCAAGGAAGGCAAAACCGGTAAGAAATAATTTAAGGAGTGAACAAGAATGGTTACTAAGACCGATAGAAAAATCGCCCGCGTTAAGAGACATAAGAGAGTACGCGGTAAGGTTAGCGGTACAGCCGCATGCCCCCGTCTTTGTGTATATCGCTCCACAAATAACATCTACGCTCAGATTATTGATGACGTAAACGGTGTTACACTGGTTTCTGCATCCTCACTTGATAAGGCTATTGAGGGTAACGGCGGTAACAAAGAAGCTGCTAAGGCAGTTGGCAAGCTCGTTGCTGAAAGAGCAAAAGAAAAGAATATCACCGATGTTGTTTTTGACAGAGGCGGTAACATTTATCACGGCCGTGTTAAGGAATTGGCCGAAGGCGCTCGTGAGAGCGGCCTCAATTTCTAAGGAAGGGGAGGAATTACTTTGGCTAACATTATTGACGCAGCTACAATGGAGCTTACAGAGCGCGTAGTAGCTATTAACCGTGTATCTAAGACCGTTAAGGGCGGTCGTATCTACAAGTTTGCAGCACTTGTTGTTGTAGGCGACGGTAACGGAACAATCGGTTTCGGTATCGGTAAAGCAGGCGAAGTTCCCGATGCTATCCGCAAGGGTATTGAGGATGCAAAGAAGAACCTCGTTAAAATCGCTTTAAGAGGTACTACAATTCCTCATGAAGTAATCGGTGCATATGGCGCAGGCAGAGTTTTACTTAAGCCCGCTGCTCCCGGTACCGGTGTTATCGCAGGCGGTGCAGTTCGTGCTGTTGTTGAGACAGCAGGTATTAAGGATATCAGAACAAAGGCTCTTCGTTCTAACAATCCCTGCAACGTTGTTCGTGCTACATTCCAGGGCCTTATGTCCTTAAGAACAGCAGAAGAAGTTGCTGCTGTTCGTGGCAAGTCCGTTAAGGAAATTCTTTAAGAGGAGGCTTTTAGTTATGAAAATTAAGTTAGTTAAGAGCCTCATCGGCGCAAAGAAAGATCAGATTGCTACAGCTTATGCTCTTGGTCTGAAGAAAATCGGTGATGTTACAGAGCAGCCCGATAACGCTTCTACAAAGGGTAAGGTAGCAAAGATTATCCACCTCATTGAGGTTGAAGCTTAAAGGAGGTGCGAGAGAAATGAAACTTTACGAACTTTCTCCTGCTGCTGGCTCCAAGAAAGAGGCTAGAAGAATCGGTAGAGGTCACGGCTCAGGCTGGGGCAAAACTTCCGGTAAGGGCCACAAGGGCCAGAAGGCAAGAGCAGGCCGCGGTATGAGAGTAGGCTTCGAAGGTGGTCAGATGCCCCTTCAGAGACGTCTCCCCAAGCGTGGTTTTAACAACATCTTTGCTAAGAATATCGTTTCCATAAACGTAGGCACACTCGAGAAATTTGAAAACGGTGCAGTAGTTACAGTTGCTTCTTTGGTAGAGGCAGGCATCATCAAGAATTCTTTTGACGGTGTTAAGATCCTCGGCAATGGTAATCTCACTAAGAATTTAACAGTTCAGGTTTCTGCTTTTTCTGAGTCTGCTAAGGCTAAAATCGAGGCCGCAGGCGGAAAGGCAGAGGTGATCTAATTGTTTAAGACAATTAAGAATGCATGGTCAATTCCCGATTTAAGAAAGAAGATTCTCTTCACACTTCTTATTATCGTGATTTTCAGAATCGGTTCAGTTATTCCTGTTCCTTTTCTTGATATGACTGCATTAAGCCAGCTTACTTTCGGTGGCGGCGATGCTGCCACAAACTCCATTTTCGCATACCTCAACACAATGTCCGGCGGTGCGTTTGGTAACGCAACCATCTTTGCGATGGGTATTACACCTTACATCAACAGCTCCATTATTATGCAGCTTTTATGTGTAGCTATCCCCGCACTTGAGAGACTTTCAAAAGAGGGCGAAGACGGCAGAAAGAAGATTGCTACAATCACTCGTTATTTAACAGTAGTTCTTGGTCTTATCCAGGGTACAGCTTACTTCTTCTACCTCAAGGGTCAGAGAATTCTCACCGGCGATGTAGCAGTATGGTTTGCAGCTATTGTTATTATCCTTATTTTCACAGCAGGTACAGCATTCATGATGTGGCTCGGTGAGCAGATTAACACAAAGGGTATCGGCAACGGTATTTCCATTCTGCTCTTCGCAGGTATCGTAGCTCGTCTTCCTATGACAATCTACTACCTGTTCCCCCTCAACAAGAATATCCCCAGCTACTGGTCTATGGCTTCTCAGTACGGCCAGATTCAGTACTATTTCCTTGTTCCTGCATTCATCATTCTCTTCCTCATTGTTATTTGGATTATCAATTTCATGCAGGATGCAGAAAGAAGAATCCCCATTCAGTATGCAAAGAGAGTTGTAGGCAGAAAGATGTATGGCGGCCAGTCCAGCCATATGCCTATTAAGGTTGCTCTTGGCGGTGTTATGCCCGTTATCTTCGCAACTTCTATCCTCTCAATCCCCAGCACAATCAGAGCATTCTGGACTCCTGCAGCAGGCAGCTTCTGGGATGGTTTCTTCAGAGCACTCAGCCCCTCCGGCTGGCTCTACATCGTGCTCGAGTTCGTTCTCGTTCTCGCATTTGCATACTTCTACACTCAGATTCAGTATAATCCTGTGGAGATGGCCAACAACCTCAAGCAGAACAACGGCACAATCCCCGGCATTCGTCCCGGTCAGCCCACTGCTGAGTTCATCCGCAAGATTTTGTCCAGAATTACCTTAATCGGTGCATTATTCCTTTCCTTCATCGCTATTGTTCCTTCCATCTTCACAATGGTAGGCAATATGCAGAACCTCTCTATGGGCGGTACTTCCGTAATCATTATGGTTGGTGTTGCTATTGAGACAGTTAAGCAGATGGAAAGCCAGATGATGATGCGTCATTACAGAGGTTTTCTTGACTAATTAACCGCAAGGAGGATTATATAATGAATATTATTCTCTTAGGTGCTCCCGGTGCCGGCAAAGGCACACAGGCAGCAGTTATTTGTGAGCATCTTTCAATTCCCACAATCTCTACTGGTAACATTATCAGAGAGGCACTGAAAAACGGCACAGAGATGGGACTTAAGGCCAAGTCCTTTATGGACAGCGGTAAGCTGGTTCCCGATGAAGTTGTAATCGGCATCATCGAGGAAAGACTTCAGAATGATGACTGCAAAAACGGTTTCATTCTTGACGGCTTCCCCAGAACCATTCCTCAGGCCGAGGCTCTGGATAAAATGGGTATCGTAATCGACAAGGCAATCAGTATTGAGGTTGCCGACGAGGTTATCGCTTCCAGACTTTCCGGACGCCGTGTTTGCGAAAAGTGCGGCAGACCCTACCACATTGTGGACTTAAAGCCCCGTGTTGAAGGCGTTTGCGACGACTGCGCAGGCACCCTTGTTCAGCGCAAGGACGATCACATTGATACAATTAAGGCACGTCTCGAAATCTATCACAACGAAACAGAGCCCCTGAAGGACTACTATCAGGCTCAGGGCAAACTCTTCATCGTTGAGGGTCAGGACAAGGTAGAAGATACCACTGCCCTTACTTTAAAGGCATTAGAGGCGTAAGCTGATGATAGTAATCAAGTCTGCACGCGAGCTTAAAGCCATGGAGCTCGCGTGCAGGATATCTGCAAATGTGCTGAAGCTTGCAGGCACAATGGTTGAACCCGGTGTAACAACCTGGGAAATCGACCAGGTTGTACGCAAATACATCGAGAGTCATGGTGCAACACCTTCTTTCCTCGGTTATGGCGATTATCCCGCAAGCTCCTGCATTTCTGTAAATAACGTGGTTATCCATGGTATACCTTCTAAGAACTGTATTCTCAAAGAGGGCGACATAGTTTCAATTGACGTCGGTGCTTTTATCGACGGCTTTCACGGCGACAATGCCTACACCTTCCCTTGCGGAGATGTAAGTGATGAAGCCAAGAGACTTATGGACGCCACAAGAGAGTCGCTTTATGAGGGAATAAAAGCGGCACAGGCCGGCAAAAGAGTCGGTGATATTTCAAGCGCAGTTCAGAAGTATGTCGAAGATCGCAGTTACTCGGTGGTACGAGATTTTGTCGGCCACGGCGTAGGTGCGAAGTTACACGAAGAACCCAGCGTACCTAATTTCGGTACTCCCGGCAGGGGACCGAGACTTATTCCCGGTATGACTATTGCCATTGAACCTATGGTCAATATGGGCGACTATAAGGTAAAGGTGCTTAAAGACGACTGGACTACCGTTACTGTTGACGGAAGTTTAAGTGCTCATTTCGAGCATACCATTGCCATTACGCCCGACGGCCCCAAGATTTTAACAATAGCTGACGACGAGGTGCATTTATGATACCTGTTGGTGCAATCGTTAAAGCCAAGGCAGGCCGTGACAAAGAAGGCTTCTTTGTAGTTGTAAAAAGTGATGAAAAATGGGTATTCATTGCTGACGGAAAACGCCGTAAGGTGGAAAGTCCTAAGAAGAAAAACCCCATGCACCTCACAGTTACAAACACAGTTTTGTCCCATTCAATGGACACTAACCGCAATATAAGAAAAGCCCTGAGAGATTTCAGGGAGGATTAATTTTCGGAGGTTATCCTATGTCAAAGCAGGATGTTATTGAAATAGAAGGTACAGTTGTCGATGCTCTTCCCAACGCACAGTTTACGGTTGAGCTTCCTAACGGTCACAAAATCCTGGCTGTTATTTCCGGCAAGCTGAGAATGAACTTCATTCGTATTCTTCCCGGCGATAAGGTTACGGTTGAGATGTCTCCCTACGACCTTACCCGCGGCAGAATTACATGGCGTAGTAAGTAAGAAATATAAATTTACCTAACTCTAAGAAAGGAATGATTAACTAATGAAAGTCAGACCTTCAGTAAAGAAAATCTGCGAAAAGTGCAAGGTTATCAAGAGAAAAGGCAGAATTATGGTTATCTGCGAGAACCCCAAGCACAAGCAGAGACAGGGCTAATAAATACTGATTAGCAAAGTCTTTACCAATGCAGAAGAATCTGCAAAAATTTAAATTTAAGCATTTTATGGAGGTGCAACCAATATGGCTCGTATAGCAGGTGTTGACTTGCCCAGAGACAAAAGAATCGAAATCGGTTTGACCTATATTTACGGTATCGGTAGAAAGACAGCTAACGATATCCTTGCATCCACAGGTGTTGATCCTGACATCCGTGTTAGAGACCTTACCGAGGACGATGTATCCAAACTCAGAGAGTATATTGACCACAACTGCCGCGTTGAAGGTGATCTTCGCCGTGACGTTGCTTTTGACATTAAGAGACTTATTGAAATCGGCTGCTACCGTGGTGTTCGCCACAGAAAGGGCCTGCCTGTAAGAGGTCAGCGTTCTAAGACAAACGCTCGTACCCGTAAGGGTCCCAGAAAGACCATGGCCAATAAGAAGAAGTAAGGAGGAGAAAGCAAATGGCAGCAAAAGCTACAACTAAAAAGACTGTACGCCGTCGCCGTGAGAGAAAGAATATCGAGAAAGGCGCAGCACACATTCAGTCTACTTTTAACAACACAATTGTTACTATCTCCGATGTTCACGGTAATGCAATTTCTTGGGCAAGTGCTGGTGAGCTTGGCTTCAGAGGTTCAAGAAAGTCCACTCCCTTCGCAGCTCAGTCCGCTGCAGAGACAGCTGCAAAGGCAGCTATGGAGCACGGTATGAAGTCCGTTGACGTTTACGTTAAGGGTCCCGGACAGGGCCGTGAGGCAGCAATCAGAGCATTACAGACAGCAGGTCTCGAGGTTACAATGATTAAAGACGTAACTCCGATTCCCCACAACGGATGCCGTCCTCCCAAGAGAAGACGTGTATAATAGGAGGTAAAGAATATGGCAAAGAATATGCAGCCTATTGCTAAGCGTTGCAGAACACTTGGCATTTCCCCCGCTGTTATGGGTTACTCTAAGAAGACTTCTAACAAGAACCCCGGCGGTAATATGAGAAAGAAGAAGAGCGAATACTCAATGCAGCTTACCGAGAAGCAGAAGGTTAAGTTTATCTACGGCATCCTCGAGAAGCA
>JAFXBG010000008.1 GCA_017521925.1 Clostridia bacterium
CCGTACACCCGATATCGAGCGTGTAGGTATTACAGCACGTCACGGCACATATTTCGAGATGCTTGGTAACTTCTCCTTTGGCGACTACTTTAAGCGTGAGGCTACAGAGTGGGCTTGGGAGTTTTTTACCGAGGTTCTTAAGATGCCCAAGGAGCTTCTTTATGTTTCCGTTTATCAGGACGACGATGAGGCTTACGACATCTGGACAAAGGAAAGAGGCGTTGACCCTTCTCATATGGTTCGTATGGGTAAAGAGGATAACTTCTGGGAGCATGGTTCAGGCCCCTGCGGTCCCTGCTCGGAGATTTATTTTGACCGTGGTCCTGAGAAAGGCTGCGGCTCACCTGACTGTAAGGTCGGCTGTGAGTGCGACCGCTTTGTAGAGGTATGGAACCTTGTTTTCACTCAGTTTGAAAGCGACGGAAACGGCAACTACACACCCCTTGAGCATCCCAACATCGACACAGGTATGGGTCTTGAGCGTCTTGCTTGCGTAATGCAGGGCGTAGACAACCTTTTCCTTGTAGATACAGTGCAGAATATTATGAAGCACATCTCTGAGATTACAGGTGTAGAGTACGGCAAGGACGATAAAAAGGATATTTCTTTACGAGTTATTACCGACCATATCCGCAGCACAACCTTTATGATTGGCGACGGTGTTATGCCTTCTAACGAAGGCAGAGGTTATGTTTTAAGACGACTTCTCCGTCGTGCCGCAAGGCACGGCAGACTTTTAGGATATAACAAGCCTTTCCTTTCTGAGGTTTGCTCCACAGTTATTAAAGAAAACGAAAGTGCATACCCTGAGCTTAAGGAAAAGGAAGAGTTTATCAAGAAGCTTATCAGAGTTGAAGAAGATAACTTTGCCAAGACCATCGAGCAGGGTATGGCTATGATTGAGGATATCATCACAAGAGGTGATATAAAGACTCTTTCAGGTGAGGATACCTTCAAGCTTAACGATACCTTCGGTTTCCCTGTTGACCTTACAAAGGAAATTCTTGCAGAAAAAGGCATCAAGGTTGATACCGAGCGTTTCTACGAGCTTTTAGCCGAGCAGAAGAAACGTTCCCGTGATGCAAGAAAAGACGCAGGTGCAGATGCATGGCTTTCCGACAGTGTTGACCTTGCAGATATTCCTGCTACAGAGTTTGTAGGCTATACAGAAACAGAGTGTGACGCAAAGGTTCTTGCTCTTGTTGTAAACGGTGAGCGTGAAAATGCCGCCGCAGAGGGTGACAAGGCAATTGTTGTTCTTGACAAAACTCCCTTCTATGCTGAAAGCGGCGGTCAGGTAGGCGACACAGGTATCATCAGAATCGGCGAAACCGAGTTTGAGGTTACAAATACAACCAAAGACCCTGCAGGTATATTTATGCACGCAGGTAAGGTGACAAAGGGCAGCTTTGCAGTAGATGACTGTGCAAAGGCATTTATCGACACTGAACGACGTGCTTCAATTATGCGTAACCACACAGCAGCTCACCTTTTACAGGCTGCATTAAGAAAGGTGCTTGGCAACCACGTTGAGCAGGCTGGTCAGCTTGTAACAGAGAGTTCTGTTCGTTTTGACTTTACTCATTTCTCTGCACTTACTGCTGCTGAAATGGCAGACGTAGAGGCAATGGTTAACGAAGAAATCTTAAAGGCTTATGATGTAACATCTCGTGAGATGCCTATTGACGAGGCAAAGAAGATGGGTGCTATGGCACTTTTCGGCGAGAAATACGGCGATGTTGTGCGTGTTGTTAAGGCAGGCGACTTCTCCATCGAGCTTTGCGGCGGTACTCATGTTGATAACACAGCTAAGCTTGGCCTTTTCAAAATCCGTCAGGAAGGTTCAGTTGCCGCAGGCGTAAGAAGAATTGATGCAGTGACAGGCACAGGTGTATTAAGAATGCTTGAGAATGCTCTCTTCGAGATTGCAAGAGGTGCATCAGCACTTAAGATTAACTCTGCCAAGGAGTTAGGTGCAGGTTGCGAAAAGGTTGCTGAAGACCTTAAAGCTAAGGACAAGAAGATTGCCGAGCTTGAGCAGAAGATGGTAGCTTACCAGATGGATGCTATCATTGATGAGGCTGAAGAAGTAAACGGTGTTAAAGTAATTGCCGAGAAATTTGAGGGCGTTGAGGGCGAAATGCTCAAGACAATGTGCCAGAGAGTTACAGACAAATCAGCATCTTCCGTAGTATTGCTTGCAAGTATCAACGGAGCTAAACTTACCTTTGCCTGTGCTGCAGGTAAAGATGTAATCGCCAAAGGCATTAAGGCGGGAGATCTTGTTAAGGCTGCTGCTCAGCTTACAGGCGGTAACGGCGGCGGTAAGCCCGATATGGCTATGGCAGGCGGTAAGGATACATCAAAGGTAGACGAGGCACTTGCTGCATTTATAAATTCAATTAAAGAAAAACTAGCAGGTTAACCACCTGCAGGGTAATTCGCCTTTGGAGAGGTTCAGATATCGGAAAAATTCTGCTGACGGCGGGTTAAAATATAATTAAAAGTAAAGCCGAGGATTTTATTAAGTCCTCGGCTGTTTTTAATGAAATATTCTTTCAGAATATGAAATACGCAAGGCGTATGAAGTAACTGAGTTATGAAGTATTTGCTACGCAAATATTAATGTTTCGGGAGCCGTGACGGCTCCCCTACAAATAAGCATTTATATATTTTAATCAACCCGCCGTTAATGAAGGTTTTATTTAAAATTAACCTGTCCAAAGGCGAAATGCCTACCGTGGCTAACGGTAAATAAAAAAACCGAAGGTGTTAAACCTTCGGTCAAGTTTTTAATCATATGTGCTTCAGCTTCTGTAAAGGAAGCTGAAGCGATTTTTGATTAGGATTAGATAGCTCTCTGTACCTTGCCTGAACGCAAGCAACGGGTGCAAGCATAAACATGCTTGGGAGAACCGTCAACGATTGCTTTTACCCTCTGAACATTGGGCTTCCAAGTTCTGTTTGAGCGTCTGTGTGAGTGGGAAACCTTGATGCCGAATTTAACATCTTTGCCACAGAAATCACATTTTGCCATGCGTTTGCACCTCCTTAAAAGGCATAATTTCTTTTGTAACTCTGTTATAATAACAGAAAATAAAATAAAATGCAAGAGTTTTTTCAAAAAGTTTTCTTGTTTTTTTCTGAGAGTTATTATATAATTACTCTGTAATAGTTTATTTACTTTAAAATCGGGTAGTTTTTGCCGCCCGTTTTACCATTAATTCAGGTGATTTTATGTTATTTCAGCTTTTGCGAGGCTCTCTTACTTTTGAGGGTGTAATAATTAATATTTTAGTAATACTTTTTGTTGTGTTTCTTATTCTGCCTATTCACGAGTTTGCTCATGCTGGTGCAGCGTATCTTTTAGGTGATAAGGCGATTAAGTACAGAGGCAGACTCACCTTTAACCCTTTGGCTCACGTAGACCCTTTAGGAGCATTATGCTTGCTTTTGTTCGGTTTTGGTTGGGCAAGGCCTGTTCCCATTGACCCCAGAAATTTCAAGAATCCTAAGACAGGCATGGCTCTGTCTGCGTTGGCAGGTCCTATGTCTAACCTTATCTGCGGTTTGCTTTCGGGTATCGGGATTTTTGCTATAGTACACTTCGCACCTCAGATGTTTTCTAATGATTTAGGTTTTTATTTTATACTGTTTCTTTTTAACTTCCTGGCTATCAATGTGTCTTTGGCGGTGTTTAACCTTATTCCTTTTCCGCCTTTAGACGGCAGTAAGATTATGTACGCGTTTTTACCTGACAGTGCAGTAAACTTTATGTATAAAATTGAGCGTTATTCTTTTATTCTTATTTACGCAGTTATTATTCTTTTCTCACGGTCCGGACTTCTTGATATTATCGACAATTTCTTTATGAGGCTTTGCCTTTTGAATGACCCTATGTGTCTTTATATTTTTGGCATAGGCTGATAAATTGCTTTTATTTTTAGGAGGTGACTTCCTTGGCAGAAATTAACACACAACTTAATTACAAACTGGATGCCTTTGAAGGTCCTCTTGATTTGCTTTTGCTTCTTATTTCCAAAAACAAAATTGATATTTACGACATTAAGATTTCCTTGCTTTTGGACCAGTATCTGGAACAGATTGGTAAGATGGAAGAGCAGGATATGGACATTGCCTCTGAGTTCTTAGAAATGGCAAGCCGACTTGTTTATATCAAATCCGTAATGCTTCTGCCAAAATATGAGGAAGAGGCTCAGGAACTTAAAAGAGAACTTCAGGGTCAGCTTATTGAATATCAGCAGTGCAGAGAGGTGGCGGCTAAGCTTTCTACAATGTATAGCTTTGACACTTTCTGGCGTTTACCTTCACCTGTGGATTATGACCTTACATATAACAGAATTCATCCTTCAATGGATATTGCAAAAGCCTACACAACTGCTGTTGGCAGAGGCAAGCGTAAGCTGCCTCCTCCAAAAGAGGCTTTCTCGGGAATTGTGGAGAGGAAGATTATTTCCGTTAACTCCCGTATCATCCGTGTTATGCGTCGCTTATGGCGTAAAAAAAACGTAAGCTATTCGGCACTTTTTGATGCCTGCGACGGCAAAAGCGATTTGGTGGCAACCTTTTTGGCAGTTTTAGAGCTTGTAAAAGGCAAACGTGTTGTTATTGACGGCGATGGCGACACAGCGGTTGTGCGAATGTTGGAGGAACATAAAAAATGAGTGACAGAAATTTTAAATGTGCGATAGAAGCTATTTTGTTTGCAAGCGGTGACTCCGTGTCTACAGACAGAATTGCTACAGCTCTGGAGCTTACAAAAAAAGAGGCCGAAAAGCTTACTGAGGAGCTTATGGCTGAATATATGGCGGCTCAGCGTGGTATAACAATTATAAAGCTTGACGGTGCTTATCAGATGGTAAGTGTTAAAGAGTACGCCAAGGAAATCCGTACGGTTATGGATTTAAGACGTAACACTCCTCTTTCTCAGGCGGCTTTGGAGGTTTTGGCTGTAATTGCTTACAACCAGCCTGTTACCAAGGCTTTTGTTGAGCAGGTCAGAGGTGTTGACTGCTCGGGTGTAATCGGCAGCTTGACCACCAAGGACTTAATCGAAGAAAAGGGAAGGCTTGAGCTTCCCGGCAGACCTCTTATATATGGTACTACCGAAAACTTCTTAAGATGTTTTTCTCTTAGCAGTATTGATGATTTGCCCGACCCACCCGAAAAGGTTAACCCGGACGGTGAGACTGAGGAAGAAACCACAGAAGAGGACAACGGCCAGCTCAGTATTTTTGATGCACAGCAAAATGATGAAGTAATCACAGCCACCGCTGAGGAAATTGTTGCAGAGGCTACATCTGACTAAACTCCGAGGGAAGTGACTATCTTTGACAGCTTTATATATAGTTTTAGGGGTAGTCGCCTTTATAGCCCTTGTTGTGGGACTTATAAATGTACCCCTGAGAGTGAAAGCAAGTTTCAGTGATTCTGATAATAAAGTAAGGCTTTCGGTACATTATTTGTGGTTTAAGTATGTGCTTCTGCCTGACGAGGAATCCAACAAATACCTTAAGGAAGAGAAGCTTCTGAAAAAAGGCAAAGAGCTTAAGTACGACGAGGATGCAACCTTGGAGGGCATCTTAGAGAACAAAGGTGTTTTGGGTTTTCTTGAGGTGTTGAAGCTTAGTATCCAAAACACGTGGAACTTACTTAAAAGCTTTATTCAGGTAGCGACAATAAAGGACTTAAATGTCAATATGAACATAGTAGGCGAGGATGCCGCCGACACGGCAATTATCTACGGCTACGTTAATTCAGTTATTTATCCCATTGTGGGTGCTGTTGTAAGCAATGCCCGTGATGTGAAAAAATATAATGTAAACTTAAATGCAGATTTCAGCGAGGGAGCTGATTCCTCTATTGATGCCAACATTTTGGCTACAATTAAAATAACCAAAGCGGTTATGGTAATTGCTGAGCATGGTGTTGAGGCTGAAAACCTGCTTATTACTCTGGGTAAAAACCCAAAACACGCAAAGGAGAATTCAAAATGAGTGAACATCCCATTAATGGACTTATGGACACAACTTTAGAAAAAATCAAGCAGATGGTTGACGTTAACACAATTATCGGCAATCCTATTACTTCTCCCGACGGCACAGTGATTATTCCTGTGTCAAAGGTAAGCTACGGTTTTGCTTCAGGCGGCTCTGATATCCGCCCCAAAACAGCTAACGCTCAGCCTGCTTTCGGCGGCGGCTCAGGTGCCGGTGTTACAATCCGCCCTGTAGGCTTTCTTTCTATTTATAAAGGCGACGTTAAGTTTATTTCTGTTGATAAGTACGACGGTCCTGTAGACAGGATTGTGGGTATGGTTCCTGAAATGTTTGACAAGGTTAAGGAGCTTTTCAATAAGGACAAAAAGGAAAGCAAGGAAGCTGCCGAAATTGCTGACGACGAAATTTTTTAAGTAATAAATAATACACCCCTGCATAAAAATTACAGGGGTGTTTTTATGAAAAAAGCGGTTTCTTTTATTTTATGTTTTGTGTTGGGCTTTGGTTTTTTTGCTTTTAAAGCTGATGCCTTAGGTACTTCGGCTCAAGCACATATTCTTATGGATGCTGATAGTGGGATAATTCTGTCACAGAATAATGAAAACACGAAAATGAAGATGGCAAGTACCACAAAGATTATGACAACTTTACTTGCTTTAGAAGAAGCCGAAAAAAAGGATAAAGTGGTTACATTTACTGAAGATATGATTGCTGAGGGAAGCTCTATGTATCTTCAGGTAGGGGACAAAGTAAGGCTTTCTGACCTTGCAAAAGGTATGATGATGGCATCGGGTAACGATGCCGCCAACGCTACCGCCCTGACTTTAAGCAAAAGCTTTGAGGAGTTTGCAATTCTTATGAACGCGAGGGCAGAGAGAATCGGTATGAAAAATACCAATTTCGTAACACCTAGCGGTCTTGATGACGATAACCATTATTCCACTGCTTTTGATATGGCTCTTTTAATGGCGGAAGCTATTAAAAACGAAGATTTTTGTAAGATATCGGCTTCTAAAGAAGAAAAGATAGAGTTTGTTTATCCTGAGGGAAAGATTAGTACCTACCCGAATCACAACCGACTTTTAAGTATCTACAAATACAGTACAGGAGGTAAAACGGGGTACACCCGGGCAGCGGGCAGATGTTTAGTCAGCTCAGCCGAAAAGGATGGAGTAACCCTTATTGCGGTTACCCTTAATGCCTCTGATGATTGGAATGACCATAAAGCTTTATACGAATATGGTTTTTCTTTGTATACTCAGATAGAGCCTGAGAATAACAGAATTTTTAACATAAGGGTTTCAGGCGGTGAAGAGGATTTCTTAACGGCAAGTGCTGACGAAGATACCCCATTTAGCGTGCCTGCAAACCGAATAAATGATATTGAAAAAAAGATTTATTTGCCTTCCTTTGTTTTTGCTCCTGTAAGTGAGAGTGACATTGTAGGCAAAATTACATATACACTTGACGGCAAGGAGTTAAAGACTACATATATAAAAGCAGATAGCTCTGTTGCCGAAAAACCACAGCCTAATTTATTTATTAGGATATTTAATGCGATTTTTAGTAGGGAATGATAAAGTATGGCTTTAGTACGACTTCAGAAAATGCTGGCAGACTGCGGAGTTGCCTCCAGAAGAAAAAGCGAAGAGCTGATTAACGCAGGCTCTGTAAAAGTAAACGGCAGAATTGCACAGATTGGCGACAAGGTAGACCCTTACAAAGATAAGGTTTTTGTCAACGGCAAACGTGTTACTGCTGCCTCAAAACCCAGACACAGATATATTATGCTTCACAAACCTCGCGGTTTTATTACCACAATGAGCGACGAGCGTGGCAGACGTTGTGTTGCTGAGCTTATAAAGGATATTCCCGAAAGGGTTTACCCTGTAGGCAGGCTTGACAAAGACAGCGAGGGTATGCTTCTCTTTACCAATGACGGCGAATTTGCAAACCTTATAACTCATCCTAAAAAGGATATCTACAAGGTTTACCGTGTTACAATCCGCCCGGGTATTACAGAAGAGCAGATTGTTACCTTTGAAACGGGTATGATGCTTGACGGCAGAAAAACTGCTCCTGCAGAAGTAAGAGTTGTAAAAAAAGAAGAGGGCAGAACAGTTCTTGAAATAGTTTTAAGAGAAGGCAGAAACCGTCAGATAAGACGTATGTGCGAAATGTTAGGTTTAGAGGTAGCGAGACTTAAAAGAGTAGCCATAGGTCAGGTTAAGCTGGGTATGCTAAAGCAGGGCGACTGGCGTGACCTTACTCCTGAAGAAGTCAAGAAGTTAACCGCTGACCCCAATCCCTCAAGACATATTAGGTGAGGTAGCTATGATTACAGTAAAACCTACAGATAACGCTGAACTCATTAATCAGTACGGCAGAGAAAATGCCGCTTACCTTATAATGCGTGAAGAACAGCAGGAGATAGGCTATATCGCCATTGCTCCTTTTAAATCTACATACGAAATTATAGATATGAGTCTTTCTATAGACAAGCCTCTCAGAAGGGAAGAGGGCAAGGTTTATGCTCCTTTTACAACCAACGAGCTTGGTCTTGTGGAAATTCTTATTCGTGCAGCAGGTTCTTATGCTTTTAACAAGGACTGTTGGTCGCTTTCAGTAAAGGACAAGTCTTACTTTGATTTGCTTAAAAAGTTCGAGTTTGTTCCCACGGGAGATTTTCTGGTGCTTTATCTTAATAAGATTTTCTCAAATACCTGTTGCTGTAATGCAAAAAAAGCTTCAGAATGATACAAAATCATTGTAAAATTAATGTAAAGTTACTTGTAAAGATAAAAATTAAATAGTATAATATAATTTGGATAAAATCGACTTATTTAGAGGAGGTTTCTTAATGAGCAATAATAATGACATCAAGACTCGCTCTGCCGAAAATAAGGCAGTTGCAATTCTTGAGCAGTTTTTTGACGGCGGTGTATTTACCGAAGTAAATGCAGTTTACGGCAAGGAAACACTTGCTGAGGCTGTGTGCGGTTATGGTTATGTTGACGGTATGGCAGTTTGTGCTTTTTGTCAGGATATTACCGAGGCATCAGGTGCAATGAGCATAGCTCAGGCTAAAAAGCTTAACTACATCTACGAGCTTGCACTTAAAATCGGTGCTCCTGTTGTAGGTTTTTATAACAGCAAGGGTGCAAGACTTGCCGAGGGCAATATGCTTTTGGATGCTTTAGGCGGACTTCTTTCACTTTCCTCCAAGCTTTCAGGTGTTGTTCCTCAGATTTCCGTAGTTTTAGGCAAATGCATAGGTACAACCGCACTTTTGGCATCTAATGCTGATTTCGTTATTAAGACAGAGGATGCAGTGCTTTCTCTTGATGCTGATGCAAAGTCCTGCAATTGTGCCGCAATTACAGAAAAAGACGAGGCTTCTGCCATAGATGCCGCAAAGGCACTTGTGACATATCTGCCTTCCAATAATCTGGCTTTAACTCCTTCCGCTCTTGATGTAGAGGCAGTTTCAACAACAGACTTTATGACCGCCTTTGATGCAAACACAACCCTTGAGCTTTATAAGGGCAGTGAGGCAAGCTCGGTTTATCTTGCCCGCCTTGAAGGTAATGTTACAGGTGTTGTAGAAACCAAGGGCAAAACTTTAGAAAAAGACGACGTTAAGAAAATTACAAAGTTTGTTAAGTTCTGCGACGCTTTCTCCATTCCCGTTGTTACAGCAGTTGATGCCGATGGCTTTAAGTGCTTAGGCGGTGCTAAAAAGGTGCTTTCCGCTTACAGCGAGGCTACAGCTCCCAAGGTAGCTGTTATAGTTGGTAAAGCTGTAGGTGCTGTTTATCTTGCGGCAGTTGGCAACGCAGATGCAGCTTTTGCTTTAGAGGGTGCTGTGGTTTCTCCCATTAAGCCCGAAGCCGCCGCTTACATTATGCTTGGCGATAAATTAAACATTCCTGTGGCTGAGCAGGACAAGCTTATCTCTGACTTTATCTCTGCTGACCTTTCAGCACTTAACGCCGCTAAGAACGGATACATAAACGACGTAGTTGCAGTAGAGAATTTAAGAGCAAAACTGGTAAGTGCACTTGACATTCTTTCATCAAAGCGTGAGACTGCACTTCCCAAAAAGCACACAACAATTTAATACTCTGACGGAGGTAAATAAAAATGAAAAATCTTATTATCACAGTTAACGGTGTTTCTTATGATGTTCAGGTTGAAGAAGTAGGTGCTTCCTCTGCTCCCAGAGCAGCGGCTCCTGCTCCCGCTCAAGCTCCTGCTGCAGCTCCTGCACCTGCCGCAGCTCCTGCACCTGCACCTGCCGCAAAGCCCGCAGGCACACAGGGTTCTGTAAAGGTAGCTGCTCCTATGCCCGGTACAATCCTTTCTGTTAAGGTTTCTGTCGGTCAGCAGGTTAAGAAGGGCGACACAGTTGCAGTTTTAGAGGCTATGAAAATGGAAAACGAAATTCCTGCTCCTCAGGACGGTACAGTTTCCAGCGTTGACGTTTCAAATGGTGCAACAGTTGAGACAGGTGCAACCATTGTAACTCTCGCTTAAGAGGTAAGTTATGGCTAAAAAAATTAAAATTACCGAAACCGCTTTAAGAGATGCCCATCAGTCCCTTTTAGCTACACGTATGACTACCGAGGAGATGCTTCCCATTCTCCCCGAGCTTGATAAAATCGGATTTTATTCATTAGAGTGCTGGGGCGGTGCTACTTTTGACTCCTGCCTCAGATTCTTAAACGAGGACCCCTGGCAGAGACTTCGCACAATCCGCGACAACTGCCCCAATACAAAGCTTCAGATGTTATTCCGCGGTCAGAATATGCTTGGCTACCGTCACTATGCTGACGATGTTTTGGAGTATTTCGTACAGCGTTCTGTAGCAAACGGTATTGATATCTTAAGAATTTTTGATGCCTTAAACGACATCAAGAATCTTAAAAGTGCTATTAACGCCGCTAAAAAGGAAAAGGCAGAGGTTCAGGTTGCTATCAGCTACACCACTGGCCCTGTTTTCACTGATGAATATTATGTAGAGTACGCAAAGCGTATTGCAGACGCAGGTGCGGACACAATCTGTATCAAGGATATGGCAGCACTCTTAACTCCTTACAACACCGAAAAGCTTGTTAAGGCTATTAAGAAGGAAGTTGACCTGCCTTTACAGATTCATACTCACTACACCTCAGGTCTTGCATCAATGTGCTTACTTAAGGGTATCGAGGCAGGTGCCGATATGATTGACACCGCTATAAGCCCCTTGGCACTTGGTACATCCCATGCACCTACCGAGTCTATGGTAGCCGCTTTAGCAGGCAGTGAGTACGACACAGGTATTGACCTTGTGGCTCTTACAAAGGTAAGAGATTACTTTATGACCCTTCGTGACAAGTATATAAAGTCAGGTCTTTTAGACCCCAAGATGCTTGCCACAGATGCAAATGCTCTTATTTATCAGGTTCCCGGCGGTATGCTTTCAAACCTTCTTTCTCAGCTTAAGCAGGCAGGCAAGGAAGACCAGCTTACCGAAGTGCTTATGGAAGTTCCCAGAGTTCGCGAGGATTCAGGTTATCCTCCTCTTGTTACTCCCACATCCCAGATTGTTGGTACTCAGGCTGTGTTCAATGTAATCACAGGCGAAAGATACAAGATGTGCACCAACGAATTCAAGGATATGGTTGCAGGTAAGTACGGCACAACTCCAATGCCCATTGACCCCGATTTCAGAAAGAAGATTATCGGTGATATGAAGCCTGTTGACTGCCGTCCTGCTGACCTTATTGCTCCCGAGCTTGAGAAGCTCAAGGAAGAAGCCGCTCAGTACACTGTGCAGGAAGAGGACGTACTCTCCTACGCAATGTTCCCCAAGGTAGCCGCTGATTTCTTCAAAAAACGCAGAGCTACCGAGCTTGGTGTAAACCCTGATATGCTTGATTCTGAGCAAAAGATATATCCTGTCTGATGATTTATATACCGCCGTTAACATAGCTTAGCGGCGGTTTTTTGTTTTAGCAAATATTTGCTGAAGAACAGCAAATTGGTAACAAGTTTTTAATCAAGCGGTTACATCTATATTACATTGATAAATAAATCCTACATTTTGTCATATCTTACAGAAAAAAACGCAAAATATAGACTAACTTATTCAATTTTTTGGGCAAAAATGCTTGATTTTTACAAAACCTTGCTATATAATTGTATTGCTTATAAAAGCATAAAATTAAAGGAGGAAATTTACTATGTCTAAGACAAAGAAGGTAATCAGCGTTGTTCTTGCAGCAACTCTGATTATGGCAATGGCTGCAGTTGCTATGGTTTCTGCTTCTGCTGCTACAACAATTTACTTTGAAAAGCCCGAATCTTGGGATGCAGCTCACGCTTACATCTGGGACGAAACAACAAACAATGGTTGGGCTGGCGTACTTATGACTGATTGTGGCGACGGCTTATGGTCCATCGAGGCTGAGCCCGGTGCAAACATCATCTTCACAAACGGCAAGGGTGGTGCAGGCTTCCAGACAGCTGATAACGTTGTTCCTATGGATGGCAGCAACTGTGCTTACCTCAACGGTGAGACAGCTACTAACGGTTACGGCGAAGTTTTCGATGCTATCGGCTGGAAAACAGTAGGTGCAAACGATGACGTTACAACAACAGCTGCTCCTACAACAACAGCTGCTCCTACAACAACAGCAGCAGTAGTTGACACAACAGCTGCTACTGTAGAGACAACAGCTGCTACTGTAGAGACAACAGTTGCTGAGCCCGTTGAGACAACAGCTGAGGTAGTTGAGACAACAGCAGCAGTAGTTGAGACAACAGTTGCTACAGAGGATGAGCCTGTTGAGACAACAGCTGCAGTAGTTGAGACAACAGTTGCTACAGAGCCTGAAGAGACAACAGCTGCTCCTGTTGAGACAACAGTTGCTGCTGAGGCTGACGGTATCGTTGTTGGTGGTGAAGAGTACACAGCTAAGGTAGGCGATACAATCACTTACACAGCTACACTCAAGACTCCCAAGGCAATCGAGAACATCCAGGCTACAACAAAGTACGATGCTACAAAGCTCGCTCTCGTTGATGCTACAGTTGCTGAGAGATTCCCCAACATGACAGGCGTTGTTGCTAACGCTGCTGAGGGTGCTATCTACTTCAACGCATCTGAGATTTCTGCAGGTTTTGACTTCACAGGTGGTGCTACACTCGTAACACTTCAGTTCGAGGTTCTTGATGCTTCCTACTCCGAGATTACAACAACAATCGAAGAGATGGTTGAGTTCTTCGGTATCGACTACATCACAGGCGGCGAAATCGTTGCTGATGGCGTAGCAGTTACAGAAAATCTCGAAGTTCCTGCTGAGGATACTACACCTACAACAACAGTTGTAGAGCCTACAACTACAACAACAGTTGAGCCCACAACAACAACAGCAGTAGTTGTTGAGCCCACACAGACAGATGCTAAGGGTACAACAGGCGCAGACAGCGAAGATAAGCCCGACGTACCTCCCACAGGTGCAAACGTTGCTATCTACGCAGTTCTCGCAACTCTTGCAATGGCTGCAGCAGCAGTTGTAGTTCTTCGCAAGAAGGTTAACGGCTAATTAATAAGGATATTTAAAGATTAATTATCTTAATTTATGCTTTTCCGCACCCCTGATTATTCAGGGGTGCGTTTTTCTTTTATGTGCCGTGGTTATTTTATGTTGTAAGGGAGCAGTTACCTCTCCTTAGATATCAAATTTAAAATTTCACTAAAAAAACATTGTAATTTTCTTTGAGTTGTAGTATACTTGCATTATTAATAAGTTTATCTTTGGAGGAAGATATTATGAAACGCATATTTACTGTGTCTGTAGCAGGTATGCTTGCCTGTATTTTAATGATTGCAACAATGCTTTGTGCAGTTGCTGCTCCCGCAACCTCTGTAAACGGTGTTGAGGCAAAGGTTGGCTCTACTGTTGAGTACACACTTTTCCTCGAGTCCTACAAGCAGGACGTAGTAGGTATTCAGATGGTGTTTAAGTTTGATAACCAGCTTTTAGAGCTCAAGGATGTTGACCTTAAAAACTTCCCTTCTGCTACTCTTAATGCCAATAAAGGCGATGATGGTATGATTTACTTCAACAGCTCAGATATCAACGGTCAGAGCTTTAAAGAAGCTAAAGAGCTTGCAAAGCTTACCTTTGAGGTAGTTAAAGAGGGCGAGTCTGATATCGAGTATCTTGTTCAGTATCTTTACGATATCGACCTTGTAAACATTTATGACTATGCTCTTACTTACAACCTTTCTGTTGATGGCGGTTCTCAGATTTCTGCGGAGACTCCTGTTCTTGCAGATGTTGAGGAAATATTTGACAAAGTAGATGCAGGCTTTGATAAAGGTGACTTTGAGAATAACGTAGAGGGTACAGGTTCAGGTATCAAGCCTACACAGCCTCCCAAAACTTCTCCTGCACCATCTCAGAACAATAGTAATAATAATGATAAAGATAACAACACCATTCTTTACGTATTAGGCGGTGTTGTTGGTCTTGCACTTGTTGCTGTTGTAATTCTTGCAATTGCAAAGAAAAAGAAAACAGATGATACTACAGTAGAATAATTAAGTTTTTAAAGCCAATCTCTTAAGAGATTGGCTTTTCTTATTTTAGGAAGAATTAGCTAAAAAAAGTTAACATAATTACCATAATAATGCTTGCTTTTTCTACTTAACTGTTATATAATATTACTGCTAAGGTAACACTTGGCGAAATAGTACTATTTTTTAGGAGGAATTCAAAATGTCCAAAAAACTTATGAGCGTTATTTTGGTAGCAGTTCTCGTACTCTCCATGGGTACAGTAGCAATGGCTTCTGTTTCTGCTGATGAGCTTCCCGCAAAGGCTGACGGCTATAACAGATACTACTTCTACTTACCTGAGAGCTGGCTCAACGAACACGCAACAACTGCCGGTATCTACTGGTGGGAAGGCACAGATGCTTGCTCTGCATGGCCTGGCTACACAGCAAACCCCACAGACGTTGAGGGTGTTTACTACTACGATGTACACCAGGATGTTACAACAATCATCTGGAATAATGCTATCGACGGCGGCACAGACCCCGAGGCAGCAATCTACACAGCAGCATATCAGACAAAGAACATCGGTTCTGAGTACTATGACGCTGGCGAGAGCGCAAACTATCCTGATGGCACACCCAACTTCGACGAGATGATCTACGTTATCGACGAGTCCAAGACAGACGTTAACGAGTTCAGCGGCAAGTCCACATTTGCTGGTGAGTGGTACTACTACTACGGCAACGGCGAGTATGGCTTTACACCTGAGAAGGGTGCTACATACTTCAACCAGCGTTCTTACATGGAAGCTCCCACACCTGTTCCTGGTGACGTTGAGGATACAACTGACGAGACAATTTCTTATGTTGGCGAGACAGTAACATACGTTGCTACTCTTACAACTCCCAAGAACATTGAGAACGTTCAGGCTACAACAACATACACAGCTGATACACTTAAGCTCGTTGATGCTACAGTTGCTGAGAGATTCCCCAACATGACAGGCGTTGTTGCTAACGCTGCTGACGGTGCAATCTACTTCAATGCTTCTGAGATTTCCACAGGCTTTGACTTCACAGGTGGTAAGACTCTTATCGCTCTTACTTTCGAAGTTATCGCTGACGGCGAGATGAAGGTTGAGACAGCTATCGAAGAGATGGTTGAGTTCTTTGGTCCTGACTACGTAACAGGCGGCGAAATCGTTGCTGATGGCGTTGTTATCGCTGACGAGCTCGTTCTCCCCGAGATCGTAGTTCCCACAACTACAGTTGAGCCTACAACAGTTGTAGATCCCACAAAGGCTCCTGAGACTGATGTTCAGGGTACAACTGGCGGCACTTCCACAGAGAAGCCCGACGTACCTCCCACAGGTGCAAACGTTGCTCTCTTCGCAGCAATCGCAGTAGTTGCTATGGCAGCTGCAGCAGTTGTAGTTCTTCGCAAGAAGGTTAACGCTTAATTTATAAAGTATCTAAGTTTTATTTAAACTCTTAGTTTTATGCTTTTGCTCCTCCCCGAAAGGGGAGGAGTTTTTCTTTTGCGGGTTAGCCACCCGCAGGGCAATTCAGACCTACGGACAGATGCTTATATAAAGAAACACCATAAACGGTCGGGTCAGACCTACCTTATGAAATTTACCGTTACCGTTTGCCACGGTGGGAAAATCCCTGAAGTAAGACTTAGGAAGCTGAATTTTATTGACAATACTAATGCGTTAGTATACAATTGAATTAATAAGAGAAGGAGGTATAGCTATGGTGAAAAGAATATTATCACTTTTGGTTGCGGTTATTATTGTTGCAAGCATAAGCGTGGTTGCGGTGAACGCCGAGGAAATAACAAGAATTTATTTCGAAGTTCCCGAAAGCTGGGAAAACTTTTCTCAGATTTATTGTCATATCTGGGAATACGGCGGTGACAATCTTGCACCCTGGCAGGGTAAAAAGGAACGTTGTACTCAGGTAAGAGATAATTTGTACGAATATGATACTACTGCTGTGGGCGGTCTTAATGATGGAGTATACTACGGTGTAATTTTCAGTGCAGATATAGGCCATCAGACCTTTGACCTTGTTATGTCATCTGAGTGTTTAGGCTGTGTGGCTTATACCGATGATAATATTTATATTTCTCCTCAGGATAATTCAAAGACAGTTCTTCCGGCATTTTGGCGAGACGTTGATCCCACACTTTATGGACCCGCACTTTATATTTCAGGCTTTGGTAAAATTCACGGCACCTGTATTATTCCGGGTAAAACTGCGATTTCTGTGCTGACAGATTTTATAGAATTCAATCTCGAATATGCCTGTGTTTATCAGGATAAGGACTATGTTACATTGATTAATAGCTTAGGCAAAGACTTGGGACTGGATGATTACGAGATAGCACAAGCTGTTTATGATTCAATGGAGTACATTCAGTGGGATTATCCCGAAAACTTTGAACCCGCCGAGCCTGTAGTACCCGATATGATTCCTCCTAAGATTGATGTGGAAATTACATTTCCTACCGAGCCAAAATCTGAATACGGTAATGCTACATATTATGTTTACATGAAAACTCCTGAAAAAATAGAAAATATCCAGGCGATTGTGACCTATGACGAAAGTGTCCTTGAGTTCGTAAGCTGTAGCTTCCCTAATATTCAGGAGCCTACATATAACCCTGCAGGTGACGGTAATATTTACTTTAACGCAAGTAACGTAACAGACGGTATGGATTTTACCAAAGAAGCAGTTCTTGTACAGGTGGAGTTTAAAATTATTGCAGATGCGGAGGTAAAGGCAGGTATAGTAATTGAGGAAATGACAGAATTTTTTGGCGAAAGCTATTTCCTTGACAGCACACAGCTTAATATGGATGTAAAAATTAAAGAAGGATTTGCTAGCTCCACCCAAACTTCTGAACCTTCTGAGGATGTTACAGGCACCACCGATATACCTTCTGAACCTGCTGATATTGTTATAACAGGCAGCAATAATTTGTGGATAGCGGCACTTAGCCTTTCAGTTGGTGTTTTTATAGCTTCTTTTTTCAGAAAAAAGGTTATTTGCTAATTCTTTTTTCAGATTTGATACTCTTTATAATCTGAAAAATTAATGAATTTTGTAAGTTTCCAATAATTTTTTGTAAAATACTATTGATTTTATGTTTCCGATAATGTATAATCTAATAAAATATTATTTTAGGAGGAAAAATCCAATGTTCAAAAAAGTTATCACATTAGCACTTGCAATTGTTTGCCTCGCAAGCTTTGCAATCGTAGGCGTGAGCGCAGCTGAAGCTAAGGTTGGCGACATCGTTACTTACACAGCTACACTTACAACACCCAAGAACATCGAGAACATCCAGGCTACAACAACTTACTCTGCTGACACACTTAAGCTTGTTGATGCTACAGTAGCTGAGAGATTCCCCAACATGACTGGCGTTGTTGCTAACGCTGCTGACGGTGCAATCTACTTCAATGCTTCTGAGATCTCCACAGGTTTTGATTTCGTTGGCGGTAAGACACTCATTACTCTTCAGTTCGAAGTTATCGCTGAGGGTGAGGTTACAGTTGCTACAGCTATCGAAGAGATGGTTGAGTTCTTTGGTCCTGACTACGTAACAGGCGGCGAAATCGTTGCTGATGGCGTTGCTCTTACAGACGAGCTCGTTATCCCCGAGGAGACAACACCTGCTGCTACAACAGCTGCTCCCACTACAACAGCTGCTCCTGCTACAACAGCTGCTCCTGCTACAACACTTGCTCCTGTAACAGACGTTCAGGGTACAACAGGTTCCACAGGCACAGACAGCGACGTACCTCCCACAGGTTCTACAGTTGCTATCTTCGCAGTTCTCGCAGTAGTAGCTATGGCTGGCGCTGCAGTAGTTGTTCTTCGCAAGAAGGTTAACGGCTAATTTAAATTGAACTTATAAAACCTTCCGAGCAATCGGAAGGTTTTTTCTTTTGTAAAATTCAAATAAGCCATATAATTTAAAGAAATTTATAAAAATATTTGGTAACAAAACATATAAAACTATTGCAGTTTTGAAATATATGGTGTATAATCAAGGTGACGATATATCGTCTCAGACTGAACATTTATATTTTTAGGAGGAGATTGCAATGTTCAAAAAGATTCTTTGCTTAGCTCTTGCTCTTGTTTGCATGGCTAGCATGGCTGTAATCGGCGCATCTGCTGCCGAGGACACAACAATTTATTTCGAAGTTCCTGCTGATTGGAACAACTTCAGCTCCGTATACTGCCACATTTGGGAGTACGGCGGTGACTCTCTTGCTGCATGGCAGTCCAAGAAGGAGAAGTGCACACAGGTTGAGGATAAGCTCTATTCTTACGATGTATCCAAGGCTGGCACACTTACAGACGGTACATACTACGGTGTAATCTTCAGCGTAGATATCGGTCTCCAGACATACGACACACTTATGACAACAGCTTGCTACGGCGACACACTTTATGCTGACGGCACAATCTATGAGAATCCCCAGGATAGCTCCAAGACAGCAGTTGCTGCATTCTGGAAGAACCAGGATAAGTCTGCTTTCGGTCCCGTTATGCAGGTAACATCTATCGGTAACCTTATCGGTACATGTCTCCCCCCCGGAGTTACAGCTGAGAAGCTCTTCACAGACTTCCTCGCAGATTGGCTCGATGACGCTAGAACATACTCTGGTAAAGAGGATCAGGCTATCATCGACGATATGTCCACAGCTCTTGGTCTTTCTCAGGATACAACTGAGAAGCTCATCAAGGATGCAGGCGTAGAGGTTAAGTGGGAAAAGGCTAAGTCTGAAGCTCCCAAGGAAGATAAGCCCGTTACTCCTAACACACCCGGCACAACATCCACAGGTCAGGAGACAACAATCGTTGTTATCGCTGTTGCTATGATGATCGCTGCTGCAGGCGTAGTTTTCTTCGCTCGCAAGAAGGTAACTGAGTAATTTAAACTTTACTTTTCTACTTTCAGTCTGATTGACAGATAATATATAATTGTCGAAACAATTTAACCCCCGAAGGTTCACTTCGGGGGTTTTTGTTATGTATTAATTAAGTTAAAGCTTTTTTCATCATAATATGCTCAACGCCTTCTTCAAGGTCGATTTCTCCGTAAGCCTTATAACCTAGAGATTCATAGAATTCCTTTACCCTGAGCTGAGCGTGGATAACGGCAGTTTTGCCGCCAAGCTTAATAATCTCATCTTCTGCCGCTTTCACAATCTTACCGCCCAGTCCTTTGCCACGTTGCTCTTTAACAACTGCAATTCGGCTGATAAGATATGCACCTCTGCTCTCGTCAAAGAAAAACCTTGAAGTTGCCGCCAAATGTCCGTCAATAAAACCTACAAGGTGAGTTGCTTTTTGTTCGTTTTCGTCAAGCTCCAGGTCTTTTGAAAATCCCTGCTCCTTAACAAAAACCTGCATTCTTATCTCCACAGCATAGACTGGGAGCTTATCATATACTTTTATTTCCATATTAACCTCAATATGTGCGGTCACATACTTCTTTAATTTTTTCCTGCAACTTAAGAAAATCCTCAAAAGCCTCAGGCTTTTTTCTGGGGTCACGGAGCAGTGCTGCAGGGTGGAGCATTGCCATCATCAGAGTGCCGTTTTTATTGAACCACTGACCGTGCTCCTTTGTGATTTTTATATCTTCTTTAATAAGCTTTGCGGCGGCAATTCTTCCTAAGCAAACTATAATTTTCGGTCTCATAAGTTTAACCTGATTTCTCAGCCAATCCATACAAAGCTCAGTTTCTTCCGGTTTGGGGTCGCGGTTTTTGGGAGGACGGCACTTAACCATATTTGCAATATATATGTTCTTATCACGGCTTAAGTCCACTGCCTCGAGCATTTTGTCTAAAAGCTTACCGGCTCTGCCTACAAAGGGTTCGCCTTGCAAATCTTCATTTTCGCCGGGACCTTCACCTATAAACATAACCTCAGCATCTTTAACGCCAATACCGAAAACTACATTTGTTCTGTCCTCGCAAAGTCCGCATTTTGTGCATAGTTTACAGGCGTCCTTTAGTTCTTCCCAGGTCTTATACATTTAATCACTCCTAAAATCTATAAAAGAGTTGAAATTTGTCACAGTTAGGTGTAAAATAACATTGTTAAAAATTTAATGAAATGGTGGTAATTACAAATGAAAATTATGGTAGAAACTTCTGCAAGACATATCCACGTATGTCAGTCTACACTCGAAACACTTTTCGGTAAAGACGCTCAGCTTACCAACAAGAAGGACCTTTCTCAGCCCGGTCAGTTTGCCTGTGCAGAAAAGGTTACAGTTGTTGGCCCCAAGGGTGAGCTTACAATGTCTATTCTCGGTCCTGTAAGACCTGCTGACCAGGTTGAGGTTGCTTTAACCGATGCAAGAAAGCTTGGCATCGCTGCTCCTGTTCGTGAGTCCGGCGACGTTGCTGGTACTCCCGGTTGCAAGCTTGTTGGTCCTATGGGTGAGGTTGAAATTACAGAGGGTGTTATTGCCGCAAAGCGTCACATTCACCTTACTCCCGAGGCAGCCGCTGAGCTCGGTGTAGAGGATAAGCAGATTGTATCCGTTAAGGTTGGCGAAGGCACAGGCAGAGAAACTACATTCGGTGATGTTGTTTGCCGTGTAAGCGACAAGTTCTTCCCCGCAATGCACATCGATACTGATGAGTCCAATGCTGCAGGTTTAACCGGCACAGTAGACGGCGAAATTATTCTTTAATTACAAAGGGTAATTCTGCCTACGGAAAATTCAAATATTTGAAGCCTCGCTTAACAGCGGGGCTTTTTATTTTTATTTACAGGGGCGATTTATAAGTCGCCCCTGTGTAAATGTCAGTTTTCCCAAATTTTCTTTTCTATCTTATTTAAATCCGAGCTTATGCCGTCGTCGGTGTAAAGTTCATACTTTGCACCTTCAAAGCCTATAAGCCGGAGAGTGTCAAAATCCATAGCATCAGTAGAAAGTGCGGACTTTGCAAGGGGAATACACTTATCCTTGCGGATGAAGAACACAACCTCGTGAAGAGGAATCTCTACAAAGTGATGACCCTTTGGCATATCCTCAAACTGAAGCTCTCCGCCTTTTTTAAGGCGGACTGCACGCATATCCTCAGGCAGGTAAACATATCTGCCCAATGCATTCTGAGTGTAAACAGGGGCAATCATAAGCTCGTTGCCCACAAAGAGCTGGTCTTCACAGCTTCTTGCCACTTCGTCGTCTTTATACTCAAAGCCTAAGGGTTTGAAGAACATCTCATCATTTTCTGCACACTTTAAGAATTCGCTGTAAAGATAGGGGAGAAGTCGGTATCTCAGCTCGATAATATTCTTGAAATCCTCAGGATTTTCAAACTGATAACACTCCTGGTCTCTTGTGCAAAGTGCCGCGTGGTTACGCATAAGCGGAGTGAAAATACCAAGACCTAACCATCTTAAAACAAGGTCGCGGGATGCATCGCATCCGAAACCGCCCAAGTCAGCTCCTACATAAAGGAAACCGCACATATTAAGGGCAGGAAGCTGTTTAAGCTCCAAAAGAATATGAGACCACCAGGAGAAATTGTCGCCTGTCCAGATACCTGCAGAGCGGTGCATACCAACATAAGAAGCACGGGAGAAAAGGAGTGTACGCTCCTCGGGTCTGAGTTTCTCAAGGGCCTTTGCTGTGCATTCGGTCATTTTGTATCCGTACATATTGTGGATGTCGTTATGCTTAACTAATTTGCCGTTAACTTTGTGGTAAATGGAGTTGTAGTCCTCCTGAGAATTCTGTAAGCCGTTTACAATGTCCTTGATTTTGTTGTAATTGTCAACGGACTTGTCACCGTTTGTAATTTCAGCAAGCTTTTCGTAAAAACGTTCTATGCCTTTTTCAGAATAGAAAATTGCAGGTTCGTTCATATCGTTCCAGAAGCCTTCAATGCCTAAATCGGTCAGAGCTTTGTATTTAAGACCAAACCAAAGTCCTGCTTCTTCATTGAGAAAATCAGGGAAGTGAGTAAGGCCCGGCCATACACCTGCAGAGAAAGGCTTGCCGTCCTTGTCCACACAGAAGTAGCCTTTTTCTAAGCCTTCTTCGTAAATGTCATAGCCTTTTTCAATTTTGACACCTGCATCAATAATAGGTACAAGGCGGATGCCTTCTGCTTTCATTTCATCAATAAGCTGAGGCAAGTCGCCAAAACGTTCGTCGCTGACAGTAAAGTCCTTGTATTCATCCATATAATCAATGTCAAGAAAAATTGCATCAAGGGGGATGCTTTCCTTGCGGTAATTCTTAGCTACCTCTCTTACTGCATCGGCTGTGTAGTAGCTCCAACGGCTTTGCATATAACCCATTGCCCAACGGGGAGGTACATAGCTTTTGCCGATGACTTTTCTGAATTCTTTTACGATTTCAAGGGGAGCACTGCCCTCGATAATATAAACATCAATATCAGCTTTATCGCAGTAAATACGCATAGTATCAGCCTTTGTAAAGCCAATGTCAAAGGTAAGCCTTGTAGGATAATCAAAGAAAGCACCGAAGGTCTTTTTGCCCTCAACCAAAATAAAGTTGTGGGCACCGTAAAGGGACTTTGTTGTTTCCATATGGCAGAAATCGTCACTGCAGTAGGAGTTATATACATAACCTCTTTTGTTAATGCCGCGGGTTGCCTCACCTAAGCCGTAAACAATGTCTTTGTCAGCAAGCTTACAGCTAAAAGAAATGCCCTCGTCGGTATTTATTTCAAAGTAGGGTACAGGGGTGGATTCTGCCTTAATATCTTCTACAATTGCACCTGTGTTAAAAGGTGTGCCGAAGGTGTATTTTTTTACCATAATGTTATCACTGCCTTATTGAAAAATATTAAATAATAGTATATAATTATTATAACACATTTAATTTGACTCTACAACACAAATTTGCTTTTTCAGAAAGGAAGCTTTTACTATGAGTAACAAGGTTTTAGTTTTTTCTGACAGTACCATCGACCTTACCCCTGAGCTTTATGAAAGATACGGCATCAAGACAATTCCCATGCACATCAACTTAGGCGGTAAAACCTACGAGGACAACGTAAACCTTACCACTACCGAGCTTTTTGACCATTATTATGAAACGAAAGAGCTCCCAAAAACAGCAGCTATCAACAGCGAGGAGCTTATTGACACTTTCAAGCCTTATATTGAAGATGGTTATGAGATTGTTTACGTAAGCTTAGGCTCGGCTCTTTCTGTTAGCTACAGAAGCTCAGTTTTAGCCGCCGAGGAGCTTGAAGGCAAGCTTCACACAATTGACTCCTGCTCTTTAAGCACAGGTGCAGGTTTGCTTACAATCGAAGCCGCAATAAGAGCTCAGCAGGGTATGGAGGCTTCTCGGATTGCCGAAGAGGTAAGAGCTTTAAATCAGAAAAACCACGCCAGCTTTATCCTTGATACGCTTGAGTTTATGAAGGCAGGCGGCAGATGCTCAGCCGTTGCTGCTTTTGGTGCAAACCTTCTGGGTCTTAAGCCTTGTATCGGAGTTGATAACTCTAAAAACGGTGCTATGGGTGTTACCAAGAAGTACCGCGGTAAGCTTAACAAGGTTATTACCGACTATATTGACGACACATTAGCCGCTTACGACAATATCAAAACAGACCGTGTTTTTGTTACTTATTCTTCTGACAAGGATGATATTGTTAAGACAGCAGTTGATTATGTTAAGAGCAAGGGGATTTTCAAAGAAGTTTTTGTTACCCGTGCAAGCTGTACTATTTCAAGCCACTGCGGTCCTGCTACTCTTGGCGTGTTATTTATGACAGAATAAATTTTAAGCACCTCTTACAAATTAAGAGGTGCAATTTTATTTATATCAACGAACAAATTAGGGCGAAAATGCAAATTTTACCAGAAATGTAACGTTTTTTACCAGAATGTAGATTTTTTTATTTAGATTTGTTATAATTGAAAAAAGATTATATTAATTACTGCAAGGGGTGTGGAAATGGGAGCAAAAGGAAAGGCTACCGACAAAAGAATACTTGATGCCGCCGAAAAGCTTTTTTCAGAGCGTGGCTTTACGGCTGTAACAATGAAAGATATATGTGCCGCTTCATTTATTTCACGTGGCGGTCTTTACAGACACTATTCGTCTACAGCTATTATTTTCAACTCTATTATAGCACGTGAGCAGGAAAGAGCTTACTCAGCCCTTAAGCGTGCAAAGGACGGTGAGGTATCACCTGATAAAATTCTTGAAGTGTATCTGGAACACAGAATGAGTCGTATCCTTGGGGAAGAATTTGGCATCGATAACGCAATTACCGAGTTTGCCGCAAATACTGAAAACGGCAGAGAGATTGCTACAAAAAGAGCCGAGGATTGCCTTAAGGTTATCGAGGAACTTATTAGAATGGGCAACAAAAGCGGTGTATATAATTGTAAAGAAGTTAAGGCTACCGCTAAGCAAATATGTTGGATTATAGAGGGAATGTTCAAGCATTCTGCCATTATCCCCGTTACCCAAAAAGACGTTGATAACCAGATCAAGCTTATAAATAAGATGCTTAAATAAAATAAAAAATTAACCGTGATTTGTACTTTGAATTTGCAAATCACGGTTTTCTTTTATCTGATTATTTCTCTTTTGTAAGCACCATTACCTCGCCGCCTGCAGTGAGTGAAAGTTCATCGCCCTTAATGCTGAAGGTGTAGGGTGTTGTACCTAAAATTTCCTCTGTTTCTTCGTGGAAGATTATGGTGTTGTCTTTTATTTCATAGGTGTACTTAATTGTAAGAAGTCCGCCTAACGCATTGATTTCACCTGTAGCATCCTCATTAAAAATAAATGACATTTCAATATCATCCTCAGAAATAGTCCATTTGCCTACAAGCTCATTTGATTTAGCACAGGCACTAAGCATGGTACAAAGCATAAGGATTACCGCGATTACAGATAATGTTTTTTTCATAATTTCTACCCCTTTCGGTTTGTTAAAACAAGTATACTACCATTTGTTGAAATAATCAACAAAAAAGGCTACGTTTTATCGTAGCCTTTAAAAATTTATTCTGTTGCGTAATTATCAAAGTAGCCCTGAATAAGGATACAAGGTGTACCTCTGTCACCTGAACCGCTGGTAAGGTCGCATAAACTTCCTAAAAGGTCGGTAAGACGTCTGGGTGTTGTACCCTGAGATGTCATATTGCCAACAAGGTTATCGTCCTTCTTCTTAATAAGCTCCTTCATAGCTTTTGCAAGTTCTTCACCCTTAAGACCTGCAAGGTCGTTGTCAGCAAAGTACTTCATCTTAATCTCGTTAGGTGTGCCCTCAAGACCTGATGTGTAACCGGGAGAAACAACGGGGTCTGCAAGCTCCCAGATACCGCCTACGGGGTCTTTAAAGCCGCCGTCACCATATACCATAACCTCCATATGCTTGCCTGTAGCCTCTAAAAGAGCTGCCTGAAGGTTGTTTACAAACTTATCGCAATCTCTGGGGAAGAGCTTAACCTTTTCCTCAGTTGCCTTGTTTGAACCAAGAATACCATACTGGGGGTTAAAGCCAGAGCCGTCAACGCTTTCTGTAAGAATCTGGTCCATTCTGTAAACCTTTTCTGCACCTGCGTTTAAGAGAAGACGCTGAGTTCTGAAACGGGTGTGAATATCACAATTCAATACGTTCTTTGTGTAGTTAAGAATGTATCTGGGGTCATTAGAGAAAACAATCTCAATGTTGTCACCAAGGCTCTTGTAATACTCGATATAGTCAACACCTGTGAAAGTGTGCTTTGTTTCATAGCCAAAAACCTTACGGAATTCTTCTTCGTTGAAGCTGTCGCTGTAGGGGTTAACGCCCTTTTCGTCGATAGCGTCGAATGTTATAAAGGAGTTACCAACCTCGTCAGAGGGGTAAGAAAGCTGAACGTAAAGCTTCTTACAGCTTTTTGCAATAGCGCGAAGCAAAATTGCAAAACGGTTACGGGAAAGAATGGGGAATACAATACCCAGGTCCTCGCCGCCAAATTTGTTGCGGATGTCAGTAGCAATCTGGTCAACAGTTGCGTAGTTGCCCTGTGTTCTTGCTACAACAGCCTCTGTAACGCCTACGATGTTTCTGTCCTGGAGTTCGAAATTTTCGTTCTCAGCAGCATCTGTGATGCTTTTTACAATAGCTGCTACAAGGTCGTCACCTTCCTGAAAAATAGGGGTGATGATACCTCTTGAAACTACTCCGGTGTAATGCATAGCTTTTACTTCCTTTCGTGTCCTAACTAAAAAAGACGATTAATTATACATCTAAAATACCTTGTCTGTCAATAAAATTACTGCAATTTCAAAGAAAAAATCCTGCAAAAATTATTAAAATCCATCTTTACTTCTTTAATAGAAAAATCAAAACTTTTCTTCCAATAATCTTTCGGTGCTGTTTGCTCTGAGTCTTACAGATTCACTTAATGCAATGAACATAATAAGCCAAGGAGTATTTACAGGATTTGCAATATTTACAATGTCCTGAGTTGCGTAGGCGATAATAACACCAACACACATAAGTGCAAGGGGATTAACCTTGGAATTTTTAACTGCATTAAATATAGCAGAGCCGATGAATAAAAGATAGCTAATAAGTCCGAAAACGCCGACAGTTACAAGATAGTTAATGTAAACATTATGTGCGGCGTTGGTAGAAGAGTCTCCAAAACGTTTGAGAAGCTCGTCAAAATATACCCTGAATACATTGTAAAAAGTGTCAGGACCTGAACCGAAAAGCACCTCAAAGAAATTAAAGTCGCCCATAAGCTCAAAGGACTTAATCCAGAAGAAACCTCGGTGGGTACCCCATCTTTCGTCAAAACGGAAGAATCTTGAGAAACCGCTTAAACGTGTATCTGTGTTAATTGCTGAGTAGTAAATAAACATTGCAACAACTGCAATAATTCCGGTTATCACCAGAGCAGATGAACCTATAAAAGCAAATTTTTCAATGCCTTTGTTTTGCATTTTTGAACATACTACTGCAAGACCAAAGAATAAGGGGATAAATACGAATACTAAATTATTATACACAAAAATTTCAGAAAAACTTGTGTAGCCCTTATTGTTTCCTTTCATCATAAGGTCAAAGAGCCACAAAAGCTTGGCACTTGCCATCATAATAAAAAGGCAGAAGAAAAACCTTGAAAGCTTTTCCATATCACGGCTGAGGATAACAAGCATAACTGCAAAAGCAGCAAAGCAGCCTAAGAAACCACCGTCAGAGGTTGCTACCAGAAGCCCCATAAACTGCAGACCTGTGCTTACGTAAGCAATGATTCTTAGAATTTTGTCTTTAGTTGCTACTGCAAGACCTACCGAGAAAGGTAAAGCTACTGTAATCATAGCAGAGAGGTAGTTTTTGTTACCTATGGTAGATGTAAAGTTAATCTGTACGTTTTCGTTTGTCTGATACTTTGCGAAAATTCCAAGAATATCAATGTGATAGAAGTTAACTATTGCCACAAAGCTCATTATTGTCATACCTATAAACATAAAGTAAATAACATACTTTGAGTAATAGAAAAACCTGGATACACAGAAATAACAAATTGCCATTGTAAGGATCATCAGAAGACCCATATTTCTGCCGTAGCTTCCCAGCAACAGTTTGCTGAAAGCTTCACCGGGATTAGGTGCGGCAATGGTAGCTACAATAGCAGAAATAATTGTAACCCCTAAAAATGCAAGGATACCAATGTCGGTAATGTTTAGTTTGAAGGGGTCTTTATAGGTGCTGAACTTGTCAGCGGTGTTTTTCCCAAGGTGGTTTGCAAGCAAGATAACTGCCACAGCAACACCCACAACACCTGTAAGAACTACATAAAGCCAGAATTTGTCTCTTCTTGCACTCTGATAGTAGTTTGTCAGAAACAATGGGAAAAGTGTGAACATCAAAATTGTGTAAAGAGTAACCAAAGCATGTGTAACTGTAAACTTAAGCTTCGGAGTCTTTACGGCTTTATTTTTTTTTGCCATTTTAACTCTCCTTTTTATTTTTTAAGCTAAGATTTGCCAGAGCTTTTACTGCTAAAGTTATGAGGAAAGCTCCGCCTAAAACTACTACAGCCCAGATTATTGACATATAAAAGGGCTGTTCATAAACATACAAAAAGGGATACGGTCCGTGCCAGATTTTGAGCACATTAAGGGTTACGGAAACTACACCGTAAATCAGAGTTGGTATCATTGAATATACCGAGTGCCTGAATGTTATTTTTTCGCCCTTTTCAAGTAAACAAAGAGAAGTAAGTGAAATCAGTGGGCACAGGGTATGGTGGAAAAGATTAGGACCTTCAAACATCAAAGGCATAAATCCGCCCATCATTCCCATTGGAGCAAGCACAAACATAGTTACCAGAAAAGTTTCAGTAAGACAGCAGGCAGAGGAAAACTTAACTATCCTTACCCACTTTGGTGTGTTATCGGTACTTTTCAGTAAATCTCGTGCAGTATACAAGGCTACAATAAAAGCCGCCAACATAGAGAAAATATTGGAAAGCTGAGTGTAATACTTAAGCCAGCCTAAGGGGTGCAGGCTGTTGCTTTTGTAAAGCTCTGTCATAAGCCACAGGCCGAGTGCTTCCATAATTATCAGAATAATATTAACTGCAAGGATAAATATTTTTCGGATTTTAAGTTGTTTGCTCATAACATCCCCCTTCCGGAACAAATATTTATTATATCATATTAAGAGGTGTTTTTCAATCAATTCCGGAAACTTCTCTAAGCTTTCTGAATGCTTTAACGTATTTGTCGTTTTCATAGTAAAAAACAAGACCATGAGCAGCATCTTTGGAAGTAACAAGTATTTTTTCAAAATTGCCTGTGCTTGTGTTTTTTTCAAACATTTCAAATGGTACAACATCGTCAGCTTCACCGTGTGCAAACATAACAGGAAGTTTATTGTGCTGTAAGCTTTTTGCTGTGTTAACCTTTCCCAAGAATGAGCCGATTTTAAAATGTGCGACAAGGCTTACAAAGTTTGACATAAAGGAAGCAAGAAGTTTTGATTTGAATACATCTGTAAGAGCAAAACCTATTACGTGCTTAGGCGTGTCAAAGCCGCAGTCGCAAACTGCACCTTTAACAGATTCCGGTAAATCAAGACCTAAAGCATACATAACCGTAGATGCTCCCATAGAAACACCGGCAAGTAGGATTTTTGCATTGCCTGTATGGCGGTTATCAACGTACTTTATCCATTCAACAAGGTCATATCGCTCGTTTAAACCAAAGGTTATGTATTTGCCTTCGCTTTCTCCGTGAGTTCTCTGAACAATAAATAAAAGGTCAAAACCTTCCTCATAGTAAAACTTTGCTGAGGCTGAAAAATCAAAGTAAGGAAAAGAGCGGTAACCGTGGCAAAGTATCATAACTTGACCGCTTGATTTTTCATTTTCAAGGTAATAACCCTTTAAATTAAGACCGTCTTTTGACTTAATCCATACTTCTTCCTTACCTTTAAAATCCTTGAACCAGTAAATGCCCCTGCGAAAATATTCGTGATAGGGTCTTGTTCCTACCTTTTTTGCGGCGGCTTCTATCTGGTCTCCTTCATAAACTTTGCGTGTAAAGCTTCTGTCAAAGGCAATAAATCCAAAAACCACGCAGTACATAAGTGCAATAAGTAAAACCGAAAGTATTATAATAATCGCTATCACAGTGTCACTTTCTTTCATAAAAATTAACATAAAAATCCACTTTATATTTTGTACCATAGACATTAATTTGTCAATATTCTTTTAGCGTGTTGACTACTTAATTTTGATTTTATATAATTTATATATTATGTTTTAAGGTGATATTTATGGATACAGAAAAAATCTTAAGTGCAGTGGACCATACTTTGCTTTCACAGACTGCTACAGAGACAGAAATTTTAGCTCTTTGCGACGATGGTTTAAAGTATAAAACCGCCAGTGTATGCATTCCTCTTTCCTATGTTAAAAGGGCTAAGGAATATGTTGGTGACAGGCTTAAAATCTGCACGGTTATAGGTTTTCCAAACGGTTATGTTACAGAAAATGTAAAATGTTTCGAAGCTACGGAAGCAGTAGCTCTGGGAGCTGACGAAATTGATATGGTAATAAATATAGGTGACGTTAAAAACGGAGATTACCAAAAGATTTTAAAGGAAATCAAAGCTGTTAAAAAAGCTTGCGGAGGTAATGTATTAAAGGTTATTATCGAAACCTGTCTGTTAACTGAGGAAGAAAAGATTAAAATGTGCAAGGTGGTTTCTCAGTCGGGGGCAGATTTCATCAAGACTTCCACAGGTTTTTCGACAAAGGGTGCCACAGCCGAGGATATAAAGCTTTTTGCAGAGAATGTGGAGCCTCACGTAAAAATCAAAGCCGCAGGCGGAATATCAAGCCTTGAAGATGCCGAGCTTTTTATGAATCTCGGTGCAAGCCGTCTTGGCACAAGCAAAGTTGTAAAGATAATCAAGAATTCAGGTGACGATAATGGAGCATATTAAAACCCCCCACATTAGTTTACAGGATGAAATAGCCTTTGGCAAAACCGTGCTTATGCCCGGCGACCCCTTAAGGGCAAAGTTTATTGCGGAAAATTTTCTTGAAAACCCGAAACTTGTTAATAATGTACGCGGTATTCAGGGGTACACAGGATACTATAGGGGTGTTAAAGTCAGCGTTATGGCAAGCGGTATGGGTATGCCATCTATAGGTATTTATTCCTACGAGCTTTTTAAATTTTTCTCAGTGCAGAACATTATCCGCGTAGGTAGTGCAGGTGCTATTAATGAGGACGTAAAGCTTAAGGATGTTGTGGTTGGCATTGGTGCTTCTACCAATTCAAATTTCCAGAGTCAGTACGGACTTAAGGGCAGTATTGCACCTGTGTGCAGTTTTGATTTGCTTAAAGCGGTAAATACTGCTTCAGAAAATACTGATATAAATATAAAGGTTGGCTCTCTATTTTCCTCTGATACCTTTTATGACGACACAACCCCTGCCAAAGAGTGGGGTAAGGTGGGATGTTTAGCTGTGGAAATGGAAGCGGCGGCACTTTACTTAACAGCTCAAAGACTTGGTATGCGTGCCTTGGCTGTATGCACAATTTCCGATTTAGTGTATCCGCCCTTTGACTCTTTAGAAGCAGAGGACAGAGAAAAAACCTTCACCGATATGATGCGTTTAGCATTGGAAACTGCTGTACTGGCCGAAAAATTACCCACACTTTTACCTAAGGAATAAATATGAGCAAGCGTGTTTTTCTTATAGTTCTTGACAGCTTCGGTATCGGCGAAATGAAGGATGCCCACAAATTTGGCGACAAGGGTGCCAACACCCTCAGGTCGGTTTCAAAATCGGAATATTTCGATTTAAGAAATTTAAAGAACCTGGGACTTTTTAATATTGACGGTAATGAGTATTTAAAAGGTGTAGAAAATCCCATCGCCGCCCATATGCGGCTTTCTGAGCTTTCGCAAGGTAAGGATACCACCGTAGGTCACTGGGAAATAAGCGGTATTGTAAGCGAAAAGCCTTTGCCTACGTTTCCCGACGGTTTTCCTGAAGAAGTTTTAAAGGAATTTTCACAGAAATGCTCAAGGGGTATTCTTTGCAATAAGCCTTACTCAGGCACAGATGTTTTAAGGGACTTTGGCGAGGAGCATATCAATAGCGGAGATTTAATCGTCTACACTTCTGCCGACAGTGTGTTTCAAATTGCAGCCCACGAGGATGTTGTACCTGCTGAAAAGCTTTACGAATACTGCAGAATTGCCCGTGAAATCCTTAAGGGTGAATTTGGTGTAGGCAGGGTAATTGCAAGACCTTTTAAAGGCGAGAAAGGTAACTTTACACGTACCGCAAACCGCCATGATTTTTCCTTGAGTCCTCCGAAGAAAACCATGCTTGACTTTATATCTGAAAGCAGTAAGTCTGTAATCGGTGTAGGTAAAATCAACGACATCTTTTGCGGTAAAGGTATTACCGAATATGTTTACACAAGCTCCAATAATGAAGGCGTACAACGAACACTTGAATATCTTGACAAGGATTTTTCAGGACTTTGTTTCGTTAACTTAGTTGACTTTGATATGGTCTACGGTCACAGAAATGATGTAGACGGTTACGCAAAAGCTTTGACGGAATTTGACAAAGCTCTGCCTCAGATTATGGGGAAATTAAAGGATGATGACATCCTTATAATCACCGCTGACCATGGCTGTGACCCGGGGTATAAAATTTCCACCGACCATACGAGAGAGCATATACCTGCTTTGATTTTCGGTAAAAGAATTAAAAACGTGAATCTCGGAACAAAAACAGGCTTTTCTCACATCGGTAAAACGGTCTGCGATTATCTGAATATAAGTGCAGATATTGAGGGAGAAAGCTTTTTAAAAGAAATTATAAAGGATTAAAAAATGGCTAAACTTTATTTTAAATACGGTGCAATGGGCAGTTCAAAGTCTGCAAACGCACTGATTACAAAATTCAATTACGAAGAACGGGGAATGAATGTTTGGCTTATTAAGCCCTCGGTAGATACCCGAGACGGCAAGCACACACTAAAATCCCGTATCGGTTTGTCGGCAGAAGCGGATATTATAGGAGAAAATGACAATATTCACGAGATGCTAAAAAAGAAAAAGGACGTAGATGTTATAATTTCCGATGAATGTCAGTTTTTTACATGTTCTCAGATAGACGAGCTCAGGGAAATTGTAGATTTCAAAGGTATTCCTGTTATGTGTTTTGGATTAAGAACCGACTTTAAAACTCAGCTTTTTGAAGGAAGCAAAAGGCTTTTTGAGGTTGCAGATTCCATAACTGAAATTAAAACAATCTGCTCCTGCGGGCGAAAAGCTACAGTCAATGCCAGAATTGATTCTGACGGTTATGTTTTAACTAAAGGCAGACAGGTTTTGCTTGGAGATAACGACAGGTATATAGCCATGTGTCACAGGTGCTTTGCAAAGGCTATTAAGGACAAAAAAGCGGTAAGATAATATAAAACTTAACTTTTTTGCAAGATTTATAACATATAGGCAAAAAAGATTGCGAATATCGGCAAAATTATCATTGACAAACGCCCTCCAAATAGATATAATACTTTATGGTATTTTCACTATGAGTCATTGCGTTTTTGAGGTGCATTATGGTTTTGAATCTGAAAAATGTTTTCCTCAACGACGGCGAGAAAACAAGCGCTCAGTTTGAGGTAGAGCTAAAGCCAATTACTCTTGACGGGATTTATCCATTCGATTCCGATGCAAGTGTTTGTGCATTGGCAGAAAATAAGCTTGGCTTTGTAAGTTTAACACTTAACGTAAGCTTTGTTTATTCCCGCCCTTGCGACCGCTGCGGCAAAGCTTTAAAAAGAGAACTTGAGTTTTCTTTCGACCACCGTCTCGTTGCAGGTTTAAGTGACAGCGAGGACGATGACTACATCGAAGTGCCCGATTTTGAGCTTGAGCTCGACGACCTGGTGGTTTCCGACATATTACTGGACCTGCCCGGCAAGTACCTTTGCTCTGAAGATTGTAAAGGCTTATGTCCTGATTGTGGCTGTAACCTTAACGACACAGAGTGTAGTTGCCGAAAGGGTAACATCGACCCAAGGCTCGAGATTTTAAAACAGCTTATTGATTAACATATAAAAATTATAAGGAGGTCTGTAAGAGATGGCAGTACCAAAGAACAAACATTCACAGGCAAGAAGAGATAAGAGACGCTCCAATGTTTGGAAGCTCGACGCTCCCGCACTCAGCATTTGCCCCAACTGCGGCGAGTACATGGCTCCCCACAAGGTATGCTCCAGCTGCGGCGTATACAACGGCAGACAGGTTATCGCTAAGGAAGACTAATCTGAGCCAAATTTTAGCTTAACAAAAGATACAAGGCGGCTTTTATTTAAGCCGCCCTTTTGTTTTTTACGGAGGATTTTATGTCTGTTAAAATTTCAGCCGTTACCCCTCATTCTGCAGCTTTTCGTGCAGGTATCAAGGCGGGGGAAGAGCTTGTGGCTCTTAACGGCAACAAAATCGTAGATGTGCTTGACTACCGCTTTTATCAGCTTGAAACCCACCTTGATGTAACTGTCACAGGTGAAAATGGCGAGCGTACCGTAAAAGCCACTAAAACCGAATACGAAGAGCTTGGTCTTGAGTTTGACACCTACCTTATGGACAAAGAACGCTCCTGTAAAAATAAGTGCATTTTCTGTTTTATCGACCAGCTCCCTAAGGGGATGCGTGAAACCCTTTACTATAAAGACGACGACAGCCGTTTAAGCTTTCTTTTCGGCAATTACATCACCCTTACTAACCTTACTCAGCACGAGATTGACCGCATTATTAAAATGCATATAAGCCCCGTCAATATTTCGGTGCATACCACTAATCCTGACCTGAGATGCAAAATGATGAATAACCGCTTTGCAGGCGAGTCTCTTAAGATTATGGAGAAGTTTGCCAAGGCGGGTCTTACCCTTAACTGTCAGCTTGTAATCTGTCCCGGTATTAATGACGGCGATGAGCTTAAGCGAAGCCTTAACGACCTTGAAATGCTTAATGTAAACACCATTGCAGTCGTACCTGTAGGACTTACCGACCACAGGGAAGGACTTTATCCTCTTACTCCTTTTAATAAAGAAAGTGCTGAGGCTACCCTAAAAATCGTTGAGGAGTTCTCTGAAAAATGTCTTGATAAGCACTCAAGGCGTATGGCTTTTGCCGCTGACGAGCTATATATTATGGCAGAGCGTGAAATACCCGAGGCTTCGTTTTACGAGGACTTTTCCTGTTTAGAAAACGGCGTAGGTCTTATTTCTCTTTTGTACGATGAGTTTGGCTTTGCTTTGGAAGAAAGAGAGGCGGATGAAAATTTAGAGCGTGATATAACCTTAGCCTCAGGCGAGTCTGCCGCACCATACTTACAGAAATTATTTGATACCTTAAAAGATAAATTCCCAAAAGTAAATGTAAAGGTAGTGCCTATAATCAACGACTTTTTCGGGCATAAGATAAATGTCACAGGTCTTGTTGTAGGCAGGGATTTAATAAATACACTCAAAGATATAAATTTAGGAGACAAGCTCCTGTTTTCCACATCAATGCTCAGAAGTGACGGCGATTTGTTCCTTGATGATACTTCTGTTGATGATGTGAGAAAAGCACTTAATACAGAGGTTGTGCCTGTGCCTAATGACGGGGCACAGCTTCTGGACGAAATACTCAAATAAACGGAGGCGATAATATGGCAAAACCCGTTATAGCTGTTGTTGGCAGACCTAATGTTGGCAAATCTACGCTTTTTAACAAGCTTACAGGTCAGCGTACCGCTATTGTAGACGATACCCCCGGTGTAACAAGGGATCGTATTTACGGCGAAATCGAGTGGTGCGGCCACAAGGCGAGCCTTATTGACACAGGCGGTATCGAGCCTTATTCCGACGACATAATTCTTTCTCAGATGCGACGTCAGGCAGAGCTTGCTATTGAGACTGCCGATGTTACAATCTTAGTTACCGATATCCGCACAGGCGTGGTTGCTACCGACCACGAGGTTGCGGCAATGCTTTTAAAAAGCGGCAAGCCTGTTGTGCTTTGCGTAAATAAGTGCGACACAGTAGGCGAGCCTGAGCCTGAATTTTACGAGTTCTATAATTTAGGTCTTGGTGAGCCTATCCGTGTTTCTTCGGTTCACGGTCACGGCACAGGCGACTTGTTGGATGAGGTTTTCTCTTTCATTAACTGGGATGCTGAAGATGAAGAGGATACTGAGGTTATTTCGGTTGCTGTTATCGGTAAGCCTAACGTTGGCAAGTCATCTTTAGTTAACCGCATTACAGGTGAGGAAAGATGCATTGTTTCAAACATTGCAGGTACAACCCGTGACAGTATTGACAGTAAGATTAAAAACTCCCACGGTGAGTTCACCTTTATTGATACAGCAGGTATAAGACGTAAAAGCAGGGTAGACGATGCTATAGAAAAATACAGCATTATCCGTGCCCAGATGGCAATTGACCGCTGTGACGTATGCGTTATTATGATTGATGCCGAAGAAGGCCCTACTGAGCAGGATACCAAAATTGCAGGTATGGCTCATGAAGCAGGCAAGGGCTGTATTATTGCTGTTAATAAATGGGACGCAATTGAAAAAGACGATAAGACTATGAACGAATTCAGAAAGAATTTGGACGTTGAGTTCGGTTTTATGTCCTATGCTCCCACAATCTTTATTTCAGCAAAAACAGGTCAGCGTTTAGACCGACTTTTCGAACTTATCAAGTATGTTGCAAATACCAACGCAATGCGTATTAAGACAGGTATTTTAAACGAGCTTTTAGCCGAGGCTACAACCCGTGTTCAGCCTCCTTCAGATAAAGGCAGAAGGCTTAAGATTTACTATGCTACCCAGCCTTCTACAAAACCTCCCACATTTGTTTTCTTCTGCAATAATGCTCAGCTTTTCCACTTTTCCTATCAGCGTTATTTAGAAAACCGAATCCGTGAAACCTTCGGACTTGAGGGTACTCCTATAAGAATTATTGTCAGGGAGAGAGGAGATAAATAAATGCAGAGTTTAACCTTTTATCTTCAGAATTACTGGTGGTGCATTATAGCACTTGCTGCTTTTTCCTATATTTTAGGCAGCATTAACTTTGCCGTTGTTTTCACAAGATTAGTTAAAAAGCAGGATATAAGAACCCTTGGTTCAGGTAACGCAGGTTTTACCAATGTGCTTCGCTGTGTCGGTGTTTTTCCTGCGGTTATGACCTTTGTTTTTGACTTTTTAAAGGCAATAATCTCAGTTCTTGCCGCCAGACTTTTAGTAACATTTCTGCCTGTTGCAGGCGTAGCTCAGGGGTCGGCATTAAAGACCGAGTATATGTATTATACAATGCTTATTGCAGGTCTTTTCTGTGTTATAGGTCACAGCTTTCCTGTGTTCTTTAACTTCAAGGGAGGCAAGGGTGTTGTAACCACTGCGGCTATGATGGCAGTTGTTGATTGGAGATTTTTCCTTTTTGTTTTAGGTACCTTCCTTGTGGTATTTGTTTTCAGCCGTATAATTTCCTTAAGCTCTATTATCGCAGGTATTATGATGGGCCCTGCAAACTTTGCAGTAACATACTTTTTTATGTACAAGCCCTCACTTGAAACAGCCACACCCTACAGCCTTACTTTTGTTTGGTTAACTACTGCTTTTGCAGCAGGCGTAGGTATCTTTGCTATTATCAAGCACAAGGACAACATTAAACGAATTTTAAAAGGTGAAGAAAAGAAAATTACCGCAAAGAAAAAAGAAGCATAATAAGTTTTATTTTGAGAGAGTCTGTATAAGGCTCTCTTTTGTTTATAAAAGGCTTGAATTGAATGTTTTTTTGTAGTAAAATAAAAGAAAACTTATCTACAGGAGAATGAAATATGGACTGTATTTTTTGTAAAATAGTAGCAGGCGAAATTCCTTCAACTAAGGTTTATGAGGATGATAAAATCCTTGCTTTCAAGGATATCAATCCCTGTGCACCTGTTCATAATATTATTATTCCTAAAGAGCATATTTTAACTTGTGCTGATGATATTACTGAAGATAATGCTGAGATTATCGGTTATCTTTTTTCAAAAATCCCCCATATTGCAAAAATTTCAGGTTTAGAGGAAGGCTACAGAATTATCAACAACTGCGGTACACACGGTGCCCAGACTGTTAAGCACATTCACTTCCATCTTTTAGGCGGAAAACAGCTTGGCGAGAAGCTGTGCTAAAGGGGTAATTGGTATGAGTACATATAAAATAACAATTGCAGGAGCAGAGCGTGAGCTTGAGATGTTCGAGGTTAACGAGCATCTTGATATTGCTGCTTTTATCCTTTTCAATGATGTAGAAATCACCGAAAAAAGTGCCGAAGCACTTCTTAAAATATGCCCTGAGCATGATGTTGTGCTTACGGCAGAAGCAAAAAGCATTTCCCTTGCTTACGAGTTTGCCCGAATCGGTTGCAGAAAGTTTATTGTAGCAAGAAAAGGTCTTAAAGTGTATATGCGTAATCCCATAAGCGTTACCGTTAAGTCTATTACTACCGCCAATGAGCAGACCTTGCATTTAGGCGAAAGCGAAGTCAAAGAGCTTAAGGGTAAAAGGGTTCTTATTTTAGACGACGTTATCTCCACGGGCGAAAGCTTAAAAGCTCTTGAAGAACTTGCCGAGAAGTGCGGTGCCAACGTTGTAGGCAAGGCGGCTGTCCTTGCCGAGGGCGATGCCGCAGACAGAGATGACATTATCTTCCTGGAAAAGCTTCCTTTATTCTTTAAATAAGTAGGTTGATTAAAATGAAAAGACCGTTAGCACTTATAGGCTTAACATCTATGCTTGTGCTGACGGTCTGTTTTTATGCTGATTTTACGTGGCTTAAATGGATTTTCGGTTTGTCCTTGGCAGGTCTGGTGATAAGCCTTGCCGTTAAAAAGCTTCGGAAAAAGCCTGAGTTTACAGTGTTTTTTGCAGTTGTACTTATTTCAGTTACGTTTTTCAATTTGTTTTCTCAGTTTTATGTAAAGCCTATGCAAAGTAATTATAGCGGTAAAACTGCAGAAATAACTGCAGTTTTGCTTGACGAGCCTGAAATATATAACAGCAGTAGTTTTTATCCTCTAAAAACTGTCAGTATAAATGATGAGCATAAGAGTGTTAAGATTATTCTTGGTACCAACACCGAGATTAAGTGCAAGGTAGGGGATACACTGAAATTTACGACTGAGCTTGAAAGTGCTGGTTATGACAGATATCTGGCAGACAGATTTTATTTAACAGGTTATACCTATGAGCATGTAGATGTAACTGAGGCTGAGCATAAACCTCTCTATTATTATATAGTAAAAATAAGACAGAATTTAAGGAATGAATTTTATACGGTATTTACCTCTGATACAGCCGGCTTGATTTCAGCAGTATTGCTTGGCGACAGGAATTTTAATTCCGATAACTATGAAAACCTGCGTCGTGCAGGGCTTACACATATTGTAGTTGTGTCAGGTCTGCATCTTTCCATAATTACAATGACTTATGCAAAAACCATTGGTAAACGTATAAAGAATAAATATGTAAATGCTTTTGCAACTATTTTACCGGTTTTATTTTTTCTGTGTCTTACAGGCTTTGGTAAATCTTCAATACGAGCGGCAATAATGCTTTTGGTGCTTATTGTATCAAAACTTTTTAAGCGGCAGGGTGACTCTCTGAATTCTTTAGGTTTAGCGGCGATTTTGTTATGCCTTAATCCTTATGTAGTGGGAGATGTTGGTGTTCTGCTTTCATTTTCAGCAACTTTTGGTATTGTTGTGTTCAGTACGCCGTTGTATAAGTTTCTGACACAAAAACTCAAACCCGAATATGAAAGTGACCATAAATACATAAATAAATCTGTAAGAAAACTTGCACGCTTGGTTGCAACTACACTTGTTGCGGTACTATGTACCCTGCCGGTTAATGTGCTTTTTTTCGGCAAGGTGTCTTTGGTTCAGCTATTCGCCAATTTACTGGTTGTACCTATGATAAAATGGCTTTTGATTGCTCTTGTTTTATGTATTTGCAGTAATTTTTTGTGCTTACCGATTTATGCTTATGTGTTCTCATTACTTACTGAGATTATTGGCAAGCTGATTCTATATGTTGCAAAGTTTTTTTCGTCCATTCCTGTGGCTTATGTAAAGGCGGATTACAACTTTGTGCTGCTCTGGATTATTTCAGTAATTATCCTTTTTTCTTTTGCTTATTTTATTAAAAGAAACGGCAAGGGACTTCATATTGTTTGTATTGTAATGAGTATGCTGATTTTTGTTACAGGCTCCTTAGGACATATAGTATATTCTCAGAATACTTTAACGGTTTATGTAATACCTTCAAATTATGGTCAAAGCATTGTTTTAAGCAGTAAAGACGGCAATATTCTTATTTGCTCAACGGATTATCATTACCCGTTAACATCCACGCAGATTCTGCTTGAAGATATTTATACAGAAAAACAGCTTGCGGTAATTACTGATAAAAATCAGGCGGATTATATCTCAGCATTGTTTGACTATGAAGAAGTTTTGATGTATGATAATATATGTAAAAATAACTGCAAAATCACCCTCTGGGATAAAGCTGAGCTTTATGTGTTTGAGAAAAATGGTGAGGTATACACTTATCTTACTTATGCAGATACAACTATGCTTATCCTGCCGGATTTTGGAGATGTCAAATATATTCCTGAAAAACTAAGGTGTGCAGATGTGCTTGTTACCTCCGGACTAATAGATAATATGGAGCTTTTAAGTTTCAGTACCCTTATATCAAATGGTAATGATTTCAGGTCTTTGGCAGTAATTGATTATTTCAGAAACAGAGATATTAATGCAGTTTCGGTTTCAGATACTATTAATTTTGATATTGTAGGTTAGAATTATGGCATATTCCGATGAAAAGGCTCTTAAAGGGCATATTGCTTCGAAAAAATACAATAATATATATGTGCTGTTCGGTAATGAAAAATATCTTGTAAAGCACTACACAAACCTGCTTATTAAAAAGGTAGCAGGCGAAACTCCTGATGAATTCGCATTTCATGAATTTACAAAGGAGGTTGACCTGCAGAATTTAAGCGTTGCTGTTGGTGCGGTTGCTTTTACAGCACCCTGTAATTGCGTTGTGGTTTATGACTATGATATGAACAAGCTTGATAAAACCGATTTTGAAGCTCTGCAGTCCATTGCCCTTGATGTGCCTGACACAACGGTTCTTATTTTTTCCTATCCTACCCTTGACACCAATGCTAAAACAGGTGAAGCAGGTAAGAAAAGTAAGTTTAAACCTTTTTGTGATTCAATTGTTAAAGCAAAAGGCGAGGTTTTTGAGCTTTCTGAAAGAGACGCAGTAGCTTTGGAGCATCAGCTTGCTAAATGGGCAGACAAAGCAGGCAAAAAACTGAGCCTGCCTGTAGCAAGCAAGATTATTTTTTACTGCGGTACAAATCTGCAGACTCTAAGAAATGAGTTGGATAAGCTTATTGCCTTTACCGGTGAAAGGGAAGAAATTGATATAAACGATGTGGAAAAGATTGTTATCAAAAAGCTTGAGGCCAGGATTTTTGACCTGATGGATTTTGTAATCCTTGGAAATCTTGACAAGGCTTACAGTTTGCTCTATAAACTTTTCGAGCTTAAAGAGGATCCCCGAACTATTGTAAGGCTTTTAGGTACTGCTTACGTTGATATTTACCGTGCAAGGGTAACTAATGAAAGCGGCGGCAATATGAAGGAAACCGCAGATTTCTTTAAATACGGCAATCGCACGTGGGTTCTTAATAAGTCTAAATCTAAGGCAGAAAAGCTATCTACCAATGCAATACGACGCAGTATGACAGAAATCATTGACCTGAGTGCAAGGCTTAATACAATAACCCTTAACGAAGAAGCAGAAGTAGAAAAACTTATTGCAAGGCTTACCCTTATTGCTAAAGAGGAACTTGTGTATGCTTGAACTTAAAGAAACCATCGTTGTTGAGGGTAAATACGACCTTATGAAGCTGAAGGAATTTATAGCTTCTCCAATAATCACAACCGAAGGCTTTCGAATTTTTGCCGATAAGGAAAAGCAGTTTTTAATCCGCGAAATTGCTACAAAAAATGGTATCGTCTTAATGACCGACCCTGACAAAGCAGGTCAGGTTATACGTTCTTTTTTAAGAGGTATTGCAGATAAAAGCAAAATAAAACAGTGTTATGTGCCCCTTATAAAAGGAGTTGAAAAACGAAAACCAGCACCTTCAAAGGAAGGGCTTTTAGGAGTAGAAGGTTTGAGCGCTGAAATCCTTAAAGAAGCACTGATAAGATGCGGTGCCGAGGTTGTAGGACAGGAAAAGCCTGTAAATAAAGAGGAAATAACCAAAATGGATTTGTACGAGTTGGGTCTTTCAGGCAGGGAAAACTCGGCAAAAATCCGCGAAAGACTTCTTAAGCAATTAGGTCTTCCCACATATCTTTCAGCTAATGCTATGCTTTGTGCAATAAATTGTTTGTATGAAAAGCAAGAAATAGTTGACAAATTAAAGGATATGAGTTATAATTAAATCACAATAAATCAGTAATAATTACTATTTTATAAAAATGAAGGAGATAATATTATGAAAGACTTAAAAGGCACAAAAACCGAAGCTAACTTAATGGCTGCATTTGCTGGTGAGAGCCAGGCAAGAAACAAGTACACATACTTTGCATCCAAGGCAAGAAAAGAAGGCTACAATCAGATTGCTGAGCTTTTCGAGCAGACAGCAAACAACGAGAAAGAGCATGCAAAGCTTTGGTTCAAGCACTTAAACGGCATCGGCACAACTGCTGAGAACCTTGAAGCTGCTGCAGACGGCGAGAACTACGAGTGGACAGATATGTACGCAACATTTGCAAAAGAAGCTAAGGAAGAAGGCTTTGATGCTATTGCTGCTCAGTTTGAGGCAGTTGCAAAGGTTGAGAAGGTTCACGAGGAAAGATATCGTAAGCTTCTTGAGAACGTTCAGAAGGGCGAGGTATTCAAGAAGGGCTCTATCGTTATTTGGGAATGCGGCAACTGCGGTCACATCGTTGTTGGTACAGAGGCTCCCAAGGTTTGCCCCGTATGCTTCCATCCCCAGGCATACTTTATGATCAAGGCTGAGAATTATTGATTCTTTATAAATTAAGGCAAAAACTCCCGACCGTGAGGTCGGGAGTTTTACTTTTATATCGTACTTTATTCTTCGGTTTCTAATTCAACGGCTTTTACAATTACACTATGTATTCTTTGGTCTTGTACTGTTAAGACTGTAAGCTCCAAGCCGTCACGTGTAAACTGTTCGCCTTCCTGAGGCACGGTGCCAAGCGTGTCAAACACAAAACCGCCTACTGTAAGACTGTCGCAGTCAATATCTGAAAGCTTCTTTTCAAAAAGTGAGAGCATATCCTCAAGCTCCATATCGCCGCTTACTGTATAGGTGTTGTCGGAAAGCTTAATGAAGTCCTGCTCTGCTTCTTCGTCTTCGTCCCAGATTTCGCCAACAATTTCTTCAAGCAGGTCTTCCATTGTAAGTATGCCTAAGGTACCGCCGTATTCGTCGGTTACAATGGCAATGTGAAGCTTTTTCTTGCGGAAGTTTGCTAAGATTGCAGAAAGCTTCTGAGTTCTGAAAATAAACTCAGGCTTTATTATAAGCTTTTTAAGGTCGGGAGTAGTACCTTTTATAATCTGATCCATATAGTCCCAGCTATGTAAAATGCCGACGATATTGTCTACAGAGCCTTTGTAAACCGGAATTCGTGAGTAACGCTGAGTACGTATAATTTCGGTAATTGTGTTTGTATCTTCGTCAATATCAATAGCGGTAACGTCAACTCGGGGAGTAAGGATTTCTTCGGCGGTTTTTTCGTCAAAGTCAAGTGCCGAACGTACCATCTGGGATTCCTGTTCCTCTAAAACGCCCTGTTCTTCAATGCTCTCAACAATTATCTTAAGCTCGTCCTCTGTAACGGTAGAGTCCTCCTGCTTAACCCTGAAAAGCTTAAGCGCAAGGGTTTTGATTGCAGAGAAAACCAAGATAAAGGGTGTAAGTATTGTAATAATAACCTTAAGAATTCTTGCAACAGCCATTGAGATAGAGTCACTTTTTTCTTTGCCAAGGCACTTGGGAATAACCTCGCCAAAGGTAAGAACCAGAAGTGTAGTTGCACCTGTTGAGATAGCTGCACCATAATCACCGAAAAGCTCAAGACAAACAACTGTAGCAAGTGAAGAACAGCCAAGGTTCACAATGTTGTTTAAAATAAGAATAGCGGTCAAAGCTTTGTCGTAATTGTTGATGATGTAAAGAGCAACCTTTGCTTTTTTGCTGCCTGTATCGGCAAACTTTTTAAGTCTAATGCTGTTCGCACAGGAAAAAGCAGTTTCGATACAAGAGCAAAATGCAGACATAGCAATCAAAATTACTATAATAACCAAATAAACAGTTGTATTCAAATTCATAACACCTCAATTTTATCATATCATAAAAATCAAAAACAATATTGTAATAAAGAAATATAAATAAAAACTTGAAGAAATGTACTTAATTTGATATAATAAACAATATATATACATTATAAAGGGCTCTTTGGGTAATACTACCTTTGAGGTGTATTATCTATGAGTAAATCGGCTAAAAATAATGTAAATAACGAAGATGATTCTTACATCCGTAATCCTGCTGAAAACGATGGTGCGGATATAGATAATTCTCCGGTTTCTGAAACTACCACAGAGCAGATTAATGAAACAGGCTCAGTATTGGTTAACAGAAACGGAGTTATAATACATTGCCTTACAATTGTTGGTCAAATAGAAGGTCATTATATATTGCCGCCTTCAAATAAAGCTACCAAGTATGAGCATGTAATTCCTCAGCTTGTGGCAGTGGATGAAGACGACCGTATAAGCGGACTTCTGATTCTTCTGAATACCTGCGGGGGAGATGTAGAAGCAGGGCTTGCAATTGCAGAGGTTATATCAGGAATGAAGAAGCCTGTAGTTTCTATTGTCCTTGGTGGAGGTCACTCTATCGGGATTCCTTTGGCGGTTGCTTCAAAACAGAGCTTTATCGCCAAAAGTGCATCTATGACGGTTCATCCTGTACGTACTACAGGGCTTACTGTAGGTGCTCCTCAGACTTTTGAGTATTTTCGAAAAATGCAGGACAGAATTACAACCTTTGTGTCTGATAATTCTAACATCTCAAAGGGCAGATACAATGAGCTTGTGTTAAATACAGGCGAGCTTGTACTTGATATCGGCACAATTTTAGAGGGGCAGGAAGCTGTGGACGAAGGTCTTATAGATTCTGTAGGTACTTTGGCAGAGGCTATGGATGCCCTATACGAAATGATAGCAAATCAATAATGCCCATAAGGGCAATACATATGGAGGTATACTATGATAGACTACATACTTGCCGCTTTGCAGGGCATTGTACAGGGATTAACCGAATTTTTGCCTGTCAGCAGCAGCGGTCACCTTAACATTTTTCAGCATTTTACAGGTATTTCGGGTGAGGGCAACCTGTTCTTTAACGTAATGCTTCACCTTGGCACACTGGTTGCAGTCTGTGCTTTTTACTATAAGCTGATATTTAGACTTATAAAGGCCTTTGGTTCTATGGTCAGAAAAATTTTTACAGGCAAATTCAGCTTTAAAAAGCTCAGTGATGATGAAAATCTCCTTGTGATGCTTGTTATCGGTTTGCTTCCATTATTGCTTTTGTTCGTTCCAATCGGAAACGATATGAAGGTTAAAGACCTTGCAGATATTTTAACAGGCGACAAAAGCTACTTTATCGTAACAGGTTTTTCTCTTTTGCTTACCTCAATCCTGCTTTTTACAGGTTCAAGAATCAACAAGAAAAACGAGGCTCTGGCTTATCAGGGTAAAACCAAGCTTAAGAGCCGTTACAAGGTTTTAGACGCTCTTACAGTAGGTTTGGTGCAGTGTGTTGCTGCTATTTTACCCGGCCTTTCACGCTCAGGTTCAACCCTTGCCGCCGGTGAGATGAGAAGCATCAAAAAGCAGGATGCTATGGACTATACCTTTGTTCTTGCTATTCCTTCTATAGTTGCTGCTGCTGCGTTGGAACTTTTGGACGCAATTAAAGCTCCCGAAGGCCTTTCCATAGACGCAGGTCCGGTGATTGTGGGGGTAATATTCTCAGCGATTGTTGGTTATTTTTCAATTGCACTTTTCAAATGGCTTCTTAAAACAGACCGTACATATATTTTCGTAATTTATACTGCAATTATGGGTCTGGTTGTTATTGGGGTAAGCATTTATGAGATGATAACTGCTTCCACAGTTTGTTTTACATTTACCTGATTTTAATGAAATTATCATAAAGGATGTTTAAATTTGGCTTCTACTAAGAAAAAAACCTCTACCGCAAAAAGAGGCAGACCTTCTCAGAAAAGTAAATCAAAATCGTCGGCTCCTGCAAAACAGGGGCTTAACCCTCAGGTCAAGGCAATACTGATGCTTGCCTCTGCTGTTATTCTTCTGGTGTTGGCACTTTTTAAGGGAGAGCATTTCTGGAACTGGCTTCACTCTGTGATGTTCGGTATTTTTGGCTTTTGCTCATATTTACTGCCTCTAGCACTTGGCTACTTTGCTATTATGACAGCTAAGGAAAAGCAGATGAACCGCCCGGGGGCAAAAGTTGCTTTGGTGGTACTTACGGTGCTTTTAGTAAGCTCGCTGTTCTACCTTTTCGGCTCAGGGGATTTAAAGGACATAAACCTTTTCAAATCCATTGGCAAAACCTATACATATTCAAGTCAGAATGTTTTTTCCGGCGGTGTAATAAGCTGTGTTCTGGGTTATACTCTTACCGCGTTAATTGGTGATAATTTTGTGCCAAAGCTTATTGTTATAGTTGCACTTATTGCCGTAATTATGATATTAACAGGTATATCTCTTATTGATATCGAAAACGTTGCAAAAAAGCAGATGATAGCTTTAAGGGAGCGTAAAAGACGTTATGACGAAGAACACCGTCAGCTTTATGAAGATGAGCCCCAGAGGGATTTTTCGGACGTTAACCGTGATAATGCCCGCATAGACATTCCCATTGACGGCAGACGAAAAAAGAAACGTCAGGCTACCCCTGATATTGCAGTTGAAGAGGAGCTTACTCCTCCTCTTGATACAAGTGCTTCTGATAAGCTTATAAACTCCGTAAGGATAGCAAACGGCGATTATATTGACGATACAGATATTTATCAGGCATCCCAGATTGCAAGGCAGATTACAGACTCAAAGAATAATCCGATAACCGAAGAAGGTGCCAAGCAGGCAAACCCCGAAACTGTTGGTATTGATCCAAAGGCTAAGGTTGATATTAACCTTGAAGAAGAGGAAAAGGCTATCGAAGCCGAAATTAAGGCAGAAGCAAAGCCTGCACCAAGTGCATACACCTTCCCCTCAGTCAGACTTTTACGTCAACGCTTTGACTCAAACGACGGGGATGCTATGCGTGAGCTTCAGAACAATGCCACAAAGCTTGTTGACACCCTGAAGTCATTTGGTGTATCTGCATCCATTACAAATATCTGCCGCGGCCCTTCTGTTACCCGTTACGAGCTTAAGCCTGCCGCGGGTGTTAAAATTAATAAAATTACAAACCTTGCTGATGATATTGCCCTTAACCTTGCTGCAGATAAGGTAAGAATAGAGGCACCAATCCCCGGCAAAGCCGCCGTTGGTATTGAGGTGCCAAATAAATTCACCAGTGTTGTTACAATGCGTGAGCTTATAGATTCCGACGAATTCAAACGTGCCGACAGTAAGCTTACCTGTGTGTTAGGTAAAGACATTTCAGGTGAGATTGTAAGTACCGACCTTGCAAAAATGCCTCACCTGCTTATTGCAGGTACCACAGGTTCAGGTAAGTCTGTTTGCGTTAACTCAATTCTTATGAGTATTCTTTATAAGGCAACTCCCGAGCAAGTAAAGTTTGTGCTTATTGACCCTAAAATGGTTGAGTTTTCTAAGTACAAGGGTTTGCCTCATTTGCTTGTTCCCGTAGTTTCTGACGCAAAAAAGGCGGCAGGTGCTCTTAACTGGGCGGTTACCGAAATGATGCAGAGATACCGCCTTTTCTCGGAATACGACTGTAAGGAAATCCACTCCTACAACCGTCTTATTGATGCAAATCTTAAGTTTATCGAGGAAAACTCTACTGACGAAGAAGAGGTTTGTATGGAGGTTTCAGGACTTCCTGTACCTAAGGAAAAATTACCTCAGATTGTTATTGCAATCGACGAGCTTGCCGACCTTATGATGGCGGCTCCTAAGGAAGTAGAAGATGCAATCTGCCGACTTGCCCAGATGGCTCGTGCCGCAGGTATGCACTTGGTTATTGCTACCCAGCGTCCCTCTGTAAACGTTATCACAGGTGTTATCAAGGCAAATATTCCCTCGCGAATTGCTCTTAAAGTTAGTTCGCAGGTTGACTCCCGTACAATCCTTGACTTTGGCGGTGCCGAAAACCTTATCGGTAGAGGCGATATGCTTTTTGCTCCTGTAGGTGTGTCCAAGCCTATACGTGTTCAGGGCTGTTTTGCAACTGACGAAGAAATTGAGGGAGTTACCAACTTTATTAAAAACCAGAATAAAGCTCAGTATAACGAAGATATCGAAGAGCAAATCCGCCGTATTACCGCCGAAGACCTTGACAGCAAAAATAAAGGTGGAAGTGACGAAGAGGGCGAGCTTCAGGTTGATGCAAAAATGGAAGAAGCCATTAAGTGCGTAATAGACGCAGGACAGGCTTCAACCTCACTTTTACAGCGTCGTCTTAAGGTAGGTTATGCCCGAGCAGGCAGAATGATTGACGATATGGAGCAAATGGGCATTGTAGGCCCTCATCAGGGTGCAAAACCCCGAGATGTGCTTATTACTTATCAGGATTGGTTGGAAAGAACTAACCGAATTGACAGCTAAGGACAGATTTTTATGGCGTTTCTTCCTATTACAATAGAAGATGTTAAAGAAAGAGGCTGGGAATGTGTTGACTTTGTCCTTGTTACAGGTGATGCGTACGTTGACCATCCTGCGTTCGGCACAGCTATTATCTCAAGGGTTTTAGAAGCCGAAGGCTTTAAGGTGGCAATTTTACCTCAGCCCAACTGGAAAGACGATAATGAATTCTTACAGTTCGGTAAACCTCGTCTTGGTTTTATGGTAAATTCGGGCAATATCGATAGTATGGTTGCTCATTATACCGTTAACAAAAGACCCAGAAGCGACGATGCCTACACTCCGGGAGGTAAATCAGGCAAACGACCCGACAGGGCTGTGACGGTTTACAGTAATATTATCCGCAGGCTTTTTCCCGATTCTGTTATTATTATCGGCGGACTTGAGGCATCTCTCAGACGTTTTGCCCATTACGATTATTGGAAAGATGAGGTTATGCCATCTGTGCTTTTTGACTCAAAGGCAGACTACCTCACCTACGGAATGGGTGAAAACCAGACCCGAGAAATTGCCCATGCACTTAATGAAGGCAGAAGTTTAGAGGACATAAAGGGTATTTGTTATAAAGTCCTGACCAAGGATTATACCCCTCAACCTGCTGTGGATTTGCCAAGCTTTGAAAGGGTTAAGGAGTCTAAAAAAGACTATGCTATTGCCGCCAGAAAAGAGCTTGAGCAAAATGATGCTTACTCCTCCCGAAGATGTATTCAGCGACACGGAGACAGCATTTTAATATGTAATCCGCCAATGCCTCCTTTAAATACCGAGGAGCTTGATGCGGTTTATGCACTGCCTTATGAGCGTACTTATCATCCCTCTTACGAAGCCTTAGGCGGTGTGCCCGGCATAGAAGAGGTTGAGTTTTCCATAACCCACAACCGCGGATGTTTTGGTGCCTGTAACTTCTGTGCGCTTGCTTTTCACCAGGGCAGAACCGTTACCGTAAGAAGTCACGAATCGGTTTTAAAAGAAGCCGAGGACTTTAAAAATTATAAGAATTTCAAGGGATATATAAGCGACGTAGGCGGCCCTACCGCTAACTTCCGTCGTCCGTCCTGCCAAAAGCAGCTTGAGCACGGTGTATGCAAAAATAAAAGGTGTCTGGCTCCCACGGCCTGCAAAAACCTTGACGTAGACCACTCTGATTACCTTGAACTTTTACGGAAGCTCAGAAAACTTCCTCACGTTAAAAAGGTATTTATCCGTTCGGGTGTTCGCTTTGATTACCTTATGGAGGATAGGAACAAGGAGTTTTTTATTGAGCTTGTCGAGCATCACGTCAGCGGTCAGCTTCGCACGGCTCCCGAGCATTGCTCAAATATTGTTCTTGATAAAATGGGCAAGCCTCATATTGAGGTTTACAAAAAATTCTGTGACGAGTTTTACCGTATCACACGAAAAATTGGCAAAGAGCAGTACGTTGTGCCTTATCTTATGAGCTCTCATCCGGGATGCTCAGTTAAAGAAGCCGTAGAGCTTGCGGTATTTCTTAAAAAAGAGAAGATACGACCCGACCAGGTGCAGGATTTTTATCCCACACCGGGTACAATCTCAACAGCAATGTTTTACACAGGCCTCGACCCTTATACATTAGAGGAAGTGTACGTTGCAAAGTCTGATAAAGAAAAGCGGATTCAACGTGCATTAATGCAATATTACCGACCTGAAAACAAGGCTCTTATTATAGAAGGCTTAAAAATGGCAGGAAGAACCGATTTAATAGGCAATACCGCAAACTGCCTTGTTAAAGGGGCTTTACCACCTGTTAAAAAGCAAACTTCGACAAATAAAGGCAAAAATAAGGGCAAAAAACCTCAAAACAGAGGTAAAAGAAGATAAAATACTTGACGGTCGTCGAGATTCATTTTATACTATAGAATATAATTTTTATAAGGATTGATACCAATGACAGTTTTTGAAGAACTCAAAGCCCGTGGCATTGTTGCCCAGTGTACAAATGAGGAGGAAATCGTTAAGCAGCTTAACGAAGGTCCCGTGCACTTTTACGTAGGCTTTGACCCCACAGCAGACTCTTTACATATCGGCCATTTTATTCCGATTATTATGATGGCTCACCTTCAGCGTGCAGGCCATGTTCCCATTGCTCTTTTTGGCGGCGGTACAGGTGTAGTTGGCGACCCCTCCGGTAAAAGCGATATGCGTAAAATGCTTACAATGGAGGACATCAACCATAACGTAGAATGTTTTAAAAAGCAGATGTCTAACCTCATTGATTTCTCTGACGGCAAGGCTCTTATCGTTAACAATGCCGACTGGCTTTTAGACCTTAACTACATCCAGTTTATCAAGAAGGTTGGCGTTCACTTTACAATCTCCAAGATGCTCGCTGCCGAGTGCTACAAGCAGAGAATGGAAAGAGGTCTTACCTTCTTCGAACTTAACTATATGCTTATGCAGAGCTACGACTTCTATGTACTTAACCAAAAGTACGGCTGTAAGCTTGAGCTTGGCGGTGATGACCAGTGGAGCAATATGATAGGCGGTGTTGAGCTTATCAGACGTATTGCCGCTAAAGAACACGAGGAAAACGGTACACCTATCCCTGAGAATACAAAGGCTAACGCCTTTACCTGTACTCTTCTTACAAATCACGAAGGCAAGAAGATGGGCAAAACCGAAAAGGGTGCTTTATGGCTTGACCCCAATAAGACAAGCCCCTACGAGTTTTACCAGTACTGGAGAAACGTTGACGATGCCGACGTTATCCGTTGTATGAAGATTCTTACTTTCTTACCTCTTGATTATATCAACGAGATTGCACAGTGGGAGGGCAGTGAAATCAACAAAGCTAAGGAAATTTTAGCTTTTGAGGTTACAAAGCTTATCCACGGCGAGGAAGAGGCAACCAAAGCTCAGGAAACTGCACGTGCACTTTTCTCAGGTGCTGTAAGCACAGAGAATATGCCTTCTACCGAAATTACTGCTGACGACTTTACAGACGGCGCTATCGGTATTATGGACTTAATGGTTAAGTGTAATTTATCACCTTCCAAAGGTGAGGCAAGACGTTTAATTCAGCAGGGCGGTGTAAGTGCAAAAGACGAAAAGGTAACTGACGTTTATAAGTCATTTACTGCTGAAGATTTTACAGATGGTTACATTGTAATCAAAAAGGGCAAAAAGGTTTTCCATAAAGCCGTTTTGAAATAATTTAATATTTATTGAAAGGGTGTTCTGAGTGAAAAAGTTTTTTGAAGAATTTAAAGCCTTTATCTCTAAGGGCAGCGTAATCGATATGGCAGTCGGTGTTGTAATCGGTGCCGCTTTCCAGGGTATTATCAAGTCACTTGTTGACGATGTAATTATGCCTTTTATTTCCCTTATTACAGGTGGTGTGGATTTTTCAAGCTGGTATGTTGTGCTTGGCGAAATCCCCGAGGGTGTTGAGAATAACCTCGCCGCTTTAAAGGAAGCGGGAGTTGCAACATTCAGCTACGGTAACTTCATTTCCGCAGTTATCTACTTCCTTATCCTTGCATTCGTTGTGTTCTTACTTGTTAAGGCTATTGCAGGCGTTAAGGGTCTTGTTCCCAAGAAGGAAGCTCCCAAAGCTGAGCCTACAACAAAGAAATGCCCCTACTGCCTTTCTGAGATTGACATCAAGGCTACCCGTTGCCCCCACTGTACCTCTGAAATCAAAGATTAATTTATACCTATATAAAACCTCTGTTCTTAATAAAGAGCAGAGGTTTGTTTTTTTAAAAAATTTTAAAATTTTACTGTGAGTTTTTTGAAGATTTTACGTCTAATAAGTGAAAAGATAAAATCTACACTTTAAAAGGAGGCGTTATTATGACATTCAAAAGGATTTTTGCATTCACACTGGTACTACTTATTATTGCATGCTCAGCACTTTCAGCAAGTGCCGAAACCCCGCCATACAGCGAGAACTTTAACAGCCTGAAAGATATGGTTGCTGCTTTAAATAAATACGATGAGCAGTATCCATATTATGAAGGTTATAACTTTAACAGACATAGTGCCGCGGACGAACACCTTGAATACCGACAAGTGATTGACGTGGGGCTGAAGGATTCTGATATGAAGCCTGCCGAATACAGCTTTGCAGAAATGAATTACGGTTATGGCGTTGATATTACATCAACTACGTTTTATAACGCAGACAAATCTGACAGAGTTATGGCTATGGTGCACTATGGTTATGATGATGTCGGTATAAAAGTTAAACTTTATTATGCAAAAACTAATGATGATGTTTCCACCTTTGATGAAGGTGTCCTAGACAATAGGGAATATCTTATTTGTAAATATGATGCTGAGTATACAGACTATTACCTTGTTGAAGGCGAATATTTAATCTGGCTAAGAGCATTTATGGAAACTGATGACGACTTACTTAATAAAGTTAGCATTGAATATGCAGATGCGTATATTCCCGTAAATGTCAGAGATAATGAAGCGTGGTTTGAAAAAACCGTTGAGAAAGGTTATATCATAGGCGATGCCAATGCTGATGGTGAACTTAATATCAGGGATGCCACGACACTCCAGAAATACTGTGCTAAGCTAAGCAAGGTAGATAAGCTTGTAGCAGACTTTAACGGTGACTTTAAGATAGATATTAAAGACGTAACAAACATCCAGAAGAAACTGGCAGGGCTTAAATATACCTGCAAACGTGAGCTGTATCCGGTAACTTACAGTTACGTTGGTGGTGTAGAAACAAAGCTTATTGAATCTACAACAGACTACGCAGGTCCATTTTCAAACAGCGAGCTTGCTTTGATTATGAATTATGACGGAAATGTTGAGAGTTATATCAATGTATTCAATACCACAGAGGAATTTGAGGCGTTTTTCGGCAAAAATATAGACAGATATGATGAAGAATTCTTCAGAGAAAATTCATTAGTTTATGTTTACAGATGGTATAGCAGTTCCTCTTTTACATGGACTCCTGAAAGTGTTTCCTTTGCATATGGTTTGCTATGCGTTAGTTTCCATCACAATACTCCAAAAAATAATGAATTTATAGAGTGTGCTTTGAGCAATAACAATTTATTTTACGAAGTTAAAAAGGCGGACATTGTGGGATTAAAAGGTATTTGTGCATGTGAGTTAATTGAAGCTCACATTTAAAAGCAAACAAAAAGGCGGCTCCCTGAGGGAGTCGCCTTAAGTTTTATCTGTTTACTTATTTTCAGCAAGCTTTGTCATAGCCTCGAAAAATTCGGGGAAGTCTTTCTTAAGCCTTGCGATTTTGCCGTCCTTGGTAATAAAGCAATGCTCGCTTGCTGCTTCAATACAAACTGTGTCGTCTGCCTTTTTCATAATATAATTAAAGCGGATTTTAGCTGCCTTTACTTCCTCAACAGATACAAAAATGTCAATAACATCGGGGTAGGTAGTGGTGTTTCTGTACTTGCATTCTATTGATACAACCGGGGAGATTATGCCCATTTCTTCAAGCTTGGCATAGTCAAAGCCGTGGCTTATAAGAAAGTCTGTCCTTGCTTCTTCCATAAATCGGATGTAGTTTGAGTGGTGTGTAACACCCATTTTGTCGGTTTCATAATATTTAACCTTGTGCTTGTAAGAGTACATTTTAACATCTCCTTATGGAGATATTATATTATGTTTAAACAAAAACTGCAACTGTAATATAAATATAGTAGGGGCAGGCGTCCCCGACTGCCCGTTAATGGAAGTTATCAAATTAATTGTTTTTTATCATTGAAATCAAACTTCGTTTTCAAATAAATAAATTTATTGGATATAAAACTTTCCTCGGACAGTCGGGGACGCCTGTCCCTACAAATAAATTCAGCCCTCCGTGTTATTGGAAGGCTGATTTTTTGTTATTAAGTATAATCAAGGTTTTATCCCACCGTTAATAGAAGGTCATTATACTATGAAGCTATCCAAAGGTGGAACTACCCTCCCGTGGTTAACGGTTGGTTAACGGGTTATTTGAAATATTTGACAGCGGACTCAAACATCTTGATGTCGTAGTTGCCGGGTACGTTCTTGTAAAGGAACTCGCCCTTACGCTCGGAGTGACCCATCTTACCGAATACTCTGCCATCGGGGGAGGTGATACCCTCAATAGCATACATTGAATTGTTGGGGTTAAACTGAACGTCACTTGTGGGATTGCCCATAAGGTCAACATACTGAGTAGCAATCTGACCATTCTCTGCTAAGCTCTTAATAAGCTCGTCGCTTGCGATAAATCTACCCTCGCCGTGAGAAATGGGAACATTCACAATGTCGCCAACTTCCATACCCTGCAGCCAGGGGGACTTGTTGGAAGCAATTCTTGTTCTTACAATCTTAGACTGGTGTCTTGCAATTGTGTTAAAGCCTAATGTGGGGCAGGTGTCGTCAGTGTCGATAATCTTACCGAAGGGAACAAGACCAAGCTTGATAAGTGCCTGGAAGCCGTTGCAGATACCGCACATTAAACCGTCGCGGTTATCGAGAAGGTCAGTAACAGCTTCTTTAACAGCAGCATTTCTGAAGAATGCTGTAATAAACTTAGCAGAACCGTCAGGCTCGTCACCGCCGCTGAAACCGCCGGGAATGAAAATCATCTGAGCATCCTGAACTCTTTTTGCAAAGTAGTCAACGCTGTCGGCAATTGCATTAGCAGTAAGATTCTTGATAACAACAATCTCAGCCTCAGCACCTGCGTCCATCATAGCCTTTGCACTGTCGTATTCACAGTTAGTACCTGGGAATGCAGGAATAATAACCTTAGGCTTAGCAACCTTAATAGCAGGAGCAAGCTTAATGTCTGTCTTATATTCAAAAGCAGGAATATCCTTTTTCTCGTGCTTGATGTTGCAGGAGTAAACGGACTCAAGCTTATCCTCAAAGAGCTTGTCAATTTCAGCAGTGGCAACAGCCTCAGCACCTTTTGTGAATGTGCCGTCATCAGTTACAAAACCGATAACCTCGCCGAAGTCTGCATCTGCGTCAACCTCTAAGAGGAAAGAAGCGTAGTCATAGCCGAAGATTGCATCATTTGTAAGAGTATCCTCAAACTTAAAGCCGAAGGAGTTACCCATAGCCATCTTCATAACTGCTTCAGCAATACCGCCAAGTGTGGGAGTATAAGCTGAGTAAACCTTACCGGCTCTCATAAGCTCGGTAACCTTATTAATTACAGCAAAGAGGGAATCGGTCTTGGGTAAGTGGTTTTCGTCAAGCTCTGCAGAGAGCTTAACAACCTTGTTGCCTGCTTTCTTGAACTCGGGAGAAATAACGTCCTTAGAGTCAGCAGTAGTAACAGCAAAGGAAACAAGTGTGGGGGGAACATCTAAATCTTCAAATGTACCGCTCATAGAATCCTTACCGCCGATGGAGCCAATGCCTAAGTTTAACTGAGCTTCAAAAGCACCTAAGAGAGCTGCAAGAGGCTTGCCCCAACGTTTGCCGTCTTTACCGGGACGCTCGAAGTATTCCTGGAATGTAAGGTAAACGTCAGTAATGTCTGCACCGCTGGCAATAAGCTTGCAAACTGACTCGACAACTGCAAGATAAGCACCGTGATAGGGACTCTTCTCAGCAATGAAGGGGTTGTAGCCCCAGCTCATAAGTGAGCAGGTGTTGGTGTGCTTCTTCTCAACGGGAATCTTGTGAGCCATTGCCTGAATAGGTGTGGTCTGATTCTTACCGCCGAAAGGCATAAGAACTGTGCCTGCACCGATAGTAGAGTCAAATCTTTCGGAAAGACCGCGACGAGAACAGATGTTAAGGTCGTCGGCAGTTTTCTTCATATTCTCTGCAAATGTGCCCTCAATGTTCTTTTTGTAGCACTCAGGTGCGGCGGGAGTAATATCAATGTGCTTCTCAGCACCGTTGGAATTTAAGAAATCACGGCTGATATTTACGATATCCTTGCCGTTCCAGTTCATAACAAGTCTGGCTTCTTCTGTTACCTCAGCAACAACGGTTGCATTAAGGTTTTCGCTTGCAGCAAGAGTGAGGAAGCCCTCAACGTCCTTAGCCTCAACTACAACTGCCATTCTCTCCTGGCTTTCGCTGATTGCAAGCTCTGTGCCGTCAAGACCGTCGTACTTCTTGGGAACTGCGTTAAGGTTAATCTTAAGACCGTCTGCAAGCTCACCGATAGCAACGGAAACACCGCCTGCACCGAAGTCGTTGCAACGTTTAATCATCTGGCAAGCTTCCTTGTTTCTGAAAAGACGCTGAAGCTTTCTTTCCTCGGGAGCATTACCCTTCTGAACTTCTGCACCGCAGGTCTCGAGAGAATCCATTGTGTGAGACTTGGAAGAACCTGTAGCACCGCCGCAGCCGTCTCTGCCTGTAGCACCGCCAAGTAAGATTACAACGTCGCCTGCTTCGGGGCGTTCACGTCTTACATTTTCTGCGGGAGCAGCCGCAACAACAGCACCGATTTCCATACGCTTTGCGGCATAGCCGTCGTGATAAAGCTCGTCAACCATACCTGTTGCAAGACCAATCTGGTTGCCGTAAGAAGAATAACCTGCAGCAGCAGTTGTAACAATCTTTCTCTGAGGGAGCTTACCCTTGATTGTTTCGCTGACAGGCTTTAAGGGGTTAGCACCGCCTGTAACACGCATAGCACCGTAAACGTAGCTTCTGCCTGAGAGGGGGTCACGGATTGCACCGCCGATACATGTAGCGGCACCGCCGAAAGGCTCAATTTCTGTGGGGTGGTTGTGAGTTTCGTTCTTGAAGAGTAAGAGCCAAGGCTCCTTAACACCGTCAATTTCAACGTCAATCTTAACTGTGCAAGCGTTGATTTCTTCGCTTTCGTCAAGCTTTTCTAATTTGCCTGTAGCCTTTAAGTATCTTGCGGCAACAGTTGCAAGGTCCATAAGGCATACGGGCTTGTGAGTGCGGTTAAGCTCTTCACGAGTTTTCATATATCTGTCGTAAGCTTTCTGAAGGAGCTCGTCCTCGAAGCTTACGTTGTCGATATTTGTAAGGAAAGTGGTGTGACGGCAGTGGTCAGACCAGTATGTATCAATCATTCTGATTTCTGTTATAGTGGGGTCCCTGTCCTCGGACTTAAAATATGCCTGACAGAATGCGATATCGTCGTTATCCATAGCAAGGGCGTACTTCTTAACGAAATCTGCAAGACCCTCTGAGTCAAGGTTAATAAAACCTGTTAAGGTTTCAACCTCGGTAGGAATGTCATAAACTGTAGCCAAAGTTTCGGGCATTTCCATTACTGCCTCTCTGGACTCAACAGGGTTTATAACGTGCTTTTTAATAGCAGAAATTTCATCCTCAGTAACATTACCGCTTACAAGGTAAACCTTAGCAGCTTTTACTGTAGGTCTTTCTTTCTGAGAAATAATCTGGATACACTGAGCGGCAGAGTCAGCTCTCTGGTCAAACTGACCGGGTAAGAATTCTACTGCAAAGGCAGTGTAGCCGTCTGTGCTAACTTCATTATAAGTATCGTCGAGCTGAGGCTCAGAGAATACAGTCTTAACAGAGTAATCGAAAAGGTCTTTTTCGATGTTCTCAACGTCATAGCGATTGATAACTCTGATTTCCTTAACGCTCTTAATGCCTAAAAGCTCATTAACTTCGTGAAGCAGGTCACGGGATTCATTTCTGAAAGCCTGCTTTTTTTCAACATAAATTCGATAAACCATTATTCTATCCCTTTCTGTGCCTGTAATGCTCTTTTGCCGATGTCTTTGCGGTAGAATGCGTTATCAAAATGCACTTTGCTTACTTTGTCATAGGCGTTGTTGATTGCACAGCTGAGGCAGCTGCCTAAAGCTGTAACGCCAAGTACACGGCCACCGCCTGTAAGAAGTTTGCCGTCCTCAAGCTTAGCGCCTGCTACGAAGATGTCCTTCATAACATCACCTTCGGCTGTAATCTCAAAGCCTGTCTCGTACTTTTGAGGATAGCCTGAGGAAGCCATAACCACGCAAGCGGCACTGTCAGTACTAAACTCAACATCAATCTCGGAGAGAGTAGAGTTTGTAACAGCCTGCATAATAGTGAGAAGGTCTGTCTTTAAGAGGGGTAAAACTACCTGAGTTTCGGGGTCGCCGAAACGGCAGTTAAATTCAATTACCTTTGGACCTGTGGGTGTAAGCATAAGACCAAAGTAAAGGCAACCCTTAAAGGTTCTGCCCTCAGCATTCATTGCATTCATGGTGGGAATGAAGATTTCCTTCATACATCTGTCTGCAATTGATTTTGTATAATAGGGGTTAGGAGCAACTGTACCCATACCGCCTGTATTAAGACCTTTGTCTCCGTCTAACGCACGTTTGTGGTCCATTGAAGAAATCATAGGAACTACTACTTTGCCGTCTGTAAAGGAAAGAACTGAAACCTCAGGGCCAGTAAGGAATTCTTCAATAACAATCTGGTCTCCTGACTTGCCGAAAACCTTATCCTCCATCATATCCTTAACGGCTTTTTTCGCATCTTCTCTTGTTTCGGCAATAATAACGCCTTTGCCAAGAGCAAGTCCGTCAGCCTTGATAACTGTGGGGATAGGTGCGGTATCAAGATAAGTAAGTGCTGACTCCATATCTGTGAATACTTCGTACTCAGCTGTAGGAATACCGTACTTTTTGCAAAGGTTCTTGGAGAATACCTTTGAACCTTCGATAATAGCCGCCTTAGCCTCAGGGCCAAAGCAGGGAATACCAAGCTCATTTAATCTGTCAACACAGCCAAGCACCAATGGGTCGTCGGGAGCAACTACTGCGTAGTCAATAGCATTTTCTTTAGCAAACTGACAGATACCGTCAAGGTCGGTTGCCTTAACAGCAACACACTCTGCATCAGCGGCAATACCGCCGTTGCCCGGTAATGCGTAGATTTTCTCTACACTTTCGTTTTCTTTAATTTTTTTGATGATGGCGTGCTCTCTGCCGCCGCCACCTACAACCATAATCTTCATACTTTTAACTCCGTATTAGTGGTGGAAAAGTCTCATTCCTGTAAATGCCATTGCAATGTCGTACTTGTTACAGCAGTCGATTACAATGTCATCTCTTATTGAGCCGCCGGGCTGAGCAATGTAGCTTACGCCGCTTTTCTTAGCTCTCTCGATGTTGTCGTCAAAGGGGAAGAATGCATCAGAACCCAGAGCAACACCTGAAATTGTCTTGAGGTGTGCATCGATGTCGTCATGTGTAAGGGGCTCGGGCTTTCTTGTAAAGTACTTCTGCCAGTTGCCGTCAGCACATACATCTTCTTCATTTTTGTTGATGTAGCCGTCGATAACGTTATCTCTCTGGGGTCTGCCGAGAGTCTCAATAAAGGGAAGATTAAGAACCTTTTCACACTGACGGAGCTGCCAAGTGTCAGCCTTGGAGCCTGCAAGACGTGTGCAGTGGATTCTTGACTGCTGACCTGCACCTACACCGATAGCCTGACCGTCTACTGCAAAGCATACAGAGTTGGACTGAGTGTACTTAAGTGTGATAAGAGAAATAATAAGGTCTCTTACTGCACTGTCGGGAAGGTGCTTGTTATTTGTAACAAGGTTATTTAAAAGCTCCTTGTTAATCTCAAAGTTGTTTCTGCCCTGCTCAAAAGTAATGCCGAATACCTGCTTTTTCTCCTGAACCTCGGGAACATAATCTTTGTCAATCTGAACGATATTGTAGTTGCCGTTTCTCTTTGATTTTAAAATCTCAAGAGCTTCGGGAGTAAAGCCGGGAGCAATAACACCGTCAGAAACTTCACGCTGAATAAGCTTAGCAGTTGTTACGTCACAAACATCGGAAAGAGCAATCCAGTCACCGAAAGAGCACATTCTGTCGGTACCTCTTGCTCTTGCAAAAGCAGTAGCAAGGGGAGAATCGTCAAGACCTTCGATGTCATCTGTAAATGTAGCACGCTTGAGCTCTTTGCTCATAGGAACTGCAATAGCGGCAGATGTGGGGGAAACGTGTTTGAAGGAAGTAGCGGCCTCAACGCCTAACTGTTCCTTGATTTCCTTAACTAACTGCCATGAGTTGAAAGCATCAAGGAAGTTAATAAAGCCGGGACGGCCACAGAGAATCTCAATAGGCAAATCCTTGCCGTTTTCCATAAAAATCTTAGCAGGCTTCTGATTAGGGTTACAGCCGTACTTAAGTTCAAACTCTTTCATTTCAGACACTCCTTATACTTTCTCGAATTTATTAATCATTCTGTTCTCAACGTCACCTGTCTTAAGGTCAACAGTGCGAACGTAAAGAGAAATTTTGTTGTCCTCGTCAAGTGCGTTCCAAAGGTCATTGGTGAAAGCATCAATATCGTTACCGATAGCAACTCTTTCAGGTTCGCCCTGGAAGGTGGGAATAGGTGCACCGTCACATACATAGGTGTGAATAAAGTGACCAAGACCCTTTAAAGCAGGGTAGCTGTATGTAAATCTGTTGCAAGCTGTACCCTCAGCATCTGCACTCTTTAAAATGCTCATCTGATATGTAAAGTCGTCACTTGCAAATGTCATCATTCCTGAGATTCGGGGTGTGAAGTTTGGAGCATCAGGTTCAAACTCACGAGCGGTTAAAGCATCCGCAAAGCTTTTGCCTTCCTTAAGACCGTCGTAAACTGTGTCGGTCTGGTCGCCGTTTGTAACGATAAGGTTATTCTCAAACTTTCTTATGGGGGAGTAGATAATAAGGCTGGGGTCTTCTACCTTGGAAGCATCATAAGGGTGAATAATAACCTCGTCGCCGTTTTCTACGAAAATACGGTTACGGCTGTTGTTGCTTCTGCCCATAATAAAGTAAGCTGTAAGAGCTTTTGTGCCGTCTTCTGTTTTACCGATTACGATGCCTCTTCCTACGTAAGAGTTACCTTCGATAAGCTTAGCAATATTGTTAATCTTGTAGATATCCATTTTTCTTTCCTCACTTTTTACTTATAATCTCAGCCGATACCTTTTCAGCCGCAAGGGGAAGAATTTTCCACTCTGCAAGCCTCATTACTCGCTTCTGTAAGGTTTCGGGAGTATCGTCGTCTTTAATAGCTACGGCTTTTTGCATAATGATTTTGCCACCGTCGGGGATTTCATTTACAAAGTGAACTGTTGCACCTGTTACCTTAACGCCATACTCAAGAGCCATTTCGTGCACCTTAAGTCCGTAAGCACCCTTGCCGCAGAAAGAAGGAATAAGAGCAGGGTGAACATTAATAATTCTGTCGGGAAAGTCGCGGGTGAAGTCGGCACTGAGGATTGTCATAAAGCCTGCAAGGATAATAAGGTCGATGTCGTTTTCCTTTAAAAGCTTTTTGAGACGAGCCTCAAATGCCTCTTGTGAGCCTAAGTCCTTCTTAACGGCAACAGCAGTTTTAATTCCTGCATTCTCAGCTCTTACAAGAGCATAAGCGTCAGCCTTGCTTGAAATTACAAGCTTAATCTCACCGCTTGTAAGGATGCCTTTCTGCTGAGCCTTTATAAGAGCACCGAGGTTTGTGCCGCCGCCCGACACTAAGCAAGCAATACGTGCTTTGCTCATAAAATCACCTTTTCATCGCTTTCTATGATTTCACCGATAAGGTAAGCATCCTCGCCGTTTGCCTTTAAGATTTCAAGAGCTTTGTCTGCATCTTCCTTGCTTACAACGATGCTCATACCAACGCCCATATTAAAGGTATTGAACATATCACGTTCGCTGATGTTACCTTCCTTCTGGATAAGACTGAAGATAGGTAAAATCTTAACAGCACTTTTATCAATTTTAGCACCAAATCCGTCGGGGATAGAGCGGGGAATATTCTCGTAGAAGCCACCGCCTGTAATGTGAGAAATACCCTTAACCTTAACAGCTTCTAAAAGTGCAAGCACAGGCTTAACGTAAATTCTTGTAGGAGTAAGTAAAGTTTCGCCTAATGTCTTACCGCCGAGCTCTTCATACGTTCTGTTGATGTCAGTATTCTCAATGTCGAATACCTTTCTTACGAGAGAAAAGCCGTTGGAGTGAACACCTGTAGAGGGAAGAGCGACAATAACGTCGCCTGCCTTAACCTGAGTGTTGTCAATCATTTTTTTCTTGTCAACAATACCTACGGCAAAACCTGCAAGGTCATAATCCTCTAAAGGCATCAAACCGGGATGCTCTGCGGTTTCACCGCCGATAAGAGCCGCACCGGACTGAACACAGCCCTCTGCAACACCGCCGACGATAGTAGCGATTTTTTCAGGGTAGTTTTTACCGCAAGCAATATAGTCGAGGAAGAAGAGAGGTTTTGCACCTGTGCAGATAATATCGTTAACACACATTGCTACTGCATCAATACCAATGGTGTCGTGCTTGTCCATAAGAATAGCAAGCTTAACCTTGGTACCACAACCGTCTGTACCTGAAACAAGAACAGGCTCTTCCATACCTGTAGGAAGGCCGAAGCAACCGCCAAAACCTCCTACATCATCAAGACAACCTTCATTCTTTGTACGTTTGATGTGTGCTTTCATAAGCTCTACGGCTTTGTAGCCTGCAGTAATGTCTACGCCTGCTGCTGCGTAGCTTTCACTTCTTGAATTGTTCATTTCTTCTCCTCATTTTCTTTCATTTTAGCAACCGAGATTTTATCCTCGTATCTGTACTTCTTTGTTTCCTTGGGAATCTCTGTGGGATAATTATTATCAAAGCAAGCTGTGCAGAAACAGTCTTCACCGGCTTCAATAGCAATTTTCTTAACATTCTCAACACTTAAGAAACCAAGGGTATCTGCACCTATAATCTCACAGATTTCTTCAGTTGTGTGTTTACAGGCAATAAGGTTTTCACGTGAGTCGATATCTGTACCGTAATAGCAGGGGTTTAAGAACTTAGGAGCAGATGAACGGAAGTGAATTTCTTTTGCTCCTGCATTTCTTAAAAGCCTTACAATTCTTTCACAGGTTGTACCGCGAACGATTGAGTCGTCAATAAGCACAACTCTCTTATCCTTAACTGTGTCAACAATGGGGTTCAGCTTGATTCTTACTTTATCTTCGCGTACACTCTGGCCGGGAGCAATAAATGTTCTGCCGATGTATTTGTTTTTAAGGAAGCCTATGCCGTAGGGGATACCTGATTCCTCAGAATAACCGATAGCGGCATCAAGTCCCGAGTCGGGAACTCCGATTACAACGTCAGCCTCTACAGGAAACTCCTGAGCTAAATACATACCAGCTCTCTTTCTTGCTTTGTGAACGGAAGCACCGTCAATTACAGAGTCAGGACGTGCAAAGTAAACATATTCGAAAATACAGGACTTCATAGGAGTTTCTCCTACGTGGTCCTCAATGGTTCTAAGGCCTGATTTATCAATTACAATAATTTCGCCGGGTTTAACGTCACGGATAAACTCAGCACCTGTTGCATCCAAAGCACAGCTTTCGGAAGCTACAACATACTGACCTTCGTTAGTTTTACCAAGGCAAAGAGGCTTAAGACCAAAGGGGTCTCTTGCTGCAATAAGCTTTGAAGGAGACATAACCACAAGAGCATATGCACCTTTGATTGAATACATAGCTTTGTTTACGGCTTCTTCAATAGAACCGGTTCTAAGTCTTTCTTTGGTAATAACGTAAGATATAACCTCAGTGTCAGAGGTTGTGTGGAAGAGGCAACCTTCCATTTCAAGCTCACATCTTAAGTCAAAAGCATTGATTATATTGCCGTTGTATGATATTGCCATTCTGCCTTTAATGTGATTTACCACCAGAGGCTGTGCGTTTGCTCTGCCTTTGGTTTTAGATGTGCCGTAGCGTACATGGCCTACAGCGATGTTACCCTCGCCAAGTGCATCTAGTTTTTCGGCAGTAAATACGTCGTTAACAAGTCCGTTATCTCTGCGTGAAGTAAAAAGTCCGTCGTCATTTACAACAATACCGCAGCTTTCCTGGCCTCTGTGCTGTAAAGCATACAGACCGTAGTAGGTGGTTTTGGCAACGTCGGCATTGTCGCATCCGAATATGCCGAATACACCGCATTCTTCGTTGATTTTTCGCATAGAATTCACCCTCTTAGTTTTTGAACATTGCTGAAACCTCAGCATCCTTTTTAAGCACATTTTCGGTATCTGCCTTACGTTTTGCCATAAGACGCTCAGCAAGAGCCTCGTCAGAAACGGCAATAATTTCAGCAGAAAGTAAAGCGGCATTAACTCCTCCGTCTATTCCCACTGTGGCAACAGGTATGCCGGGAGGCATCTGTACAGTAGACAGAAGTGCGTCAATGCCGTCAAGATTTTTAGATTTACAGGGTATGCCGATAACGGGCAGGGTTGTATTAGCTGCAATTACTCCTGCAAGGTGTGCAGCCATGCCTGCGGCGGCAATAATTACCCCGAAGCCGTTAGCTTTTGCGTTTTTTGCAAAAGAAATTGCCTCTTCGGGAGTTCTGTGTGCTGAGTAAACGTGTACCTCAAAAGGTACCTCTAAAAACTCAAGCATATCGGTAGCTTTTCTGATTACGGGAAGGTCAGAGTCACTTCCCATGAGGATACCAACTTTCTTCATACTTTCCTCCTTGGATATGAGTGAAATTTCGCCGAAAAATAATATATTTTGGCGAATAAAAATACAACATAATTTTAGCACATCTTAGCCCTTAATGTCAATTTAATAAATATATAATTTTGCCAGTACATGATTGTTATTATTGGTTAAAACGGCAATATAGTTAATATAAGTAAAATATACCTTTACAAAATACTATTCAAAGTGCTATTATTTTTGTTCAGATGCACTATTGACAATCCACTTTTTTGTGATAATATATTAACGTGCTAAAGTGAAATGCTCTAAAAAGGAGTGTAAAATATGAATATTTTTGACGAAAAACATTCACAATTACTTATTAAGGCTATACTTACACTTGAAACTGAGGATGAGGTCAAGGCTTTTCTTGAGGACATTATGACAACCAAGGAAATTATTGACATAAGCCAGCGTCTTGGTGTTGCAAAAATGCTGAGAGAAAAGGAAGTTTATAACAAAATTTCTAAAGAAACAGGTGCTTCTTCTGCCACAATCAGCCGAGTAAACCGTTGTTGCCTTTATGGTGCAGGCGGTTATAAAACCGTTCTTGACAGAATAGAAAGCTTGGAGGATAAATAAGTTATGCAGAATAAAAATGTTAAGCTTTCAAAATTTGAAAGTGCTCTTTTTGATATGCGTATGCTCTTTGAGCAGTACGGCTACAGTCAATACAAGGTCAGCAAGTTCGAAAGTTACGACCTTTACGCAAAGAACAAGGCGTTCTTAGTTAGTGACAACGTTCTGACTTTTACTGATACAACAGGTCATCTTATGGCTTTAAAGCCTGACGTTACTCTTTCCATCGTTAAAAACACAGTAGGCGGTAACGGTCTTCAGAAGCTTTATTACAGTGAGAATGTTTACCGTACACGTGGCGGTTCGCAGGGCTTTAAGGAAATTATGCAGACAGGTCTTGAGTGTATAGGCGAGGTTGACCTTTACTCTACTGCCGAAGTGCTTATGCTTGCCGCAAAAAGCCTTAAAGCAGTAAGCGAGGATTATATTCTTGATATCTCTCATATGGGATTTATTTCTTCTCTTATCAGTGAGAATATCCCGAGTGAACATACCAAAGAGCTTTTAGAGCTTATTTCTCAGAAAAATGTGGCTCAGGTTGAGATGTTTTTAACCGAAACAGGTGTGGATGCAGACATTAAGAATGCACTTTTAACTCTTACATCTCTTTATATGCCCTTGGCCGATGCACTTGAAAAAATCAAGCCCTTGATTTTAAACGATGCTATGGGTGAAGCTTACGACGAGCTTAAAACTTTAAATAGTCTTATGGAGCGTTATAACATAAAGAGCCTTTATCTTGATTTTTCTGTTATCAATGATATGCGTTACTATAACGGTATTATTTTTTCAGGTTACATCAAGGGTATTTCTGACAAGGTTCTCTCAGGCGGACGATACGATAACCTCTTAAAGCGTATGAAAAAAGACGCAGGTGCAATAGGATTTGCTTTCTATCTTGATACCTTGGAACAGCTTGTTAATACAAGCAGTGGCTTTGGCATAGATACTTTAATTGTTTACGACGAAAATGTTGCTCCCGAAGTGGTCGTGAGTGCTATGGAAATGGCAGTGTCAGAAGGTAAAACTGCAAAAGCAGTAAAGAAAATTGATACTGATATCAAGGCGAAGGAAATTGTAGATTTAAGAGGGGAGCAGTAAAATGAAGGATATGATTAATGTTGCTCTTCCTAAAGGAAGACTTGGCGAAAAGGTTTACGATATTTTTGAAAAATGCGGATATGATTGTCCCTCTATTAAAGAAAAAAATCGTAAACTTATCTTCGAAAACGAAGAAAAAGGCGTTCGTTACTTCTGGGTAAAGCCCTCAGATGTTGCAATTTACGTTGAGCGAGGAGCCGCTGACATCGGTGTAGCAGGTAAGGATATTTTACTTGAGTACAGCCCTGATGTTTACGAACTTGCAGACCTTAAGATGGGCAAATGCCGTATGGCAGTAGCGGGCAAAAATGACTTTAAAGATGACCGTACACGCACGCTTAAGGTGGCCACAAAATTCCCAAATATTGCAAGAAGCTACTACAATTCCATCAGCCGTGAAATTGATATTATCAAGCTTAACGGTTCAATCGAAATAGCTCCTATATTAGGTCTTTCCGATGTTATTGTTGATATTGTGGAAACGGGCAAAACCCTTATTGAAAACGACCTCAAACCTTTTGAGACAATTGTTCCCATAAGTGCACGTCTTATTTCCAATAAGGTGAGCTTTAAATTTAAAAATGCACAGATTACCGAACTCGCTAAGAAAATAGCAGAGTATTGCACAGAATAAGGTGATAAAATGATTAGTACATATAAATACGGCGAAGTAGACAATTCAGAGATTTTCTCACGTGCTTCCGACAGCTTTAACGTGGAAGATATCGTTACAGATATCATTGCAAACGTAAGAGCAAATGGCGACAAAGCGATTTTAGAGTACTGCGAAAAGTTTGACAAAGCCAAGCTTACTACCTTAGAGGTAACTGACGAGGAAATCGCCGAGGCTTTTGAAATTACAGGCAAAGAGCTTGTGGACATTATGACTGAAGCCGCCGCAAACATCCGCGAATTTCACGAGAAGCAGGTGAAAAACAGCTTTATCATTAGCGAGCGTGAAGGCGTTGTTATGGGTCAGAAGGTAACTGCTGTTGAGAAAGCAGGTATCTATGTGCCCGGCGGTACAGCAGCATATCCTTCTTCAGTTCTTATGAATGCAATACCTGCAAAAATCGCAGGCGTAGGGGAGATTATTATGGTTACTCCCCCAAGTGCTTCAGGCAAGGTTAATCCCGATATCCTTACAGCCGCTAAAATTGCAGGTGTAGACCGTATTTTCAAAATCGGTGGAGCTCAGGCAGTTGCCGCTTTAGCTTACGGCACAGAGTCTGTTCCCAAGGTTGACAAAATCACCGGCCCCGGCAATGCCTTTGTTGCAGAGGCAAAGCGTCAGGTTTTCGGTCTTGTATCCATTGATATGATTGCAGGCCCATCTGAAATTTTAGTAGTTGCAGACGGTACAAATAATGCCGAGGTTGTAGCCGCAGATATGCTTTCTCAGGCAGAGCACGACAAGAACGCATCTGCAGTTTTAGTAACAGACAGTGAAGAACTTGCAAAAGCTGTAGCTCTTGAGCTTGAGCGACAGATTGACCTTTTGCCCCGCAAGGAAATCGCCCGTACTTCTATTGATAATAACGGCAAAATTATTATTGCAAATAACCTGCTAGAAGCTATTGATATCGCAAATGAAATTGCTCCCGAGCATCTTGAAATCTGCGTTGACAATCCCTTTGAGTACCTTGACAAAATCAAACACGCAGGTTCAATCTTTATGGGCAAAAACTGTCCCGAGGCATTAGGCGATTATTTCGCAGGGCCTAACCATGTTCTTCCCACCAGCGGTACAGCAAGATTTTCTAGCCCCTTGTCAGTTGACGATTTTGTAAAGAAAACTCAGTTTACCTACTTTACCGAGGATGCCCTCAAAAAGGTAGGCGACAAGGTAGCAGTTTTTGCTGAGCGTGAAGGACTTTCTGCCCACGCAAGAAGTGCAACTGTCCGTCTTAAGGGTTAACCACCCTTGGGTGATTCGCCTTTAGTTAGGTTTGATTAGGTTAGCCTATCATTAACAAGATTTTTTGCCAAAATTCTTATCTAAGAAAGCCGTGATATTATGAGCAAATTTTTAAGCGATAAATTTTCTTCGCTTTCTCCCTATGTTCCGGGAGAACAGCCGAAAGATATGCAGTATATAAAATTAAACACCAACGAGTCACCGTTTCCTCCTTCTCAGGCGGTGCTTAGTGCAGCAGCACAGGAGGCAGGTAAGCTTCAGCTTTACTCTGACCCTGACCTTACCGAGCTTTTAAAAACTCTTGCTGAGGTTTACGGTGTTGAAACAAAAAACGTCATTGCCACCAATGGTTCTGACGAGGTGCTGAATTTCGCCTTTATGGCATATACTGACAAGTCGCATCCTGCTGTATTTCCAAATATCACATATGGGTTTTATTCTGTTTTTGCAAAGCTTCACGGCAGTCCTTATATAGAAATTCCTCTTAAGGAGGATTTCAGTATAGACTTCAAGGACTATCTTAACTTAAATAAAACAATTTTCATTGCGAATCCCAATGCTCCCACAGGTCTTACACTTTCCCTTGACGAAATCCGCGAGATTTTAAAGTCGAATCCCGACAATATCGTTGTTATCGACGAAGCATATGTTGACTTCGGCGCAGAGTCGGCAGTACCCCTTATCAAAGAGTTTGATAATTTGCTAGTAACAGGTACATTTTCAAAATCCCGCTCTCTCGCAGGTGCTAGACTTGGTTTTGGCTTTGCAAGCGAAAAAATCATTGAGGACTTAAACACAATCCGATTTTCTACCAATCCTTATAATGTAAACCGTATGACTTTATCTGCAGGTGTTGCATCTTTAAAGGATGACGGTTATAATAAAAAGAATGCCGAAAAAATTATCAACACAAGAGAACGTGTAAAGGCAGAGCTTGAAGCTTTAGGTTTTTATTGTCTTGATTCCAAAGCTAACTTCATTTTTGCTAAAAAGGAAGGCGTAAGCGGCAAGGAACTTTACCTCGGTCTTAAAGAAAAGGGCGTTTTGGTCCGTCATTTTGATAAAGAAATTATCGGCGACTTTTTAAGGATTACCATCGGCACAGATGAGCAGATGGACATTTTCCTCAGTAAACTTAAGGAGTTATTATGAGAGAATATAGCATTAGCAGAAAAACTGCTGAAACAGACATAAATTTATATTTAAATCTTGACGGCACAGGTAAAAGTGAGATTGATACAGGCTGTGGTTTTTTAGACCATATGCTTACTCTTTTTGCAAGCCACGGCAGATTTGACTTAAACGTTAACTGTAAGGGCGACACATATGTTGATGACCACCACACCGTAGAGGATGTTGGCATTGCCTTAGGTTCTGCCTTTGAAAATGCTCTGGGCGACAAACGCGGTATTACCCGCTACGGCAACATCATTCTTCCTATGGACGAGGCGTTAATTCTTTGTGCTGTTGATATTTCGGGCAGAGATGTGCTTTCATATAAGGCAGATATCCCTGCCGCAAAGGTTGGTACTTTTGATACCGAGCTTACCAAGGAGTTTTTCCTTGCCTTTGTTCGTAACTGCCGTATGGCTCTTCACATTCAGCAGCTTGACGGTGAAAACTCCCACCATATTATTGAGGGTATGTTCAAGGCTTTCGGCAGAGTTATGAGAAGTGCCGTAAGTATAGATGCAAAATTTTCAAACGAAGTTCCCTCTACAAAAGGTGTTTTATAAGAAACAGGTGATTTAAATGATAGCTATAGTTGACTACGGTGTAGGCAATCTTTTCTCTTTAAGCTCGTCCTTAAAGCTTATCGGTGCCAATGCTGTTGTAACAAGTGATGTTGAGCTTATTCGTAAAGCGGATAAAATAATCCTCCCCGGTGTAGGTGCCTTTGCCGATGCCGCAAAGAAGCTTCAGGACACAGGTCTTGGTCAGGTTGTAATTGACGAAGCAGAAAAAGGCAAGCCGTTAATGGGTATTTGCCTCGGTATGCAGCTCCTTTTTGAAAGAAGCTTCGAGTACGGAGTTCACGAAGGCTTAGGTCTTATTAAAGGCAGTGTTGAACCTATTTCTGATTTCGTAGCAAGAAAGTACAAAATTCCTCACATCGGCTGGAATGCTCTTACTTTCAAAGGTAAAGAGAAAGACAGGATTTTTAAATATATTGACGAAGGCGACTTTGTGTATTTCGTTCATTCCTACTGCGGTGTAGGTTGTGATGATTTCCTTATTGCTACCACTGAATACGGTGCTGAGATTACTGCCGCTGTAGCAAACGGCAATATTTACGGAATGCAGTTCCACCCCGAAAAAAGCGGTAACGTGGGTATGAAAATTCTCAAAGCATTCTGTGAACTTTAAGGAGGATTTATGTATCTTTTTCCTGCAATTGATTTAATCGGCGGTCAGGCTGTCCGCCTTGTTAAGGGCGACTACAGTAAGAAAACCGTATATAGCAATAGCCCTACAGAGGTTGCAAAAAGCTTTTATGAAGCAGGTGCTGAGTATCTGCACGTAGTAGACCTTGACGGAGCAAAAAGCGGAAATACAGACAATATTTCAGTAATTGCCGATATTATTAAAGAAAGCGGACTTAAAGTAGAAGTCGGCGGCGGTATCAGAAGCGAAGAGGTTATAAAGAAATATATCGATGCAGGTGTGTATCGTGTAATCTTAGGCACAGTTGCCGTAACTGACCCTGATTTCTGCCGTGAAATGACAATAAAATATGGTGACAAAATTGCCGTAGGGGTAGATATCAAAGACGGCTATGTAGCTATCAAGGGTTGGACAGAAACCGCTGAGAAAACCTGTTTTGAATTCTGCAAAGAGCTTGAGGATATGGGCGTTAAAACTGTTATCTGTACTGATATTTCAAAGGACGGTCTGCTTTCAGGCACTAATCTTGAGCTTTACAAAGAGCTTCAGGGTAAATTCCATATCGACTTTACTGCATCAGGCGGTGTATCAACTCTTGATGATGTTAAGGCTTTAATGGAAATCGGTGTTTACGGTGCTATTTTAGGTAAGGCACTTTACACAGGTAACATTGACCTTAAGGAAGCGATAACTTTAACAAAGGAGGCAAAATAAATGATCACCAAAAGAATTATTCCTTGCCTTGATGTTAAGGACGGCAGAGTTGTAAAGGGCGTAAATTTCCTCGATTTAGCTGATGTATCGTCTCCTGTAAAGCTTGCTAAATATTACTCTGAGAGCGGCGCCGACGAGCTTGTTTTCTATGATATTACAGCGTCAGCCGAGGGCAGAGCACTCTTTACAGACATCCTCACCGAGGTTGCGTCTACAATATTTATTCCTCTTACCGTAGGCGGCGGTATCAATACCGTTTCTGATTTTGACCGTGTACTTAAGTGCGGTGCCGACAAGGTTTCCGTAAACTCAGGTGCAATCCGAAATCCCGAGCTTATTCGTGAAGCGGCTCAGCTTTACGGCGACCAGTGCGTTGTTCTTTCCGTTGATGTTAAACGTGTAGACGGTGAGTTCAGAGTTTTTGCCAAAGGCGGCAGAGAAGACACAGGTATGGAGGCAATAAGCTGGATTAAAAAGTGTGTTTCCATGGGTGCGGGCGAGGTTGTTGTAAATTCAATCGATACCGACGGTGTTAAGGGCGGCTTTGACATTGAACTTCTCGACATAGTTACAAATGCAGTAAATGTCCCTGTAATTGCTTCGGGCGGTGCAGGAAGTATGAAGGATTTTGTAGACCTTTTCAAGGCTATTCCCACAATTGATGCTGGTCTTGCAGCTTCTGTGTTCCACTTCGGTGAAATTAAAATAAACGACCTAAAAAAAGAGCTTAAGAAAAACGACATTAATGTCAGACTGTGAGTGTTTTAAAATGGTAGATATCAAAGATTTAAAATTTGACGACAAGGGTCTTATTCCTGCAATTGTTGTAGATGCAGTTACCAAAAAGGTGCTTACCCTTGCATATATGAACGAAGAAAGCTTAAACATAAGTTTAAAAGAGCATAAGACCTGTTTCTTCAGCAGAAGCAGACAGGAACTTTGGCTTAAGGGCGAAACAAGCGGTAATTTCCAGCATATCGTAAGCATTACTGCCGACTGTGACAGAGATGCACTGGTTGTAGTTGTTGAGAAAGACGGCCCTGCTTGTCATAAGGGCACAGACTCCTGTTTTACAGAACCTCTCTTCATAAGCGATGAGCTTACCGAGTTTTCTTTAGAAGGTCTTATGACAATGCTTGAGGGCAGAAAAACAGAGAAAAAAGAAGGCTCCTACACAACTTACCTTTTTGAAAAAGGTCTTGATAAAATTCTTAAGAAGGTAGGCGAGGAGTGTACCGAGGTTATCATTGCCGCCAAAGCCGACGACAAAAAGGAAACAATCTACGAAATTGCCGACCTTGCTTATCACGTAATGGTGCTTATGCTTGAGATGGGTATTTCTCTTGAGGATATCCATAATGAGCTTAAGGGCAGACACGTAATCGACCACAAGGTAAAGCAGGAAAAGATGACTTCATAATGAAAATTAAACCTTACGATTTTCACACCCATTCCGTTTTTTGCGACGGCAAAAACACTTTGGAAGAAATGACCCTTGCCGCTTGTGCCTTGGGCTTTTCTGCTTTGGGGTTTTCGGGGCATAGCTTTACTCACTTTGACTTGGAGTGCTGTATTCCTTCGGATAAAGAGCAGGAATATTTTGCACAGTGCAGGCAACTTCAGGAAAAGTACAAAGACAAAATAGATATTCTTTGCGGTATAGAGCGGGATATTTATGCTGATAAAGCTTATCCCGATGCAGACTATGTAATTGGCTCGGTTCATTATCTCAAGGTGGGGGATGACAAATTCCTTGCTGTAGATATGGACAAAGAAACTCAGGTTAAGGGTGTCGAGAAGTATTTCGGCGGAGATTACCTCAGTTTTTGCGAAAGCTATTTTGAAACAGTGTCCGGGCTTTGCGATGTTCATAAAACCCATATAATCGGTCATTTCGATTTGGTTAAGATTTATAATGCCGACGGTTCGCTTTTTAACGAAGAAGATTATAGATACAAAAACGCCGCCATAAAAGCTGTTGACAAGCTTATGAAAAACGATGTGATGTTTGAAATCAACACCGGTGCAGTTTTCCGCGGAAGAAGGCTTGACCCGTACCCATCAAAATTTATACTTGAATACATAGCCTCTAAAGGCGGTAAAGTAATTTTAAACGGAGACAGCCACGAAACAACGGCTTTAGGATTTAACTTTGAAAAATCCTTGGAGCTTGCGAAAAAATGCGGCTTTAAATCTGTTTATACATTAACAAAAGACGGCAAAAAAGAGCTTGAGATATAATTCTCAAGCTCTTTTAGTTTACTTTTCAGTCAGCACCATATCAGGGCTGTGGTTTGTATTAAGGTCAAGTTCAATGTCTTCAAGACTTTCATAACCGTAAACGTAACCGTTTGAATAACTTCCCTCATAAAGGAGGTTTCCTGTATACATACAATCCTCGTAGCTGAATGTGGCGTTGGCACCGTTATGAACAATAATATCTGTGTAGTAAGCTACAAGATAAACTGTTTTGCTGTACCCCTCAATAAGCTCCCATTTGCAGCTGTAAACATCATAAAGAACATTTTCCTTGTCTTTGTCAGAAAGGAGATAAAATTTTTCGTGTTTAGGAGTTGAAAACTGAGGATTATCGTTAATTGTCTTTCCGATAAGCTGCCGGGATTTCTGGTGAATAAGCTTTTCGGCATATTCGTCAATATCATCAAGGCCTGTTAGGAAAAGCTCCAAGCCTTTAACCGTATATTCCATATATTTAACATTATGTCGGCAAGGGGAAGTTGAATCGTTTGTGGTTATTGAGATAATATCGTTTTCGCTGAGATAATAGGATTGTGAGAGTTTTATATTCAAATCATCAAGAGACTGTATCCAGTTATTTGACTGAATAAGCTCAACGGTAGCCTTGCCTTCGCCGTTGATTCCTTCAAATTTTACATCTATGTATTCAAAGGGGTTTATGGTAGGTCTGAAAATGTAAGGGCCAGCCACACAGCTTGCCGGAATTAAAAATATGCTTGCAACAACAAGCAAAGCGATAAGCTTGGACACATTCAGATGTCTATGTTCCATACGTTTTCTCTTTTCGTAATGCTCGTGCTGTGCATCAAGCTCTGCCTTGCGTTTTGCATATGCTACCTTTTCTTCATGCTCTTTGTCGGGCAGAATTACAACGTTGCCGCAGTATTCACAGTGCATCTCCCTGCGGTTTTCGCTTAGAGTCATCATACCTCCGCATTGGTCGCATACTAAATCATGTTTTTTATCCATTTAATACCCTCCTTAAAAGAACGTGCCTATTCTATCATTTTCTACAAATTTAGTCAATGAAAAATCCCCACCGATTTAGTTTTCGGTGGGGAAGATTATTTATTTACCAGTTTCTGTTGGCTCTTGCTTTAATGCGTTCGTATCTTGCTTTCTTTTTCTTTTTCTCATTATTATAAACAAACCAGAATGCACCTGCCATAAATGCAATCATAACAAAAAGCCATATTATAAATGAACCTGAACGGGAAGAGCTCTTGTCAGCATCAACGCTTTCAAACTCTATACCCTCAAGGGCTTTTGCAGCAAGCTCTGCAGATTTAAGTGTAACCTCTTCACAAGCAGAAGATGCAATCGTATTATCTTTTGCAGGTTCTGTTTCTTTTGTGTTGTCTTTATCTGCTTTTTCGGGGGGAGTAAGAGTTTCTGCGTTATCTAAATCCTCAGCGTTAGGATTTTCCAAAGCAGTTGAGCTGAAAATTGCAGCATATGTAAGCTCGTCAACTTTGCCTGTAGGCTCTAATCCGTTCTGTGTCTGGAAATCAGCGACTGCACTTTCTGTCATATCGCCGTAGTAGCCTGTGGCATCATCACTAAAGTAACCGAGATTTGCCAGCTCAGACTGGATTTCATAGATGCTGTCATTGAAGTCACCGTTTGAGAAGGTGTTTGTTTCTTCGTTTTCAGGTTCCTCGTCAACAGGCTCGGTTTCTTCGGTTTCTTCTTTGTCTTCATTTTCAGGAGCATAGGGAGCATCATCAGAAAGTAAAAGCTCAATTTCTGTAGGACCTGCTATACCGTCAGCATAAAGACCTGCAGCTGCCTGGAATTCCATATAAGCTGCTTCGGTAAGCTCACCATAATAACCTGTAATATCATCGTTATAGAAGCCTAACTCCTTAAGTCTCTGCTGGATTGAAGAAACTCTTTCGTCAGTGCTTCCGAGCTTGATGTATTCACTCTCAATGCTTTCAATTTCATCCTCTGCAGTATAATCAGAGGGAGTATCTGCAAGTGCACCTGTATCGCCGGGAGTAGAGGTTGATGCACCGCTTGCGTCAAGGTAATACTCAATACCATCTACTGTAATATAAGCATCGGTTAAATATTCGCCGTCTTCGTAGTAATAATAATTGCCGCCAAAATACTCCCAACCTGTATCAGGATAAGAGATTGTTTCGTGCTTAAACCACATTGTCCAGCTTTTGCTGTAAACTGACTCATAGCAAATGCCGTAATCTTCGCTTCTGGCGTCAACTGCCATACCGTTACCGACATAAACGCCAACATGACCGGGTTGATAAAGACCTAAACCATGAATATTAGGCACGCCATCGGATACATAACCTGAATCCTGACAGTAATCAATCATAGCTGTGCGGTCGCCGCCTGCATACATATAAATAAGTCCGGAGCAGTCAACCGCGCCTTCTGAAGCACAACCGTAAACATAAGACCAACCGCTGTTGTAAGCATTTATTACGTGCTCAGAAAGACCAATGCCTGTACCTGCAGCAGCACAGGATGTACCCGAAGCTACAGAAATTGTCAGAATCACCGCCAGTATAAGAAAGAGAGCCAAAGCTCTTTTGATTTTTAACATAAAGACCTCCGTGAATTTGCAAACCCCAGTGATAATGGGGGATAAAGGAAGCGGAGTATTACAATTCCGACAACCTTTGTTACAACTTTGTAATCATTATAGCACAAGAGCCTTGTCGTTTCAACCCCTAATTGTTAATTTTTTTTGAAAATACATAAATATAGTTCCCGAACTCTCATTCTATACCATATATATTACAAGGTTTTAACGTCAAAAGATTACAAATATGATAAAATTTGTCGAAATAATAGTGAAATATTAGCTTTTTATATAAAAATCAAACTGCAGTTCAATGAGTAATTAAGGTTTTTAAAAATAAAATTCGGAAAAATCGAAAAAAGATTGACAACACTAAAATCTTGTGTTAGAATACAACTTGTCCTAAACGGAGAGATGTCCGAGCGGTTTAAGGAGCTAGTCTTGAAAACTAGTGATACCGAAAGGTACCAAGGGTTCGAATCCCTTTCTCTCCGCCAATTGCATATTAACTTTTTAAGTTCACTATATACGGAGGATTACTCAAGTGGTGAAGAGGCTCCCCTGCTAAGGGAGTAGGTCGGGTAACCGGCGCGAGAGTTCGAATCTCTTGTCCTCCGCCAAGCAAAACCGATGCACTTATGTGCATCGGTTTTGTTTTTATCTGCTATTTGTTTTTTCTGTGGTAAAGAATAACATAACCATACCAATAACTGAAATTATAGTTGTGATTATCAGCATATTTTCTACACCTACGGCATCTATCATAGCTCCGCCTGTAAGGTGGGCAATAAGGCAACCTATGGTGTTTGCTGCACAGATGTAGGTTTGTCCTTTAACTGTATCTTTATCGCTTACAACCTCGCCTGTATAATAAACCGAGCAGACTGTATAAAGTCCGTAGCCTGCTATCTGGCAAATCTGAGCAATGTAAAGTCCCCATACCCCCGGAATAACGAGTGAAAGCAAAACTCTTAATACGAAAAATATGCCTGATATTCTCATGTAGGTACTGCTGCTTGCAATTTTTAAAAGCTTTGTAAAAAATACTATAGTTGGAATTTCTATCAGGGTAGATATCATCAGCACCATTCCCTGAGCATTTGGGTCTCCTTTAAAAACTGCAATCTGATACATACAATTGCCCAATATATTATGACCTACCATAATTGTTGCTACTGCAATCAACAGAACGGTAAACTTTTTGTTTCGTTTAAAAAAGTCGGTAATCTTTGAGGCGTCTTCTTTTTTTGTAACTGCATCTGCACCTTTTGGAAAAATCAAAACCGCACCAATGGCTAAAAGACAGAAAATGATTGCAAAACAGGGGATAGCTGACTCAGAAAACACTTCTATAAGCTTGTTTGTGCCCCAGGCAGTTATACCAAAAACAAAAGCACCTACACCCCTAGCTAAACCAAAGTTGACACTATAGCCTGATTTTATAGCCACCATACCCATAGCATTTATAAAGGCAGGATACACTACTACCCCAATGTAAGCCAAAGCGTATATAGTTGCTACTGCCCACAAGCTTTTGATAAAAGGCAAAATAAGAGAGCAGACAAGCATTAAAGCCGATAGCATAAGCAAAACGCCTTTAAGCTCAAATTTTCGTTTATCAATTATTGATGTCAGTAGAGGCTGGAGTACAAAAGCGACGGCAGTTGACAGTGCCAAAAGTACGCCTGTAATTGTGCTTGAAAGCCCCTGAGATAAAAGGTATCTGTTTGCATAGGAGTATAGCACTCCGTAAATTCCCCACAGAGCAATTTGCAAAACTATATAAAGTAAATTAGCTTTTTTCAAAATAAAACTCCTGTCAGTTTTTATTTCAGTATACTATCACATATAGAGCGTTGTTTCAAGTAAAAGAATAACAGCCGAGGTTAGTCGGCTGTTTAAATTTAGGTTTATCAGGTATTACTTCTCAACGGTCTCACCTATGGGATGAATTACATCGTAGCCCGCAAGATATTTCTGAATCAGAGTTGCATCCTTGACGCTGAGCTTGTCTGAGTCGATTATCATAGCAGCAAGAATTCCTGTTTCTGAAAGGGATTCTATTTTTGCCAGATGCTTCTGGATTGCAGTGGCATCTTTAATATTAATCTTACCGTCTTCATTTGCATCGCCTACAAGGTAGTGTCCGGGAACAGGGGTAATTACATCAAGAGGTGCGAAAGCTTCAAAATCCAAAAAATATAGATTATAGCCTTCAAGATTCTTTTTGCTGTCGTATACAGCCTCAAGAGAATACTCTGTATAACCGTAATCTGTTTTTATGCGGCCTGTTACATCTCTGTCGCTAACTGCGATGTCATGACCTTGAACGTCAAACTCAAAGGTTTCTTTCTCGCCGTTTTCATATGTAACATCAACTATGGTTCCTACGCCTGTTCGGCTTATCTGTTTAACGGTCATATCAGCCACAGCTTTATGCTCTTTAAAGGTAAGACCCTCAATAACCTCTTCTACGTCATAGCAGATAAGTGAATATTCTCCGCCCCAATCTCTTATGGTAACTTCCAAACCGTTTACGTCCAAAACATAATCATCAAGGGGATATCTGATGTATTCAAGTTCCTCGTCAGCAACTGTTGCAGACACGGATGTTCCGTCCTTTAAATTGATATTAAATGCCATTCCCTGCCACAGAGGCTTATAAACATCTTCGTATTCGGTTTTGTCAGGGAGTTTTGTGATTTCAATGTTCTTTATAGGAACGGGAACCACCTCAACGGGAATCTCCACGGTATATCCCATATATTTTGCATAGAGGTGGTTTTCCTTGCCAACCTTCCAAGGGGTTACATCCTGAGTGCTGAAAAGTTCAACGCCCCATCCGTAATCATCATAAAAGAACATTGCCTCGTCGGTTGTGGATGTGCCGTCTTTATAGTGAACGGTTATAGTATCATCCATATCAAAGTCACAGATATAATAGTAGTCGCCTACTCCCACTTCACTTTCCCATACTCCGTCGCTGTAGTTCTCATAAAGAACAATGGGGTCCATATCAAGCTCAAAGCTTTCTACGGGATTTTCGATGATTGTATATTCAACCTCTACCAGTGTTTCACCGCAGGTTATCTGTATTGCAACTTTGTTGTTCTCCTTAACAACCTCACCCTTATCGTTGCGGACAAAATCCCAGTTAATTTCATTGTTGCCTAAATCGGGATAGGTGTTGCGGTCAAAGCCCCATACATCGTATCTGCCGTCTGAAAGCTCATATAAGATTCTGAGCCCACTAAGATCTGCTGTGTCTTCTTCTGCACCTTCGAAGCAAGTTGAAGTGGTGAGCTCCTGCACAACCGTTGCGGATATTACCTTAACTTCTTCCTCTGCCGAAACGGTAACGGTTACCACAGAGAGTGTTATAAGTATAGCTGTCAGTAATGCCAAAAATCTTCTTTTAATCATAAAGAATCCTCCTGTTCTTAAAATGAATTATATCAGTATGAATCCTTTTTTTCAACATAAATGTAATAATGGACTGTCTATTGACTTTATTTCTAAGTAGGACTAAAATATTATGGTAATATTTTCATTTTGGAGGAATATGTAAATGAGGCAGTTTAAAACAGAATCTAAAAAGATGCTGGATATGATGATTAACTCTGTTTATACCAACAGAGAGATTTTTTTACGTGAGCTTATTTCAAACGCAAGTGACGCTATTGACAAAAGATACTTCCGTTCACTTACAGACTCAGCTTATGCTTTAGACCGTGACAAGTACGGCATTGATATTTCTATTGATAAAGAAAACCGCATTATTAAAATCACTGACAACGGTTGCGGTATGACCGACAAAGAGCTTGAAGAAAATCTTTCTACCATTGCTCACTCAGGCTCAGGTACATTTAAATCTGAGAATACCGACGACAACATCAGCATTATCGGTCAGTTCGGTGTTGGTTTCTACTCTGCATTTATGGTAAGCAAGAAAATTACTGTCCGTACTCACGCAATAGGCTCGGACACCGCTTTTTGTTGGGAAAGCAAGGGTACCGAAGGTTACACAATTACAGCCTGCGATTATGCGCCTTACGGTTCACAGATTACCCTTTATATCAAAGAGGACACAGAGACAGAGAATTTCACCGAGTTTTTAGACCAGTATAAGATTAAAGAGCTTATCAAGCGTTATTCCGATTATATCCGCTATCCTATCCGCATGGATATGGAAATTACAAGACCTGTAGAGAGTGGCGACGAAAATGCAGAGCCTAAGTACGAAACTGTAGTTGAGAATCAGACCCTTAACTCTATGGTTCCTTTGTGGCACAAGTCCTCCTCAGAGGTTACTGAGGAGCAGTATGCAGATTTTTACAAGGCTACTTTCTACGATTACAATGCACCCTTAAAGACAATTCAGGCTCATATCGAGGGTACAGTTGAGTATGAAACATTAATGTTCATCCCCGCAAAGGCTCCCTTTGATTATTACTCTAAGGGCTATGAAAAGGGCTTAACCCTCTACTCAAACGGCGTAATGATTATGGACAAATGCGGTGATTTGCTTCCCGATTACTTTAACTTTGTAAAAGGTGTTGTGGATAGCTCCGACCTGACTCTTAACATTTCCCGAGAAACTTTACAGCAGAATTATCAGCTCAGAACCATTGCAAAGAGCTTAGAAAAGAAAATCCGCACTGAGCTTTTAAAGCTTATGAAAGAGGATAGGGAAAAGTACACAACATTCTTCAAGGAGTTTGGTGCTGTTCTTAAGTTCGGTGTTTATAACGAGTATGGTGCAAACAAGGATACTTTAAAAGATTTGCTTGTGTTCAAGTCAAGTGCTACAGATAATTATATTTCGTTAAAAGAATATACAGATGCTATGCCCGAAGACCAGAAGGCTATCTACTATGCATCAGCCGCCACCGAGGAACTTGCAAAAAGCCTGCCCAGAACAAACTTGGTTCGCTCAAAGGGTTATGATGTGCTTCTTTTTACCGATGAGGTTGACGAGTTTGTAGCTACAACCCTTATGAACTTCGCGGGTAAGGATTTCGTAAACGTTACTTCGGGTAACCTTGACCTTTCATCAGACGACGAAAAGGAAAGCGTAAATGAGCTTAACGAAAATTCCAAGGAGCTTCTTGATTTTATGAGCGAGGCTTTAAAGGGCGAGGTTAAGGGCGTAAGATTTTCAAACACAGTAGGCGAGGATCCCGTAAGCCTTATAAGCGAAGGCTATATTTCTGCCGAAATGGCAAGGGTGCTTTCTCAGCTTCCCGGTCACGAGGGTATGGCAATGGCACAGACTGTCCTTGAAATCAATATGAACCACAAGCTTAAGGATACATTGAAGAACCTTTTCGAAACAGATAAAGATAAACTTACAGCATATACAGAAATCCTCTATGCTCAGGCTCGTCTTATCAGCGGACTTGAGGTTAAAGACCCTGTGAAACTCAGCTCACAGATTTGTGACTTGCTTGTCTGATAAATTCCTCTATTTAAGGAGGCACTATGAAAAAGCGAATAAAGCTTACCTACACTAAGGTAATTACAATCGGATTTGCTTTACTTATACTTTTGGGTGCATTTTTGCTTATGCTTCCTGTTTCTTCTAAAACAGGAGAGTGGACCCCTTTTACAAATGCACTTTTTACCTCAACCTCAGCCACTTGTGTAACAGGTCTTATTGTGTACGACACTTTTTCTCATTGGTCTTTGTTCGGACAGCTTACAATAATTACTCTGATTCAAATCGGCGGCTTAGGGTTTATGACTATTATCACAATGTTTTCTTTCCTGTTGAAGCGTCGTATAGGCTTAAGGGAAAGAAGGCTTCTGATGGAGTCCTCGGGTTCTTTGGAGCTTAAGGGTGTTATAAGGATGATTCGCAAAATCCTTTACGGAACATTTTTGACAGAGGCTGTAGGTGCAGTACTTTTAAGCATCCGCTTTGTTCCGAAAATGGGCTTGCTAAGGGGTATTTACAACGCAGTTTTTCATTCGGTTTCAGCCTTTTGCAACGCAGGCTTTGACTTAATGGGAAGATACGAGCCCTTCTCATCGCTGACTCTTTTTTATGACGATATACTGGTAAACCTTACTATATGTGCTCTGGTTATTATTGGCGGTGTGGGTTTTATTGTATGGAATGATATTTTCACCTTAAGGCAAAAGCTCAGCAAATATTCTTTGCATTCGAAAATTGTGCTTGTTACTACGGTATCACTTCTCTTAATAGGAACCGTGCTGTTCTATTTGTTTGAAAGACAGGGTGTTTTAGCCGATATGCCCGAGTATAAACGGTGGATTGTTTCTTTCTTCCAGTCGGTAACTCCGCGAACTGCTGGCTTTAATACTGCCGACCTTTCTGCTATAAGCCCCAGCACCGTAGTAATTTTCTGTATTTTGATGTTCATTGGCGGCAGCCCGGGGTCTACTGCAGGCGGTGTGAAAACCACCACCTTTGCCGTGCTTGTCCTTTCGACGTTTACATCTGCAAGACGCTCCAGCTACATTACGGTTTTCAAAAAGCGTCTTGAGGAGAAAACTGCCCGTCAGGCAAGTGCCGTAGTGGTAACCTATGTGCTTGTGCTGGCTGTAGCCATAATGATTATGTGTGCTGTAGAGCCTTTCTCGATGACAAGTGTGGTCTTTGAGGCGGTGTCGGCTATGGGCACAGTCGGTGTTACAATGGGTATAACCCCAGAGCTTTCAGCACTTTCAAAATATATAATAATGCTTTTAATGTATGCAGGCAGAATCGGCGGACTTACACTTATGCTTACCCTTGCGGAAAAACGCAAGCAGGTAGCTGTAAAGCGTCCTGCCGAGCAAGTTTTAATCGGATAAGAGGTTTTAATTATGAAATCAATTCTTGTAATCGGTCTTGGCAGATTCGGTTATCATTTGGCACTTAAATTTTCACAACTGGGCAATGATGTACTTGTTGCCGATATTGACGAAGAACTGGTTGAAAGATACTCTAACGAGTTTGAGGATTCAAGAATCTGTGACTGTTCTGACGAAAATGTAATCGAGTCTTTAGGTGTTTCTAATTTCGATTACTGCGTTGTGGCAGTAGGTACAAATTTTCAGTCAGCTATGGAAATCACAGCTCTTTTAAAAGAGTTCGGTGCTAAATGTGTTATAGCAAAGGCAGGCTCCGCAAGACATGCCGGTCTTCTTAAGAAAATCGGTGCAGACCAGGTTATATATCCTGAGCGTGATATGGCTGAGAAAACCGCCATAAGGCTGAATGTAAAAAATATTTTTGATTATATTGAGCTTACCGAAGATTATGCCGTCTACGAAATTCCTGTGCCTGGTGAGTGGGTAGGGAAAACCGTGGGAGCTGTTGACGTAAGGCGTAAATATTCTGTAAATATTATTGCTGTTAAGCGTTCAGGCAAGCTTGATACCGAGCTTACTGCCGACTATACTTTCCTTGAAGGTGAGCATTTGGTGGTTATCGGCCGAGCTGACAGAGTTTATAAGTTAGCTTCAAAATAAACAGAGGACAGGAAATTTAAATGATTAGTATTCTGGGTAAAATTTTTCTAAAAAATAAAAGCAAAGATACTACAGAGGGCAGACGTGCCTGGGGTGCACTTTGCAGTATAGCAGGCATTGCTCTTAACATTCTTCTTTTCTTAGGCAAGCTTCTGGCAGGCACCTTTGCAGGTTCCATTGCAATTACTGCTGATGCTTTCAACAACCTTTCCGATGCAGGTTCTTCGCTGATTACTTTAATCGGTTTTAGATTTGCAGGAAAAAAGCCTGACCCCGAGCATCCCTTCGGCCACGGCAGGTTCGAGTACATATCGGGTTTGTTGGTGTCAATCATCATTGTTGTTGTAGGCGTTGAGCTTATGACCTCATCAATCGGAAAAATTATAACCCCCGAGCCTATAGGCGAAAACTGGGTGCTTTCAGCAGTTATCTTAGGTGCTTCGATTTTAGTTAAGCTTTATATGTTTTTCTATAACAGCAGAGTCGGCAAAGCTATAAACAGTTCAGGTATGAAAGCTACAGCTATGGACTGTATCTCTGACTCGGTAGCTACTGCAGTTGTACTTGTTTCCCTTATTGTCGGTGTTTATTTTGATATTATGATTGACGGCTACTGCGGTGTGCTTGTGTCGCTGTTTATTCTTTTTGCAGGCTTCAAGTCTGCTATGGAAACATTGAAGCTCTTACTGGGAACTCCTCCTGAAAAGGAGTTTGTAGAGGCTGTAGAGGCTACGGTTCTTTCACATCCCACTGTAATCGGAATTCACGACCTTATTGTTCACGATTACGGTCCCGGCAGACAGATTCTTTCGCTTCACGCAGAGGTTGACGGTAAGGGCGATATTTACGAGCTTCATGACGAAATCGACCTTATCGAGCAGGAACTTGCCGAGGTTTACGGCTGTCTTGCAGTAATTCATATGGACCCCATTGAAACCGACAACGAGGTCACTAATTCCTATCGTATGAGTGTTGCAAAAATCGTAAAGGTTATTCATCAGGACGTAACTATCCACGATTTTCGTATGGTTCCCGGTGTAACCCATACAAACCTTATCTTTGATGCTGTTGTACCTTTTTCGGTTAAAGATGACGACAAAAAGCTAAAAAAGGACATCGCAAAGCTTGTAAGCAGTAATCTTGAAAATTGTAACGCAGTTGTTCAGATAGACAGACCTTTTACAAATTAACCTTAAAAGTTTGTTGACATACTTAATTTCAGGTGGTATAATTTTACTTAATATTCTAAATGCAGTGAGCGGAAACAAGTAAGGAAACTTTCTGTACTTAAGAGAGTCGGCGGATGGTGCAAGCCGATGGCAGTTTTTCCCCAATACATTCCGTTAGCAGAACACCGAAGGGCTTTTAGAAAAAGTCTGCGTAGGCTGTTACGGGTATGCCCGTTAAAGCTATGAGTTTTTAACTCGCCGAGGTCTTTGCTGTGAAGCAAAGGCAAACCTGAGGTGGTACCGCGATTTTTTCGTCCTCAAGGAAGCTAAGCTTTCCTTGAGGACTTATTTTATTTTAAAGGTGATACAGATGACAATTATGGAAATGCTTGAGCGTAACGCTCGTCTTTATGGTGGCGACGTAGCTCTTGTTGAAATCAACCCCGGTGTTCCCGAAACCCGCCGTCTTACCTGGCGTGATTATAGTTTGGTTCAGGAAACCGAAAAGAACTATTACCGCAGAGAAATCAGTTGGAATGTTTTTAACGAAAAGGCAAACCGCTTTGCAAATGCTCTTTTAGAGCGAGGTATAAAGAAAGGGGACAAGGTTGCAATTCTTCTTATGAACTGCATCGAGTGGCTCCCTATCTACTTCGGTATTCTTAAAACAGGTGCCATTGCAGTGCCTCTTAACTTCCGCTATACAAGCGACGAAATCGAGTATTGTCTTAATCTTGCTGATACTGATGCCCTTGTTTTCGGCTCTGAGTTTATCGGTCGAGTTGAAAATATCGAGGCAAAAATCAGTGTAAACCGCTTGCTTATTTTTGCAGGCTCTGATAATTGTCCCACATTTGCCGAGTCATACTCCGAGATGACAGCAGACTGCTCCTCAAAATCTCCCGAGATTTTAATTGACGAGGAAGACTTCGGTGCAATTTACTTTTCATCAGGTACTACAGGTTTCCCCAAGGCTATTTTACATAAGCACAGAAGCCTTACCCATTCCTGCAAGGTAGAGCAGAACCACCACGGCCAGACCAAGGATGATGTTTTCCTTTGCATTCCTCCTCTTTACCATACAGGTGCAAAGATGCACTGGTTCGGAAGTTTGTTGGTAGGCGGTAAAACCGTACTCTTAAAGGGTACACGTCCCGAGTACGTTTTAGATGCCGTTTCTAACGAAAAATGTACAATCGTATGGCTTCTTGTTCCCTGGGCTCAGGATATCCTCAACGCCCTTGACAGAGGCGATTTTAAAATTGAGGACTATAATCTTGAGCAGTGGAGATTAATGCACATCGGGGCTCAGCCTGTCCCCATGAGCCTTATAAAGAAGTGGAAGGAATACTTCCCAAATCATCAGTACGACACAAACTATGGTCTTTCCGAGTCTATCGGCCCCGGCTGTGTTCACCTTGGCGTTGAGAACATCCACAAGGTTGGTGCTATCGGTAAGGCAGGCTACGGCTGGAGAGTTAAGATTGTAGACGAAGAAGGTAACACGGTAAATCAGGGCGAGGTCGGCGAGCTTTGCGTCAAGGGCCCCGGTGTTATGGAGTGCTACTATAACGACGAAGCCGCAACTAATGCATCCATTAAGGACGGTTGGCTCTTTACAGGCGATATGGCAAAAGAAGACGAGGACGGCTTTATCTTCCTTGTTGACCGTAAGAAGGATGTTATTATCTCAGGTGGCGAAAACCTTTATCCCGTTCAGATTGAGGACTTCTTAAGAGGCTACAACGCAATCGGCGACGTTGCGGTTATCGGTTTGCCCGACAAGCGTCTTGGTGAAATTGCCGCCGCAGTTATCCAGATTAAAGAAGGCTTTACTGCAACTGAGGAGGACATCAATAACTTCTGTATGGACTTGCCCCGTTATAAACGTCCTCACCGCATTATCTTTGCCGACGTACCCCGTAACCCCACTGGCAAAATCGAAAAGCCCAAGCTCCGCGAGCTTTACGGCGGTGCAGGTTTAGTAGATGCCCAGAATAAATCATAATATTTTCAAATTACATCGCTCATTTAAGCTTTAATGGGCGGTGTTTTTTATATTTAATTTCCAAAAAGGCTTTAATAAATAAAATAATTGTGATACAATACTAAAATAGGCAAATTTTGTTTGCTACTTCCAATTACGGAGATGATTTTTATGAGCACAAATATCCGCACTAAACTTTCGGATAACGTATATTTTAATGAGATTAACGTAGACAGATTCAAAACAATGCGTCTTACTGCTATTGCACTTCTTCCTCTGGAAAAAGAAACCGCCTCAGACTTTGCACTTCTTACTCAGGTGCTTACACGCTCCTGCGAAGAATACCCTGATTTTACTGCACTTTCTAAGAAGTTAAGCTCTCTTTACGGTGCATCCCTTTCTGCAGGGGTTCGCAAAACCGGTGAAACTCTGGCGCTTACCTTTTCAATAGCAGGTATTGACGACCGCTACGCTTTTGACGGCGACGTAGTTTCAAAAGAGCTTTCAGAGCTTCTTTTAAAGGTTATATTTGCACCTAAATTTACAGATGGTGTTTTCGATTCTGATGAGGTTGAGCAGGAACGCCGTCAGCTTATTGACCTTGCAGATTCCGAGTTTAACGACAAACGTGTTTACGCAAATGCAAGACTTGTTGAGATTATGTGCGAAAACGAGGCATTTGGTGTTAAGCGATACGGTACACGTGAAAATATCCTTAAATCCACCCCCGAAAGCCTTAAAAAAGCTTGGGACAGAATGCTTAAAGGTGCAAGTTTTGAGGTCTTTTACGTAGGCGGTGCATCTTGTGAGGCTGCAAAAGAAATTTTTAAAGAAAAGTTTTCTAAGGTAACAAGAACCCCTGAGCAGCTTTCTACCCAAATTATCAGAGAAGCCAAAGAGGTTAAAAGGGTAGAGGAAACCATGGATATTGCCCAGGCAAAGGTGCTTATGGGTTTCAGAACAAATTGCGATAAAAACGATTCAGGTGTTTTTGCAATGCGACTTATGAACGTTATCTTAGGTTCAGGCACACGTTCTAAATTTTTTCTCAATATCCGTGAAAAACAGAGCCTTTGCTACTATTGCTTCAGCCGATATAACCGCTTCAAGGGTATATTAACTGTAGAAAGCGGAGTTGAAAATATTAATGCTCAGCGTACTGTTGATGCAGTTTTACACGAGCTTGAAGAGGTTAAAAAGGGTAATTTTACAGACGAAGATTTACGCCTTGCAAAGCTTTCTGTGGCAAGCGACTTTGTAAGCATTACCGACACAGTAACAGGTAACGAGGAATGGTACGTTTCTCAGCTTACAGACCCTGAGTTCTTATCTTTAGAGGAAACTACAGCAAAGTTTAATGCTGTTACAAAAGAAGAAATTATAGAGGTAGCTAACAAGCTTACCTTAGATACAGTTTATATTTTAACAGGAAAGGAGGAGCAGTAATGCAGGTTAAGGAATATGTGAGCGAAAAGCTCAGAGAAAAATACTACGAGATAGAGCATAGCTCAGGCTTAAGAATTTTCGTTTTACCCAAAGAGGGTTACCGTTCTACCTATGCTATTATCGGTACTCCTTTCGGCAGTATTAATACAGAATTTGATTTAAAAGAAGGCAAAGTCAGAGTTCCCGACGGCATTGCCCACTACCTTGAGCATAAGCTTTTTGAAAGTGAAGACGGCGATGCTTTTGCAAAGTATGCCGAAACAGGCGCTAATGCCAACGCATATACAAGCTTTGACAAAACCTGCTACCTTTTCAACTGTACAGAGCAGTTTGAAAAAAGTCTTTCTATCCTTCTTGAGCTTGTAACAAATCCCTACTTTACCGAAGAAACCGTAGCAAAAGAGCAGGGTATTATCGGTCAGGAAATCAAAATGTACGAGGATTCTCCCGAGTGGCGAGTACTGTTTAATCTTTTGGGTGCTATGTATCACAATCACCCTGTTAAGGTTGATATTGCAGGAAGCATAGAGTCTATTGCCGAGATTACCCCCGAAAGCCTTTACACCTGCTATAATTCCTACTATAATCTTCATAATATGGCACTTTCCGTTGTGGGAAATGTTACTGTTGAAGATGTAATTAAGGTTTGTGACAAGTACCTTAAAGAGCAGGAAAAAGCCGAGGTCAAGAGCATTTTTCCTGAAGAGCCTTACGAAATCAAAGAAGCTTACACAAAGCAGATTTTCCCTGTGGCTGTGCCTATTTTTAATTTAGGCTTTAAGCTTAAAGCTCAGAGGCTTCATAATGAAGAAGAGCTTGCACACCTTGATATTCTTCTCTTTATGCTTGCTTCTTCCACAAGTCCTATGTATCGCGAGCTTATGGATAAAGGTCTTATAAACTCCACCTTCTCATACGAAATGTTTGAGGGCAGCGGGTATTCGGCAATTATCTTCTCAGGTGAAAGTCGTGACCCTGAAAAGGCGGCTGAAATCATAAAGGCTTACTTTGACAAGATTAAGTCAGAAGGACTTGACAGCAAGGATTTTGAGGATGCAAAGAAAGCTACCTATGGCGATGCTCTTTCTTCTCTGAATTCTGTGGACACGGTGGCAAATATGCTTGAGGATTTTTATTTCTCAAAAAGAAAAATCTTTGATTATTATGACGCAATCACCAATGCAACTTTAGAAAAAACAATGAATATTTTAAATGAAATCGACACAAAGAATTCCGCTTTGTCCGTTGTAAAGGGGGAGTAATATGACTGTTACTTTTCCTAAACTGGGCTTAGAGTTTTTTGTTAACTCCACTGCCTTTTCCATAGGCAGTTTTGAGGTTAAGTGGTATGGTGTAATTATTGCCACAGGACTTTTACTTGCTGTACTTTACGCAATGAAACGTGCACCTTACTTTGGTGTTAATACCGACAAGCTTTTAGATGCTGTTATAGTCGGTGTTCTGTGTGCTGTTGTGGGTGCAAGGCTTTACTATGTAGCCTTTACCTGGGATTATTTTAAAGACGACCCATTAAAAATAATTACCGATTTTCACCAAGGCGGTCTTGCAATTTACGGCGGTATTATAGGCGGACTTTTAGGCGGCGGTCTGGTAGCCTGGAAGAAAAAGATTAACGTTCTTGCCTGCCTTGACTTGGCTTCCTTGGGATTTCTTATCGGGCAGGGTATGGGTCGCTGGGGAAATTTTATGAACCAGGAAGCCTTCGGTACTCCTACAGATTTACCTTGGGGAATGGTAAGTGCAAACACAGGCGGTGTGGCAGTTCACCCTTGCTTCTTGTATGAATCATTGTGGTGCTTGCTGGGCTTTGTGCTTCTTCACTTTTTTTCCAAAAAGCTTCAGAGCTACAAAGGTCAGGTTTTCTTTATGTACCTTGTGTGGTATGGCTTTGAAAGAATGCTTGTAGAGGGATTAAGGACAGACAGCCTGTACCTACCCTTCAGTATAGCAGGCTTTACTCCCAGAGTAAGCCAGCTGCTTTCGGCATTTATTGTAGTTGCAGGTGTAGTTCTGCTTATAGTTTTCAGAAACAGAAAGGATATGTTTGGTGCTATGATTATAGATGGTAAAATGGTATCGACAAAAGTTAAAGACGAGGTTCGTGATGAAGTTAAGGCTCTTAAAGAAAAGGGCATCAAGGCAACTTTAGCTGTTGTTATTGTTGGCGATGACCCCGCTTCAAGAGTTTATGTAAACAATAAAAAGAAAGCTTGCGAGTACACAGGTATTGAGTCGTTGGAGTTTGCTTTGCCCGGCGAAACTACTCAGGAAGAACTTTTAAAGCTTGTTGACGAGCTTAATAACAGGGAAGACGTAAACGGAATTCTGGTTCAGCTTCCGCTTCCTAAGCAGATTGACGAAAAGGCAATTATCGAGGCTATTGACCCTAAAAAAGACGTTGATGCTTTCCATAAAGCTAATGTCGGCAGAATTATGATTGGTGACTACGACTTCCTGCCCTGTACTCCTGCAGGTGTTATGGAGCTTTTAAAAGCTTACGACATCGACCCCAAGGGTAAGGAGTGTGTAATTCTTGGCAGAAGCAATATTGTAGGCAAGCCTATGGCAATGCTTCTTTTACACGCGGACGGAACAGTAACCGTTACCCACTCCAGAACCCTTAATCTCAAGAAAGTTACAAACCGTGCAGATATTCTTGTAGCCGCTATTGGCAAGCCTCGCTTTGTAACGGCTGATATGATAAAACAGGGTGCAGTGGTTATTGACGTAGGTATTAACAGGGATAAAGACGGTAAGCTTTGCGGTGACGTTGATTTTGATAAAGTTAAAGACAAAGCTTCGGCAATTACACCTGTTCCCGGCGGTGTAGGGCCTATGACTATAGCAGTTTTAATGAAAAATACACTTAAGGCAGTAAAGCTTCAAAATAAATGTTGACAAAGTTTTCCCGTTGTGTTATAGTGTATGAGCCGCATATTGTGGGTTTATAGTTGGCTTTGCCACACCCGACAGTAGCGAGTCTATAAAGGAAAAGGTGTACTAACATGTATGCAGTAATCGAAACCGGCGGCAAGCAGTACAAGGTAGAGAACGGCGACGTTATCTATGTTGAGAAGCTTGATGCTGAAGACAACACAACTGTTGAGTTCAAGGTAGTTGCTGTTGGTAATGATGACGGTATCACCGTCGGCACTCCTTATGTTGAGGGTGCAAAGGTAACAGCTGAGATTGTAAAGTCCGGCAAGGGCAAGAAAATCACTGTTTCCACTTACAAGCCCAAGAAGGGTGAAAAGAGAAAATTAGGTCACAGACAGCCTTACACAAAGGCCGTTATCAAGTCCATTACGGCCTGATATGATTAAAGTTTCTTTTGTCATTAAGCGTGGCTTGATTCACGGCTTTACCGTCGAAGGTCACAGCGGCTTTGGTGAAGAGGGTAACGATATCGTGTGTGCGGCGGTTAGCTCTGCGGCATATATGACGGTAAATACTATTACCGATGTGTTAAACCTCAGACCGAAGATAAAAGCCAAAGATGGCTTTATGACAATAAAACTTTCATCAAAGCAGTCTGAGAAAGCACAGGTTATTTTATGCGGCTTCAGACTTCACCTTACTGAACTAAGTAAGGATTACAACAATAATTTAACAGTAACAATTTCGGAGGTGTAAGGTAAATGCTTAAGATTAACATTCAGTTATTCGCTCATAAAAAAGGTATGGGTTCCACCAAGAACGGTCGTGATTCCGAGTCCAAGCGTCTTGGTGTTAAGCGTGCAGACGGTCAGTTCGTTCTCGCAGGCAACATCCTCGTTAAGCAGAGAGGTACTCATATCCATCCCGGTGAGAATGTAGGCAGAGGCTCTGACGATTCCCTGTTTGCTAAGATTGACGGCGTA
>JAFXBG010000009.1 GCA_017521925.1 Clostridia bacterium
ATAAGGGAGTAAAAGTAATTGCAATGGATTGTCTGGTTACTCCCGAAAGTATGAAGATAGACAAAGAAGTTGAAGTTAAACTGTAAGGAATTACTATACAATACGATACCCTTTGCGATTTACTATATAAAAGTATCAACTCACATTTTCCACATATTATTTCTGAAAAATCCACCGTGATAAATCATAATGACAAAAATTTATCAAAGTGTTATTTTAGCATTGACAAATATAGTATAAATGATATATTTAAGTGTGGATTTTTATTTTTTTAGGAGGCCGTGTTATGCAAAAAATACCTGAAATTTTCGGCTGTATGGTGTTTAACGATGACGCTATGCGAAAGTTCTTGCCCAAGGATATTTTTAATTCTTTGGAGCGTACAATTCAGAATGGCGAACCATTGGACCGCTCTGTAGCGAACGGAGTAGCCACAGGAATGAAAGAATGGGCTATTGAAAAGGGCTGTACCCACTATACTCATTGGTTCCAGCCTATGACAGGTATTACTGCCGAAAAGCACGACTCTTTTATGACCATTGACGGTGACGGTAAGGTTATTATGGAGTTTTCAGGCTCTGAGCTTATCAAGGGCGAAAGTGATGCTTCATCTTTCCCCAACGGCGGTATCCGTGCAACTTTTGAAGCCCGTGGTTATACAGCCTGGGACCCTACTTCTTATGCCTTTATTATGGGTAATACCCTTTACATACCTACTGTTTTCTGCTCATATACAGGTGAGGTGCTTGATAAAAAAACTCCCTTGCTTCGTTCTATGGAGAGAATCAGTACCGAGGCTTTAAGACTACTTAAAGCTCTTGGCAGAGATGACGTTACTCACGTTTCTACTACAGTAGGTGCCGAACAGGAATATTTCCTTATTGACAGGGATATGTATCTTCAGCGCCGTGACCTTATGTATACAGGCCGTACACTTTTCGGGGCACGTCCTCCCAAGGGTCAGGAGCTTGAAGACCATTACTTCGGTGCAATCAAGCCCCGTGTTGCCGAGTTTATGAAAGAACTTGACCTTGAGCTCTGGAAGCTTGGTATTTACGCAAAAACCGAGCACAACGAGGTTGCACCCTGTCAGCACGAGCTTGCTCCTGTGTTTACTACCACAAACCTGGCTACCGACCATAACCAGATTACAATGGAGGTTATGAAGAATGTTGCCCAGCGTCACGGTTTTGTATGTTTACTTCACGAAAAGCCTTTTGAAGGTGTTAGCGGTTCAGGTAAGCATAACAACTGGTCACTTACTACAAATACAGGTGAAAACCTTTTAAAACCCGGCAAAAAGCCTTATGAAAATAAGCAGTTTTTACTTTTCCTTTGTGCGGCGATTAAGGGTGTTCATCTTTATCAGGATTTACTCCGAATTTCTGTTGCGACCGCAAGCAATGACCATCGTCTTGGCGGTCACGAGGCACCTCCCGCAATTATGTCGGTATTTATTGGTGAGGACCTGGAGGGTGTGCTTCATGCTATCGAAAGCGGCGAGAAATATGAAGATGTCCGCAGAGTGAGAATGGGTATGGGCGTAGATGTCCTGCCTGATTTTAAAAAGGACACTACCGACCGCAACCGTACTTCGCCCTTTGCCTTTACAGGTAATAAATTTGAGTTCAGAAGTTTGGGCTCTTCTCTTAACATAGCTTGTCCCAATATTATGATTAATACCATTGTTGCCGACCAGCTTGCTGAATTTTCTTCAGTTCTTGAAATGGCAGAGGATAAGGAAAAGGCTGTTAATGATATAATCAGCGACATTTACCGAAATCACAAGGATATTATCTTCAACGGCAACAACTATGCTGAAGAATGGATTGCTGAAGCTCAGCGTAGAGGGCTTATGAACCTTAAGTCAATGCCCGATGCTATGGCTCATTACGGTGATAAAAAGAATGTTGAGCTTTTCGAGCGAAATAAGATTTTTACCGAGCTTGAGGTTCAGGCAAGACGTGATATCCAGCTTGAAAATTATTCCAAGCTTATCCATATCGAAGCTCTCACTATGATTGATATGGCTAAAAAGGATATCTTCCCTGCAGTAAGCCACTTTATTGGTGATATCAGCAGAAATGTACTTAGAAAACGTCAGATTAATGCAAGTATAGCTGCAAAGGCAGAAATGCGTGTTATAGAAAGACTTTCAGTGCTTCTGGATGAATTTGCAGACTTTACCGATGAGCTTGAAGCTTGTGTAAAGGAAATCGAGGGTAAAAAGGTTGATGCTTTAACTGAGGCTTACCATTACTGCAACAAGGTGCTTGTAGCTATGGAAAAGCTCAGAGCAGTAGCTGACGAAATGGAACAACTTACTTCCTATGATTATTGGCCTTATCCTTCTTACGGAAGACTTATGTTTACAATGTAAAACGCAAAAAATTACCGCTCACCGGATTGGTGAGCGGTTTTGCTATTTATATCAATGTTTTTTATCCATATCTTCAATAGATTTCTGAACTCCGTGTTTAATAGGCTTCCAATCAGCTTTGCCGAAGGTAATTGCCCAGATTGTAACGGGGATAAATGTGAAGATGAACAAGGGGAAGGTGAACATATAAATGATTTTTTTCCAGCCTTTGCACTTTATGTTTTTCCATTCGGTGATTGTAGTGATTGCACCAACAAGGAACATTAGGGAGTAGGTGGTGGAAATAAGCTGAAAAAGAGAAAGCAGAACACCTAAAATCTGTCCCTGAGCAGCAATTACAGAAATAACAAAAGATGCGAAGTTTATTACTGTACTAGCCATAGAAAGATAGAATGCAGGCATAAGGTTCATTGCCATATCATAGCAGGAGAAACCGTTTGTACCAAATATACCCTGCACAATTCTTTTGCCGTAGTTTTTGAAAACCTGCATATAGCCCTTGACCCAGCGGATTCTCTGATTCCAGGACACTGAGAATTTTTCAGGCTGTTCATCATAGAAAACTGCAGTTGAGCAGTAGCCGATTTTGTAGCCTTTGAGAATTGTATCAATAGAAAATTCAATATCCTCTGTTAAAAGGTAGTAATGCCAGCCGTTGTTTTCTTTGATGATTTTTTTGCTGATAAGGAAACCTGTACCGGAAACCGCACAGCTTCCACCTAAAATCATACGGGCATTGGAAAGATACTTTGCTTCGCGTAAGAACCAGAGTGCATAACCTGCAGAAATCCAGTTTGTTTCGTAGTTCTTGGAGTTACGATAGCTTGTTACAGCAACTAAGCCTGTGTTGAGAGCTTTATTCATTTCTTTAACATAGCGCTTGTCCAACAGATTGTCAGCATCAAAAACAAAATAGCCGTCGTAGTGGTCCATACCGCTTGTCTCGAAAACACGTTTGAAAAGAAAATTGAGAGCATAACCTTTTCCGATTTTTTCCTTATTAAAACGCTCAAAAACAATGGCGCCGGCATCTCTCGCCACAATAGCAGTGTTGTCAGTGCAATTGTCGGCACACACATAAATATCTATTAGCTCAGTGGGGTAGTGCTGGTTCTTGATACTATTTATAAGATTGCCGATAACGGCCTCTTCGTTTCTGCCGCAAATCATAACAGCAAATCGATTGAGTTTTTCGGATTTTGGATATTTAACCGGTTTTTTGAAAAGCGAAACTACTATGTAAAACAACTGATAGGAATAGCAAAGTACAAACAGTAAGCATACAAGATAGTTCAAAAAGCTTACAACATTCTGCATATTATATCTCCTTATCTAAAAAACGCATAAATTCCATTTTAACTATAATGTAATCATTATACACGAGACCGGAATTTTGGGCAATAAGTTTAAAGCTTTTTCTCTATATGGAATGTATACGCAAATAAATTACAGTGGCTTTTTGGTCAAAAAACCTAAAAAGATTTTAAATATTACTAAATTTGCCAATATATGAAAATGTATTTCACATAACAATCACATATAATCGTTAATATTTTCGTAATAATTTTAAAAATGTGTAATTTGCTATTGTGTTATTGTAAGATGTTGATAATAAAATAGTATATAGGTTTGTGAAGGTTGCACTAATAGGCTTAAATTATATGTCGTATTTGAGAAAAATGAGGCGGATAATTGTACAATTTTTGGTCTTTAAACCAAAACTTGATGAATAACATTGACTGGTGTTCATAATTTGTTAAAATAGTATTATGAGAAATTTATGTTTAAATTTTATATATTAAAAAAAGGAGAAAGTAAAAATGAGACCTATTAAAATTGTTACAGATTCATGTTCAGACCTTACAAAAGAATTAAGAGACAAATATTCTATCGAGTATGTAAAGATGAATACAGTGCATAATGAGAAAGAGACCCCTGCTTCTCTTGACTGGGAGTATTACTCTGCAAAAGAGCTTTATGACCTTATGCGTGGCGGTGAAAGAGTAACTACCACTCAGGTTCCTGCTCAGGAGTTTACTGAGAAGTTTACAGCACTTGTTTCTGAGGGCTTTGACATTATCTACATTGCTTGTTCAGGCGTGCTTTCAGGTTCTGTTAACACAGGCATTATGGTTAGCAAGGAAGTTATGGCAAAGTTCCCTGAGGCAAAAATCGTTTGTATTGACCCCAAGATGTCCTGTATGGGTGAGGGTTTTATTGCAGTAAAGGCTGCGGAGTTAGTAGCTGAGGGCAAGACTTTAGATGAGATTGTAGCTTATATTGAAGAAAACAAGCTGAGAATGAACCAGTTTGCAACTGTTAACACTCTTGATTACCTCAAGCGTGCAGGTAGAGTTAAGGCTTCCTCTGCTTTCTTCGGTAACCTTTTCGGTGTTAAGCCTGTTATTATTTCTGACATTAACGGTCAGAACACAGCTATCAAGAAGGTTAAGGGCAGACTTGCTTCTATGGATGAAATCGTAAATCTTCTTGCTGAGGCTATGCAGGGTGAGGAAGACCGCCGTGTGTTTGTTGGTCATGCCGACTGTCCTCAGGAAGAGGTTGACTATTTAGTCAACAAGGTTAAGGAAGTTATAGGTACAGAGGACATTACTCTTAATTATATCGGACCTATCATCGGTGCATCCATCGGCCCCGGTGCTGTCGTTGTTTACGGTTGGGGTAAAAAGGTAGAGCTTGAAGGCTGATAAGATTTTTGATTTTTTGGAGGACGAGTATGGGTACACAGAACCTTACAGGCGAAATGTTTGCACAGATGGTGCAGAATGGTGCCGCAAACCTTAGAAATAATGCACAGACAGTAAACGACCTTAACGTTTTTCCTATTCCCGACGGTGATACAGGCGACAATATGTGCCGTACAATCGAGGGCGGTGCTTCTGTTGCAAGTGCAGAGGAAAATGCACCCGTAAGCGAGGTTTGCTCTAAGGTTGCCGAGGGTATGCTTCTTTCTGCAAGAGGTAACTCCGGCGTTATTCTTTCTCAGTTTTTTGAGGGTATTAACCTTGGTATGAAAGACGTCGAAACTGCTGATGTTATGGCTGTTGCCGAGGCTTTCAGAGCAGGTGTTAAGCAGGCTTATTCTTCTGTTATTACTCCTACAGAGGGTACAATTCTTACAGTTATGCGTGAGGCAACTGACGTTGCTGCCGAGAAGATTACTGATAAGAGTACTCTTGAGGAATTCTTCAAAACATATATTAAAGAGATGTATTTATCTCTTGACCGTACTCCGGAACTTCTTCCCGTATTAAAAGAAGCAGGAGTTATTGACAGCGGCGGTGCAGGTTTTTCATTTATTATTGAGGGTATGTACAAAGCCTTAAAGGGCGAGGAAATTACTTCAGATAAAATAATGACTACTGTTTCTGCTGAAAATGTTATGGGTAACTTTGATAAAGATACCGTAATGGAGTTTGGTTACTGTACAGAGGCTTTGGTTCAGTTAAGAAGTGAGAAAACCGATGTTGATGCATTTACAGTAGATGCTCTTATTGAGTATCTTGAATCCATTGGCGGTGACTCAATCGTTGCTTTTAAAACAGGTACAAAGGTTAAGCTTCACGTTCATACTTTTACTCCTGACAAGGTACTGGCTTACTGTCTTACATTTGGTGAGTTTATTACAGTTAAGATTGAGAATATGTCAATCCAGCATAGCGAAACAACTGTTGAGAACCGCTTTGAGCGTAAAGAGGTTCTATCAAACGAACGCAAGAAGTTCGGTGTTGTAGCTGTAGCAAGCGGTGACGGACTTAAGGAGATGTTTACTTCTTTAGGTGCTGATGCTATTGTTGACGGTCAGCAGACTATGAATCCCTCCTCCGAGGATTTTATCAAGGCATTCGATGCAGTTAATGCAGACACAATTATTGTTTTACCCAATAACTCAAATATTGTAATGGCTGCCAAGCAGGCAGGCGAGCTTTACAAAGACAGTGATGTCCGCGTCGTTGAAAGCACAACCATAGCAGAAGGCTATGCCGCTTTAACAATGCTTGACTTGACTTCTGATGATATTGATGTTATTGTTGATGACCTTAAAATGGCTATCGACGGTGTTACTACCGGTCTTGTTACTTATGCAGTAAGAGACACAAGCCAGGACGGCTTTGAGATTAAGAAGGATGATTGGCTTGGCTTCAGCAAAAAAACAATCCTTTCTGTAGAAAAAGACAAAGTAAGTGCTGCTACAAAGCTTCTTGACTCTATTGATAAAACAGGCAAAGAGGTTATTATTGCAATTGCAGGTAAGGATGCAACTGCTGAAGAACTTGCAGCTGTTCATGATTATGCCGCGAAAAATTATCCTTTAGTAGAGTTCTATGAGGTTGATGGCGGTCAGGATATTTACAGCTTTATTTTTGCTGTTGAATAAGGAAGTGATATTATGCAGTGGTTGATTAGTATTATATGTGCAGTTGTAGCTTACCTTTTAGGTAGCCTTAACGGCGGCATTATGGTAACTCAGCTTTTGAATAATGCAGATATCAGAGAAAGCGGCTCAGGTAACGCAGGTTTTACCAATGTTAAGCGTGTATATGGTACAAAGTGTGCGGCTCTTGTGTGCGTTGTTGATGTGGTAAAGACAATTATAGCTTGCGGAGTAGGCGGGTTTGTAATAAGCCATTTTACAGAAAACTCTTATATGGCAGGTGCACTGCTTTGTGGTCTTTTTGCACAGCTTGGTCATATTTTCCCCATATATTACGGCTTTAAGGGCGGTAAGGGTTTTATTTGTGGAATGACCACGGTTTTTATGGCAGACCCTTTAATTTTACTTGTTGCGTTTGCGGTGCTTACTGTTGTAACCCTTATCAGCAAATACGTTTCTCTCGGTTCACTTTCAGCTACTTTGAGCTATGCAATTATGTTTGTTGTTTTTCACAACGATGATGTAGCAGCGTACCTTATTGCTATAGCTTTGGCAGTGGTTGTGTTTATTTCCCACAGAGAAAATATAAAAAGACTTATTAACAAAAATGAAAGAAAAACCTATTTCTTTGGTATGGATAAAAAGAAAAAAGAGGAATCAAAGTGAGTAAAAAAACTTACTTAGCAGGTGCAGATATCGGTTCCACTACTGTTAAAATTGCCGTTCTTGATGAGAACGGCAATTTAGTGTTTGGACGATATATGCGCCATTTTGCTAATATCAGAGACACATTTAAAAATTTGCTTACTGAAGCAAAAGAGGCTTTGGGCGAAATTAACCTTAAGCTTAAAGTTACAGGCAGCGGCAGTCTTAATCTTTCAAAGCTTATGAATATTGGCTTTGTGCAGGAGGTTGTGGCAGAAGCTGAGGCTGTAAAACGCCTTGCACCCCATACTGATGTTGCTATAGAGCTTGGCGGTGAGGATGCTAAAATCATCTATTTTACAGGCGGTCTTGAGGAAAGAATGAACGGTGTTTGTGCAGGCGGTACGGGTTCGTTTATCGACCAGATGGCGGCACTTTTGCAGACTGATGCACAAGGACTTAATGAGTATGCCAAAGACTACAGTCAAATTTACCCCATTGCGGCTCGTTGCGGAGTTTTTGCCAAAAGTGACATTCAGCCCCTAATAAACGATGGTGCAACAAAAGAGGATTTGTCTGCATCAATCTTTCAGGCTGTTGTAAATCAGACGATTTCTGGTCTTGCCTGCGGTAAGCCTATCAGAGGTACAGTTGCATTTTTAGGCGGTCCTCTGCACTTTTTAACTGAGCTTAAAAGGGCTTTCATACGCACTTTAAAGCTTACGGATGAAACTACCGTTGACCCTGAAAATTCACATCTTTTCCCTGCAATGGGTACTGCTTTTCTTTCAGAGGACAGCAATGAAAAGCTGATTTCAAAAATAATCTGTGATTTAGAAAATGCAGGGGAGATGACCTTTGAGCTTAAGCGCCTGGACCCTTTGTTTGAAAATGAGACTGAATATACTGAGTTTGCCAACCGCCACGCGCAAAATAAGGTTAAACGCGGCGATTTAAGTACATATAAGGGCGGTTGTTACCTTGGCATTGACGCAGGTTCAACCACCACAAAACTTGCTCTTATCGGTGAAAACGGCGAGCTTTTGTGGGACTTTTACAGCAGTAATAACACTTCACCCATAAATACTGCAAAGCTTGCTTTAAAGAAGCTTTCTGAAAATTTTCCCAAAACTGCAGTTATTAAGGGCGCTTGTTCAACAGGTTACGGTGAGAGCTTACTTAAAGCGGCTTTTAAGCTTGACTTCGGCGAGGTGGAGACTATTGCCCACTATACAGCCGCAAGATTTTTTGACAAAGATGTTGAGTGTATGCTTGACATTGGCGGTCAGGATATGAAGTTCATAAAGATTAAAAACGGCTCTGTGGATAGTGTGCTTTTAAACGAAGCCTGCTCTTCAGGCTGTGGTTCTTTCTTGGAAAACTTTGCTGTTTCTATGGGGAAGTCTGCTCAAGAGTTTTCAAAAACTGCTCTCTTTGCACCTCATCCCTTGGATTTGGGTACACGTTGCACCGTGTTTATGAACTCCAACGTAAAGCAGGCTCAGAAAGAGGGCGCCAGCCTTTCTGATATTTCTGCAGGTCTTGCTTACAGTGTTGTAAAAAATGCACTTTTTAAGGTTATCAAGCTTTCAAGTGCCAATGATTTAGGTAATCATATTATGGTTCAGGGCGGTACATTCTGCTCTGAGGCAGTGCTGAGGGCTTTTGAAAAGCTTACAGGCAAAAATGCACTATGTCCCGATATTTCAGGTCTTATGGGTGCATTTGGTGCGGCTCTCATAGCTAAAGAGAGAAGCAAAGGCGAAAGCACAATAATAAGTTTTGAAGAAATTGAAGATTTAAAATATAATACTACAGCAATACGTTGCGGTAAATGTCAGAATAACTGTATGCTGACAGTCAATACTTTCCGCGGTAAGGAACGTCATATTTCAGGCAATCGTTGCGAGCGTCCTTTGGGCGGTTCTTCCGACACGCAAAAAGGCTTTGATATGACCGAGTATAAGAAAGAGAAGATGTTTTCTCTTAAGCCTATTTCTGAGGACAAAGCCCCCCGCGGTGTAATCGGTATTCCCCGAGTTTTGAATATTTACGAAAATTATCCTTTCTGGGCAAGGCTTTTCAAGGAGCTTGGATTTGCAGTTAAGCTTTCTCCGTTCTCAAGCCGTGAAATTTATGAGCTTGGTATGGAGTCGATTCCTTCCGAAAGCCTTTGCTATCCTGCGAAGCTTGCTCATGGTCATATAGAGTGGCTTATTAAAAACGGCTGTGACAGGATTTTTTACCCAAGTGTTTATTTTGAGCGACCCGAAGAAGGTGCCAAGAATAAATATAACTGTCCCATTGTTATCGGTACTCCTGAAAACATAAACAATAATGTTGAGAACATTACTTCAGGAAAGGCTCAGCTTATCCATCCTTTTGTAGCTTTTTCGGACGAGAAGACACTTACCGACAGAGTTTGTAAGGTTTTTGACGAGAGCTTTAGTATAAAACCTTCTGAAACAAAAAAAGCCTGTAAGAAAGCATGGCAGGAGCTTATGAATACAAAAGCCGACATCCGAAAAAAGGGTGCAGAAATTATTAAGGAAACTGAGGCTAAAAAGGGCAAAATGATTGTGCTTGCTTCAAGGCCTTACCATTGTGACCCTGAGATTAACCACGGCATTCCTGCTATGATTGCTTCCTACGGATTTAATGTGCTTACCGAGGACAGCGTGCCTGAGGATATTAAGGTTGAAAGACCTTTAAGAGTTACTGACCAGTGGAGCTATCATAGCCGTCTTTACCGTGCGGCTGAGTTTGTCCGCCACAGAGACGATGCAGAACTTTTACAGCTTAATTCCTTTGGTTGCGGTCTGGATGCGGTTACAACTGATCAGGTGGCCGAGATTTTAGAAGCAAGCGGTAAGCTTTACACAGTTCTTAAAATTGACGAGGTAAATAACCTTGGTGCCGCAAGAATCCGTATTCGCTCACTTATGGCGGCGATTGCTGAGAGAGATAAGAACAATGTAAAGCATAAGGACGTTTCTACTGCCTATCATCGTGCAATATTTACCGAGCAGATGCGAGATGAGCGATATACTATAATTGCTCCTCAGATGGCACCTATGCATTTTGAGCTTGTGCAGGCAACTTTCAACGCATACGGCTATAACTTTGTTATCTTAGATAACGACAACCGCAGTGCTGTTGATATGGGTCTTAAGTGCGTTAATAACGATGCTTGCTACCCTTCACTTATTATGGTAGGTCAGCTTTTAGATGCGGTTAAAAGCGGTAAATATGATACCGATAAGCTTGCGATTCTTATGACCCAGACAGGAGGATGTTGCCGTGCAACAAATTATATCGGCTTTATACGCCGAGCTTTGGAGCGAGAGGGAGTAGGGCATATTCCTGTAATTTCCCTTAACTTAAGCAAACTTGAGTCTAATCCGGGCTTTAAGCTTACTGTTCCTATGATGGTAAGAGGCGGTGTGTCCTTAGTTTACGGCGACCTTATTATGAAGTGTCTTTATCGCACCCGTCCTTACGAAAAAGAAAAGGGAAGTGCAGAGGCACTCAAACGCAAGTGGCTGGATGAATGTGCAGTTCAGATTCAGAAAAAGCATTTTTCTGTGGCTACATATATTAAAACCTGCAAGGCAATTGTTAAAGACTTTGACAACCTGGCTTTAACCGACGATAAAAAGCCCAGAGTAGGTATAGTTGGTGAAATTCTGGTTAAGTATATGCCTCTTGCCAACGGCAATCTGGTTGAAAGACTTGAGGAAGAAGGAGCTGAGGCGATTGTACCTGATTTCCTTGATTTCTTTATTTACAGCGGATATGGCAGAACCTTCCGCCATAAGAATTTAGGCGGTAAACTGAGCTCACGAATCGGAGGTCAGGCTTTAGGTAAGATGCTTAACTTTGTGCGACTTCCTGCAAATAAGGCTCTTAAAAAGAGCAAACGTTTCGAGCCTTCTACTCCTATGAAGGAGCTTGCAAAAACTGCAAGCCGATTTATTTCAATCGGAAACCAGTATGGTGAGGGTTGGTTCCTGACTGCAGAAATGGTTCACTTTATAGAAAACGGTGTGCCAAATATTGTTTGTATTCAGCCATTCGGTTGTTTGCCAAACCATATAGTAGGTAAAGGCGTGCTTAAGGCTGTACGCAGTGCGTTGCCTGAGGCGAATATTGCTACCGTTGACTATGACCCCGGTGCAAGTGAGGTTAACCAGCTTAACCGTATTAAGCTTATGCTTACAGAGGCGAAAAATAAAATTAAAGATTAATACAAAAAGCTCACTTTGATTATTGTCAAAGTGAGCTTTTTGCAGGTCAGACGTTTGCAGGGCGTTTCCGCCTTTGGCAGGTTAGCCACCTGCAGGGCGTTTCTGCCTTTGAATAAGTCTGAGGTATATTAAAACTATTGTTAACGGCGGTTATTTAAGTTTCTTTCGTTTTTAGTCAGGGTGTTTTATAGCAATATCTCAACGATATATTCTGTTTTTCAACAAAAATCCCCGACTGTGATTATCAGTCGGGGAAGATGTATTAAGTTCTGTGCTAAATTCCCGCCGTTAAGCAAGGTCGATTTTTAATGTAACCTTTCTAAAGGCGAACTGCCCTGCGGATGGCTAACTCGCTTAGCCTTCGAGGATTGCTCTGTTTCTCTTAGCATAAACAAAGTTGATGATTACAAAGATAAGAGCAATCTCGTTAAAGAGTGCGGCTACAACAATTGAGCCTACAGAACCTGCATGCTTAACTGTAAGAACTTCGCTGTAGCGGTATTTGCCTACCTTAGAAGCCATTACAAGGTTTACAATAGCAACTGCAAGAAGAACTGCACCAAAGCCGATGTAGAAGCCGCTAACAAAGATTACGCCTGCACCTGCAAGAATAGCAACATCGCCTTCTGTGATTTCTACCTCACTGCCGTCAATGTAAACGCTTACATCATCGTCAGCGATTTCAATTTTGCCGTCACCAATATAAACGTTTGCATCATCATCTGCAATATCAATACTGCTGTTGAAGCTGAGCTCGTTTGTGTATGTCTCGTTTGCTGTGAGGAAAGCACCGCCTACCATCATGACTACACCGCATACCATAATGATTATTGCAAGTACAAGAGCTACGATACCGTAAATCTTGTAAGCAAGTCTTTCGTGTTTTAAACCTGTGCTGAGTCTGTTAATTACGTTCTGTTTTTCCATTTTTCATTTCCTCCAAATTTTTAATAAAAATAATATGTAAAAATAATTACTGCTGTGAATTATATTCATTCTGACGAGCTTTGATTCGCTCAATCACAGCGGCATTATTTTTTGCCTGAATAAAGTAAACAATGTTAAATATCAGTGCGATCTCGTTGAAGAAAGCACAGAAAACAATAGAGCCTACCGAAAAATGACCTATGCCGTCTTTGCAGTCGGAGTAAAGCTTTGCTCGGTAAGTTTCAACCTTATTTTTCATTGATAGGTTGATGATTCCGATGGGCAAAAATAAAAATCCCATAAGCGAGTACATCATAATGAAGGGAAGAGCAACAAAGGATTCTCCTCCGGTTGCAGTTGCTGCAGCACCTACAAATATGCCGATAATCAAACCGAGTGCAATTATATATGCTGTAATGATTATCCATACAATACCATATATTTTCCAGGCAAGTCTTTCGTGCTTAAGACCTAAGCTGAACTTGTCAAGCAAAGCCTGCTCCTCAGCTCTAAGTTCATTCTCAGTTTTAGGAGCTTCCACTTTTGTATATGGGTTTTCGGTTGCCTGACCGCAAGTGTTACAGAATTTTGCATCTTCAATCAAGGCGTTTCCACATTTAAAACAATACTTCATAAGAACTAACCTCCTCTGATAAATATAAATGTATTTCCGATTTTTCATATACCTTTTAACCCTTTGAGGTTACAGGAAGTAATTCAGGAGTGGATGGATTAATTACTTCCTGTTTCCTCATACGGTAGTTACTGTCCTATCTTTCATATGCCTTCCGGGAGTTGTTTCATTATACCTTCCAAAGTATCTCCTCAACTCTCAGGTAGTGTACTACCGTACTAATACAATAATACAATTATCTATAAATGTCAATACTTTTTTCTGAAATAATATTATTAAGTTTAAATTTCGACAAAATGTTCCTGTTTTTTATCATAAGGTCAAAAAGATAAAATAAAGCCGTTGCTAAAAACTGCAACGGCTTTAAGTATTATGCTCTGATTCTGAAGGTTTCAGGGGCTTTTTTGTATACAAAGAGGCAAGCAACCAAGCAGTAAATAATTGAGAATCCAACTATAGACAAACCAAAATAGAGAGTAGGAAGCTCAATATGCATAAATATATAGCAAACTGCATAGGTAAGAGCCATAATTATAGAGTAGGTACCGCTTTTAACCTCTGTGTTGTTGTTATAAGGTTGTAAGAGGTAGTAAATAGTAAGATTGTGTACCGAGAAAAATATACTCATAGCCATAGGTGTAAAAAGCAGAAGCAGATAATTTACGGGTGTATCTGTACCGCCCGATACAAAAAGTAGAGCAGAAAGACCTGCACCGATAATAAAAGCGGGTACAAGGTTCATTTTAACAATTTCTCGTAAGCGGATAGTAAAAAGCTTAAGAATATTTTTGGGCTTTTTGTATGCGGAGTAGGTAAGTAAACTGTGGTCACAGTTGATGAAAAGCGCCTGAGTGTAGCTCATACCTCTGTTTATGGCATACATAATAAATAAGAAATAGGGCAAAGAGTTTAACAGTAAGCCATTAACCTCTGAAGCTGATTCAGGCAGATAAAGTACTGCTATGTTGGCAATGGCAAAAATTGCAAAAGCTATGGCAGAAATAATAAGCACAGGCTTCCACAAAATCTTTTTGTGGCGTTTTATAAAAAGCTCATTTAAAAACTCAAAGCCTTTTTTATTACTGGTTATGTTTGTATCTGCACTGATAGCTTTAGCGGTATTAGTAACCACTGTTTTTTTAGAATCGGTTTTTATAGTTGCCGCCTTTAAAAGAGTCTGACGGCTTACCTCACGATACAGATTGAATTTGCAGATTTTAATTAATCCGAAAACTCCCAGTACTGTAAATACTGCCATTACACCTGTAATTGCAACATAAGGAAACGGGTGACCTATAGCGGGGAATAATCCTGCCATAATTGCTGAAAGGATTACCAAAGGGAAAGTAAAACCATTAAAGGGGTTAGTGCCGTCTACGTCATTGCCTTTTTCAAAGGATGAGAACATATAACCCACTACAGCGGTTTTGATTCCTACAGTAAATAATACAGAAAGCAAACCCAGCCACAGGGGGATACCTGCGGTGAAATAAAGGACAACAAAAGCTATGACATAGCAGATGCTGAGCTTAAGAATCTCATAAACATAGTTTATAATATTATATTTTCTGGCATCGACATTCAGAAGCATAATTGCATAGTATTTTGTTCGGTGGGTAGAGAGCATATAGGTGTTGCTCATAACACCGATAATTGTTCCGAATAAAAACAGGTGCATAAATATTTCGCCAAAGGCTGAGGCTTGATTAAGCTCGCCCATAAGGAAAGTACCGCCTACCAAAAGACCAAAGTAAATAGCCTTGCCGAAAATTGCGGATAAAACCTCCCACATCCAGCTGAGGATGTGACCAGCGATTTTAAAGCCAATCATTCTGTAAAGACTGTCGGGTAAAATCTTTTTGAGTATGGGAATCTGCTTAATGGCATAAAGTATCGAGTTTACTCTGTAGGTGTTTTTTAGGGAAAAGGATATTCTTAGAGTATTACTCATTTTAATCCTCCTTTAAAGCTGCAATGATTTTCTCTTTGAATTCGACGCTTCCCATATTTTCTTTATCTACAATCTCAAGTTCACCATTATGAAGCAGTACAATTTCGTCGCATAAATCCAGAGCCAAGTCCATAATATGGGTAGAGAAAATAATAATTCTGTCTTTTTTGATGCCCTTAAGAAGTTCTTTCATCTCCTCAGCAACAACAACGTCAAGCGAAGTCAAAGGTTCGTCTAAAAGCAGAATATTAGGCTCTGCAATAATGTTAATGAGCATCTGCATTTTGTTTTTCATACCGTGGGAGTAGTCTTTAAGGAGCTTGTCGCGGTCCCGGACATCAATGCTCATAAAGTCAAAGTATTCGTCTATGCTTTTATCTTCTTTAAGATTTTTCTTGTGGATATCAAAGAAAAACTTAAGGAATTCTCTGCCTGTTAAAAATTCGGGCACGGTAGGAGTTGAGAGCACATAGCCGATGTCTTCTGCCACAAGGTCTCTCTCCTTAAAATTTTCTTCAATGCTTACTTTACCGCTGTCAAATTTCATGTCTTTGTTAAGACAGTTGAAAAGCGTGGTCTTACCTGCACCGTTTCGTCCTAAAAGACCGTAAATTTTTCCGCTTTCAAAGGTAAAAGTAATGTCTTTGAGCACATTCTTTTTGTTGAAGCTTTTGGAAAGCCCCTCGATTTTAAAATTCATAATTTATACCTTCCTCACTAAAAAAAGTGTATTATCACAATAATACAATCTTTTCTGTAAGTCAAGTTTTTTTAAAATAAAGACAAAGAAAGGGTGGAAAGTTGGTATAATTTTTGAGAATCCAAAAGAAAGAAGCACCTTCTGTTGAAGATGCTTCTTGTTTTATGGTGGGCCAACAGGGACGGAAGATTTAAAATCTTCCCATCCTCGGAGCATAGCTCCTTCGGACTTCGAAGCTAAAAACAGTCCGCAGGACTGTTTTCTTAACGCTTCTCACCCTCTCAGGGTTCGAGTCCCGATAGAAAAGCATATAAAAGAAAAAAGCACCTTCTATTGGAAGATGCTTCTTGTTTTATGGTGGGCCAACAGGGACTCGAACCCCGGACCAACCGGTTATGAGCCGGTTGCTCTAACCAACTGAGCTATTGGCCCTTATTCAAGGACAAAAGTAATTATATCAACCTAATCTTGATTTGTCAATAAATTTATTGTCGAAATTGTTTTTTCGTTCTTGTTTGTTAAGGTGATTTGTGTTACACTAATTACATATTTATTATCGGAGGTTAAGTTATGGCAGATATTAAGGCATTTAAAGGCATACGTTTTAATACAGAAAAGGCAGGGGAGATTGCAAAACTTTGCTGTCCTCCCTATGATATAATCAGTGAAGAAGAGCGTTTAGGCTTTATTGCTGAAAATGAGAATAATATAATCCGTCTTGAGCTTCCCAAGGGCGAAAATCCTTATGAGGATGCTGCCGTTATTCTTAAGGACTGGGAAGATAAGGGTGTTTTAATCCGCGAAGATGCACCTGCTATATATGTATACGAGGAGGAATTTACTGCCTACGGCAAATCGGGTGCGGTTAAGGGCATTATAGTAAGACTTAAGGTGGAGGAGTTTGAAAAGGGAGTTGTACTTCCTCACGAATTTACTCTTTCTAAGGCAAAGGAAGACAGACTTAATCTTATGAAGGCCACAAACTGTAACTTCAGTCAGATTTACGGCCTTTATATGGACGAGGAACATACGTCCCTTAATACTATTGATAAAGTTTCCGACGGTGCACCTGATATTGAATTCACTGACAAAGGCGGTGTTACTCATCGTCTTTGGATTGTTAAAGACGAGGCGGTAATCGGTAAGTTGGTATCTGACTTTAAGGACAGAAAAATTTACATTGCTGATGGACATCACCGCTACGAAACCGCTCTTAATTACCGCAATTACTGTCGTGATAATGGTATCTCAAAAGAAGGAGATGCACAGGATTTTCAGATGATTTATCTTGTGGATATGGAGCATCCCGGTTTAGTTGTTTTCCCAACTCACCGATTAGTCCGCGATCTCCCTGAATTTGATTCTGATGAAGTGTTATGCAAATGCTCAAAGTATTTTGATATAGAGGCTTACACCTCAACAGATAATATGGAGTCAGAGCTTGAAACTGAGGATAAAAACGGCAAGAAAGCTTTCGGTTTTTATGTCGGCGAAGGTGAGTGGTATAAGCTTACTCTTAAGGATATTGCCGTTATGGATGAACTTTTGCCTGAGCTCAGTGCGGTTTCACGTTCCCTTGACGTAACCGTGCTCCATACCCTTATTTTAGAGAAAATCTTCGGTATAGATAAAGCCAATATGGCGGCTCAGATTAACCTTACATATACAAAATTCTTTGAAGAAGCTATCAGTTTTGTAGACAGCGGTAAGGCTCAGTGTTCTTTTGTGCTTAATCCCACTAAGGTTAAGGAAATCCGTGATGTAGCATCTGAAGGCGAAAAAATGCCTCAGAAGTCAACTTATTTCTACCCCAAAATGATTACAGGTCTTGTTATGAACAAGCTGGAAGATTAATGTATTATATATAGAGAAACTTACTTTGCAAAAAGCAAAGGGAGATTTTTTATCTCAACTTTGATTTTGTATCAAAGACGAGATTGATGTAATAAAAATATTGCGTATTTATTAAATGTAGAATATAATGTATATATGTCCGTTTGAGGAGGATTAATATGAAAGTTATTGCTGAGGCTAATCAGGGAGTATTAAAGATTCTGGCAAGGTTTAATAAAAAGGCAGAAAAATCCCGTCTTATGCACTTTGTTGTTGAGACACCTGTCGAAGATGGTGTGCTCCTTTATAACCTGCTTACTTTTGAAATGATTTTATTAACCGAAGAAGAAAACAGGCTCCGCAATGATTTGGAATATCTTAAGAATCAATGGTTCGTAGTTCCCGAAAACACAAACGAAAAAGAGTTGGCGGATTTGGTTAAAATGTTTACTGATACCAAGCAGGATAACCTTGAGGCTATTACCGGATATACTATTTTTTCTACCACAGACTGTAACGCAAGATGCTTTTATTGTTTTGAGCTGGGTCGTTCACGAATTCCTATGACAGATGAAACAGCTCACAAGGTGGCACAATATATCTGTGACCACGCCAAAGGCAAAAGTGTTAATATTTCCTGGTTTGGCGGAGAACCGCTTATAAATCAGACTGCTATTGATATTATTTGCAATGATTTGATTAAGAATGGTGTGGAGTTTAAGTCCTCTGCTGTGTCTAACGGCTATCTTTTTGATGAAAGCACGGTAGAAAAAGCGGTAAACCTCTGGAACATTAAGAGAGTTCAGATAAGTCTTGATGGTACCGAAGAGGTTTATAATAAAATCAAAGCTTATGTATATAAAGACACCAATCCATATTATATAGTTCTTGATAATATCGGACGTCTTCTTGAGGCAGGAGTTGCTGTTAATATCCGCCTGAATATGGATTTATATAACGCAGAAGACCTTATGAAGCTGGTTAATGAATTAGCAGAAAGATTTGCAGGACAAGAAAAACTCTCTATTTATGCAAATCATATTTTTGAAGGCAATATACCTATGGCAGAGTTCCGCACATCCGAAGAGTGGGAACAGCGCGATGTGCTTATGTGTAAGCTTGAAGAGCTTATTGAGCAGAAGGGGTTTGCTTTCAAAAGCGGTATAGCTAAAAAAATGAAGACGAACCACTGTATGGCTGACAGCGGTCGTGCTGTAACGATTCTTCCTGATGGTAATATCGGTGTTTGTGAGCATTTCAGCGAGGATGAGTTTATAGGTCACATTGACAAAGATTCTTTTGATGAATCAGTAATTCAGAGATGGAAAGTCAGGTCGGCTGAAATTCCCGAATGTGCCGAGTGTGCCTTGTATCCTCAGTGCATCCGTCTGGAAAAGTGTGCCAATGATAGGCTGTGCTTTACCCAGAGGAAAAATGGTAAACTGCGCAAGGTTCAGAGACAGATGCGTAACGAATATCAGCGTTGGATTGAAAAGACAGAGGTTGATGAAACCGAAGACCTGGATTTTGATTAATAATGTAAAAGCACTTAGCAATGCCGTTGGCTTTGTTAAGTGCTTTTTTCTAAATTTAATATGAATGTTACTTTGTTTTTCTTAATGGTTTCAGTTTTTCATCTTTAAAATCAAGAAAACTCATAAGCAAAGCTCCTACAGCGGTGGTTATTACAAGCTCAGGGAGCATATAAGAGCCGTTGTAGGTAAGGGAGTAAATTACTACACCCCATACACCCTCTGCATAATCTGCCCATACGGTGATACCTGTGATAAAGTGGCACAAGAATCTTAACACGCATGCAATTATAACGCCTAAAGAGAACCCTACAGCCTGATTGTTAAGCTTTCTGAAAAGTCCGCCAAAGCCAAGCACACCAAAGGCTACAACATAGTCAAAAAGTATGATGCAAATTGCGGCAACGGCATTGGTAGCATAGGAGAGGGCACTCATTCCGAGTACCATCTGAATAAGTCCGTAAATTGCACCTACACCAAAGCCCCACTTCATACCGTAGCGGTAAGCGATAATAAGTACAGGTAACATGGAAAAAGGGGTAACACTTCCGCCTGCAGGCAAATGAAAAAATGTAACAAGGCTCAGCGCTGTACCAAGGGCAAGCATAATTGCACTTTCAGCAATCATAAGTCCGCGTTTTTTCTTTGTTTGGTTCAAATAAATCACTCCTAAAATTATTAAAACAAAACAGAAGATAAAAAAACAGCACTGCATACCGGTCTGCAGTGCTGATATAATCAGTGAATCTACTCCCTACGCCGGCATTATCCGTATCAGGTTATAGGGTCAGAGAAGCACATATATCCTCTATCTCAGCCGACTTGCCGTCAGCACCCCTGTTTTGTTTTATATAATTGTAAAGCTATGTGCGGTTTTTGTCAAGAGTTTATTTAGAATAGATAGAAACCGAATCCTCTCCGTCGCATTCTTCAAGATGTACTGCAATAACCTCTTCTAAAGATGTGGGGATATTTTTACCCACAAAGTTTGCCCTGATTGGAAGCTCAGAGTGACCTCTGTCAATAAAAGCTGCAAGCTGGATTCGTGAAGGTCTTCCCAAGCTCATAACGGCATCTAAGGCAGCTCTGGCGGTACGGGCGGTAAAGATAACATCATCAACAAGCACAACGGTTTTGCCCTCAACATCAAAGTCGACCTTTGTGTCGCTGACAATAGGAGAAAGGGACTTTTGTCTGTCGTCTCTGTGAAGGGTAATGTCAAGAGCTCCAACTAAAGGCTTTGTACCTTCAATTCGCTCAATTATTTCACTGAGTCTTTCGGCTAACGGCACCCCGCGGGTGCGTATGCCGATAAGCACAACATTTTCAATTCCGCCGTTTTTCTCAACAATCTGATGTGCCATTCGGGTTAAGATTCGGTTTATGTCAGGTGTATCTAAAATTTTAGCTTTGAATTTCATAATCCATACTCCGTAAAAACCATATTAGTTTTATACATTTTATCACAAATTAACCTGATAGTCAATGTAAAGACTTACAACCTTAATATTGACAACAAATCCCATTTGAATTACAATAATAAAGTATATTGTATAATTACATAGGTAAGGAGTACATAGTATGAAAAACACAGAAAAATCTATGGAAAAAATCGTTGCTCTTTGTAAGGGCAGAGGCTTTGTATACCCCGGTTCTGAAATTTACGGCGGTCTTGCAAACACATGGGACTACGGTCCTTTAGGTGCAGAGCTTAAAAATAACATCAAAAAGGCATGGCTCAAGAAGTTTGTTCAGGAGAACAAGTATAACGTAGGTCTTGACTCTGCAATTCTTATGAATCCCCAGACCTGGGTAGCATCAGGTCACCTTGGAGGTTTCTCTGACCCCCTTATGGACTGTAAGGAGTGTAAGACTCGTCACAGAGCTGACAATCTTATTGAGGATTTCGACGGTACCAACGTTACAGGTTGGGATAATGCTCAGATGAGCGAGTATATCAAGGAGCATAACATTCCCTGCCCCGATTGCGGTAAGTCTAACTTTACCGATATCCGTCAGTTTAATCTTATGTTCAAAACATTCCAGGGCGTTACTGAGGATAGCAAGTCTGAGATTTATCTCCGTCCTGAAACTGCTCAGGGTATTTTCGTAAACTTCGCTAACATTCAGCGTACAAGCCGCAAGAAGGTTCCCTTCGGCGTTGCTCAGATTGGTAAGTCTTTCCGTAATGAGATTACTCCTGGTAACTTTATTTTCCGTGTTCGCGAGTTTGAGCAGATGGAGCTTGAGTTCTTCTGCAAGCCCGGCACAGATTTAGAGTGGTTCGAGTATTGGAGAGGTTTCTGCCGTGATTTCCTTTACTCCTTAGGCATTAAAGAAGAAAACTTAAGACTTCGCGACCATTCGCCTGAGGAGCTTTGCTTCTATTCCAAGGCAACAACAGACTTTGAATATCTGTTCCCCTTCGGTTGGGGCGAGCTTTGGGGCGTGGCAGACAGAACTGACTACGACCTTACCCAGCACCAGAACACAAGCGGTAAATCTCTTGAATATTTCGACCCCACAGACAACTCACGTTACATTCCTTATGTTATCGAGCCTTCTCTGGGTGTTGAAAGACTCTTCCTTACAATTGTAACCGAAGGATACGATGAAGAAGTTATCGACGAGAAGGATACAAGAGTTGTTATGCGTTTTCATCCCGCACTTGCTCCCTTCAAGGCCGCTGTGCTTCCTCTTTCCAAGAAGCTTTCTGAAAAGGCAGAAGAGGTTTCTGATATGCTTTCAAAGCACTTTATGGTTGACTTTGACGACGCAGGTTCTATCGGCAAGCGTTACCGCCGTCAGGATGAAATCGGTACACCTTTCTCAATTTGCTACGATTTCGATTCTCTTGAGGACAACTGTGTTACAGTTCGTGACCGCGACACAATGGAGCAGGTAAGAATGCCTATTTCCGAGCTTGTTTCATATATCAACGATAAGCTTCAGTTCTGATAAAAGAGAAACGTTCATTAGTAGGGGAGGGGTTAACCCTCCCTGGAAATTTTATATATGCAAATGTTTAACCTCGCCGTTAATGCAGGCTGCCTAAAAATCAAACTTGTAAAAAGGCGGAAATGCCCTGCTGTGGCTAACGGCGATTTATGCAAAATGTAAGCTATCCTTAAGGTAAAACAAGGATTTTGTCACATAAAGGTCAAAAATGACATTTTTGTAAAAAAAGGTGTTGACGGCTTGACTTTTATGTGGTACAATGTCTTTACCTCATAAAAGGGGCTTATTTTTTTTGTGCCTTTTTTGAGGGAGGCCGGATTATTCCGAAAAACTACGGGAGGTGCCGTTAAATGAGAGTAAAAATTGTTCTTGCATGCACAGAGTGCAAACAGCGTAACTACAACACAATGAAGAACAAAAAGAATGATCCTGACAGACTCGAGATGAACAAGTACTGCCGCTTCTGCAGAAAGCATACTGTTCACAAGGAAACTAAGTAATCACGGAGGATACAGTCATGGCAGAAAAGAAGAAAAACATTTTTCAGAAAATCGCCAAGTATTTTCGTGAGTGCGTAGGCGAGCTTAAGAAGATCACCTGGCCCACACTTTCTCAGACCACCAAAAACTTTCTTATTGTTTTAGTGGTTGTTCTTATTATGGGTGTTCTCATCTATGCTCTTGACCAGGGACTTTACTTTGTCCTTAACAGAGTAATGGGTGTAATTCCTCAGTAAGACAACACAGATTTGAAAGGACGGGTGAACTGTGTCCGGTGAGGCAAGATGGTATGTTATTCATACCTACTCAGGCTACGAAAACAAGGTAGCGTCCAACTTGATGACTACTGCTGAGAACCGCGGTATGCAGGATATGATCCTGGAAGTTAAGGTTCCCACCGAAACAGTTACCGAGATTAAGGACGACAAAACCAAAGAGGTTGAGAGAAAACTCTACCCCGGCTATGTTTTCGTCAAGATGATCTACACTGATGAAACCTGGTATATCGTACGCAATGTGCGTGGTTGTACAGGCTTTGTTGGTCCCTCCTCAAAGCCCATTCCTCTTACAGAGGCTGAGGTTTACAGGATGGGTGTTGAAACCCGCGTTGTTGAGGTTTCTTACGAAGTTGGTGACTCTGTCCGCATTATTGATGGTCCTTTGGAGGACTTTATCGGTACTGTAGAAGAGCTTAATACCGACAAAAACTATGTTCGCATCATTGTTTCAATGTTCGGACGTGAAACTCCGGTTGAGCTTGAGCTTAATCAGGCAGAACCGATTTTAGACTAAGGAATTTAGCGGAATCGCTTTTTTCAGAGAGGAAGCATAAGCTTCCTTGTGGGAGGAAATCAAAATCTTTTAAGGTTTCCGCCATTAACCACGAATTTTGGAGGTGCAAACACAATGGCTCAGAAGGTAGTAGGCTTTATTAAGCTTCAGATTCCTGCCGGCAAAGCTACCCCGGCTCCGCCTGTTGGTCCTGCTCTTGGTCAGCACGGCGTTAACATCGTTGCGTTTACAAAGGAATTTAACGAACGCACAAAGAATGACATCGGAATGCTCATTCCTGTTGTAATCACTGTTTATGCAGACAGATCTTTCTCTTTTATTACAAAGACTCCCCCTGCAGCAGTGCTCATCAAGAAGGCTTGCGGTCTTGATAAGGCTTCTGGTGTTCCCAACAAGAATAAGGTTGCAAAGATTTCAAGCGAGCAGATCAAAAAGATCGCAGAGACAAAAATGCCCGACTTAAATGCTGCTTCTTTAGAGGCTGCTATGAGCATGATTGCCGGTACAGCACGCAGCATGGGCGTTACTGTAGAAGACTAACAGCTCGTTATTATCCGGGTGGGAGGATTATCCGCTTAACCACCTAACAATGGAGGAAAAATCTTTATGAAACACGGTAAGAAATATGTTGATGGCGCTAAGCTTATCGACAGAACAAAACTTTATGATACAAGCGAGGCACTTGACCTTTGCGTAAAGGCTGCATCTGCTAAGTTTGACGAGACAGTTGAGCTTCACGTAAAGCTCGGCGTTGACTCCCGTCATGCTGACCAGCAGGTTAGAGGTGCTATCGTTCTTCCTAACGGTACAGGTAAAGACGTTAAGGTTCTTGCTATCTGCAAGGGCGACAACGAGAAGCTTGCTCAGGAAGCAGGCGCTGACTTCGTTGGTGCTGAGGATATGACTGCTAAGATTCAGAACGAGGGTTGGATGGACTTTGACGTTCTTATCACAACTCCCGACTGCATGGGTCTTGTTGGTCGTCTTGGTAAAATCCTTGGTCCCCGTGGTCTTATGCCTAACCCCAAGGCTGGTACAGTTACTCCTGATATCGCTAAGGCTATCAAAGAAGCTAAGGCTGGTAAGATTGAGTACCGTCTTGACAAAACAAACATCATTCACTGTCCCATCGGTAAGGTTTCCTTCGGTGCAGAGAAGCTCCAGACTAACCTCGAGACTCTCATGGATGCTATCGTTAAGGCTAAGCCTGCTGCTGCAAAGGGTCAGTACATCAAGTCCTGCGTTGTAACTTCTACAATGGGTCCCAGCGTTAAGCTCAACCCCAATAAGTTTACAGCTGCTACACAGGCATAATTAAGCTATTTGGAGCTTAGCTCTGAATATAAATCGCTGTTCTAAAGACAGCAGGTTTCCGTTTTCAGGATATAATGGGGCAACCCGCCTGCCGAGGAAGAAGCTATTACAAGCCCAATGGGTATATTTTGTAATTTCAAGCCTCTTTCTCAGGAAAGAGGCTTTTTCTCTTATGAACTGCGTTATCAATTTAACGGAGGTGAAATTAATTGCCAAGTCAGAAAGTATTAGAACAGAAGCAGCAGCTCGTTGCTGATGTTACTGAAAGAGTTAAGAACTCTGTTACAGGTCTTCTCGTTTCTTACGAGGGTATCAACGTAGCAGATGACACAAAGCTCAGAAAAGATCTTCGTGAGGCAGGCGTTAAGTACACAGTTATCAAGAACACTCTCTTAGAGCGTGCTTTTGAGAATGTAGGTATGACTGAGCTCAACACTCACTTAGCAGGTACTACTGCTCTTGCTACAAGTGATGAAGATTATGCAGCAGCTGCAAGAATTCTTTGCGGTTTTGCTGATAAGAGCAAGACTTTTGAGGTTAAGGGCGGTTACCTTGATGGTGAGGTTATCGGTATGGATAAGATCGATGCTCTTGCTAAGTTACCCTCAAGAGATATTCTTCTTGCTAATGTTCTCGGTGCATTCCAGGCACCCGTTGCAAGCTTTGCACGTGCTATTCAGGCAATCGTTGACAAAGGCGGCGTAGAAAACTGCGCAAAGGCTGAGGCTCCTGCTGAGGAGGCTCCCGCTGCTGAGGCTGCAGCAGAATAATAAGCAGTCAAAATAAATTTTAAAATTAACTTATAATTATATTGGAGGTTTACTAAAATGTCAGAGAAGATTACTTCTATCATTGAAACACTTAAAGGCCTCACAGTTCTCGAGCTTTCTGAGCTCGTTCACGCTGTAGAGGAAGAATTCGGCGTATCCGCTGCTGCTGCTGTTGCAGTTGCAGGTCCTGCAGTTGCTGCTGCAGCTGAGGAAGAGAAGACAGAGTTTGACGTAGTTCTTAAGTCTGCTGGTGCTAACAAGATTGCAGTTATCAAGGCAGTTCGTGAGGCTACAGGTCTCGGTCTTAAGGAAGCTAAGGAAGTTGTTGACGGCGCACCCAAGACTCTTAAAGAGGCTGTTTCCAAGGATGACGCTGAGGCTCTCAAGGCTAAGCTCACAGAGGCTGGCGCTGAGGTTGAGATTAAGTAATTTAATCTTAATTACTTCTTATGAAACTAAGGACAATCCGCAAGGATTGTCCTTTTTTCGTATATTTGGCAGGTTTATTGCATTCTCCTAAGGGCAAAATAGCTTTGAGGTGAATATATAATGGCTAATAAAGCTCAGAATTTAAGCGATAAAAGTATACGAAAAAGCCCAACAAAGAGAAATAAACCTGCTGACCAGAGCATAGTAAACGTTGTAAAGCACGAGTGCTGTCCCGGCAAGGCAGATTGCCCTGCTGAGGTTCAGAACAGCACAAGTGCTTATGCAAAGCTTGCCAAAAACGCACAGAGATTTGATGTATAGTAGCTAAAACCACTCGTATAACGGGTGGTTTTGATATATAAACATATAAGAAAAATGCCGAACAACGTGTGTTCGACAAGAAATAAATTTTTTATTTACGGGATTTTGGATACGGTTTTTTTTCGTCTGTTAGCCCTGCAAGATAGTCCATACTTGTGTTTAGTGCTTTTGCAATTTTTACGCATTGTTCAAATGTATAGTATCTTTTTCCAGTTTCGATTTTTGAGTAATCACTTTGGTCGATACCTGTCAATATCTGCATTTTAATTTGTGTATAGCCACGCTCTATTCGTAGCTCTTTTAGTCGGTTCATACAATCACCTCTATAAATATTATGTCAAATTGACCTATTGACAATAGGGTGAAACTGACCTATAATTTATATGTAAAATAAACTATTATTAACAGCAAATGTTAAATTTCACAAGATATAGCACAGCTTTTTGGTAATTATGAGAGTTGACAGTAAAACGTACAAGATGTACTATTAGCGTAGACGGTGTGCTCTATATAATATTGATAAACAGGAGAGAGGGCTATTAAGATGTTTAGGAGAATTCTTAGTATTATGTTGGTTGTTTTGCTGATTACGGTAACTTTTGCGGTATCCACCGTGTCTGTTACTGCAGCTAATCCACAGCCTCAGACTTCAGGTGATTTTACATATGTGCGCTATTCTGATGGTGCAGTTACTATTATTGGTTGTTCAAGTAAGAAAGCAGAATTAGTCATTCCTGCTAAGATTGACGGTTATCCTGTTAGCTCTTTAAGAGGCGAAATTATGGATAACAAAAAGTCGTTAAAGTCTGTCATAATAAGCGAGGGTATAAAAACGGTAAGCGGTGCCTTTGAAGGCTGTAAAAAGCTTGAAACGGTTGTGCTTCCAGATAGTCTTACTACTATCGGATTATCTGCTTTCGAAGACTGTGAATCGCTAAAGAATATCAACATTCCCGATGGTGTTACCTTAATTGATACTAATGCTTTTTCTGGATGCTTAAAGCTTACGAGTATCGATATACCCAATAGTGTTACTGAGATAGGAGAATATGCTTTTTCAGGTACAGAGATTAGTGTACTAGATCTTCCTGATAATCTGGTGAGTATTGGCGAACATGCATTCTCGGCTACAAAAATTAAAGAGATTATTATTCCCGAAAGCGTTGAGTTTATAGGTGAGTCGGCTTTTTCAAATTGCCATTATCTCGAAACCATTAAACTGCCTGAGGATACATATATAAATATGAGTGGAGACCCTTTTGAGTTGACACCTTGGTACGAAGCACAGCCCAAGGGTATAATTTACTTGGATCGTTATGCAATAGATTATAAGGGTGATATACCTTATGGTGCTGATATTGTTTTCAAAGAAGGAACAGAGTGTATTGTTTCCGGTATATTAGATAGTGCTTTATATTCAGATTTTGTAAGCAGTGTTAAATTGCCAGAATCACTTAAGTTTATCGGTGCTTCGGCTTTTAAAGAATGTACGGCTATTGAATCAATCGTAATACCTGATAGTGTTGAGAGAATTGACAATTTTGCTTTTGAAGGATGTAAATCTCTTAAATCCGCAAATATTCCTGATGGTGTTACGAAGCTGGATTATGTGTTTAGATATAGCGGAATTGAGAGCATATCTATTCCTGATAGCGTTACAAGTATGAAAGAGGCATTTGGTAATTGTGATAGCCTGTCAGAAGTAACATTTGCTGACGGTATAAAAGAAATTTCCGATTATGCTTTCAGTGACTGTGATATGCTACAAACTGTAGAATTACCTTCAAGCGTCGAAACAATTGGTGGACACGCATTTAGTAATTGTAAGGCTTTAGCAGAGGTAATCTTTGATGGTCAGACTGAATATATAGGCTCAGAAGTTTTTGAAAAAACGCCTTGGCTCAACTCGCAACCTGAAGGATTCGTATATTTAGGTGACACACTAATTGCATATAACGGAATTGATAAGATACCGTCAACACTGGTATTACCTGATAATACAAAAGCAATTGCAGGTAGTGTGTTTGAGGGTGCCAAAGCCTTAAAAAGAATCACAATTCCCAGTGGTGTTTTGGTAATTAATGACCATGCTTTCTTAAGAAGTGGTCTGGAGGAGATTGTAGTCCCTGAAACTGTATGTTACATAGGCATTGGTGTTTGTGCAAACACGCCTGTCGAGTCCGTTGTTATTAACGGCAGTGGCACTATTGGTCATCAGGCTTTTTATTCCTGTTATAATCTTATGAGTGTTACAATTTCTGCAAATATTGATGAAATCGGTGATTATGCTTTTGGTGTTGTAATAAATCCCGAAAACGGTAATTCACAATATATAGAGGACTTTACTATATACGGTTATGTCAATAGCTGTGCCGAGGTATATGCGATAAATTGCGGATTTAAGTTTGTTGAGATTATCTCAGACCTTACGGGGGATGTTAACCAAGACCAAAAAGTAAGCGTAAAGGATGCAACATTAATTCAAAAATACGTTGCAGGACTTATATATGTAAATCCAAATATACTCGATTTTGCCGATGTTAACGGTGACAATAAGGTTAACATCAAGGATGCAACAGCAATTCAGAAATATGTTGCAGGAATTATCGATAGCTTTGCTTAAATATCTCAGTATAAACAATATGTACAAACCGCCGATGAGTTTTCGGCGGTTTTATTTTGTATATTTGGCGGATTAATAGTTTGTTTTAAGGGTAAAATAACTTTGAGGTGAATATATAATGGCTAATAAAGCTCAGAATTTAAGCGATAAAAGTATACGAAAAAGCCCAACAAAGCGAAACAAACCTGCTGACCAGAGCATAGTAAACGTTGTAAAGCACGAGTGCTGTCCCGGCAAGGCAGATTGCCCTGCTGAGGTACAGAACAGCACAAGCGCTTATGCAAAGCTAGCAAAAAACGCACAGAGATTTGATGTATAATATTAAAGCCACTCCTTTAGTGTAGGAGTGGCTGTTTTTAAGTTTCCAGGGAGTAGTTAACGTACTCTAAATTCTTAAATCCGTGGCGTCGGTATAATTCTTGTGCCTTGATGTTGTCAGGTTCGGTTTCTAAACGATAACGTTTGGCAGGAATGTTGTTCTTTACATATTCTATAAATTCAGAGCCTATGCCTTTGTTTCTAAAGGCTTCTTTTACGTAAATTTCCTCAATCCAGACAACAATCCCGCCTGCTTCCTGTGAATAAGTCTTTGCAATAAGTCCATAGCCTGCAATTTTGTTGTCATATTCAAAAATAAAAGCCTCGGCATAAGTGTTGCGTTTTATAAATTCTTCAAAGGTATTTTCGAAGTGAGAATCGGGAATAGGGCTTAGCACAGCAGGAGAATTATAAAAATTCTTTGCCATTTCAATATATTCAGCTTTGTCTTTGTGTTCTGTTTTCCTAATCATTATATCACCAAACATATAATAACATAAATTAATAAAATTTCAAGGAAAAAGAAAAACTGCACAAGCATGAGCCTGTGCAGTTGATTATTTGTTATTAAGAATTAATACTTGCTACGTTCAACGTAGGTTGTGTGTAAGAGCTCATGTGCCTTATGACCGCCGGGCTCTCCGAGGTATTCCTCGTAAACCTTCTTAATAAGGGGGCTCTCGTGAGACTTTCTCTTGGGAAGGTTCTTGTCCTCGTTGTAGAGAACCTTTGCACGTTCTGCTTTGATGTCGATGAAGTTACGAACAGAAGCGGGCTGGATGGGCTGACCGCCGCCGTTTACACAACCGCCGGGACAGCACATAATCTCAACGAACTGATAGTCAGCCTTGCCTGCACGGATGTCGTCAAGAATCTTGGAAGCATTCTCAAGACCTGAAGCAACAGCAACCTTAACGGGCATACCTGCAACGTCGTAAGCAGCATACTTGATACCTTCTGTACCACGAACGTCTGTGTAGTCGATTTCCTTAAGGTCTTCGCCTGTAAGAACGTCAGCAACTGTTCTGAGAGCTGCTTCCATAACACCGCCGGTAGCACCGAAGATAACAGCAGCACCTGTGAAGTCGCCCATTGCGGGATCGTACTGCTCGTCAGGAAGGTTTGTAAACTGTAAGCCTGCCTTCTTAATCATGTCAGCAAGCTCTCTTGTTGTGATAACAATATCAACATCCTGCATACCGTCACGGCCCTCATTGTCACGCTTATGCTCGAACTTCTTAGCAGTACAGGGCATTACGGAAACGCTTACAATCTTCTTGGGGTCAATGCCTTCTTTCTCAGCATAGTAGGACTTAATCATAGCACCTGTCATCTGCTGAGGAGACTTACAAGTAGAAAGGTTGGGGAGAAGGTCAGGGTAGTAGTGCTCACAGAACTTAACCCAACCGGGTGAACAAGAGGTAATCATGGGGAGTACGCCGCCGTTCTTAACTCTGTCGATAAACTCTGTGCCTTCCTCCATAATTGTAAGGTCTGCACCAAAGTTTGTGTCAAATACTTTATCGAAGCCAAGACGTCTTAAAGCAGCAACCATCTTGCCCTCTACGTTTGTGCCGATAGGCATACCAAAGTCTTCGCCAAGAGCGGCTCTGACTGCAGGAGCAGTCTGAACTACTACATACTTGTCAGGATCTGCGAGAGCCTCGAATACCTTAGCAGTTTCATCTTTAACAATAAGAGCACCTGTGGGACATACTACTGTACACTGACCGCAGGATACGCAAGCTACATCAGCAAGGTTCTGGTCAAATGCACAACCGATTTCTGTATCGAAGCCACGGTTGTTTGCGCCGATAACGCCAACGTGCTGCTCTTTACAAGCGGCTACACAGCGACGGCAAAGGATACACTTGTTATTATTACGAACAAGGTGGGGAGTTGTTGTATCAATAGGAAGAACAGGACTTTCGCCTGCGAATCTGTCCTCAGAGTCTACTCCGAATTCCTTACACATTGTCTGAAGCTCACAGTTGTTGCTTCTTTCGCAGGAGAGACACTTTTTCTCGTGGTTAGAGAGGATAAGCTCTAATGTTGTCTTTCTTGCTTCCATAACCTTGGGAGAATTTGTGATAATCTCAGTACCTTCACGGTCGATGGGATAAACGCAAGCTGCAACTAATGAGCGAGCACCTACAACCTCGCATACGCACATACGGCAAGCACCAATCTCGTTCATATCGCGAAGATAGCAGAGTGTGGGAATCTTAATGCCGAACTGATGGCAAGCATCAAGAATTGTTGTATTCTTCTCAACAGAGAAAGGCATACCGTTAATTTTAATATTAATCATTTCCATTGTAATATTACTCCTTTCTCTTAGTCTTTGTAAATTGCACCGGGCTTACAGAAACCAATACAAGCACCGCACTTAACGCACTTATTTGTGTCGATTTCGTAGGAAGCAAGCTTGTGACCGGGAGCAATATAATCAGTCTTAGTGATTGCATCAGCAGGACAGTTCTTAGCACATCTGCCGCAACCGATACATGTGTCTTTGTTGATAACATAGGAGAGAAGGTCCTTACATACGCCTGCAGGACACTTCTTGTCTACGCAGTGAGCAACGTACTCTTCACGGAAGAACTTAAGGGTAGAGATAACAGGGTTGGGAGCTGTCTGGCCAAGACCACAGAGAGAGTTCTCTTTGATGTAGTAGCAGAGCTTTTCCATCTCGTCAACGAGCTCAAGTGTGCCGTTGCCCTTAGTAATCTGGTCGAGCATCTCAAGAAGTCTCTTAGTACCGATACGGCAAGGTGTACACTTACCGCAGGACTCGTCAACTGTGAACTCGAGGAAGAACTTAGCCATATCAACCATACAGGTGTCTTCGTCCATAACGATAAGACCACCGGAACCCATCATACAGCCGATAGCTGTAAGGTTGTCGTAGTCAACTTCTGTATCAATAAGGCTTGCAGGAATACAACCGCCGGAAGGACCACCGGACTGTGCAGCCTTGAACTTTTTGCCGTTGGGAATACCGCCGCCGATATCATAGATAATCTCGCGGAGTGTAGTACCCATGGGGATTTCAACAAGACCTGTGTTGTGAATCTTACCGCCGAGAGCAAATACCTTAGTACCCTTGCTGCGTTCTGTACCCATAGACTTGAACCAGTCTGCACCCTTAAGGATAATCTGGGGAACGTTTGCGAAAGTCTCAACGTTATTCTCAACTGTGGGCTTGCCGTAAAGACCCTTAACAGCAGGATAGGGAGGACGGGGACGAGGCTCACCACGGTTACCTTCGATAGATGTCATAAGAGCTGTTTCCTCACCACATACGAAAGCACCTGCACCAAGACGGATGTCAAGGTCAAAGTCAAAGCCTGAACCGAAAATGTCCTTACCTAAGAGGCCCATTTCCTTAGCCTGCTCAATAGCGATTCTTAAGCGGTTAACAGCGATGGGGTACTCAGCACGAACATAAACGTAACCCTGAGTAGCGCCGATTGCATAACCGGCAATAGCCATAGCCTCGATAAGAGCATGGGGATCACCTTCAAGAATAGAACGGTCCATAAATGCACCGGGGTCACCCTCGTCAGCATTACATACTACGTACTTCTGGTCAGCCTGGTTAGGAGCAGTAAGAGCCCACTTTCTGCCTGTGGGGAAGCCGCCGCCGCCACGACCACGAAGACCTGAGTCGGAGATAACGTCAATAACCTCAGCAGGTGTCATCTCTGTAAGTACCTTACCAAGAGCAGCATAACCGTCCATAGCGATGTACTCGTTGATGTCCTCAGGGTCAATAACACCGCAGTTACGAAGAACTACACGGTTCTGAGTTTTGTAGAAAGCTGTGTCATTAAGAGAAAGATTTGCAACGTCAACGTCAGTTGCCTCTTCACCTGTGTCGCTGTAAACGAGACGCTCAACAACACGACCCTTTAAAAGATGCTCAGAAACGATTTCATCAACATCTTCAGGCTTAACCATGCTGTAGAATGTGCCGTCGGGATGAACGATAACAACAGGGCCGAGAGCACAAAGGCCGAAGCAGCCTGTCTGTACAAGCTTTACTTCTTCAGTGAGACCGTATTTCTCAAGACAAGCAACAAACTGCTCGTTGATTTTCTGGCTGCCTGAAGAGGTACAACCTGTACCGCCACAAATAAGAACATGTGCACGAATCATAATGTGATACCTCCGAATTATGCTTTGTTAGCAAGTGTAAACTCAGTTACTACCTTGCCACCCTTTAAATGCTCCTCAACAACTCTCTTTGCTTTTTCGGGAGTCATCTGAACATAAGTAACCTTATCTTTGCCTGCTTCCATAATCTCTACAACAGGCTCATACTGACAGATGCCGATGCAACCTGTCTGAGAAACTGTAACCTTACCGGCTAAACCTTCATTTGCAACTTCTTCAACAAATGTGCTGAGTACAGGGCGAGCACCTGCTGCGATACCGCAAGTAGCCATACCTACTACTACTCTCATTTCACCGCTGCCGTCTCTGAGGGCAACCTTGTTCTGCATTTTCTCCTTAATTGCCTGGAGTTCTGCTAATGATTTCATATCATTTTTTCCTTTCTGATATTTAGTTTATATAAATTAATTTAAAGCCTCATATTGCTCTTTAAGGTAACCTTCTATCCAAAGGATTACCTCAAATGTATCTAAAGGCACATCGCCTAAAGTTTCTCTGAGTTCTCTTGTGTCAACACTTACTTCGCCATTGACTAAAGTGTGTCGGAAAAGAAAATCTGTGTGGGGACTGCCCTGAATCAAAGTTGTTATTGATGCGGGAATGTCGCCCAGAGGGGTAAAGTCGATGTGATTTTTATTGAATATTGCTGTGACCTCTGTGCCGTGATTTTCGGGATATTCGCTTTCGTGCCTAGACTCAATGTTAAAGCTGCCATCGGTCATTTCTGCCGCAAGCTTTAAAAGAGGAATTCCCATTCCTACAGACCTTGTGGTGCGGGTTGTTGTGAAAGGGTCGGTAACTGAAGCAACCATTTCCTTTTTCATACCGCAACCATTGTCGATAATCTTAAGTGTAAGCACGTTTTCTGTTTCAAGAAGCAGAATCTCAGTAAGTGTAGCACCGGCTTTTACTGAGTTCTTTGAAATATCCAGGATGTTAAGTGAAAGCTCTTTCATACTTACCTCAGTAGCTCAAATATTTTCCGCCTTACCAAATCAGAACTGTAAGGCTCGTCATCAATAAGAAAGTACTTGTTTTCGTCCCTCATATTCCATAGATAATGAGCATCAGAGGAAACTACACATTTTCTATCACCTAAGGGATAGTTTTTGCGGAGCTCTTCTTCCTTGCTACCATCGTTAAGCTCAAAAACTTTAAAGCCTTTGATATCGGGAAAAGTTCCAAGTGTAGCGATAATTCCGTTTGCTTGTCTGTCAATGTGAGCGGGATAACAAACGGCGTTATACTTTTCTGCAAGTTTCGGACAATCATCAACGGAAACGGTAGTCGCATTTGAAAGCAAGTGCTTTTCTGTGCCTATTACCTCGTCGTTGCCGTTCATAATCATCTGTTCTCCGTAAACATCAACTCGGTTATCTATGAGGATTCGTTTTGATTGCAGGTCTTTGTCAAATTCAAGAGCAGTTTCTAAATTTTCAAAAAGAAAGATAACATGTATATCTTCCATAGTTGTCAGTTCCATTCCGGCAATAGGAACGATGCCGTGACGTTTAGCTGCTTCGAAAAAACCCGGGCAGTTGCGAGTGGTGTTGTGGTCAGTAAGTGCTACCACGTTAAGACCGCAGAGTGTTGCCATACCTGCAATGTTGTTTGGTGTAGAGTCATCGTCACCGCAGGGTGAAAGACATGAGTGAACGTGTAAGTCGTAATAATACTTGTTCATATTTTAAGCAAAGAGTAAAGCTTAAGAGCCGCCGAATATGATGACAAAGGAGTGGAAATTACATTGATACCTTTAGCTTCGGCGGTTTCTTTGACACCTTCGTCAAGGGTTACACCTTCAGCAAGGATAATGCATGAGGTGTCCGTCAGAGTGGCAACGGCAATGGTATTAACATTGGACATAATTGTTATCCAGGCATCTCCGCTTTTTGCTCTGCCCATTACCCAACTCAGAAGGTCGCCTATGTATACTCCTTCAATTTCACGGTCAGCTTCAGCAAGAACTACTGCTGAGAAGCTTCCTACGTTTAAAAGGTCATTTACAGTCATTACTCTCATCCTTTGATTTAAGTAAATCTAAAAGCTCGTCCCTGTGAGTTATAATACAGTCGTTTATGTCTGCATTGCCTCTTATGACATCTTCGGCAAATGCACGGCAGTTAGGAGCACCGCAGGAACCGCAGTCAATACCCGGAAGAGTAGCCCTGAGCTTCTGAATCTCTGAAAGCATACGCATAGATTCACTTCGGCTTTCTGAAAGCCTTGAAATGGGATAATAGCTTGGTACTTCATTAAATAAAAAGCTTTCGGGAACTGCCTGTTCATTTTCTTTTGAAATAAAGTTCTGGGATACGGGCAGATATCTTCTCAAGGTCTGGAGCTTTGCTTTTGCAATAAAAGGATTCTGCATAGTCAGTACGCCGCCTACACATCCGCCTGTACAGGCGTTAAGCTCTACAAATTCAAGCTCGGGGATGTTACCATTTTCTATCTGGTCAAGTACACGGTTGACATTTTCAATGCCGTCAGCAGCCAGATACGCTTCATTAAAGAGCGCCGTCGCTTCGCCGCCTGAACGTGCCCAACCGATGCCTACCATACCTGAATGCAGAATAGTTTTAATATCATCATTTCTGCTCATTGCATTAATGAGCTGGAAGTAAATATCGCTGATTGATACCACTACATCAACCTGACTTTTGTAACTGCCGAAGCCGTTTTTGATATAACTTGCCTTGGCAGGACAGGGAGAAATAAAGCAAACGCCAATTTCCTCGTCCTTTAATTCGGGATGTTCTTTCTTAGCTTTTTCTCTTGCAAGATTTGCCGCAATCTCCATTGGAGGAAGCATTGGCATAATGTTGTCTGCAAGGGAAGGGTAGCGAAGGCATATAAGCCTTACAACTGCAGGACAAGCCGAACTTATTGTTGGTTTCTGAAGGTTTTTGTTCTTAAGGTAAATCCTGGTGTAAGCAGAAACCATCTCTGCTGCTGCGGATACCTCAAAAACATCGTCAAAACCGATATTCAAAAGTCCGTTCAGGATGTAGTCGACATCGTCCATATTTTCAAACTGACCGTAAAGGGTAGGGGCAGGAAGGGCAATTTTATATTTAAACTTGTCCATCTCGCTTAGTTTTGAAAGCTTTGCCTTTTTTGCCTTTTTGGGGCATACCCTAATACATTCACCGCAGTCGATACACCGTTTTTCGTTGATAACGGCGTGACCGTCTTTAATGCGGATTGCTTCAGTAGGACAATGTCTTAAACAAGTGGTACAACCGATGCATTTACTTACATCCAAGAAAACTGAATGTTCATATTGATTCATAAACGCACCTCTTTGCACCTTTATCAGATATTTACTTTCATAGTAATAGTTGTGCCTTTGCCGACTTCTGACTCTATGTTCATATAGTCGGTGTATCTTTTCATATTTGGAAGTCCCATACCGGCGCCGAAACCTAAAGAGCGGATTGCGTCAGGAGCTGTTGAAAAGCCTTCCTGCATAGCCTGCTCGATATTGGGAATACCCGGGCCGTGGTCGGTAAGAACGATTATTACCTCGTCTTCGCTGACACTTACGTCAGCCTCACCGCCGCCTGCGTGTATTACCATATTGATTTCGCCTTCGTACATGGCAATGGAAACTCTCCTGATTGTTTCAGGGGAAATGCCAAGCTGCCTTAAGTGCTTTTTTATCTGGACGGAAGCCTGTCCCGCCGAGGTAAAATCGTCCCCGTCAACATCAAAATGGAATGTCAGTAAGTCGCTCATGATTTAAGCTTGTTACCTACAAGTCCGTTTGTGTAAAGGATGCCGCAAGCATCATACATACGCTTTTTTGAGCTTAAAAGCACGATGCCGCTTTCCTTTGCAAGTTCTATCATCTCAGGGGTTGGCAGCTTGGAACGAACCAAAACGATGCATACCATATCCATCATTTCAGCTGTTCTGATAACCTGAGAGTTTACAAGTCCTGTAAGCAAAACCGCCTGGTCTTTTACAAAAGCCAGAACATCGCTCATCATATCACTGCCGCAAGCAGAGTAAACATGGTTGCCGAGAAGTTCTTCGCCGCAAACGACGTCTGCTTCAAGCAGTTCTTTAATCATACTGATTTTCATACAGATAATCCTTTTTATTTAAAGTGTTAGTCTGCGTACTTGTCAAGGATGCCCTGAACGTCATCTACAACAAGACGTCCGTAAACATCATCGTTAACTGTGAGAACAGGTGCAAGACCGCAAGCACCGATACAACGGCATGCTGTAAGTGAGAACTTACCGTCTGCTGTACACTCTTCTGCACCGATACCTAAAAGCTCGCTGAACTTGTTCATAAGGTCGCCGGCGCCTTTAACGTAGCAAGCTGTACCGAGACATATTGAAATGTTATACTTGCCCTTAGGAGAAAGAGAGAACTGAGAGTAGAAAGTAGATACTCCGTAAACTTCCTCCACAGGAACATTAAGTCCCTTGGCGATCATTGTCTGAACCTCAATGGGAAGGTAGCCGTAGATTTCCTGAGCGCCCTGTAAAACAGGCATTACTGCACCGGGATCATCCTTGTGTGCTTCAATTACTTCCATGAGCTTTGCTTCCTGCTCCGGTGTGCCGGAGAAGGGTAATGTGCCGATTTTCTTTCGCATTTTTTATCCTCCCTGAATAAGAATATGGTATGTGTTTTATATCTGCGACTTTTCGTCGTATACATACGTGTTAATTTTATCACAAACTTTTAGAAATGTCTACATTTCAGACTATGTTTTTTCAAAGAAAATTTGGAAAAATCGACATAATTTCAAGCATAAACGAAAAAAATAAGGGATTAAAGGAAATTTTATATTTTCTGTACAAAGAGCATTTTAAAAATTGCATTATTAAAGTAAGTGATTTTATCTTAAAAATATTGATTTATCTCTTGTTTGGTAATATAATTAAAATAGGTAAATTTTGAGTATTGGCGATAAGCAGGCTTATTTAACGGAGGATTATTATGCATATACTTCGAAGAACCTGGGCAGAGGTAGACCTTACAGCTGCTGAGCATAATTTTAATATAATCAGAGAAAAAGCAAAGAACAGTAAAATCTGCTGTGTTGTAAAGGCAGATGGCTATGGTCACGGTGCCAAGGTGCTTTCAAGACTTTACGAGAATCTGGGAGCAGACTATCTGGCTGTTTCCAATATTGACGAAGCCGAGGAGCTTAGGGATTACGGCATCAGCCTGCCTATTCTCATTTTAGGCTACACACCTGTTGCTGATGCTAAAAGACTTTTGAAATATAATCTTACTCAGGCGGTGTACAGCCTTGATTTTGCAAAAGCATTGTCAGAAAAATGCAGTGAGCTTAAAGGTACTCTTAAAATTCATATAAAAATAGACACAGGTATGAGTAGGATAGGCTTTATGTGCCAAAGTTTTCCCAGAGATAATTCTTCTATTGATGAAATTGTTGAGACCTGTTCCTTGAAAGGCCTTGAAGCAGAGGGTATTATGGCTCATTTCTCAGTTGCCGACGAAGGTGACCAGGGAAGAGAATATACAGAAAACCAACTTAAAAACTTTGACTGTACCGTAAATGCTCTTAAGGATAAGGGCATTGAGTTTGACATAATTCACCACGCAAATTCTGCGGGTACCGAGGTTTACGAAGATGCCCACAAATCTATGGTAAGAGCAGGAATTATTCTTTATGGACTTGCACCCTCACCAAAGCTTCAGGATGCTTTACCGTTACAGCCTGTTATGACTCTTAAAACTTCTGTAGCTTCTGTTAAAAAGATTTACAAGGGTACGACAGTAAGCTACGGCAGAAGTTTTGAAGCAGAGAAAGATATGACCGTTGCAACGGTTACCATAGGTTACGCCGATGGTTATTTCAGAGATTTCTCAGGCAAAGGGTATATGCTTTTAAAAGGCAGAAAATGCAGGATTTTAGGCAGAGTCTGTATGGATCAGACCATAATTGACGTAAGTGATGTTGAAGATATAAAAATTGGCGATGAGGTAATAGTTTTTTCGGCTAAAGAGAGTCCCACGGTTGATGATCTTGCCTCATTTGCAGATACTATAAATTACGAGGTAGTCTGTGCGGTGTCTAAACGTGTGCCCAGATATTACCAGAAAAACGGACAGACAGTGGATGTGATGTATAAGCTATGAAACTTTTAGCAGTAGACGGAAATTCAATAATGAACCGTGCATATTACGGCATAAGACCGCTGACTACAAAAGACGGTCAGTTTACCCATGCTATTTACGGTTTTCTTACAATGCTTCTTAAAATCAAAGCCGATACCAATCCCGATGCAGTGGCAATCGCCTTTGATTTGCATGCTCCCACATTCCGCCACAAGGCGTATTCGGGCTACAAAGCAACCCGAAAGGGTATGCCTGAAGAATTAAGATGTCAGGTTGAGCCTTTAAAGGAGCTTTTAAAGCTTTTGGGTTACAAGCTTGTGTCAACAGAGGGTTATGAAGCAGACGATATCCTAGGCACATTTGCCAAAAACAGCTTGCTTAAGAATTACGAGTGCGTTATTGCTACAGGAGACAGAGACTCTTTTCAGCTTATAAGCGATTCTGTAAGTGTGCGTTTTGCCGCTACAAAGCAGGGTACACCTTCCGCAGAAATTTATGATAAGCAGAGAATAATGGATGAGTATGGAGTAGAGCCTCGCCAGCTTATTGATATAAAGGCTATTCAGGGCGATACTTCTGATAATATTCCCGGTGTTGCAGGCATTGGACCCAAGGGAGCAACTGACCTTATAAAACGTTTTGAAAATCTTGATAATATATACGAAAATATCGACACCCTTGATATTAAAGAGGGCGTAAGAAATAAGCTTAAGGCAGATAAGGAAAATGCCTATTTAAGCCGTATGCTGGGCGAGATTTTCTGTGATGTTCCCATAAATACCGATATCGAAAATTACAAGGTTGAGCTTGAAGACAAGGATGCTGCAGCAAGATATATGGCTTCCCTTGAGCTTTTCAAGCTTATTGAAAAAGTAGGTCTTCAGGATGCAGATACAACAGCAATTCCTGAGAAAGAATCGGTTAAAACAAAAGTTGTAGAAAACTACACAAAGGCTCCCATAGAATGTGTGATTGATGCCGAGTTTGAGGATGGCAAGGTAAAGAAAATCATTGCCGTAACCGAAGGAAAGGTGTATGTCAGCACAAATGAAGATGACCTTAATAATTTGCTGTCAGATAAAAAATTAAATAAAGTTGTTTACGACAGCAAGCCTTTATTTTCCTATGCAGATAAAAAAGGAATTGATGTTCAAAATATTGTTTTTGATGTTTCTTTGGCAGCTTATCTTTTAAGCCCTTCCTCAACAGACTATAGCATAGAAAGACTTTGTACCGAATATAGCGTGGTTCTTCCTGAGCTTATTGGTGAAGGTGTAAGCAAGGAGCAGGCTGCCCACTGGGAAGTTTACCTTAAGCTTAAAAAGCAGATAGAAGAAAAAGAGCAGCTAAAGCTTCTTTGTGATATCGAGATTCCCCTGGCAAATGTGCTTGCAAGAATGGAAAATTTAGGATTTGCGGTGGACGCAAAGGGCATTGAAGATTATGCTGTGGTTATATCCGAAAAGCTCAAAAATATGGAGCAGGAAATTTACAAAGAAGTAGGCTATGAATTTAATATAAATTCACCCAAACAGCTGGGTGAGGCTTTGTTTGTAAAGCTGGAGATTCCTACAGGCAAAAAGACCAAAAGCGGTTATTCTACCAGTGCTGATGTGCTTGATTCTCTAAAGGACAGTTATCCCGTTGTTAAGCACGTTTTAGAGTACAGAACCTATGCGAAATTAAAGTCCACTTATTGTGACGGACTTTTAAAGGTGATTGCACCTGACGGCAGAATTCATTCAAGCTTTAATCAGAAAGAAACCCGCACAGGCAGAATAAGCTCTACCGAACCAAACCTTCAGAATATCCCTGTTCGTACCGAGCTTGGCAGAGAACTGAGAAAGTTTTTTAAAGGTGCTGAGGGCTGTGTGTTGGTTGACGCTGATTATTCTCAGATAGAATTAAGAGTTCTTGCCGACATTGCCAATGATAGAGAAATGATAAAGGCATTTACGGATAATGTTGATATCCACACGGTCACTGCTTCTCAGGTTTTTGCCTTGCCTTTGGATATGGTAAGCCCCATTCACCGAAGCCGTGCAAAGGCGGTTAACTTTGGCATTGTTTACGGAATAGGTGCCTATTCCTTAGCTAAAGATATCGGAGTTAGCAATAAAGAAGCAAAGGCATATATTGATAATTATTTAAAGCATTACTCAGGTATTGACAGCTATATGAAAAATGTTATAGAGCGTGCCAAAAATGAGGGCTTTGTAGAAACAGTTTTCGGCAGACGCAGGTATCTCCCTGAGCTTACTGCGTCTAATCACATGACCCGTGCATTCGGTGAAAGAGTTGCCCGTAATATGCCCATTCAGGGTACAGCCGCAGACATTATTAAAATTGCCATGATAAAGGTGGATAAACGTCTTAAAGCGGACGGTTTATCTGCAAGGCTTATACTTCAGGTTCACGACGAACTTATTGTAGAATGTCCTGAGTATGAGGCAATGCAGGTGGCTATGATTTTACAGGAAGAAATGGAAAGTGCAGTAAAACTTTCTGTGCCTTTGGTGGCAGAAGCTTCGGTAGGCAAAACCTGGTATGATGCAAAGGGGTAATAAAATGAAGAGAGTTCTATTTGTATGCACAGGCAACACCTGCCGAAGCCCTATGGCAGAGCTTATTTTCAACACAAAAGCAAGGGAAAAGGGCATAAAAGCCCAGGCTCAGAGTGCAGGACTTTGCACAATTGAAGGCTTGCCTATTCACGAAAATTCCTGCGAAGCTTTAAAGGAAATCGGGATTGAGTCTGATTTTTTCAGTTCAGCGGATATTTATGACCTTGATTTGGGAAAGTTCGACCTTATATGTGGTATGACTGCTGAGCATATTGATGAGCTTAAGTCAATGGGAATTCCTGAGAATAAGCTCAGACTTTTAAATGCAGATAATGGTGGTGTAGCTGACCCTTATGGCGGTAATTTAAGCACATATAAGCTTTGCCGTGATACCCTTATCAAAAATATTGAAGAGATTATTTCAGAGCTATGATTATAAGAAAAATGACAGATGCAGATGTGAAATCTGCGGCAGAAATAGAAAACCTTTGCTTTGTACATCCTTGGTCAGAGCAAAGTATTAAAGACGAAATGGATAAGGAAAATTCAGTTTTCCTTATGGCTTTTGAGAATGAAAAACCCATAGGATATGTAGGACTGAGCGTTGTTTTTGATGAAGGCTATATGGGCAACCTTGCAGTAATTGAGGAATATCGCCGAAAAGGCGTTGGCAGAATGTTGATGAAGGAGCTTATATGCGAATGTAAAAAGCTCAGTTTGGCATTTGCTACTTTGGAAGTAAGAGATTCAAACACCCCTGCGGTAAGCCTTTACAAAAGCCTTGGGTTTGATGAGGTTGGCAGACGTAAAAATTACTACAAAGAGCCTTTGGAAGATGCTATTTTGCTTACTAAATTTTTTAAATAAAATTAACTGACAGGTGAGATATATGAAAATTCTTGCAATTGAATCCTCCTGCGACGAAACAGCCGCCGCAGTAGTAGAAGACGGAAGAAAAGTTCTGTCATCGGTAATAGCTTCTCAGGTAGAGGAACACCGCATTTACGGCGGTGTTGTTCCCGAGATTGCATCCCGCCGTCACGCCGAAGCTATTGTAGGTGTGGTGGATGAAGCTTTAAAGCAGGCAAGCTGTACTTTAGACGATATAGATGCCTTTGCGGTAACTTTTGCTCCCGGTCTTATCGGTGCACTTTTAGTAGGTGTCAATTTTGCAAAGGGACTTTCCATTGCAACGGGCAAGCCTCTTGTTCCTGTGCATCATTTAAGAAGCCACATTGCCGCAAATTACATAACAAGTCCTGAGCTTAAGCCGCCTTTTCTGTGTCTTGTTGCATCAGGCGGTCACAGCCATATTGTAGCTGTTAAGGACTATACTGAAATGGTCGTTGTAGGCCAGACCAGAGATGATGCGGCAGGTGAAGCTTTTGACAAAGCTGCCCGTACATTGGGAATGTCTTATCCCGGCGGAATTGAAATGGACAAGGTAGCTGAATCGGGTAATCCCGATGCTTTTACATTGCCTCATCCCACAGTTGCAGGCTCAGCTTACGATTTCAGTTTCTCTGGGCTTAAAACTGCGGTAATTAATCTTATTCATAATGCTGAACAGAAGGGTATAACTCTTTCAAAAGAGGATGTAAGTGCCTCTTTCAGAAAAGCCGTTGTAGGTTGCCTTACAGATAATCTTTTCAAGGCGGCAGAGGATTTGGGTGCAAAAACCATTGTGGCCGCAGGCGGTGTTTCGGCAAATTCCCTTTTAAGAAAAGAGCTTAACCGTATTTGTGCTGAAAAAGGTATGGACTTATATATTCCTGACCTTAAACTATGCGGTGACAATGCTGCTATGGTAGGTTCCCAGGCTTATTATGAATTTCTGAGCGGAAATCTGGCGGGACTAGACCTTAACGCAACCGCTACTTTGCCTATAGATTATTCTACAAAAAATGCCCGATAAAAACTTTAAAAAAGTTTCAAATTGTTCATTGATATTATTGAGGTATTATGTTATAGTGTTATATGGAATACTTTTGGATTATACAAAGGTTATTTAATCAGATTTTACTTAGAAGGAGATTTCACATGACAAATAACAAATCAGTTCTTGCTTGGCTCGACGAAATGAAGTCTCTCCTTACTCCCGATGAGGTAGTATGGATTGACGGCTCTGAGGAGCAGTTAGAAGCTTTAAGAGCTCAGGCTTGCAAAACAGGCGAGCTTATTAAGCTTAATGAGGAGAAGCTTCCCGGTTGTTACCTTCACAGAACTGCAGTAAATGATGTTGCTCGTGTTGAGGGCAGAACATTTATATGTTCTAAGAACGAAGAGGACGCAGGTCCCACAAATAACTGGATGGATCCCGATAAGGCTTATAAGATGCTTTTTGACATTGCAAAGGGTAGCTACAAGGGCAGAACAATGTATGTTATTCCTTACTCCATGGGCCCCATCGGTTCTCCTCTTTCTCAGATTGGTTTAGAGGTTACCGATTCTATCTATGTTGTTCTCAATATGGCTATCATGACTCGCGTTGGCAAGGCTGTTCTTGATTGTCTTGGTGACAGTGAGGATTGGATTAAAGGTCTTCACTCCCGTTGTGAAATCGATGAAGAGAAGAGATACATCTGTCATTTCCCAGAGGATAACTACATTATCTCCGTTAACTCCGGTTACGGCGGAAACGTACTTTTAGGTAAAAAGTGTTTTGCACTTCGTATAGCTTCTTACCTTGGTAAGAACGACCAGTGGATGGCTGAGCATATGCTTATCCTTGGTATTGAGGACCCCAATGGCAACACAACATACGTTGCTGCTGCATTCCCCTCTGCCTGCGGTAAGACAAACCTTGCTATGCTTATTCCTCCTGAGGGATACAGAGCTAAGGGTTACAAGGTTTTCACCGTTGGTGACGATATTGCCTGGATGCGTAAGGGTGAGGACGGCAGACTTTATGCTATTAACCCCGAGAACGGCTTCTTCGGTGTTGCACCCGGTACTAACGTTAAGTCTAACCCCAATGCTCTTGCTTCTACTCAGAAGGGTACAATCTTTACAAACGTAGTTCTCAATAATGATGACAATACAGTTTGGTGGGAAGGTTTAGATAAGAATCCTCCCGCAAATGCTACAGAGTGGAAGGGCAACCCCTGGAACGGTCAGGAGTCTACAGAGAAGGGTGCACATCCCAACAGCCGTTTCACAGCTCCTGCTAAGAACTGCCCCTGCATTTCTCCTGAGTTTGATTCTACAAAAGGTGTTCCCATTTCTGCTATTATTTTTGGCGGTCGCCGTGCTCAGACAACTCCCCTTGTTTACCAGTCAAGAGATTGGAACAACGGTGTTTTCGTAGGTTCTATTATGGCTTCTGAGACAACAGCTGCTGCAACCGGTGCAGTTGGTGTTGTTCGACGTGACCCCATGGCAATGCTTCCTTTCTGCGGTTACCACATGGGTGACTACTTTGCACACTGGATTGAGATGGGCGAGATTTTAGGCGACAAGGCTCCTAAGATTTTCAACGTTAACTGGTTCCGTCTTGATGACGAGGGTAACTTCCTCTGGCCCGGCTTCGGTGACAACTTCCGCGTTCTTGAGTGGATTGTTGCTCGTTGTAACGGTGAGGCTGATGCTAACGAGACTGCTATCGGCTATGTTCCTTCTGCGTCTGATATTAACCTCGAAGGACTTGATATGGACATTAAGGTTCTTGAGGATATCCTTTACGTTGACAACGCTAAGTGGCTTAAGGAAACAGAGGGCATTGAGGAGTTCTACCAGAAGTTTGGCGACAGACTTCCCGAAGAGCTTAAAGCTCAGTTGGCAGGTCTTAAGGAAAGACTTTCAAAGTAATTTTTTTCAAAAGTTAAGGGACAGCACACTCCGCTGTCCCTTGATTTGAATATGGAAGAGTATATATTTATATCCTTTGGGATATTCGGGTTTAAATTTGAGGAGATATAAAAGTGAAATCAAGATTTTCTTTGATTTGTGTTTTGCTTTGCATTTTGATGCTTATCACTGCCTGCGATGGCTCTAAACCGCCCGAAAACAATGTTAACGAACTTGATCCTGAAAGTGCAGTTCAGCCTGTTTCTGATTATGTGCTTGAAACTGTAGCTGTAAAAGATGATTATGGTATGCTTTATGATTTTGCGGATGTAAAGGCATACCCTGTATCGGTTCGTTATGGCAGTGCCGAGCTTAATCAGGGCTACAAAAGCCTGACACTGGAAGCTCAGCGTATCCTCTATAAAGAAATGGATGAGAACGTTTATTATATTGCTCAGGAGTCTGAAGACGGGCTTTATGATGTTCTTGATCTTAAAATCTGGGGCGAGGAGCTTAGCGAGGCAGAGCTTCGCCAGGTTATTGTGGCGTTCAACCTTGATAAACCGCACATCTTCTGGCTTGACAATAAGTTTGGTTATTCAAACACAACAGGCAATACTGTGCTTCAGCTTTATTCGTTCTTAAGTGCAGAGCAGATTGAAGACTATTCTCAAGGACTTAATGAGAAAATCAAGGAGCTTCATCTGGGGCTTCTTTCAGATATGACTGAATATTCCCGTGAAATTTACATTCACGATTGGCTTATACAGAACTGCAACTATGCAGAGGATGTTGTAAAAATCAGCGACGATTTCTTAAGCTTCACAAGCTATGGTGCTTTGGTTAAAGAAAAAGCCGTATGCGAAGGATACAGCCGTGCTATGCAGATGATGCTGGCATCTGTAGGAATTGAAAGTTTTCCTGTAATTGGTAACGGAAATGACGGTCTGCATATGTGGAACTGCATTAAAATTGATAACGAGTGGTATTATGTTGACAGCACCTGGAACGATACCGAAAAAGGCAGCGGTTATGATTACTTTAACCTGACTACGGAACAGCTTCTTTATGACCATACTATTATGCCCCTTTATTCTCAGCTTACCGAAGATCAGGTATGCGGTCTTGACGATGGTGTGGCGGATAGCTTCAATATTATTGTTCCTGTTTGCTCAGCAACCTCGCAGAACTATTTTGTTAAGAATTCACTTATTGTTAATGATCTTGGAGAGATATCTAAGGAGAACATAAAAACAGGACTCAGGGTTGCTCAGGGAACTCTGGCTGAAACAATAACCTTAAGAATTTCTGATTCTATGGATTATGAGGACACATTGGACGAGCTTTTCTACAGCGGTGACTATATTTTCTTTGATTGTCTTGATATGGTAAATGAAGAGTTCGAGGAAAATTACTTTGACCGCAACAACGTGTCTATCAGTAAAAAGCCCCATTTAAGGGTGGTAACGGTTATTTTGCAGTATACTGATGAGGTGTAATTTATGCTGATTATGGCAGTTGATTTGGGTAAAGCCCGCACAGGAATTGCCGCCTGCGACAATGGTTTTTTAGCTTATCCTGTAACAGTTGTTTCTGAAAAACGCAAAGAAGTGCTTTTGGATAAGGTTGCACAAGAAGTAAAAAAAGCTGACTTGATTGTTGTAGGGCTTCCTAAGAATATGGATGGTTCTGAGGGCGAAAGTGCCCAAAATGCAAGAGCTTTTGCCGACTCTTTAACTGAAAAAACAGGAGTTAAAACCGTAATGGTGGATGAGAGAAGTACCACGGTTATGGCTCATGGTTTTTTAAATGATACCAATACCCGCGGTAAAAAACGAAAAGCGGTGGTAGATTCTGTTGCTGCCGTAGTAATTCTGCAAAGTTATATTGACAGTCTGAAATAATAAGAGCCTTCCCGTTTTGATTTCGGGAAGGCTTTTTTCAATGAAGTGCAATATTAAGATTTTCAATATTCCTGCTCATAATGTCAATGTAGGTTTTTCCGCTTTCAAAGTCATCTTTCGAAACCTTGTGACAGGAGTAAAATGTGCGAACTTCTGCTCCTGTTTCTTTGGCAATCTGCTCAGCTATGGAGGTGTTTGAAAGCTCGTTTATAAATACAACAGGAATATTGTTCTCTTTAACATAATCAATAAGCATCGCAATGGTAGATGCACTTGCTTCTGTATCCTCAGAACATCCTGAAAATGCCGATAAATACTCAAGTTTATAATTGTTTGCAAAATAGGCAAGAGGAAAACGGTCACCGAATACAAGGGTGTTTTTATTGGTGTTTTCTGTTATTACCTTTATGTCTTTATCAAGCTTATCCAGTTTTTCGCAGTATGCCTTTGAGTTGTCCTCATAGGCTTTTTTGTTTTCTGCGTCAATTTCTGAGAGTGTATTTTTTATGGCATTTACAATACTGATGGCGTTTTCAGGGCTTGTCCAGATATGTTCGTCAAATGTGAATTTGTCGTGATTTTCTTCGTGATTATGGTCTTCAAAACAGATATGCTCTGCAAAGTCAACCATAGCAAGGGCTCTGAGATTTTTGTTGTTGGCAGAGTCAATAAGCTTTTCTGTCCAGGTGTCGCTTTCACCGCCTGTGTAAATTAACAAATCACAAGTGCTTACAGCTCTGATGTCTGAAACAGTAGGTTCATATCCGTGGACCTCGCCTGCTGGAGGAATAAGCATTTTTATGTCTGCCAAATCCCCTGCGACTGCTCTTGCAAAATCGTATTCGGGAAATGAAACGGCAACAATGCTTAGTTTGCTGTTGTTGGTGGTTTGGGTTTCACTGCAACCTGCCATTATAAAAATTATTAACAAAGCCATAATAAGGCAAAAAAGCTTTTTCATATATCTTTCGACTTCCTTCCGGATAATATAGGATTATTCTATCACTAATCAGCATAAAAATAAAGAGAAAATTTACGGTTATTTTTCGTCACAAAAGGATAGGATATTTAAACTCTTAAAACTATAATTTTCTTAAAAAAAGGAAGTTTTATGGTGAATACAGATTCTTATAAGGAACGCATAAGTATCAGCGAAGCAGTGCTTTGTGAAGCTCAGAAATCACCTGAACGCATAGCAATAACGTATTTGGGCAGAAAAATAAGCTATAAAACATTTATGAAAAAAGTAAACTCCATATCACTTGCACTTTATTCTATGGGGGTGAAAAGAGGAGAAGTAGTGCTTGTGGCTTTGCCAAATATCCCCCAGGCGGTGTATATGCTTTACTCACTTAACCGAATAGGAGCGATACCTGCTTTTTTATCACCTTTGTCAGCAGAATATGAGCTTGAAGAATATATAAATAAATGTAAGTCAGAGGTTATAATAGCTCTTGACAGTTTATATCAAAAGTTTATGGGTGTTTTTAAACGGACAGGAGTAAAAAAACTTGTACTTACCTCTGTTTTTGACGAATCAGGGATAATTTTTAAAAACAAGAAAGATAATGCTTTAATGTGGCGTGAGTTTTTAAAATTAAAGACTGACAGTAATATTTATCTTAGTTCTCCTAAACCTGATGATACTGCTGTTATATTATTTTCAGGCGGAACTACAGGAAAGCCAAAGGCAGTTGAGCTTACAAATCTTAATCTGAACGCACTTGCCGAGGGGACTGAGAACGTTTGCGGGGAAGAGGTAAGAGGGGTTAAAATGCTTTCTGTTTTACCTGTGTTTCACGGATTCGGCTTAGGAATCTGCATTCACACGGTGCTTTATTTTGGAGGTGAATGTATTCTTGTGCCTCGGTTTGATGCTGATAAAATCGGCAGAATTATAAGAATACACAAACCTCAATATATAGCATCGGTTCCTGCTATGCTTAGTGCTTTTATGAAGTCAAAGACTCTGGTAAAGGCGGATTTTTCAAAGCTCAGGGGTGTGTTTTCCGGCGGCGACAGCTTAAGTGCCGAAATTGAAGAAAGTTTTAATAAATTTCTCTTAAAGCACAAAGCTCAGGTTAAAATACGCCAGGGTTACGGTCTTACCGAGTGTGTGGCAGCGTCGGCACTTATGCCTGCAGGTTGTTTTAAAGCAGGAAGCGTAGGTAAACCATATCCTCATACACTATATAAAATTGTTATGAAGAATACCGAGGAAGAATTGCCCCCTGGAGAAACAGGAGAAATCTGCATAAGCGGAAAAACCGTTATGAAAGGTTATTTTTGTGATAAAGAGGAATCCGATAATACCCTTAAAGTTCACAGAGACGGCAAATTGTGGCTCCATACAGGAGATATGGGGTATATAGATAAAGATGGTTTTGTGTTTTTTAAAGGCAGGATTAAACGGATAATTGTAACAAACGGTTATAATGTATACCCGTCAGAGCTTGAAAAGGCTCTTCTGAAGCACGAAGCGGTTAAAGAGTGTTGTGCTGTAGGGATAAGTGATAAACGGAAGAGCCAACGGGCAATTATGTTTGCTGTAATCAAAGAAGGTATAGAGGAGAGCAAGGAAAAGCAAACTGAGCTTATAAATCATCTTAGGCGCTTTGTTTCAAAGCAATCTATGCCTGCCAATATTTATTTTATAGAAAGAATTCCGCGTACACAGTTGGGTAAAGTGGCATATACAGAGCTTATTAAAAAAGCAGAAGTGTACAGAAACGAAAAAAACACCGCAGAATAATCCGCGGTGTTTGATGCTTATTTGTTCTTTGTTGCTAAAGAACGTGCTTTTTTAATGTTTTTATATTCTTCGCTGTTAAGGGTTTTAACATTGTCAGCCTGTTTTTTGATTGCTGAACGATTAAAGAACAGCGAGTAACAAATACGCCTTACCCAGCAAACAGGTAAGAGAATGGGGGCTTTTTCAAGCACAGGATACCTGAAAGAAAGCTCTTTTGCAGGAGGAAACCAAAGTTTACTGAAATGTTTGATTTTACCCCAGAAATTAAGATTTGCAAAACGTTTGTTGAATTCCTCGTTGAATCTGTTTTTTAAAATAAATTCAGCTATTGTAAGGGTGTTCTTGTCTGCAGTTTTATCAAAAAAGAAGTAATCAATAAGCTTCTGTACAGAGTCGTAGAAGTCTGTCATATCGTACTTGTCAAGCACTGATTTGATAAAGTCATAATCTACGTCCTTGATATTCTGTTGAAAAACAAGAAGGTCAACAAAAAGCCTTATTCCGCATCCTCTGGTAACAAAATGTCTGTGAAGGTGAAAAAACAGATGAAGATAGAAATATTCATTATTAAGAACAAAACTTAAGTTGCTGTCAGAAACAGCGTGCGCTTTGCTGAAGGGGTCTGAGAAAATATCAGAGTAAAAAAGTTCGTCAGAAACAATGGGGTGGTGAAGTTCATAAATATAAAAATTATCCTTTTCATATTCATCATGAAAATCCAGAACATTTTCTAGTTTATATCCCAGTTCTTTCATTATAGGTTTCGCTTTTTCACGGCCGTCTTCGCTTAAACATAAATCAATGTCGCTGAAAGTACGCATATAAGGAGCAGGGTAAAACTCTTTGATATGGATACCCTTAAGCTTAATGTACTTAATATCATTTTCTTCAAATATATTTAAAACTCTGTCAGACTCAATGGACTGGCGGGTGGTTCTGGATACAATTCTGTTTTTATCTGCTTCAAAAAGCTTGCTGATATCTTCAGGAAGATTCAAACTTTTGATTGCGGGATATATTATTATGGCTACACTGTGTTTTTTAGCAAGATGATAAAGCACTTCCCAGTCAATTCCCGAAAAAGGAACAGGTGGGGCAGTATTCAGGATAACAGAAGATATAAGTGATGTTATGTATTTACCATATTTAAGAAGCGCTGCGTCCGGCATATTTTCACCGCCTTTATAACATATAAAGCTATTATATCAGTTTATATGTAAAAAATCAATTACAAACTTGTCAAAAAAAGCTCCATTTTGAATGGAGCTTTTCTTATTCGCTAAAAAGGTCTGTTGAAAGATATCTGTCGCCTGTGTCTGGCAGGAGAACTACAATGTTTTTGCCTTTGTTTTCTTCTTCTTTTGCAATTTCTGTTGCCGCAAAAAGTGCTGCACCTGAAGAAATTCCCACAAGTACACCCTCAGTTTTACCTAAGAGTTTTGCTGATTCATAGGCATCCTCAGCAGATACAGCTATAATTTCGTCGTAAATGTTGCAGTCAAGAACTTCGGGTATAAAACCTGCACCTATACCCTGGAGTTTGTGGCTGCCTGCCTTTTTGCCTGAAAGTACAGCTGAGGTATCAGGTTCTACTGCAACGATTTTAATGTTTTTATTTTTTGACTTAAGGTATCTGCCTGTACCTGTAATTGTACCGCCTGTGCCTACACCTGCAACGAAGATATCAACCTGACCGTCGGTATCTTCATAAATCTCAGGGCCTGTTGTGTCATAGTGGGCTTTTGGGTTTGCGGGATTTGTAAACTGACCTGCAATAATGCTGTTGGGAATAAGTGATTTTAACTCTTCGGCTTTTTCAATAGCACCTGACATACCTTTTGCACCGTCTGTAAGGACAAGCTCAGCACCAAAAGCTTTCATAAGTACTCTTCTTTCCAGACTCATAGAGTCAGGCATTACAATAATAACTCTATAACCTCTGGCGGCTGCTACAAGTGAAAGTCCTATGCCTGTATTACCTGATGTAGGCTCGATAATTACACTATCTTTGGTAAGAAGCCCTTCCTTTTCGTATTCGTCTATCATGGTTTTGGCAACGCGGTCTTTAACTGAGCCGCCGGGATTTAAAAATTCAAGCTTTGCAAAAATTTTAGCTTTAAGCTTAAGCTGTTTTTCAATATTGGTAAGCTCCAGTAAAGGGGTGTTTCCAATAAGCATATCTGCTGATGTATATATTTTAGGCATAATTAAACATCTCCTTTATAATAAAGTATATTACCATAGCATAAAAAAGCTGTCAAATTAATTACTACAATTTTGATATGGCAAATTTTGAAATAAATTACAAAAAACTATGGATTTTATATTGTGTTTGTGTTATTATACCTATATATGTGTTTTCACTGAAAGGAGTGATTTAGTGAAAAAGCGTCATAAAATAGTATGGAATATACTCCGTGCTCCGGTTGGTCTGTTTTTAAGATTGAAATTCGGCTATAAATACGAAATCGCAAAAGATTTGCCCGAAAACTATATAGTACTTTCAAACCACGTTACAGACTGGGATCCTGTTTTTGTTGGTGTAAGCTTCAAGCGTAATATGTATCTTGTAGGCAGTGAGCATATATCTCGCTGGAAGTTTGCCTATAAGCTTCTTAAGTGGGGATTTGAGCCTATTTTACGTCCTAAGGGCGCGCTTGCCTCAGGTACGGTTATGGATATTATCAGGCATTGTCGTAAAGGTAAAAATGTTTGCCTTTTTGCAGAAGGTGCCAGAAGTTGGGACGGTATTACAAATCCCATAGCTCCTGCAACGTCTAAACTTATCCAGAGTGCAAAGTGCGGTCTGGTTACATATAAAATCACAGGCGGTTACTTTGTGAGTCCTATGTGGAGTCAGAGTTTAAGAAAAGGTAAAATAAGCGGTAAGGTGCAGAATGTTTATACTGCCGAAGAGCTCAGCAGACTCAGTACTGATGAGATTTACAATATTATTACTTCTGACCTTTATGAAGATGCGTATGCTCGTCAGATAGAAAGCCCTCAAAAATATAAGGGCAGAAATATTGCAGAGGGCTTGGATAAGCTTCTGTTTATCTGTCCTGAGTGCGGTTCTTACGAAACTATTTCTGCAAAGGGCAACACCGTTTCCTGCAGTAAATGCAAAATGGCATTTAGTTATACCGAGTATGGAATGCTTGAGAATACTAAATTTAATACCGTAAAAGAACTTTCTGATTGGCAAAAGACAGAAATTTGCAATGATGCTTTGAACGGCAAAGAATATTTTACTGAAAATGTTTCTGTTTCTACAGTGCGGAATCATATAGAAACTCAGCTTACTACAGGCAGGTTTTCTATGACAAAAGATAGCATTAAATGCGGTTCGGTTAATATTTCTATGGCAGACATATCTGATTTGGCAATGCATGGTCAGAATGCGTTGGTGTTCTCGGTGGGTAAGGAATATTACGAAGCAATAACCCCTAAAGAAACCAATGCACTTAAGTTTATGCTTTACTATCAGGCTGTAAAAAATATTAAAGCAACGGAGGCGGTAGTTTAATATGGATTATTCAGCAGCTAATACGTCATTATGGAATCCCATTATACAGATGGGAATTATGGCGGCACTTATTATTTTAGCCAATATATTAAGGCGAAAGGTTAAGTTTATTAAAAACAGCCTTATGCCTACTGCGGTTCTGGCAGGTTTTATTCTGCTTATAATCAAAACAACAGGTTTGGTTAATATTGACCCGGTGTTTCTTGAAAAAGTTACTTATCACGCGTTAGGCTTCGGGTTTATTGCTCTTTCTCTTAAAGTACCTGAAAAGGACACTTCTGACACAGCTCTTACAGGTGCAAAAAGCGGTGCTTTGATTGTAGGTACATACCTTGTACAGGCTGTGGCGGGGCTTGTGATTACAATGACACTTGCATATACCTTTATGCCTGATCTTTTTAAAGCAAGCGGAGTACTTCTTCCTATGGCTTACGGTCAGGGACCCGGTCAGGCAAACAACATCGGCACACTTTATGAGCAGGCAGGTATGCCCGGCGGTAAAAGTTTTGGTCTTTCTCTCGCAGCAGCCGGCTTTTTATGTGCTTGTATTTTTGGTGTTATTTATCTTAATGTGCTCAGTAAAAAGAACAAGCTTAAAAGAGTAAAGGATAAACGTAATATTTCGGGTTCGGTTACCGTTGATACATATCAGCACGAAAACGAAATTCCAATTGCAGAATCTATTGATAAGTTCAGCATTCAGGTTGCACTTGTTGGTATGGTTTATCTTCTGACATTCCTTTTAACTTTAGGCATAGAGTCTTTGGCAGGTTTAGTTTCGGAAGGACTTAAAAATACAGTTTCTTCTTTTGTGTGGGGCTTTAACTTCATTTTAGGCTCGCTTGTGGCTATTGTTGTTCGCAACTGTATTACGGGTTTAAGAAAAACAAAGCTCATGACCCGACAGTACCAGAACAACTACCTCTTAAGCAGAATTTCAGGTCTTGCTTTTGACCTTATGATTATTACAGGTATTGCAAGTATTGATATTTCTGACCTTAAGGGTTATTGGATACCCTTTATTCTGCTTTCTATTGTTGGTGGTGTGGTTACCTTCTTGTATCTAAAGTTCTTGTGCGATAAAATCTATCCTAACTACAAATATGAAGCATTCCTTGGCATGTTTGGTATGCTTACAGGTACCATAAGCTCGGGCGTACTTTTGTTAAGAGAAATTGACCCGGAGTTTGAAACTCCTGCTTCAAATCAGCTTGTGGTAGGCAGTTCCTTCGGTATAGCTTTCGGCTTTCCTGTGCTGATTTTAGTTAAATATGCAGCTAACGGAGACACTGCAGTTTGGATTGCACTTGTTCTGGCAACACTCTACCTCGTTGCATTAACGGTATTTATGCTGCTTGCAGGTAAAAAGAAGAATAAGAAATAATAAAAAACTCTCGGCTTTGTATTAAGCCGAGAGTTTTTTGTTACAGTAAAGCAATAAACTTGTCAACAGCCTCGTCAGTTGTTGCCCAACTTGAGGCAAAACGCACAACTGTGTGGTTGTCGTCGTACTTTTCCCAGAAGCCGAAGGAAACGGACTTTTTAAGCTCCTGCATTTTTGTGTTCTCAAGAACAATGAAAATCTGATTAGTAACAGTTTCAATGAAAATTTTGTAGCCCTTTTCTTTGAAAGCGGCTCTCATTTTGTCAGCTTTCTCAATAGCATTTTTGGCGATTTTAAAGTAAAGGTCATCTGTAAAGAGGGTATCAAACTGAACACCTAAAAGCCTGCCCTTTGCAAGCAAAGCTCCGTGCTGTTTGATGCTTGTAAAGAAGTGTTTGGGAGCATTGTTGTGAGTAAATACAACAGCTTCGCCGCAAAGAGCACCAACCTTGGTGCCGCCTATGTAGAATACATCGCAAAGTCTTGCAATATCCTTAAGAGTAACATCTGTGCCACTGCTCATAAGTCCGTAGCCCAGCCTTGCACCGTCAAGGAAAAGGGGGATATCATATGCTTTACATATATCCGACAAAGCAGTAAGCTCAGAAAGTGTGTAAAGTGTGCCGTACTCAGAGGGATGAGAAATATATACCATTCCGGGGAAAACCATATGGTCGTGGTTGTCGTCAGCATAAAAAGTTTCTAAAAGATTCTTAAGGTCAGCGGCATCCATTTTTCCAAGGTGGTGAGGAACTGTAAGTACCTTGTGACCTGTAAATTCCACAGCACCCGCTTCATGACCCTCAATGTGGCCTGTTGTGGTGCTTATTGCACCTTCATAAGACTGTAGCATAGTGTCAACAACAATCTGGTTTGTCTGAGTTCCGCCTGCAATAAGAAAAACCTGAGCATCTTCAAGACCGCAGGCTTTCTTAATCTTCTCCTTGGCACTGTCGCAGTATTTGTCACAACCGTAACCGCTTAACTGCTCAAAATTAGTACGTACCAAAGCATCAAGTATAAGAGGATGTGCACCCTCGGTGTAGTCACTTTCAAAAGAAAACATAGTCAAAAATCCTTTCGTTTTAATTTATATAATATAGGTCATTATAATTTCTGTAAGTAAAACCGTCACACAGGACGCTACCGCTACCACAGTAAGTCCTTTTCCTTTAATGGCAAAGAGTATTGCTACCATAAGTCCCAGAGCCGCGGCGTAAATATTGCCTGTGGCGTAAAGTGCGGCAGGAAATGTCATTGCCGATAAAACGGTGTAGGGGATGTAGTAAAGGAACGAGCGGATGAATTTATTTTCAATCTTTTTTCTTACTGCCGCAAAGGGGATAGCACGGATAAGATAGGTAGAGCCTGCCATAACAGCAAGATAAATAAAAAAGCTTTTGTTATCCATTTAAGGTGTCCTCCTTTACGGGGAACAGAATAGCACCGAAAACCGCCGCCGTAATGGCACATATACAAACCGCAAGTCCGCTTGAAATGCTGTTTAAGATAGGTAGGTAATAAAACATACAGCTAAGGGTAATTGCTACACCAACTACCAGAAGCAAGCTGAGTGATTCCTTAGCCTTTGGTGCTACAATCGCCACGAACATTCCGTAAATTGCAAGGCACAAAGCATTCATAATAATCGCAGGTAAAACATTTCCCAGAACACTTCCCAGAAGTGTTCCAAAAGCCCAGCCGATGTAAGGGAAAACAGTAAGACCAGAGAAAAACTTAACGCTGACTTCTTTTTCGTTTGAAGCAACGGCAAAGATTTCATCGGTCATAAAAAAACCTAAAATCCACCTTTTAATCCCTGTAAACTGAGGTGTTACTTTCTGGGAAAGGGAGACCGACATAAAGGAGTACCGCACATTTATTGTGAGCTGGCTTAAAAGCATATCAAGGTATTGAGCGGGGGTTACCATAATACCTATGCCTGCAAGCTGACCTGCTGAGGTCAGGTTGGTCATAGAAATAAGTACCGCCTGCCACCACTCAAACCCAAGGCTAATTGCCATAATTCCAAAGGCAAAGGATACAGACAAGTACCCTAGCCCTATGGGAATACCGCTTTTAAGACCTTTTGTAAAATCTTTCATTGAAATAAAACCTTACTTTATAAAAAATCTCAATATATTTTATCACACAATGCCTAATAGTTCAATAGCAATAAAAAGCTGACAGATTTTATACTGTCAGCTCATTTTTGATATTTATCAGTCGTTTGTAAGATTGCCGTCACCGCTTACAGGAATAGCTTCACCCAAGTAAGTAGGGTAGGGCTTGAAAATAGCGGTAAAGAAATCCTTGTTTCTTGCTAAAATCTCTCTTATTTCCCGCATGGTTTGTCCTGCATAAATGTAATAATCACAAGAAACTCCGTGTGCTTCAAGACCAAAGCTTTTTGCAAGGTAAAGTGCACGGTACAGGTGATATTCCTGCGTAACAATTACAATATTGTCTGCACAGAAAATCTCCTTTGCACGGTAAATACTTTCGTATGTAGAAAAGCCTGCATGGTCCATAAAAACATCTTCCGAAGGTACGCCTTTATCTATGGCATACTGCTTCATAATATTTACTTCGTCGTACTCAATTCTGCCGTGATCTCCTGACATTAAGAGCTTCGGTGCAACTCCTGAAAAGTAAAGCTCAATGCTACGCTCCAGTCTGTCTCTCAGCATATCCGAGGGAGTGCCGTCATCTCTTACTCCGCAACCTAAAACCAGTATGCAGTCAACATTGTTAAGCTCAGTTGCACCCTCAGGGGTGACAAGAAGCTTTTTGCCTGTACTTTTTACGTAGGCATCAATACCAAACACACCGCCTATACAAAAAATTGCAAGTATAAGCAGTACAATGATTACAGTTCTTAAAATTCTTCTTTTTTTCATACTACCATTCCTTTCGCTAAACCTTAAATTAAATATATCATACACTAAACTTTGTTGCAAGAAAAATGCTCTGCTGTAAAAGCAGAGCATTTGAAAATCAAATTGTAATTACTCCCACTCGATTGTGCCGATGGGCTTGGGAGTAAGGTCGTAGAGAACACGGTTGATGCCCTCTACCTCGTGAGTAATTCTATCTGTGATTTTGTGAAGAAGTGCATAGGGGATTTCCTCTATAGTTGCACTCATAGCGTCTGTTGTGTTAACAGCACGGATAATTGCAGGCCAGCCTTCGTAACGGCTTTCGTTCTTAACGCCAACACTCTTAACATCGGGAACAGCAATAAAGTACTGCCATACCTTGCCCTCTAAGCCTGCGTTTGCAAACTCTTCTCTGAGGATTGCATCAGCTTCTCTTAAAGCGTGAAGTCTGTCTCTTGTAATAGCACCAAGGCATCTTACGCCAAGACCGGGACCGGGGAAGGGCTGACGGTAAACCATTGCATGAGGAAGACCTAAAGCTTCGCCTACAACACGAACCTCATCTTTAAAGAGGAGCTTTATAGGTTCAACAAGCTCAAAGTTAAGGTCCTCGGGGAGACCGCCAACGTTATGGTGAGACTTAACTGCCTTTTTGCCTTCAGCAGCCTTAATGCTCTCTAAAATATCGGGGTAAATTGTACCCTGTGCAAGGAATTCAATGCCCTCTAACTTTCTTGCTTCGTCAGCAAAAACATTAATAAACTCAGCACCGATAATTTTTCTCTTCTTCTCGGGGTCTGCAACACCTGCAAGAAGGTCAAGAAAACGGTCGGTAGCATCAACATAAACAAGGTTTGCATCAAGCTCATTGCCGAACATCTCAATAACGGCTTCGCTTTCGCCCTTTCTCATAAGACCGTGGTTAACGTGAACACATACAAGCTGTTTGCCGATAGCTTTAATAAGCAGAGCTGCAACTACAGAAGAGTCAACACCGCCAGAAAGAGCTAAAAGCACCTTTTTGTCGCCAACCTGAGCTCTTACAGCCTCAATCTGCTCAGCAATAAATGCATCTGCCAGCTCTTTAGTTGTAATACGCTGCATAGTTTCGGGTCTTTTGTTGTTATCCATATAAAACACCTCACAGTAAATTATAAACCAAATTATAAAAAATATTATAAAGTAAAATTTATCCCTTTGCAATATTTTTTTGCAATAAAATTCAGAGTTTTTCGCTGTTTCTGCTTTGCAATTTTTGTTGATTTTTAATATATGGTGTGGTAAAATAAACTAACTAATTATGTCTTGAGGTGACAAATATGAACAATATATGGCACGATATTTCTGAAGAGAGAATTTCTGCTGAGGATTTTATTGCTGTAGTGGAAATTTCCAAGGGAAGTAAAAATAAATATGAGCTTGATAAAGAAACAGGTCTTATTATGCTTGACCGTATCCTTTACACTTCTACCCATTATCCTGCAAACTACGGTTTTATTCCCCGTACATACGGTGACGATAAGGACCCTCTTGATGTGCTTCTTATCTGTGCCGAACCTATCAAGCCACTTACTTTGGTACACGCCTACCCCATAGGTGTTATTGATATGGTTGACAATGGTGCTCACGATGAAAAGATTATTGCTATTCCTTTCGGCGACCCTAACTATAATATGTTTAAGGAAATTGACGAACTTCCCGAGCATATCTTCCAGGAAATGACCCACTTTTTCTCGGTTTACAAAAACCTTGAAGGTACAGATACTAAGGTTGATTCTGTACGCGGCAGAGATGCGGCTATTGAGGTTATCAATGCTGCTATCGAAAATTATAAAAAGTGCTTTTGCGGCGGCTGATAAATAATAAAACTTAAGCCCGATTAACTCGGGCTGTTTTTGTAGATATATTTATGGATGATTTAAAAGAATTTTTAGGAAAAGAAGTTTATATTGTTATTGACAGGCCATTAGGCTCTGTTCATCCCAATGACAGTGATATTGTGTATCCTGTGAATTACGGATATATTCCAAACACTGTAAGCGGTGATGGTGAAGAAATTGACGTTTATCTTTTGGGCGTTTCTGTACCTGTAAGAGATTTTGTGTGTCGGATAATTGCGGTAGTCGAAAGACTTGACGACAATGAGAATAAGCTGGTAGCCGCACCTGTTGGGGCAGAGTTTACAAAAGAAGTGATTGAAAGCTTCATAAGCTTTCAGGAGCAGTACTTTGATACAAGGGTTATTACAGAGGTCTGAAAATGCCAAACAAAGCTTATCTTGAAATTACAAATGTATGTAACCTTAGTTGCAGTTTTTGTCATGGAACAATACGCGAGCCAAAGTTTATTTCTGTAGAGGAATTTAAAGTTGCCGCAAAAAAGCTGAGAGTTTTTGCGGATTTTTTATATTTTCATCTTTTGGGTGAGCCGCTTTTGCACCCCGATTTGGCTGAGTTTTTTGAAATTTCGGAAGAACTGGGCTTTAAGGTCAACCTTACAACCAACGGTACCTTGCTTAACGAAAGGGCAGAGGTGCTTTTAAGTGCAAAACCATTGAGAAAGGTCAGTGTTTCTCTGCATTCATACGAAGTTAATTCTATAGGGATGAGTCTTGATGATTACCTTGAAAATTGTTTTGACTTTTGCAAAAAGGCAGCCGAAAATAAAAAGATTGCCGTAATGCGTCTTTGGAATAAGGGTGGATTTGACAGCCTTAATAATGAGATATTAGATAAAATGCATAAAGCTTTTGAGGGTGATTGGCAGGAGCTATATTCGGGTTATAAACTTCAGGAGTATGTGTTTTTAGAGTGGGGCGAGCTTTTTGACTGGCCCGATAAAAAGGCTGAGGACATAGGCGGTAATCATTCCTGTTACGGACTTCGTGACCAAGTGGGAGTCCTTTGTGACGGAACGGTTGTACCTTGTTGCCTTGATGCCGAAGGCACAATAAACTTAGGCAATATTTTTGAAAAAGACCTTGAGGATATCCTTAATTCGGAGCGAGCTGAAAACTTAAAGAAATCATTCCAGACCCGAAACGTTACGGAAGATTTGTGCAGACGTTGCGGTTATGCAAAAAGGTTTGTAAAATAAAACTAAGCCTCACCTTTGTGGTGAGGCTTTCATTTTTAATCTTCATCTCCTAAAAGCGGCATATTTACTGAGAATGTCTCTATAGGAATATTATTGGTTTCTACCGCTTTCAGGTGGCGGTTGATTGCACGGGTACGGACACCTACCAGCTTATCAAGCTCAGAGTTTGCCTGCTCAAGACGTTTCTGGGTAGCATCAATAACATCGCCGAATTTTTCAAATTCATTCTTAACAGAGCCAAGTACCTTCCAGACTTCGGCACTGCGTTTCTGAACTGCCAAAGTTTTAAAGCCCATTTGCAGTGAATTTAAAAGTGCCGCCATTGTGCTGGGGCCTGCAAGGTTTACCTTATACTCACGTTGTAAAACCTCAATCATACCGCGGTTGACTGCTTCGCAGTATAGTCCTTCTGTAGGTAAAAACATAATGGCAAATTCGGTGGTGTAGGGTGGCTCTATGTACTTGTCGTGGATATCCTTTGCCTCTTTTTTAAGAGTTGTTAAGAGAAGTTTTGCGGCTGCTTCAACCTGTGCGGTGTCTGCACTTTCGTAAGCATTTTGCAGTGCCATATAGGTGTCGGCAGGGAATTTTGAGTCTATAGGCAGATAGATGAAACCGTCATCTTCTGCAGGAAGCTTAACGGCAAACTCAACTCTTTCTGTGCCTTTGGATTTGGTAACAACATTTTCTTCATACTGCTCAGTGGCTAAAATTTCTTTAAGAATAGCACCAAGCTGAATTTCGCCTAAGATTCCTCTTGTTTTAACATTTGAAAGCACCTTTTTCAGGTCGCCGACTCCTACCGCAAGGTTCTGCATTTCGCCCAGACCCTTGTAAACTTGCTCCAGCCTTTCGTTAACCAGGCCGAAGGATTGCTGCATAGTGCTTTCCAAAGTTTTCTGAAGCTTTTCGTCAACTGTTTTACGCATTTCGTCAAGCTTTTTGTTGTTATCTTCCTGAATGTAAGAAAGCTGAGTGGAAACAGTTTTGCGGATGTTGTCAAGCTTTTGCTCGTTTTCTAAGGAAAATGTCTTGAAACGATTCTCAAGGTTAGCCATATTCTGACTTTGGCTTAAGTTAATCATTTCACCCATATTTTTTATGGAAGCTTGTGTAGAACTTGCAAGCTCCTGACGTAAGACGGCGGCATCAGCCTTTGCATCTTCACGGATTTGCTGACGTAAGTCGCCGCCCTCACTCTTTTTCTTCGAGTTAAGTATAATAAGAACAATCGCAACTATCAGAAGTATGATTTGTATAATTGCAACGGAAAGTAGAAGTATATTTTCCATATTTATCAGCTCCTTTTTGTTATGTGTTTATGATAACACCGAGGAGCTTTTTTTGTCAACTCAGCACAGGGCGATAAAATGTACACTGCCTACGAAAATCTTGTGGCAATGTATTTTTCGCAGTTTTCGGGGGAGTATTGGAATTCGTCAATGTGCTTCCCGTGGTAAAAGTATTTTGGAAACTGCGGTGCATAATTTCCCTCAAAGGTTTCCACGATAATCAGCTTTACTTTCATTTTCTGGGGGATAATACTTTTTATGTACACACTTGCCTGCTGACCTACTTTAATACCGTCTTTGCATTCTGCAAGACCTGCAAGGTTGGGGCTGAGTTCTACAAAGGCACCGTAGCTTTCTACTGAGCGTACAATGCCTGCCACGGTTTCACCCGGTGAAAACATATCTGCGTTTTCCTGCCAGGTGCCCAAAAGCTCTTTGTGGCTCAGGGTGATTCTGCCGTTTTCTATGGATTTGATAACGGCTTTTACATTCATACCAACCTCAAATCGTTCTCTGGGATGCTCTATGCGGGATACGGAAATTGTATCAATTGGCATTAACGCCACAATTCCGCATCCTATGTCGGCAAATGCACCGAAAGTTTCAAGATGGGTGATGCGTGCATCTACAATATCTCCGCAGGAAAGAGATGATACGAAATCCTGCATACATCTTCTCTGAGCTTTTTCCCGTGAAAGCAGTGCTACGGTCTGACCGCCTGCATCTCTGTCAAAGCCGGTTATTACAAAGCTTACAGGGCGGTTAACCCGTGATATCACTGCGATATCACGCACCTTGCCCTCTTTAATGCCTATGGCACCTTCTTTTCGGGGAATAATACCCTTGATGCACCCAAGGTCAACAGTCAGGTTGTGGTTAGAATCACAGACGGTTGCTCTTGCTTCTAAGATTTTTTGTTCTCTGTAAGCCTCTGTAAGGTTTGTTATACTCTGCATATACATGGTGTTTGTGTCCTCTTCTATAAGACAACCCTCGGGTAAAAAGTCACTCATTATAAACCTCCGCTTTATTTAGGTGTATTCATTCTTATGATGCTTTGCGGAAAGTTATGTGTATGACTTATGAAATTATTTGTAATACTTGAAAAAACTGACAATAAAGGATATAATTAAAATAATGTTTATAATAGGGAGGTATATGTGTTATGAACAGGCGAAAAATAATAGCCTTGGTATGCTGTGGGGCAATTGCTTTGTCTGTTATTTTAGGTGGTTGCGGAAAGAGTGACAGCACCCCTGATGAAGTTGAGACCACACCTGCGGTTTCTACAGAAGTTTCGGTAACAACTACTGCCCCTGCTACTAAAGCTCCAAAAACCGAGGAAATAACAAAAGCTCATACAGAAGCTCAGACCCAGGCACAGCAAGAGGAGGTTTTCATCCCTGATTACAACTATGATGTTGAGGATGATTATGATAATTCGGATGAGCCTTGTACCGTTAATGTTGACGGTAAAACATACACCTGTTACATAGGTGACGTAGTGAACTATGTGTTTTATCTTAAAACCCCTGAAGCCCTGGAGGATTTTCAGGCGACCACCAACTATGATTCATCTACGCTTGAGCTTATAGAATCAAGTGCTAAGGAAATGTTTCCTGTGGCTGGAGAGATAGTAATATATAATACAGATATCCTGAATTCGGTTAAGTTCAATGCGGTTAACCTGAATGGTATGGATTTTACAAATGGCGGAAACCTTGTTTCGCTTAAATTTAAGGTGATTGACTCAGGTTCAGCGGCAATTTCCACTACCCTTGAATATATGGACTCTGTAAAATCTGAGCCATATGTCAATGATTTCAGAATTGTCGGAGATATAAAATACTCCGAAGAAATAATATAAACCCGAAAGGAAAATAATTATGAAAATCAAAACAATTTTAAAGACAGTTTTACTCTCATCCCTTACACTTTGCTGTGGCTTAAGCCTTGCTTGCTGTAACGGCGGTACAACTTCAACATCCGGTGACACAGAGGGTACAACAGGTGCGGCTTCTTCCGTAACCCTTCCTTCTGTTAATACAATTGTTAAGAATGACACAGAGCACAAGGTTGGCTATCAGTTAGAGAAGCCTCAGGAAGGCGACACAATCGCAATTCTTCACACATCTATGGGCGACATTACTTGGAGATTCTTCCCTGAAAATGCTCCCAAGGCTGTCCAGAACTTTATTGCTCTTGCAGAGGACGGCAAGTACGACAACACAATTTTCCACCGTGTAATCGACAATTTTATGATTCAGGGCGGCGACTACGAAAATCACAATGGTACAGGCGGTACAAGCTCTTACGGCAAAGCTTTTGAGGACGAGTTTGCAAACACACTCTTTAATATCCGCGGTTCTGTAGCTATGGCAAACAGTGGTGTTAATACTAACGGCAGCCAGTTCTTTATCAATCAGGCAGGTCCCTCTACTTTCAGCCGTAATAACATTGCAGATTATGCTACAATGTATTCAACATACGAGAGCTACTACAATCAGTACGTTGCTTCTTATGGCGATCAGTTTACTTCTATGTATCCCACAGTTGATGCCTTTATCAATGCTAACGGTGGTATTTCTCCCTTAAAGCATGCTATTACTGAGGATGTTTACAAGCTCTATGAAGAAAACGGCGGTAACATTCACCTTGATGGTGCATTACGTGCTTCCGGCGGTCACACAGTATTTGCTCAGGTTATTGATGGTATGGATGTTGTTGATGCAATTGCTAAGGTTGAGGTTAATGAAAACGACAACAAGCCCCTTACTGATGTTAAGCTTGAGTCTGTTGAGATTACAACTTACAAGGGCTGATAATTAAATAAATAAGCAAAGGAGAGTTTTTATGCAGACAGAGCCTATAATTGCAATTATGTACGACTTTGATAAAACCCTTTGCACCCGCGATATGCAGGAGTATGACCTTATTCCAAAACTTAATATGAGTGCGGCTGATTTCTGGGCTGAGGCCAACGGTTTTGGCAGAGCTCAGAAGATGGATGGTATTCTTGCATATATGTATACCTGTGTAAAACGATGCCGTGAAAAAGGTGTTTCTTTAAAAAGAGAAAGCTTTGTAGAAAGCGGAAAAAACGTTGAACTTTACAAAGGAGTAGATGAGTGGTTTGACCGCATTAATGCCTTTGGTAAAGAGCAGGGAGCAAAAATTGAGCATTACGTTATTTCCTCAGGTATGAAGGAGATTATCGAAGGCACATCTATTGCAAATAAATTTACCGAGATTTTCGCCTGTGAGTTTTACTATGATGAAGACGGTAACGCTGCCTGGCCAAAAACTTCGGTAAACTATACCAACAAAACTCAGTTTGTGTATCGAATAAACAAGGGTGTGCTTGATGTTTCAAACGATGTTGACCTTAACCGCTCAATGCCTGATGACTCTAAACGTGTACCCTTTACAAATATGATTTACATAGGTGACGGTCTTTCTGACGTGCCTTGTATGAAGATGATGAAAGCCTACGGCGGTCAGGCTATCGCCGTTTATCAGGATGATTCGAAAGAGAAGGTTGAAGAGCTTCTCTTAAAAGACAGGGTTGACTTTATTTTCCCTGCCGATTATTCAGCCGGCGGTGAGCTTGACAAAACAGTTAAGAACATCATTAAAAAGGTAGTAATAAGCGACACTCTTACCGATATAAATCAGATGCAGTTAAAGGGTATTGGAGAATAATAATTTGAACAAAGGAAATGTAAGTCAGCAAAGCACTGACAAAAGATATATACTTAAAAGGCGGATTTTTGCAGGAGTATCCATATTTCTGTTGGTTGCCTTAAGTGTATGGCTTACCTGGTTTTTGTGGAAAAAGGTAGGAATATTTGAGCTTGAGCATATCTCGGAATTTCAGGCACGCATAGATTCTTTTGGTGCTTGGGGGTGGCTTGTAGCTTTAGGCATACAGGTTTTGCAGGTTATTGTGGCACTTATCCCGGGTGAGGTTGTTGAGGTTGGCTGTGGTTTGGCGTTTGGCACCTGGGGCGGACTTATTATATGCCTTCTGGGTTCTGCCATAGGGGCGACAATTATCTTTTTGCTTGTACGTAAGTTTGGAGTAAAGCTTGTGGAGGTTTTCGTCTCCCGAGAGAAAATTAACAGCCTTAAGTTTTTAAATAACGAGCGAAAGCTTAAAAGCGTTATTTTTCTTGTGTTCTTTACTATAGGGACTCCTAAGGATTTGCTTACCTACTTTGCAGGGCTTACAAATATTAAGTTTCACGAATTTCTTATAATTTCAACCGTGGCACGAATTCCTTCTATACTGTCTTCAATTTTAGTTGGCGATAAATTAAGCGAAGGCAACTTTGTTACCTCAATCCTTATTTTTGGTGCCTCGGCAGTTCTGGGTCTTATGGGAGTTTTAGCCTACAATAAATTTGTAGACAAACGACAAGCTTACAAAGAAAAAAAGAATAATTCATAAGAAAAAGGCGATTGACTTTTGGTCAATCGCCTTAGTAATAATTTATTTTTTGACTTGACTGACATAGTCTGAAGTGATAAACTTTAAGCAAAGGATGTGAGATTATGTTCGATTCTTTTGGATTAAATATTAGAGCTGATGGCTATGTGCTGTGTGAGTCTAAGTTTTATCAAGCGCTTGATATCCTGAATCTGGAAAATACTTGCAGCTTGGTCAAGGGAGTAAACTACCTAGAGGGTGAAATTGATAGCGGTATCTGGGCGGTTAGTTATTTGATATCTATGTATGCTCATAAACCAGAGAGTTTTACACTGTTTAGTTGCTCTGTTAATAACAATGAGCTTTCCCTTGAAGAATTATCTCATATCTCTTGTTATATGGATAATATTTACCCATTATTTGACACAGACACAACTGTATATGATATGGTTTGCTGTGGTATTAAAAGCAACGACTTAAGCATTGAAGCAGACCAAGTACGGGAGTTGTTTATGATAGATAAAGAACGTTTTAATCGTCCTTTATCGGGAGTAGGAAATGAAGTTTTTAAGGCAATGGCAGCGATTGGTTATTGCTACAACAAAAAGGTATTCTGTTTTCCTTGGCTTAGTAAAAAAAGATTTGAAGGTTTTCATAAGCATCTTACGTGGTTATTGGACAAACTTGCAGAATTAGATATGATGGTTATTGTACCCATAGGCAGATAACAAAAAGGCGATTGACTTTTGGTCAATCGCCTTTGTTTTTATGTTTTATTACTCAGCCTTAACTTCGATGAATTTTTCCTGCATATAGGAGTAAACATCCTTGTCAAGGTCTGCGAAGGAGTAACACTTGCTTAAATATTCTTCAGAAGGATAAATGAGTTCGGAGTTCTGAATCTCTTCGGGAAGAAGCTTGAAAGCTTCGGTGTTGGGTGTAGAGTAGCCGATGTACTGTGCGTTTTCAGCACCGACCTCTGCCTCTAACATAAAGTTGATGAAAAGCTCGGCACCCTCTTTGTTCTGAGTTGTCTTAGGAATACACATAGAGTCAACAAAGAAGTTTGAGCCCTCCTCAGGTAAGCAGTAGGAAAGGTCAGGGTTATTCTGAATCATAGAGTAAACATCGCCTGCATAGTAGGGAGCAATAGCTGCCTGTGCACCCTCCATCTCGGTAAACACCATATCCATAACATACTTTTTAAGTAAAGGCTTCTGCTCAGAAAGCTTCTTAGCGGCGGTATCAACCTCGGTCTTTGTAAACTTTGAAGGGTTAATACCTGAAAGCTGCATAGCAATTGCCATAGCATCACGGCTGTTGTCAATCATAAGGATGTTGCCCTTGAGGTTTTCATTCCATAAATCTGCAAAGCCCTTGATTTCCTGACCGTTTACCATAGTTGTGTTGTAGCAAAGTGCAACCACACCCCAGGTATAAGGAACAGAAAATTTGTTGTCGGGGTCAAAGGGCAGGTTTTTATAGGTTTCAGCGATGTTCTTGTAGTTGGGAATGTTGTCAAAGTTAATCTCTGTAAGTAAATCCTCGGCTATCAGCTTTTCAATCATATAGTCAGAGGGAATTACTATGTCGTAGCTTGAGTTGGAGGAGCTTAAAATAGAGTAAAGCTCTTCGTTGGTTTCGTAGGTTGTGTAGTTAACCTTGATGTTGTACTTTTCCTCAAACTCGGCAATAACGTCCATAGAGCCGTCAGTACCGTCGCTGATATTCTCACCCCAGTTGAAAACATTAATTTCACCGTCGTAGCTTTTACCGCAACCGCTTAAAGTTGCCATAGCTCCAACTGCGAGAACAAGTACCATTAAAATGCAGATGATTTTTTTCATTTATCTATCTCCCTTATTTAGAATTCTGTAATTTCTTCTCCGCCTTATAATCGCGGATGTTTGTGATAACTAAAACTGTAAATACCACTAAGAAAAGTATAGTTGAAAGTGCGTTGATTTTAGGAGATATACGTTTTCTTATCATTGTGTATATCTCAATGGGCAGGGTCTGGAATTTACTGCCTCGGGTAAAGTAGGTGATAACAAAGTCATCTAAAGAATAGGTAAAGCTTATAAGAAAGCCCGAAAGTATACCGGGCAGAAGCTCAAAGAAAACTACCTTGAAGAAAGCCTCTATCTGATTACAGCCTAAATCCAACGCCGCCTCGTAGATATTGTGGTCCATCTGGCGGATTTTAGGTGCAACAGAAAGAATAACATAAGGTGTACAGAAGCCGATATGAGCAAGTAAAACAGTGACAAAACCCATTTCAAAATCAAACATTCTGCCTAAGAATGTAAAGAAAAGCATTAAAGAAACACCGGTTACAATCTCAGGATTAATAATGGGAATGTTTGAAACTGTCTGAAAAATCTTTCGTGGAGCACCGCGAAAGTTGTACATACCAATAGCGGCAAGCGTGCCTAAAAGGGTAGAGGCAATAGCTGCAAGAAGTGCAACAGCCAGAGTGTTATAAAGGGATGTCATAATTGACGAGTCTTTGAAAAGTTCAACGTACCAGTCAAAGGTGAAACCCTTCCAGACCATTGTTTTTCCGTCATTGAAGGAGTAGGCGATAAGCACCGCAATAGGTGCATAAAGAAACATCATAATAAGCAGTATGTAAAGCTTACTGCCTAATTTCATTTTTTTCATATACCGACCGCCTCCTCATCGCCGAAGCGGTTCATAACAATAATGAACAGCAAAATAATTACCATAAGACAAAGCGACAGCGCAGAGCCTGTGTGTCTGTCGGTCTGGAATACCTTTTCAATAACGTCACCAATCATAATGTCATCGGTGCCGCCTAAATATTGAGAAACAAGGAAGGTACTTGCAGTAGGTACAAATACCATTGTAACTCCAGATACAATACCGGGAACGGAAAGTGGAAGCACAACCTTACTGAAAACCTTAAAGCCGTTAGAGCCTAAATCCTGAGCGGCTTCAATAAGGCTTTTATCAATCTTACCCATAACCGTATATAAAGGTAAAATCATAAATGGCAGGAATTCGTAAACCATACCAAGCACAACTGCACCTGTGTTACCTATAAGGGGAACGTGTATGCCGAAAATTCCAAGTATCGAGTCAAGGGGACCGCCTTTGGAAAGAAGAACTACCCAGGCGTAAATACGCAGCAGGAAGTTCATCCACATTGGCACCATGACAAGCATAATAACTGTTCGCTGGGTTCTTGCTTTTGCCCTTGAGATTATGTAACTTAAGGGATAGGCAAGCAAAAGGCAGATTGCAGTAGAAAGAAGTGCAACCCATAAAGAGTGCAGAAATACATCTCTGTAGCCCCAGGCTTTGCTGATGAACTGAGCGGTAAAGTTACCTGCGTCGTCCCTTATGGCAAAGGCAATAACCATTCCTAAGGGTACAAGCACAAACACAAGCATCCACAGAATGTAGGGGAGAGCTAACTTTTTAGATTTCATTTTCGCCCTCCGCAGTATCGGCTAAGGTAATAACGGCATCCTTAAAGTCAAAGCAAATGGGAGCATAGGTGGCAACCTGTTCGTCCTGTGCACTTTGCATCAGCCATTTTCTTTCGTCTGACTCAACGATGATTTCGTTGTATTCTCCCTTCCAGATTACCGATTCGATAAATACATCGGCAATCTGTCCTACGCCGTCACCTGCTACATAAATACCTGTAGGAGGTAAAATAATGTGAAGCTTTGCGTCTTTTTCAAAGTACCTGTCTTTAATCTCAACCTCTTTGCCTTCAATGGTGATGGTGGTTGTGTTTTCTTCTGCATCAGAAGATGAAACAACTGCATCAAACTCGTTGTAAGGAGTGGGGAAGAGCTTGTTCATAATGTGAATGTTGTCGGGTGTTACATACATACCGATAGTTTCACCGACACGCTGGCTGGCTGTAGAATGAATAAGCAAAGTGCAGTTTTTGCATTTTACTTCCATTTCGTAGTGAACACCTTTGAAAACCGTGTTAACAACCTTGCCTGAGATTATGCCGTTTTCTACGGGTAATACCAGAATATCCTCAGGTCTGATAACAACGTCAACAGGTTTGTTCTTACCAAAGCCGGTATCTGTGCACTTGAAATCTGTGCCTAATATATTTACCTTATAATCCTCAACCATTGTTGCGTTAAGAATATTAGCCTCACCTATAAAGTCGGCAACAAAGGCGTTGGCAGGCTCGTTGTATATATCTATAGGAGAGCCAATCTGCTCTATAACGCCGTTGTTCATAACCACTACCCTGTCGCTCATTGTAAGAGCTTCTTCCTGGTCGTGAGTTACGTATACAAAGGTTTTTTTGGTCATTTTCTGGATACGCTTCAGTTCAATCTGCATATCTTTACGAAGCTTTAAATCCAGAGCACCTAAAGGCTCATCAAGAAGCAGTACGTCAGGGTCGCATACGAGAGCACGTGCTATGGCGACTCTTTGTTGTTGACCGCCTGAAAGTTGGCTTACGCTTCGTTTGTCATAACCTTTAAGGTCTACAACAGAAAGCATATGCTTAACCTTTTGTTTTATTTCAGCTTTCGGAAGCTTTTTGAGCTTTAATCCGAAAGCTACATTGTCAAACACATTCAGGTGAGGGAAAAGTGCGTATTTCTGGAATACGGTGTTAATGTTTCTCTTGTGGGGCGGAGTACCGTTGATGCGTTTGCCTTCATAAAAAAGGTCGCCGCTGTCAGGCTCTAAAAATCCGCCTATAATCCTGAGAGTTGTGGTTTTACCGCAGCCTGAGGGACCTAAGAAAGTTATAAACTCCTCGTCCTTAATATCAAGGCTGATGTTGTTGATGATTACCTCGCCGTCAAAGCTTACATTAATATCCTTCAGCGAGATAATGGTGCTGTCCTTCATAAAAAGCCACCCCCAAAATCATAATGTTGAGTTGTTACTCCAAGGGCATATTACCCTATTGTTAAAATAAGATTATATTATGTTAAGGGGAATTTGTCAATTATTTTGAATTTATAATTGAAAAGTAATGTGGAATTTTCGTTGATAATTAATCTAATTATTAACTTTTTGTAATAAATGTCAAAAAATAGCCATAATTATGTATATTTATCCCATTGTCAAACAGACAGGTTTTGGTATAATGTATCTGTAGGATTTTCACGTTTTTGTGATAAACGAAAGGATGGTTAAAATGAACAAAAGCAAAAGACTGCTGTGTCTTATTCTTGCAATCGCAACTGTGTTCTCACTTTGCGCTGTAGGATTCACAGCAAGTGCTGCAGAGGTAGAATTTGCAGAGGTTTCTGCTGCTCCTACATCTGCTAATGATTTCACATGGGACAACGCAACTGTTTATTTCCTGCTTACCGACCGTTTCAACAACGGTAACACAAGCAACGATAACAGCTATGGTCGTGGTCTTACACAGAGCGGCTCTAAAGCTAACTTCGACAATGTAGCAGCTTTCCAGGGCGGTGACTTCAAGGGTATTACACAGAAAATCAATGAAGGTTACTTTGACGATTTAGGTGTAAATGCTATCTGGGTTGCCGGTTGGTTTGAGCAGGTACACGGCTACGCAGTTGGCGGCGACGGTAAAAAGTCATTCCCTCACTTCGCTTACCACGGTTACTACGGTCTCGATTTCTCCGAGCTCGATAAGAACTATGGTACAGAGGCTGAGTTCAAAGAGATGATTGACACAGCTCATAAGCACGGTATCCGTATCGTTCTTGACGTTGTTCTCAATCACCCCGGCTACAACACCATGTACGATATGAACGAGTACGGCTTCGGTACACTCAGAGGCGGCTGGCAGGATGTTTACTACAACTACAGCTCTCCCAACCAGGACAGCTACCACGGCAAAATCGGCTATAACGATGATGCTAACGCTTGGGGCAAATGGTGGGGTACTAACTGGATTCGTGCAGGTCTTGCAGGTTACCAGGGCGGCGACGGCTCTGACTTAAAGGGCGAAGTTAACTACCTCCCCGACTTCAGAACCGAGTCCGGCAACAACGTTGATATTCCTCAGATTCTTAAGACAAAATGGGGCAAAGAGGGTACTCTTAATGCCAAGACAAATGAAGTAAATCAGACTATCCAGAAGTATAACCTTGGCGGCAAGACTGTTTCAAACTATCTTGTTTCCTGGTATGCTCAGTGGGTTGAGCAGTACGGTATCGACGGTTTCAGATGCGATACAGCAAAGCACGTTGAGCAGTCCACATGGAAGAAACTTTCTGATACATGTACAAAGGCACTTCAGAATTGGAGAGCTGCTAATCCCACAGCAGTAGGTGCTGATTGGGACGAAGATTTCTGGATGACAGGCGAAAACTTCGGTCAGGGCGTTGACAACAACAGCTACTACCAGAACGGCTTCGATTCTATGATTAACTTCTCCTTCTCCGGTAACTCTCAGGGTAGCGGTTGCGACGGTCTTAAGAAGGTAGGTAACCTTAATCAGACATATGCTGAATATGCTAACAGAATCAACACAAACGCAAACTTCAACGTTCTTACATATATTTCTTCTCACGATACAGGTCTTTGCCGTAACGACCTTTACTATCAGGGTTCTGCACTCCTTCTTTTACCCGGCGGTGTTCAGATTTACTACGGCGACGAGACTAACAGACAGTATGTTCAGTGTTCTATCCACGACCACGAGAACAGAAGCTTTATGAACTGGAATAATGCAGACAAGGGCGTTCTTGCTCACTGGCAGAAGGTTGGTTCTTTCAGAAATGACCACGTAGCAGTTGGTGCAGGTTCACACAATAACCTTTCCGCAACTTCCGGTACAGCTTTCAGCCGTGTATACGACAAGAACAATGTTAAAGATACAGTTGTTTGCGTAATCGGTGCAAACAAGAACGCAAGCACAACAATTACACTCAACGGTGCATTTGCTGACGGCGCAAAGGTAGTTAACGCATACACAGGTGAGTCTGCTACAGTTGCAGGCGGTAAGGTTACTGTAAACAGTGGTGCACAGGGTACAATCCTTCTTGAACTCGATGCAGCTCCTGTTGTACCTACAACAACTGTTCCTCAGACAACAGTTAAGCCCACAACAGCACCTACAACAGCTCCTGTAGTTACAACAACTCCCGCAGTTACAACAGAGCCCACAGAAACAACTCCCGCAGTTACAACAACAGCTCCTGTAATTGTTACAAAGCCCACAACTCAGGCAACACAGCCTACAACTACAAAGCCTGCAGAGCCTGCTGAATATGTAATCCTCGGTGACGTTGATGGTTCTGAAAAGGTTAACATCAAGGACGCAACTCTTATCCAGAAGCATATCGCTAAGCTTGAAACACTTGACGAGAAGGAAGTTTTCGCCGGTAATGTTGACGGTAGCGATGCTCTTAACATCCGTGACGTAACAACAATCCAGAAGTGGGTTGCAAAGCTGGATGTTGAATATGCAATCGGTGAGAAAGTTCTTTACAAGGGTTCTGAGGATGTAACTCCCAACACAACAAACTCACCCATAATTCTTCCTCCTGTTCCCACAACTAAACCTACAGAGGCTCCTACAACTGAACCTACAGAGGCTCCCACAACTGCTCCTAAGACAGAGCCTACAGAGGTTCCTACAACAGCAGAACCCACACCTGCAGTTACAGAGACTCAGCCTATCATTACTGAGCCTACAACAGCAACACAGCCTATTATCACTGAGCCTGTTACTCAACCCTCTGACGGTACAGAGCTTATCTACTTTGTAGATGCTACACCTCAGGGTTGGATTGGCGACGCAGATGCTAAGCTTTACATCTTTAACTACGAAACCAACGAGAATTATGCAGGTACAATGCAGGACGAGAATACATGGGTATTTCAGGTTCCTGCAGGTATGACAGCAATTAACTTCTATCGTTGTGAGGGTGAGTTTACCCAGACAGCATGGAACAGCTGGACAATGTGCGTTACAGTTCGTGGTAGCGAAAATACATTTACAGCAACAGATAACGAAGTAGGTTCATGGACAGGTACATCCTCAGGCGGCGACTACAATCCCCCTGTTGACAACCCTCCTGTAGATAATCCTCCAGTAGACAATCCTCCTGCAGATGGAGATTATATCTACTTTACAGATAACGCAGGTTGGGGTACAGTTTACTGCCATACATGGAATATGGTAGGCGGTCACACAGAGTGGCCAGGTCTCCAGATGGAATTAGTAGATGGTAAATACCGTGTACAGGTTGACAGCACACACACACACCTTAAATTCAATAATGGTAACGGTGTAGAAGGTCAGGAGTTTGAACTTACAATCGGCAACACATACTCTAACTAAATTATGACTAACATTAAAAAGCTGACTCGCAGAAGCGGGTCAGCTTTTTTGCTATTGTGATTTTAATTAATATTATAAAAAGGATTATTAATACTACAGCAGTGTCGATTTTATGCTGTTCATACATTGTTTCATTGACAAATCCTTAAAATGATATATAATGATATCTGTAATAATATGGATTGGTGTGTCTTGCAACATATTAAGGAGGTAATAACAGCTTGTTTCAGATTTTTAAAGAACACAAGGGTTTCGGCAAGCAGATTTTTCTTTTAGCCGTAAACGACTTAAAAAAGACATATAAGGGTGCCGCAATCGGTCCTTTGTGGGCGGTTATCAAACCTGCATTTACCCTTTTTGTATATTGGTTTGCTTTTGCAATTGGTCTGAGATCAGGTAAAGGCGTAACATTTGACGGAGAATTATACAGCACATTTATCTTCCTTCTGGTTGGTTTTGTACCTTGGTTTTTTATGAATGACAGTATTACTTTGGGTGCCAAGTCAATCCGTATGAACCGTCAGTTTGTTACAAAGGTTTCTTTTCCTGTTTCAACAATAATGACCTTTACAGCAGTAGCAAGGCTCTTTGTTCACATCTTTCTTTTTGTAATAATGTATGTGGTTCTGCTGTTGGACAAATCAACAAATATACTTACTCCTTCGGTTTATAATCTTCAGTTTTTCTTTTATTGCCCCTTGATGTTTGCGTTTTTTGTTGCCCTTACATGGTCAACAGCTCCTATGGCAGCTTTTTCAAAGGACTTTGAAAGTATGATTGTTTCAGTTATGGCCGGTGTGTTCTGGATTTCAGGTATTATCTACAATAGCTATAATATGGATAACAAAGTTGTAGAAACAATTATGCTCTTTAATCCTATTAACTTTTTTGCCAATGGTTATCGTAAGGCTTTTCTCAGTGGTGAGTGGTTCTTCGAAAATCCTGTTGAGCTATGTATATTCCTAGGTGAGTTTTTACTTGTGTTTATCTTAGGTTTATGGAATTATAAACGCTTGAGAAAAACTCTGCCCGACGTACTTTAAGGAGGCATAAAAATGGATAATCCTATTATTTCCTTTAAGAATGTCAGCAAAGAGTATACTCTCTATAAAAGTGACAGTGAAAGATTCAGAGCGTTGTTTTTTAAAAACAAGAAGGCCAAAATTAATAAAGCTCTGAAAAATGTTTCGTTTGATATTTCCAGAGGCGAGGCTGTAGGTCTTATTGGTGACAATGGTGCAGGTAAGTCTACAATATTAAAGCATATTACAGGTGTTGCGTTTCCTACTGAGGGTGAGGTTCAGGTTAACGGTAAGGTTGCTGCACTTCTTGAACTTACTGCAGGTTTTTCGATGGAAATGACAGGCAGAGAGAATATTTATCTAAAGGGCTATATCTTAGGTCTTACAGATAAAGAAATCAAGCGTCTTGAAGAGCGTATCATCGAATTTGCAGAACTTGGAGATTATATTGACCAGCCTGTAAGAACTTACTCAAGCGGTATGAAAATGCGTCTCGGTTTTGCAATTAACGTTAATATAGAGCCCGATGTGCTTGTAATTGACGAGGCACTTTCTGTAGGCGATGCAACATTTAAAAAGAAATGTAAGAAAAAAATTGCAGATACTATTAAAAGCGGTGTTACAGTGCTTTATGTTAGTCATAATGCCGAAAGTGTTAAGGAGCTTTGCACCCGTGCAATTTACCTTAAAAAGGGTGAGCTTATTTATGACGGCACTGTTGAAGATGCATTGCAGGTTTATCAGGCAGACAAAGCAAAGAAAGGAAAGTAAATTATGGCACATGTATTGGTTTTCGCCGGCGGTATCGGCGCCAGAATGAAGTCTAACGACATTCCCAAGCAGTTTATCGAGGTTGACGGCAAGCCTATTATTGTTCGTACTCTTGAGCATTTTGAAAAGCATCCTCAGGTTGAGGATATTGTAATTTCCTGTTTAGCTGAAAAAATCGACTATATGAAAATGCTTCTTGTAAAGCATAATATTTCAAAGGTTATCAATGTTGTTCCCGGTGGTGCAAATGGTCATCAGAGTATCCACAACGGCCTTGTTGAGATTCAGAAGAACTCCAAGCCCGAGGATATTGTTCTTATCTGTGACGGTGTTCGTCCTATGCTTTCTGAAAAGCTTATCACAGATTGCATCGATACTGCCAAAGAGTTTGAGACCGCTGTTCCCGTAACTCCCAGTATTGACTCTGTGCTTGAATCTCCCGACGGTAAAACCTGCTGTAAATCTCTGCCCAGAAAGCAGATGTTTATTACTCAGGCTCCTCAGGGCTATACAATGCGTAAGATTATGTGGGCTCACGACGAGGCTGAGGTAAGAGGTATTACAAACCCCATTTCTTCCTCAGAGCTTTTAATCGAGCTCGGAGAAACTGTTCAGATTTTCCAGGGTATCCGTGAGAATATCAAGGTTACAACTCCCGAAGATTTACAGACTTTACGCTCTTACTTCTATTACGAAAGCTTCAAAAACTTTGCCAAAGAGGAACTTAGCTTGTCAGAGGTATAATAATCCCTGATATAGCTGTAATTAATTAAATATTGTGATTGACTTTTCTGCCGACTTTTGATATAATCACTAAGTCGGCAGTTTTGCCGTCGATATGCGGATTAAGCTAAGTGCTCCGCCTCGGATGCTCCGACCGTGTAAAATTTACGGAGTAAAAAACCTAATATGCGGATATGGCGGAATTGGCAGACGCGCATGGTTCAGGTCCATGTGAAAGCAATTTCATGCAGGTTCAAGTCCTGTTATCCGCACCAAGATTAAAGGGTACGTTTTGGTACCCTTTAATTTTTTTATATGTACAAACAGGACTTGAACCTTAAGAAGGTGAGTGCCGTTAAGAAAACAGTCCTGTGGACTGTTTTTAGGCACGAAGCCCACAGGCGGGTACCGAAAGCCTTTGACTTTGGGTCGCCAAGGGCGGACAAATTTCTCTAAGAGAAATTGTCGTCCTGTTATCCGCACCACAACAAGCCCGATTTTACTCGGGCTTTTTAAATGTACAAAACATTTTTTCATCCCAAAATAAATGTTTTTATATAAAAATATTGTAAATGTATTTTATGTATTATATAATTACATTGGTATATTACATTTGTGTAACAATTTTGTTGCCGAATTGACGTTATTAAAAAATGATAGGGAAGTGAAATTTTGAATAAATCCAATAAAAACCAGCAAAAACTCTTTTTGTATAAGCATAGCAAGGCTTTGGTGCTTATGGTTGGAGCTTTGTCATTTTTGCTGGCGGTTCTGATGATTTTTCTCTTTAACCTGCAAGACACAAGCTATGATGTACACGATATTGTCTGCAAGGCTATTGACAAAGCTGAGGCGGATAAAACATTCATTCTTCAGCTGGACACAGCCGCTCAGATAAATGTAGGCAATATGGAGCAGAAGACTGAAACCAGCGGATACATTACCTCTGTTGAGGAGCTTGACCTGACCCATTTTTACCTTAATACATTCAGCAGTACCACAGATAATCCGGATGCCGACTTTGATGTAACGGTGTCTGTATTTTCAGACGGAGAAAGGGTTTGGGATAATTCCGGCGGCACAGCGGTTGAGCTGGATATTACCTGTGAGGAATTTGACGAAATTGTTGATAGCTTCTCCTTATATAAATACAATACCAATAACGTCAGGGATGTCTTATACATACCCAAAGAAATTGAAGGTTTTGACACAAGCGGCGAAGTTACGGTTATTCTTAACACACCGGAAGAAAATGTGCTTTCTGCATATGCTGAAAAGCTTAGTGAAATTACTGAAGAAAAGGTTAATGCAAATGAACTTAAGATACTTAACGCTGTGGTTTCATACAGCTTGTTTGACGGTAAGGTTCAGAGCCAGACCTATTCCTTTACAGTAGAATACATAACATCTGCAGGCATTGCTGTGAGGTATGGTGTAAGCTCGCAGTCTGCATATGGCGACCCCAATAATCTTCTTGAAGATTACGATGATTTGGTGCTTTTAACAGAGGAGGAATAATACGATGAAATTGTTCAGAAGTTTTGTTTCAATTATTTTGGTGATGACTGTTTTATGCTCTTCGCTTTTAAGCGTATCGGCACAGTCGGCTACTGACGATGAGCCAGGTATTGTATCTACAGATATGACCTTGGAAGAGGCAGAAAGCAATGCCGAAAAATACTTTAGCACAAACGAAGAAATGACCGAAAAATACCCTGACGGATTTTACGTGATTGAGTATAACTCCTACGGTATTTATGAGGGCGGTGCTGACCCCGAAAACCCAGAGGATGTATACCTTGGTATAAACGTATACCGTCTGGGCGGATACAGCAGTTATGCCGAAGTAACCTTCACTGTTTCTCCTGTAGTTGCCGATGCAGAGGTGTATCCTGTGTCTCAGGGGACAATTGAGTTTGAGCCTCAGCAACGTGTAGGTGTTGCAAGGGTTAAAATTCATAATGACGACGTAAGAAGAGGCGACCAGATTCTTATGGTGTCTCTTATATCTGCTTCCACAGGTGTTGTTTCAGAGGGTTCATCTGCAGTTGTTACAATTACAGACGATGAGCCTTATGTAGAAAGTATTGTAGGTATTTCTGTTTCAAAAGCTGTTACAGATGTAAACGAAGGCTGTGTAACAGTTACTCTTAAAAGAACCAACACAACTGCTGAATACTGTACTATGGTGCTCAAAACTTCTGATGGCACAGCAAAAGCAGGCGTTGACTATACCCACACCGAAACCGAGGTTATGTTCAGCCCCGGTAAAACTGAGCAAACTGTTAGAATTCCTCTGATTCAGTCAGATTCTTTTTATAGCGATACCAAGTATTTTAATGTGGAGCTATGTGATCTTGCGGCTTGTCAGGTTGACGGCGAAAGCAAAATCAGAGTTGAAATTACAAACAATGTAAAAGATGGTGCCTCAAAACTTACCGTGGTAAGCGGTAAAGCAGATATTGAAACCGATTATAGCAGTGTGATTACAAACACCCCGGAGCCGGTTATTAATATTAACGATAATATTAACCGTAAGCAGCTTCTTATGTCGGCAGTAGGTGCCGCCAACGGTACAGCTGTTCAGACAGTACCTGAGGTTAACTTAATGTCTTCCTCAGGTAAGTGGGAGTCTACCGTAGTACTGTCCCCAAAAGATTTTGAAACTACTTACAGCACTGCTTCCGATTGGGAGCCAAATAAAAAGTATTCAAATGGCAATGAAAATGTTTTTATTGCTACAAAGGAACCTTTGGATTTAAACTTTTTTGACAGAATCATTTTTAAGTATAAAAACGATGAGTGGGGTGCAAACGGCAACCCCAATACTGCTGCAGGCTACACTAAAAAACCTGTCAGAGAGTCTGAGGATTTCTTTTTCACCAAGTCTTCGCTGGATCACTGCAGTGAGGCAGATCTTGAGTGGATGAAATCAGAGGGAGTTTATTTCCTTGTTGATGATAACAACAAAAACGTTGACCGTTTGTCTGACGGAATGTCAAAATTTCTGTATTCTTTAACTAAAGTAAAGCGTTATCCCGAAACCGCAGGTATGTCGGGTAAAAGCCAATATTTATTCTATATGCTTTACGATGACCAGGGCTGGGACGACCATCACTTTGAAATGGGCGATACCATCCTTTACCGTGCAATTGTTCCTTTCAGTGTATTTGAAAGCGAGTATATTGACGAAGGAAGCTTTAAAGCTACAAGTTCAGGCGTAAGCTTTAATATGGATGGCTACAAATGGACTATTACTGCTCCTGATATTTTTAACGGCGGTGTTGGCGAATGTGATTATGACGCACCTGAAGATAAGGATAAATACGGCTTTTATGTGGGAAGCCGGCTTAAGGTTGAATACAGAATTCTTTCAGAAGAAAGCATTGTGCCTACACCAAAAGAACTTAGCCTGGTTGATGCTGAGGGAGTGGTTCATAATGTTGCAACCAAAAGCGACACTGAAAGTGCTTTCTGGGTTAATCTGAGCACCTTGCTTACCAATAATGTAAGCCAGCTTAAAACACAATACGGCATGACCAAGGAGGAGGCTGACAAACACGCCGCTATTGTTCAGGATGAAAACGGTTGCATTAGCTCAATTTTTCAGTCAAAGCTTTCCTTTAAGACTGAGTATGTTATGCAGCAGAATGTGGTTCTTGATTTTTCAAACATACCTCAGCTTGCCAAGCCCATTGTAAATGAGAATGGTGAAATCGAATCTGAATCCAGTCGTCGTCAGAGAGTTATGAGTGTTCTTGATGATGTAATCGCTTTCTATGATTTAAGCGGCAACGATATTACTCCTGAGCCTCAGTCCGTAGATATGAATAGAAATTTCATATCTTATCCTACAATCGATTTTGATTATATAAGAGTAAGTCCCACCAGTGCAGGCCCTGATATGATGGCTGCTTCCAACCTTTACGATCTGGATTATAAAAACATTGATAAAGCGGTGGAAATCACAGACGAAACTTGTTTTCAGATAGATGATTCTGTAACCTTTACCCTTTATTCCAAGGGAACTACATATCTTAAGCCTCAGCTTTCTTTGAATTCTACATTGATTTCAGAGCGTCAGAAAGGCAGTAACGACTTTACTACTACGTATGTTGCCAATAAGCTTGACAGCTTTATTCCTTTTGAATATTTGTACAGCGACAGAGGCTCAGCACCCGTGCCTTCTTACTACACTATGAAGGTGAATATTTCGAGAATTTATCTTGACGGTGCCGCAGCTTCGGCAGAAAAGAAGTTTAAGGTTAACGTTAACAGAACCAAATCCAACGGACAGGAAACCGAACTTCTCTTTAATTTTGATTTCATAGGAGGTCAGCAAGTAACTGACGAGATTTTGGTAGATACATATAACCTTTCCGATAAATTTGATTTGAAATCCCAGGGCATATCTGATGTTGATCCCTACAAGCCTGTAGTTAAGCTTATGTCTTTTTCCGATAGCGGATATGAGTATATTATTTATATTCCTTCGGCATACAATTATCAGCTTGAGGCACAGGGCTCTGAAGATACCAGATATACTACAATTTTCCAGGGCGGAGACGGTGTTTCCATAGAACTTGAAGATTATGAGAAAGATACCCACATAGAGGATGAAGTTGAGGAAGAAAGCGTTATTATTTCATATCTTGATATTAACGACACTCAGTACATCTGTCCCAAGGTTCCTTCTGTAATTTCAGAAAACGACGGTGCATCTGTAGAAACTCCTTATTTTGAAGAGCAGAACCAGTTCCCTACATATAACGACAATAACGTAGTTGTTGGCTTAAGCGGTATGAGCGTCGATGCTACCAACACAGGTTTGTTTTTATCCACTATTTTCAAGGAATTAGCAACAAAAAAGAATAATCCCCGATGGGGTACAGCATCAAAGGTTGCAGCTATGCTTGCAGGCAGTACCGCATATTGCAAGTTTAACAATCAGCAGATTGTTTTGGGTGCTAAGCTCAGTATAGGCTACGGAAATACTGATGCTATCGCTGTTGGTGAAACGACAACCAATGAAAAATCAGAATATTTTGGCGCTCTGTTCGACGAACCAAAAGTAAGTAGCGATGCAACACACTATAAAACTAAATATAACCCCGGTGTTTTAAAAATTGCAGGCGCAGGTGCCTTTGAAGGAAGCATTCAGCTTGATTACAGTCACATTTATCACAGGTTCAAGTTTACCAAGGTAACTATGTCTGTAAGCGGAAACTTTGCTGTGTCGGGAGTTATCCCCATTGCACCCACGGGCGGTATTGTTTACGCTACAATTACAACCAGCCTTGGCTGTGCTTTCAGCGTAAGCTACAATCAGGTTCTTAATTATGTAGATAAAGAAGGCGTGGCTCATTACGCATCTTATTGGAGCGACTTTATACTTACACCCTCTGTTTATGTAAGCGCAGGTTTTGGTGTGGGTATATCTGGTGTAATTGCCCTTGAGGGCAGTATTGCCTTGGCAATTTCTTTCAGTGTTAACTTCGGTGTGGCCAAATTCTCGGCTTCTCAACAGGAATTTGATATTACCACACGCCCTACCGATAATGATAATGCCAAGTTTAAGAATTATCAAACTACTAGCACCTTTGACGGAAACTGGCAGTACTATGATATGGATATCGAAACCCACGGCGAAACAATGTATCAGGATTATTATTTCGGTGATACAAAGTGTGAGTCCAATGTGGTAGGAGATACCCTTACAATTACATCTATAGGTACATCTTTCCACCTTACGGGTATCCGCAACAGTAAAGGTGGCATAGCTAAGGTAACGGTTTATAATACTAAGACCAATGAGCTTATAGATTCAGCACTTGTCAATACTTACAGTGAAAACGAAAAGCGATACCAGACCCTTTATTACTGGCAGATGAAGGACTATGAAAGTGCTCCTCCTGTTCCTTTTAAAGTTGTGATTGAGCATATTGAAAACGACGATACAGCAGGTCACAAAGTTGCCTTGGATTCCTTCAGAGTGTTTAACACTGCTTTTTATAAAGAGGAGCTTATGGATGCGGCGGTAACCAGTGCCGTGATTAAGCTTTCTCTGTCGCTTAAGTTTGTTCTGGGACCCTTTGACCTTGTTATTGAACCCGGATATATGCAGATTGTAAGAGCTCCAAGTAAGGATTCGATTACCTTGGGAACAATAGGATATTATAAAACCTATGAAGTACCAAGAACTCTTGCCCAGAATGAGGATATTCCTGTTCTGATGGCTACTGCGTATATACCTCAAGAAGTATCGGATATAGATTATTTTGATACAGGCGAATACGGCCAGCAGAAACAGCTCAGTACTCTGGCAAATAACGTAGAGCATACTTCAAAAACACAGGTTATTAACCACACAAGAAAATCAAACGGCAATTCTGTTGCCTCTGATTATGCTTTTTACAGCAAGCTTACCAAGAACTCTGATACAGATGAAGCTGTATATTCACTTTACTATGCTGTAGATGGAGTAGAGCAGGGAACAGTAACAGATGATGTTTTTGTTTCGGATTTCTTTGCTTTTGAAGACGAATCAGGTAAACTTAACGTTGCTTTAATTGCAAACGACAGCACAATAAGCTCCATTACCGGCGAAGCAGGTGATGTTATTACCGTGAATTTTGCCGACGGCACTAAAAAGGAGATTACTAAATCAGAGGATATTTCTCTAATACTTAAGGCAAACTGCGTAAAGATTGCTGTTTTTGATGACGACAACAATATTACCCTTAAATCGGTAGGTGCAACAAGCGGCAATAACAAACAGGAAAACCGTCCTGTTGTTACAAGCTATCCTTCGGGCAATACTGTGCTTTTCTACACCGAGGATGAGCCTACAGACTTCAAGGCAGAATATGATATGAATTTTACCGGCTTCAGTGACGGACTTAATGAATCAGTACAGGATGTAGAAGATTTGATGAATGCCGCCTACTCAGGTCGTGCCAGAATATATTCTGCAGTTAAAAACAGCTCAGGTGAGTTTACATCGCCTGTGGCTATGGACCTTGAAAATTTAATAGGTGCCGAAAAGTTTAAAACCGGCTTCAGAATTACGTCTATGGATGCAATAATGAAAGACGAAAACACCATTTGCCTTGCGTTTGCGGCTGAAATTCCCTATGTTTATGCAGAGAAAGAAAACATAGAGGGAACCCTTAAAGAAATCTATTATTGCACAGGCAATGTAAGTGGGGATAAGGTTGACTTTTCCTCTGTGATTATAGTTGACAGCGTTCTGGATTATAAAGAAGATATCAATGACTTAGGTTTTGATGTTAGCGAGCTTTCCGAAAAGTATTACAACAAAGAAACAGGAGACGTTTACGACGATATTATTCTTTCAAATGTTCAGTTTGAAAATGCAGTTGTTGGCGAAAACAAAACTGTGGTAAGTTCTGATAAGGCTGAGCCGGTACTATTCTTCCATACCAACAGCAGTATAAATTGCGTTAATTACAGTACTCTTAACAGTATTATCAACAAAGAGGAAAATACCAACTTAGCTGTTAACGTTCTTTATAATGGCCATTTTGACGATTATGTAATTGCTGCCGACGAAAACGGTGCAGTAAGCCTTATTTATAACGACACTACTGAAAGCGGAGCCTATACCGATACGCTGTATGTTTTAAACTACGACACCCAGCACCGTGTATGGAACCGTCCACGCCGTCTGACACATTCTGAGGCTTTTGATAAGGTTAATTTTGAAAACCAAACAGAAACGTCTGCTTTAATGTTCGATAACCTTTCAGCCTATGTTGACGAAAACGGAAAAATAGCAGTTGCTCTGCGTTCTTCATATCTACCTTTCTCGTATGATTACGGTGTAACGCAAAAGGATATGGATGAAGATTTTTATGTAAATATGGATGAGGCAGATAAGCTTTATACCGATGAGAACAACGTGTCACAGCCTATGATTGTTACACCTGTTCTTGACTATGACAGCGAAAACTCCAGAACCGACATAGCTCTTCTGACATTTGAAAAGCCTGTAACCGATTTTGATGTTAAGGACTTCGTTCTTGATAATGACATATTTATTGAGGGTAGTGAAATTGAAGCTGTATTTAGCCTTGTAAATACAGGTGATACAGTTGTAGAGGGACTTAAAGCAGCTTTTTACTATTATGACCTTGATTCAAATACAACCTCTCCCGAGTTTGGAGTTAAGAATCTTACGGAAAAATTTATAGCAGGTCATAGTGAACCGGTAATGCTTTCATATACTGTTGACGAAGCACCTGATAATCAGTTGCTTTGTGTGAGAATAACCAATTCATCGGGCAGAACCGTTTATTATGATTCATATAAAGACAGCTATCTTGCAGAAAGCGAAAACATTACATACCATAAAATCAATAAATCTGCCGAGTTTGTAATCAGTTCAAATAAAGTAGAAATTGACAGCAACGGTATTATGAATTTTTCAGCAGAAGTAAGCAATATCGGTGAAGTCGATGCTTTTGATGACGTTGTGGTTTCCTGTAACTACTATGACGACAGCGTTGACAACAAGTTCAAGGGTACATTGTTCAGCTTTACCATAGAGGCAGAGGAGCTTTTAAGCGGTGCAAGTGTTGTATATCAGAACGACTTTGACGTAAGCGATAAGCTTAAGGATAATAAGCTTTATTACAGTTTTGAAATTTCAGTTGCTGACTCACAGTATAATACAGAGAACGACAAAACCAATGTGGCCTGTGCCGAGCAGATTCCCGAACTTGAAACTAATTCAATACGGCTGGCATCATATAACACTACCAATAATATCAGTACCGACGGCCACAGAATTTTTGATGTAGCTTTAGGCGATGTTGTTGAGATTAAAAGCGACGTGATTTCAGACTATTTCAAAAAGTCAGACATCCGTGCCTACGAAATCGGTTCTGCTTGCCTTAGTATTGATAATTCAGCCCAAAACGGTAACATAAGAATAAAAATTACAGATGTTCCCGAAAACGGAGAATATGTAAAGCTGCTTTTAAATATCCGAGGTACTACTATTTACAGATATGTTTACCTTAATATAACCAACAGCGATACAATTAATCTTGATATGTTCTACGCAGGAGATGGCTGGAGCATGAGCAGCCAAAAGCATCTGTATGCGAAAGATTATGATGTTATTTCCACTGAGGTTGATGGCAGTCAGTTAAGCTTTAGCTTTGTAGGTAAGGATTTACGCCTTTACGGTGATTTTCTTAAATCCGGCGGCAGCTTTGAGATTACCATTTGCGACAGAAACGGCAATGAGATTGAGAAAAAGCTTGTAGATACCAAGTCGGAACTTAACGATTACGGTATGCTTATGTTTGTATCAAAGGGTCTTGACTTCGGAAGATACAACGTAAATATAAAGGCTGTGCTTGATGAGGGCGAAAAGCTTTCGCTTGATTATATCAAACATACGATTGATGTTACAGGTGCAGATACCAGTCCTTATCCTGATGTTAACTCTTATACTCAGGAGCTTGACGCACCCCTTATTAACGGCAGACAGCGTCAGGCAAAATTCAGACTTAATTTCAACAAAGAAATAAAACTTGCAGAAGGCAAAAATTTAAGCGATGTTACCCTTACCTTCGATGAGTATGAGAAAAACCCAGACGGAACATATACTGCAACAGGTAACAAGGCTACATTTACCGCTGAGGAAATTACAAACGGTAAAACCCTTGTGTTTACTTCGGTGCTTTCGGGCAAAGCAGGTTGTGTTCTCAAGTATATGCTAGCTGATTCGAAAATTGCAGAGGGCTATTTCGTTGGAACCGACGGAAGAGCTGCTTCAGCAGATATTCCTGATTACGATATTGTTTCTTATATTGTTAAGGAGTCAGGAATTTTATCAGTAACTGTTGTTGAAGACGGAAAAATGCCTCAGGGCAATGTTCACAACAGCGTAGAGGTTAAGTTCGCATCTGTGGCAGATACTTCACGTCTTGAGGGAACAAAGCTTCTGTATAAAACAGTCGGTTCGGATTTTGCAGAAACTGATATTGAGTTTGAATATGCAGGTATGACAGATGACCCAAGAACTGCTGTTTATCGTGCAGATTCGCTGACTCTTGATAAAAATGAATTCGAAAAGACCTTCAGCTTCTATGAAGGAATTGTTCTTAATCAGGATAATTATGTACTTGTTACAGCAGACGGTGATTATCTTGAAAATGACCTTACCTCAATTATTACCGATAAATCTGATATTGATATCCTTTACAGTAAAACTAAGGCAGAGGATACATATATTAATGTTGTTTCAACTGAAAATGAGGTTTGTCCTGAGGTGGTTGTAAGATTTAACAACCCTGTTAATGCGGATTACGCTCTGAATAACGCTTTTGTAACTGTTACAAGAACTGTAACTGACGCTAAGGGTCAGGTTACGGAAGACCTTGTTCTTGAAGCAAAGAGTTTAATCGACAATTGCACTATAGTATTTGCAGGGGATATAATGTTTGAACTTTCCGGGGATACAGTGGTTGAGTATGCACTTAAAAACAGTGTTATTGAGTCAGTCGCTGAAAGTACAGGTATTGTAAATGCTTATGACGGAATTGAGGTTTCACCAAATCTTACAAGGAGTGAGACTGTAAAATTCAGTTCAGAGGCATACATAGTAAATGTTAAGCCTTATTTTGAAAGCGGTAAGTACGAGCGTGAAAACAATGCTCTTTGTGCAGAGGTGGAGTTTAGTACTCTTATGTCAGAACAGGCTCTTAAGTCATCGGAGCTTGCAGTCAAAGAGTATGCAAAGAGCCACACGGAAGAGCTTTCGAGAATGCTTAATCTTACCTTTGCGGGAGCTGAGAATGTTTCGAAAAACGGCAAAACTGTAACTGTTGCCACATATAAGTACATTTCAGATAATGATGACATTACCCTTAAACGCGGCGAGGTTGCAAAGCGGTTTGTTCCTGTGCAGCAGCTTACCTTAAATGGTAACGACTTAACCACAGCTGATGGTAAACTCTGTTATCCATTTGTGCTTAAGAGGGATGTTCTTGAGGTTGGCAGAGCAAGTGCCTCAAGTGCAAAGTTTAACCTGGTTAACAATGACGATATGGGTTATAATCTGGAGCTTTTTGTAAGCTTTGATGAAGAAATTGAGCTTATTACCGATGATAACGATGTTTTTGCAGGTGCCAATATGGTAAACGGAAGTAATGAAGCTGTTGCGCTTACACTTAATCTTATGGAAGAAACCGATAACACTCTTCGCTTTGTTACAAAACAGCCTTTCTACCTTAATGCTGATGAGGTTACAACCTTTACCTTGCATGATTGCTTCTATGATATTTATGAGTTTGTTGTAGATTCAGAGGGTGTAGGTGTTTCTGAAAATGTAAAGGGTCTTGCAACGCTTGTTGCGGATATGACTGATATGGGTGTAGTAACAAGTGTGTATACAGATATAATCAATGTCAGCGGAGAAGGAGTGTCTGTTGTTGCTGAGGTTTCTTATGACAGTAAGCTTTCACAGGCTTCTTTTGAAAAATCTCAGATTAATGCCTTGCAGAAGATATTTTTTGAGGATTCTCAGGTAAGTAATGTAGATACAGTGCTTACTTTCAAAGAGATTAAGAATGAGTACACAGCAGTATACACTGCAACTCTCAGTGTACCTGATAATGCTGTTGCTGCAGAGGTGATACTTGACGATTGCATCAAAGTGTACAACTCTGACCAGCTTCTTAACGATATCCGAACTCTTTCATTAAGCACAGAGCTTAACGAATCAAGCAAGGCCAAGATTAGTAAAGCCGAAGCCGTTGCTACAGCGATTATTTCTGATGTTAATGTAATCAAAGGCTTCGATGATGTGTATATTGGAGTTACTTATTCAGAAAAAATCGCCGCAAACAACCTTGAGGGTATTACTCTTGATGTGAATGTTAATGGCGTAGAGGGTGTCAGCAGTGTGCTTTACAGGGCAAAGCAGATTCTTAACGATAACACCTTAGTATTTGTTTTTGATGAGAATATTTCGGCAAGCCTTGCAAATGTTGTTGAGCTTAGCCTTAAAGATGCAAAGCTTAACTTATCTGAAAATTCAGAAGTATACAGCGTGAGTACAAACCTTAAGGTTGTGAACACTGTGCCTGATGCAACTCAGGCGTTTATAACTGATTCGGCGGGCGGTACTGTTATTCCTACAACTCCTGCCGAGACAGAAACAGCAACTGCAGAGGTAACAGAATCTGAATCTGTTACTACAGAGCCTTTAACAATTCCTGTACCCGATACACAGCTTGCCACAGGAAATACAGACTTTGATACAGAAAAGGGCGATGTTGTAGAAACAGGTGTTATACTCCAGGCATGGTGTATGGCAGCTGCGTTGGTTGCTTTAGTTGCTCTGGCAATAGTTTTGATCAGAAAAAAGCAATCACAAAAGTAAGTTTACCTGACCGCAAAGGATGACTCAGAGTCGTCCTTTGCGGCACACGCAAGGAGGTAAAATGTATGAATAAACGAATAACCTCACTACTGCTTGTTTTGGTGCTGTTGATTTCGTCACTGCCTTTGGTATCGGCAACCGACGGCGAAAAAGGCACCAAAGATAACCCTGTAATTATAAGCAGTTTTGATGATTTTAAGTCTTTTCTTGATAACCCAAACACAGGTTCTAATTTAAAGTATTATCGTATAGATGCCGACATAACTGCACCTGAGGGTATAATTGTTGGCGGCGGTGATTTATCCAATGTTGTGTTGGAGGGTAATCATCATAATATTTATAACCTGAATATTAATGGCGCGTTGTTTAATGTTGTGTCAGATGCCTCAATAAGAGATATTAATTTTTATGGTGCAACCGTTACCTCAGAGGCAGTGTCAGCTGATGTTTCTATGGCGGTAGTAGCCCAAAAAATCGAGGGCTTTTCAGCTTTTGTTACAGGCTGTACCTTTACAGATTGCGAGGTAAAACTGCCTTCTGTAAGCGGTAAGGTATATGCGGCAATGGCTGTGGCGGAAAATCAGGGTACCATAACCAACTGTATTGTAAACAAGGACTGTAAGTTTACAAATATAAATAACACAGCCTGTTATTTAGGCGGTATTGCCGCCAGAAATGAGCAGTACTGCGGTGAGAACAGCATAATTTCAAACTGCATATCCCGTGTAGGTTTCACTTTTGATGAAAAAAACACTACGGGTACTTTTGGCGGTATTACCGCAGTTAATAATGCGCAAATTACAAACTGCTATTCAAGAGCATATGCTGAAAACGCAGAAAACTTTGATTTTATCAGCTTCACAGATAACGGCAGTGTTGAAGACTGTGTATATTTTGATGCACCCTTTTATTACACAAATGCTGATAAATCTTATTCAGGAAGCATTTATGCATTGGCTTCTGTTATGTCGCAGAATGCTTTGGCGTATAACGACATAGGGCTTAATTATTCTCCGCCTGTAGATCAAAGCGACTATGCCTCTTTATGGACGGTTAATGGTAACGAGCTTGATTTGTCATTTGACGGAAAAACCGCTGTGGTTCAGTTAACCCTTGATAACGGTTTTTATAATACCGAAGAATTTGCTTCAGTCGATTTTAAGCCTGCTATAGATTCAGGATTTGAAATCACAAAAAAAGATTCCTCAGGAAATATATCAGCCTGTACAATTAAGGTTGGTGAGTATTCCGGGGATGAATATGTCCGTAACTCCCTTAAGGTAAGCATAAAGGTCAATAAGGATTATATGATTTCAAACGACCTTGTGCTTAATCCTTTGAATGCGTCCTCAAAACAGACAGATAACATATTCTTGGGTAACGGCACCAAGTATTCGGATGTTTTTTGCCGTGCCGAGGTAAACGGCAGGATTTCTGAATTCAACGTGGAAATGTATCCTTTTATAGGTAAGCTTTGTATTGATACTGACTCCTCTCAGCAGAATGTATTTTACTATAAGTTCAGCGGTGAAGGTACCGAGGAGTCTCCTTTCATTATTTCCGATGAATATGAACTCAGATGCCTTTCGTATTATGTTTCAGAGGCACTTACATATAAGGATAAAAACGGCGAATCTCAGAATTACAACAAGGCTTATTATAAGCTTGTTAATGATATTGAAATGGATTCATCCAACGGACCCTTTCCGCCTATAGGTCAGATGATTGACGGAAAAGACAGCCTGTTCTGCGGAAGCTTTGACGGTCAGTTCCATACCATCTATAACCTTTTCGTTGATAATAATAACGATTATCACGGTCTTTTCGGAATAACAAAGGGCGTGGGGGAGAAAGGTAACTATTCAAGATATGCCGTTATAAAAAATCTAAATGTTTTTAATGCAAAAATCGGTCATAAGGAGGATTCCCAAAGCGAGATAACCTCATCTCACCCAAATATTATGGGTATTCTTGCAGGCCGTGCAGAAGGTACCGAAATAAGCGGTTGTGTCACAAGTGGTACAGTATATGGCGGAACTCAGCTTGGCGGTCTGGTTGGTTACTCTTATTACTGCAATATAACAAGCTCAGGAACTTCAGCGGATATTGTTTCCTACAGCTCCAAAGCCTGGATAGGCGGTTTTTCAGGTTATCTTGAGCATTCATCTGTAAAAAACTGCTATGCCGCAGGCAGTGCTGTTTGCTCTTCGGCATTACAGACTGAATATATTCAGATTGGAGGCTTTACGGGTCAGATTACTGACACAGAGTGTGCGGATAATTATTATACCGATACTGCTGCCGAGCTATGGGACAGCAGTGTAATTGGTTTTAGCAAAGCTGACAAATCCTACCTTAAATCTGATGCGTATATTCAAGAACTAATTAACAATTCAGGCGTTTACGGTTCAAATTGCGGATGGATGAAAGATGAAAAAGGCAATAACAGCGGTTACCCCGTAATTACCGCACCTGAAGATGCTTACTATACAATCAATTGCATCGGCACGAGCAAAGGCACGCTGACTGCCGACAAACAGATTGCAAAGTATGGTGAAAGTGTCAGCGTAACAAGCGACTCAAAGGGTCTTCTGGAAATTATTATTACAGATATGAATAATAATCAGCTGGATAAAATTACCGCAGAGGGCACAAAGGTTTCTTTCTTAATGGATTATAAAAAGAGCATCAGAGTGTTGCCAGTGTATGAGGGCGATTATCTTGAGGGCAGAGGTACAGACCAGTATCCTTATGTAATCTACGATTACGGCGACCTTTTGCTTGCTTCGGATTTTATCAACAGCGGAAAAAGCGAATACCGCCCTGAGCTTTCTAAAGAATTGAGCTATAACTGTGCCTCGTATATTATTGCAAAAGATATTGATTGCGACGGAAAAAGCCTTGACTCCTTAGGAATCGGAGTAAACTTTTGTGGTACATTTGACGGTCAGGGGTACTCGGTTTCTGAGCTTAAAGTGAACGGCAGAGGCTTCTTTGCAAAAACTGACAACGCAGCTATCAGAAATTTGGTTTTAGATGCTGTTGAGGTCAGTGAAAATGAATGTGCAGTTCTTTCCGGTGAAGTTGTTGATTCTGTTTTTGAGAATATAATTATAAGAAACTGCAGGTCAGGTTTATCCCAAAACAGGGCATCTTTAGTATTTTTTAAGATAAACGGTAAAGTTAAAATCAGCAACTGCCTTTTTGATAATAATACCGTAATAGATGCTGCCGATGCTGCTGTTATTGCAAATGATGTTGTTTACGGAAGTGAACTTGAGCTTCACAATATAGTGTTTGCCGATATAGAAGGCATAAAGGAAGGCTGCTTTTATGACAACGTGAGCAGATTTATTTCGCTTACCGCTGATGGCGTTTATCGCGATGATTCCTTTGCCACAGAAGAAAGTGTAGATTTAGAGTTAACAGAGGTTTCTGATGCTCAGCTTTCGGAAAAAGCCTTTATAAGCGAGCTTTCGTACTATGCAGAAAATCATAATCTGAATCTTTGGGGACAGGAAGAATCAGGCAGACTTACAATTTCTTATAACGGAAAACCTGCTCCTGTATCCAAGGTTACATACGACAAGATTTTTGAGGATGATGTGTATCCTCAGTTGGTTATACTTGCTTCGCTTAAACCTGCTTATACTGCAGGCGAGCTTGTAAAAGTTCACCTTAATCCAAGAACCTCTTATGTAAGCTTGAGAGTTATAAGCGGCGGAAAGAATCTGGCTTATAACATAAGCTCAGACCTTACCGCTGAGGGCTACCGTACATTAAGCTTTATAATGCCTGCCTCCAGCGTTCATATAGACAACAACGGCGAAGCACCTGCTTCGTTAGGGCTTTTGGGCAAGGGCACAGAGGCAGAACCCTATCTGATTTATAATAAGTCAGACCTTGAGATTATGGCCCAGGTGATTAATAACGAAAAGGTTGTAGTAATTCCCGAAGGTCACGTAGAGTATTACAAAGCCTTTTTCAAATTGGTTGATAATGTTGATGTTACAGGTTTTCAGTGGAAACCCATAGGCATAGGAGGCAAAAATTTTGAAGGTACCTTTGACGGTAACGGAAAATCTGTTGTAGGTCTTACCAATGTGCCTTTTGTGAATGTTTTGGCATCAGGTGCAGAAATAAAAAATGTTGTATTTGAAGCTCCAAGTTTTGAAACTCCTGCAATCAATTACGGAGCAATTGGCGTAATTGCCATTCGTAACGAAGGCTATATATCCAGATGTTTTATAAAAGGCGGTGTGCTTTGTGCAAACAAGGTGAATATAGGCGGTATTGCAGGCACTACCTCAGGTAAGATTGAGCATTGTGCAGTCGTAAATACTGAATTTAAGCACGTTGGCATATACAGTATAAGCCTTTTTGCACATAATGTGGATGCTTCTGAACGAGTGCTGAAAAAATCCTTTGCATATAACTGTAAGTTCGATGCACCAAGGTCGCTCCCTTACTATGCTGAGGGTGAAAACGGCGCTTATGATTACTGCTACTTTAATATTAATGGTACACAGTTCTTTTATGGAATGTCTCCGAAAGAAAACTTCAATTCAGGTGAGATAGCATATCTTATGAACAGAGGTGTTACAGACGGTTCTCAGGCTTGGTATCAGAATATCGATAACGGCCTTACTCCCGAAGAGTATCCTTCTCTTGTAAGTAACGGCTACAACACTGTCTATTGCCATAAGGTTAGCGAAACTGTTTATACCAACAGTGCTACTTTTGAAGTTTTTGAAAAGGATAAAGACAATAACTTTATAATAAGAAGCTTAGAAGACCTTAAAAATATGAAGCTTTTGGTAGATAGAGAAGAAGAACCTTATGTAAGCGCTTCCTATGTTCAGGGTAATGATATTATCTGTACCGCAGAGGACGAATGGGGCGGTTCCGTTGGTGATGATATTAGTAATCCCTTTAAAGGTACTTTTGACGGACGGGGCTATATCATTGACGGACTGACTCATAACGACGGTATTTTCGGTTATACCGAAAATGCTGTAATCAAAAACCTGACTCTTACCAATACAAACTTCAATCCGATGAATATTGGTTATATTGATGCCTACAGCGGTGCTATATGCAACTATGCAAGGGCGAGTACGATTTCTGATTGTAAAGTACAAGGAAATCTTAACTTTACAAATATAGAATATGCAGGCGGTATTTGCGGATATAGTGTAGCCGGTACAGTGGAAAACTGTATTGTTGAGGGAAAATATAGCTTTGTGTTCAGCACTTTTAAGAGTCAGCCTCTTACCGCACGTATCTCGGGTATATGCTATGGCTCTGCAGTAAACTGTGCAAATCTTGCAGATATGGTTGTTACCCACGAAAAAGATAATCAATGTTATGTTGGCGGTATCTCGGCAGACAACGATAATGTAATAAATTGTTATCGTTACGGCAAGCTTACAGTTGATAAAGCTGATGCGATTTATAATATTTCTATCAATTACGAAAACTGCTACTATCTGAGCCCGGATTCTAAAGCTGACGGCGGAAAGACAAAAGCTCAGTTCGCTTCAGGCGAGGTTGCGTATCTGCTTAATAAGGGCGTTACAAACGGCAGTGAGCTGTGGTATCAGAATATCGACAACGGCAAACCTGCAGATACATATCCTGTGTTTGAAGGCGGAACAGTTTACCGCAACAGCATCTGCGATGGTAAGTTTTACGAATATTCAAATACCCCAAAAGAGGAGGTTCCTCACAATTACAATGATTTTAATGTCTGTAAACGGTGCAGAAGCCTTTATCCGGGCAAGATTTCAGGTATTTATGGTTTCGATATTGCCTTAGGCGGTAATATTGGTGTAAACTACTATATGGTTCTTGACGAAAAGGTTCTTGCTGACCCTGAGGCAAAGCTAAGATTCACAGTTCCCGATACAGGCAAAACTGTTACAGAAGATTATCTTGTAAGGGAAGCCGAGGTTTACGATGGTCTGTATGTGTTTACCTGTGAGGTTGCGGCAAAGGAAATGACCGCCGACATAGCCTGTCAGATTATCACCAAGAATATGGCTGAAGGCGAAAGCGATGTGTTCCATTACTCGGTAAAAACCTATGCTGACCAGCTTTTAGAGAATCCGGAAAGCTTCTCAGAGGCAATTCCTCTGGTTAAAGCAATGCTTAATTACGGTGCTTATACTCAGCTTCACTTCAAATACAAAACCGATGTCCTTGCCAATACATCCCGATATATTTCGGATGCCGATAAGGTTCTTGAAGATGTAGATTTAAGCAATTATGCTTATACTCACTCTGGTACTCAGGAGGGTGTAACCTATGATTGTACATCTTTGGTTCTTGAGTCCGAAACCTCTATAAGACATTATTTTGTATTTGATAACGCCGAATATGCCCGAAGCCTTGAGGCTACTGTTCAGGGCAAACCTGTTGACATAGGTGAAAAGGACGGCTATTATACCGTAGAAGTTAATGATATCCCTGCACATAAGCTTGACGACCTCTACACAGTAACGGTGGGAGATTTTACGCTTAATTACGGTGTGTTCAGCTACGGCAACCTTGTGCTTAAGAGCAATTTGCCTGATTCTCTTAAGAATGTTATAAAAGCTTTGTATGAGTATAATCAGGCAGCAACAGCCTATAAAGAAGGCAGATAATTAATTAAAGGAGTAATTTGATATGAATAAAAAAGTTTATGAAAATTTAGAAATCGAGGTTATTTTGTTTTCTGCGTCAGATGTTGTTACGGCAAGCGGTATCATTCTGTGTGACAACGAAACAACCGCTGTTTAAGCTTTTGGTAAACTGATTTTAGGAGCGTGTTTTTATGAAAAAGCTTCGTTTTTGGGGGCTTGTGCTTGCTGTGCTGATGCTTTTGTCGGCACTGCCTTTTGAAGCCTATGCTGAAAGCAGCGAAACTCCGCGTATTCCGGGTATAATCCTTAAGCAGGGCGATGTTAATGGCGACCAAAAGATTAATATTAAGGATGTAACGTTTATTCAGAAGTTTCTTGCCAATGTACTCGAGCTTACTGACAGAGAGCTTATAAGAGCCAACGTTGATAAATCAGGCAGGCTTGATGTTAAGGATGCAACCCACTTGCAGAAATGGCTTGCAAAGCTTGAAGAAAAGCTTTTTGAGCCTCGTCTGAATCAGGGTGATATGCCTGCTACCGATGACGAGCCGGCAAGGCTTCCATTTATAGTGGCAGATTAACTGAAAAGAGCCATAGCTACCCCGTGCTTCTGGTTGGGTTGCTATGGCTTTATTGGTACCTTAAGGTGTTGGGTAAAATCGGAGAATATAATGCTGTTTCAAATTACTAAAAGGTAGGCCTTGAGATGACAATTAATTGGTAACGGTTTATTTTATATGGATTGTGCTGTGCTGATAAGCTTATTTATGTTACTACATCAGGCGGTTTTATAGGCGAAAATGATTTTGGTTTTTCTTACGTAAAGTCGTTGGCACAGAATCTTTATGGTATAAACAGTGTGGAGTGCGTTGCCGCGGAAGGCTTGGATATAGTACCTCAAAAAGCAGAAGAAATCCTAAGAGATGCAATGAATAAAGTTAATATCAACAACTAAGTATAAAAGCCCGATTTTGTTCGGGCTTTTGTCGTTGCGGTAAAATACGGGTGTTTGAAAAATTAAAGAAATATTGTTAAAATATGCTTGCATTTTTCAGATTGTGTGATATAATACGAAATTGTTGACGGAAAAACTAATGTTTTGGCGCCAGATGGGAGCATAGCTCAGCTGGGAGAGCATCTGCCTTACAAGCAGAGGGTCACAGGTTCGAGCCCTGTTGTTCCCACCAATAAAAGCAAGGATATCTTAATGGTTATCCTTGCTTTTTTATTATTATGAATACAGGGCTCGAACCTTGAAGAAGGTGAGCGACGTCCTAAAAACAGTCCTGCGGACTGTTTTTAGTCGCGAAGCCCGCAGGCGGGTACCGAAAGCGTAAGCTTTGGGTCGCCAAGGGTGAAAGACTTGCAAAGGCAAGGCTTTGCCCTGTTGTTCCCACCAATAAAAGCAAGGACACCTTTTGGGTGTCCTTCTTTTTATGTTTACTTAAATTTTTTTGATTTGATAAGCAGATGTACAAAGTTTATAAAAGATGATGAAAACAAGGGAAGTGCCAATGCTAAAAAACTATATCGGACGGTTTTATATTCTATTTCTGATTGACCGCTTAATACATCAAGTAATTTTATTAACAGCTGTTCGCGTCCATCGCTTCCGTTAATTTCGACTTTATATATAAAAGTAAAGTAAACCCATATGCCCATAAAGATGATAACGCAGATAAACCAAATGCTTGCAGAAATAATATCAATGCTCTTTCCGATTTTTATTCCTTTTTCTCTTAGTTTTTGCTTTTGAAAAAACATCATTACTAAAGTGCCTGTTGCTAAAATAACAACTGCAAGTTCGTATGAGTAGTTTATAGGTATAGTGATACATACCGGAAACACAATAAGAAGAACTTCAAGAACACTGAGAGCACAAATTCCGCCGTATGTGATTTCGCTTTTTATATTTAAGGGATAATTATATAACTTTTTACGGCGGAGAATCATATAAGCTATCTGAGTACCAATGCATATGATAAGACCAAGATATGTGAATATATTGCCATGTGTACGTTCGCCGTTTTCGGGATATATACTGCGTATGGTATTTATATGAATCAGCACCATTGAGCCAAATATAAAAAGCACCATGCCTATAATCATTGCGATTCTGTAGAATAAGTTAGTTGCTTCTGAAAATTTTGAAGTTATTATATTTGAGTTTTCTTCGGGGCTAGTTTTATTTGTTTTAGAACCTATACCGTATAATTCATTTATAGAAATATTGAGAGCTTCGGCTAAATCCGGCAAAAGTATTGCATCCGGCACCTGGTTTCCGCTTTCCCAGCGAGATACGGTTTTGTCGGATATAGAAAGTCTGTCGGCAAGTTCCTTTTGAGTAATGCCCAGAGCATTTCGCCGTTCTTTTATTATACTGTTCATTGTGCTCATTTTAATTGCTCCTTTTCTGTTCTGATTTCGCATAAAGTATATCAATTCTCTCTATAAAAGTAAACGTCTTAAGCGTCAAGTCAATTCTCAAAAAATGAGAATCCTTTTGGAAAAGGGGTTCAAGACAAATAACTTAAAAAATTGCAGGTTGACAAAAATATCTTTACATTTCAAGTTTGCAGCGGTATCATTAAATCATAAATTATCCGGAGGTATAGCTATGGCTTTTAACACATCTAAAACCCTGAGAAATCAGGTTATGTATTCTGTTTTTGTTCGAAATTTTAGTGAAGAGGGCACCTTTGAGGGTGTTCGTAAGGATTTGAAGCGTATTAAGGATTTAGGCGTTGACATTATCTGGCTTATGCCTATTCATCCTTTAGGCGAAAAGGCTCGTAAGGGTACTCTTGGCAGCCCTTACGCTATTAAGAACTATCGTGAGATTAACCCTGAATTTGGTACACTTGATGATTTTAAACGTCTTGTGGATGATATTCATGCTTTGGATATGAAATGTATAATCGACGTTGTGTATAATCATACCTCGCCTGATTCCTGGCTCTCGGAGAATCACCCCGAATGGTTTTATCATAAGCCCGACGGTTCTTTTGGCAACAGAGTAGGGGATTGGACAGATATTATTGACCTTGATTACGCCAATCTTGATTTGTGGGATTATCAGATTGAAACCCTTAAAATGTGGGCGGAAATTGTTGACGGTTTCAGATGCGACGTTGCTTCTCTTGTTCCTCTTGAGTTCTGGCTTAAAGCCCGTGAAGAAGTTGCAAAGGTTAGAGAAAACTGCATATGGCTCAGTGAAAGTATAGAGCATGGGTTTATCAGATATATCCGCAGTCAGGGTATGACGGCTCTTTCTGATTCAGAAATTTACAGAGCTTTTGATATTGCATATGAGTATGATATTGCAGGCGAGTTTATAGATGCTTTGCTTAAAAAGCATACTCTGGCAGACTATGCGAAAGCTATAAATCTGCAGGAAACTATTTATCCGGATAACTATGTTAAGCTGAGATTTTTGGAAAACCACGACAGACCGCGTGCACATCAGCTTATTGCTGACGAAAATGCTTTGCGTGTGTGGACAGCTTTTCTGTATTTTCAGAAAGGTATGACACTTATTTATAACGGTCAGGAGGTTGGTGCAAAGCACTTGCCCACACTTTTTGACAAAGACACAATCTGTTGGGGAAAAAATGCAGACCTTACGCCGCTTATGCAGACTCTCTATACTATCCGCAAGGATAAAGTTTTTACAGACAGCGAGTATACTGTAAACTCTCCTTGTGAAGGTGTGCTTTGTGCTGTTCATAACAGCAAAGAGGGTAAAATTTTAGGTGTTTTCCCTGTTGACAGCAATAATGCTCTTATTAATGTTGATGTGCCTGACGGAACATACCGTGACCTTATTTCAGGCAAAGAGGTCGAGGTGCATTTCGGTATGCTGAGCGTTGCGGATGAGGCTGTTATTTTTAAGATATAAATTAAGGCGGAAGAGAATATTCTTTTGTAGAAAAAATTTATAAGTTTGTAACCTTTTGTTATCTTTTATTAACTTGCAATTGCCAAATGTTGTGTTATAATTTAACATATAGAACTATATACACAACATATGGAGTGAGTCCCGATGAAATGTCCCTATTGCAGTTATGATGAAAGTAAGGTTATTGATTCCCGTCCTGCTGATGACGGCGAAAGAATCCGCAGACGCAGAGAATGCTTAAGTTGTGGTAAGCGTTTTACAACCCACGAGGTTATTGAAACTGTGCCTATTGTTGTTGTTAAGCGTGACAAATCCCGCGAAGTTTTCAATCGTTCAAAGCTTATGGGAGGTTTTCTCAGAGCTTGCGAAAAGCGCCCTGTTTCTATGGACCAGATTGAGGCTTGTATTGACAGCATTGAGTCAAAGCTTCAGAGCGGTCTTGACAGGGAAGTTACAAGCGATAAGATTGGTGAACTTGCAATGGATGCTTTAAGAGGTCTTGACGATGTTGCTTATATCCGCTTTGCGTCTGTTTATAAGAACTTTGCCGATATCGGTACATTCCGTGAAGAGCTTAATAAGCTTGACAGCAGTAAATAACATAATATAAACACTAACGCCCGAGGTTTTATGCCTCGGGCGTTTTCTGTAGGGGATTTGTTTCCACCTTTAATGGATTACTTATGAACAGCTTTCGCAACCGCAACCATGGTCGTGGTCACACTCCTGAATTTTGCCTACAATAGGCTCGGGGTCTACACCCATTCTTGTGTAGTAATCGGAAAGAGCTGCCTTGATAGCCTGCTCGGCAAGTACTGAGCAGTGAACCTTAACAGCAGGAAGTCCGTCGAGAGCTTCCATAACAGCTTTGTTTGTAAGCTTTAAAGCTTCGTCAATGGTCTTGCCCTTAATAAGCTCAGTGGCCATAGAGCTTGTAGCAATAGCTGCACCGCAACCGAAAGTTTTGAACTTACAATCGGTAATAACGTTGCCCTCAACCTTGATATACATTCTCATAATGTCGCCGCATTTTGAGTTGCCAACCTCACCGACGCCGTCAGCATCAGGGATTTCGCCAACATTGCGGGGATTTGCGAAATGGTCCATAACCTTTTCTGAATATGCCATATATTAAAACCTCCATTAGTTTTCTTCGGATTTGATTTTGTCCCAAAGGGGAGAGAAGCTTCTTAAATACTCTACAATCTTCGGCACATTTTCCAAGATATAATCAACATCTTCCTCGGTGTTTCCGTCAGAGAAAGAAATTCTCAGGCTTCCGTGCGCAATTTCGTGGGGAAGACCTATGGAAAGAAGCACGTGGCTGGGGTCAAGGCTGCCTGAAGTACAAGCAGAGCCTGATGAAGCACTGATGCCTGCAAGGTCAAGACGAAGAAGCAAGCTTTCGCCCTCTATACCCTCAAAGCACATATTCATATTGCCGGGAAGTCTTTGCTCTCTGTCGCCGTTTAAACGGGAACGCTCAATTTTAAGTAAGCCGTCAATAAGCCGGTTACGCATTTTTGTAAGCTTTTCTTTGCGTTCTTCCATAGTTTCTACAGCAATCTTAAGAGCCTCGGCAAGACCAACTATACCTGCAACATTTTCTGTGCCTGCACGTCTGCCTTTTTCCTGTGCACCGCCGTCAATGAGAATGTCAGGTCTTACACCGCGTCTTACATATAAAGCTCCAATTCCCTTAGGGCCGTGGAACTTGTGAGCTGTAAGGGATAAAAGGTCGATATTGTCATTAACTACATTTATGGGAACATTGCCCATAGCCTGTACGGCATCTGTGTGGAAAAGCACCTTTGCCTCACGGCAGATTCTGCCGATTTCAGCAATAGGCTGGATTGTGCCGATTTCATTGTTGGCGTACATAATTGTAACCAAGGCTGTATCTTCTCTTAAAGCATTTTTTACATCCTCAGGCTTAACAATGCCGTTTTCATAAACATCAAGATATGTTACATCAAAGCCTTGTTTTTCCAGAGCTTTGCAGGTGTGAAGCACAGCGTGATGTTCAAACTTGGAAGTTATAATGTGCTTTTTGCCTTTTTTTGAAAGAGCAGCAGCAACACCTTTGATAGCCCAGTTGTCGCTTTCAGAACCGCCTGAGGTAAAGTAAATTTCGCTTGCGTTTTCTGCACCGATTAAGTCGGCTACAGTCTGACGAGCCTCCTCGACTGCGTCCTTGGCAAGTGAGCCTGCCTGATAAAGGCTTGAGGGATTGCCGTAAACCTCGGTGAGGTAGGGCATCATTTTATTTAAAACTTCAGGGGATAATGCCGTTGTTGCGGCATTGTCTGCATATACCTTTCTCATAGTGTCTCCTTTATTGATTTTGAGAAGCGGCAACAGCTAATCTGTCGCATCTCTCGTTCATTGGGTGATTGTTGTGACCCTTTACCCATACAACAGCCACCTTGTGTATGTCGCAAAGGTTTAAAAGCCTTTCCCACAAGTCGGGATTAAGGGCAGGGTCTTTTTTAGTCCGCATCCAGTTTTGAGCCTTCCACTTCCTTGCCCAGCCACGTTCCAGAGCGTTACATACATACTGGCTGTCGCTGTAAAGGGTGACTTCGCAAGGTTCCTTGAGCATTTCAAGGGCACTTATAACAGCTAAAAGCTCCATGCGGTTGTTGGTTGTGTGAGGCTCGCCGCCTGAAATTTCTTTTTCCACACCGTTGTAGCAAAGTATGGCACCCCATCCGCCGGGACCGGGATTGCCCGAGCAGGCGCCGTCGGTGTAAATATCAACCTTTTTCAAGTCTCACACCTCCTTCAAAAATATACCAACCTATATTATAACACCAAAATGCTTATTTGCAACATTTATTTGTTTATTTTTTATCAGAGTTCCGATATTTGGTTAGCATCGACTAACTTCAGATTGTTTTATCCGTAAAAATGTATAATAATTAATGTTACAGCCTATAGTAGAAATGTGCAATGTTTGCTTGACATAGACCCGACGAAAGGGTAAAATATGAAGTGTATAATTAAATTCGGATAATATGTCTTGATTTCGGCTGCGGCGAGCAAGGCAACAACATATATTACATATTTTAAAACTGAAAATGGAGGAAAATTGTGAGCAATAATACAAATGAATCAGCTGTAAAAAGCAAGAAGAAGCCTCAGCAGAACCCTAAAAGCGGCAAGAAGTACAGCTCGGCTCCTGCAAAAAAGGGCAAAAAGCCAAGTTACAAGGCTTATAAGCCTAAGGCGAAGCCAAGTACAAAGCCTGCAGGAGATTTTAACCTTAAGCCTGAGGACGAATTTTTGGTAACAGACGGCAGTGACTTTTTAGGCTATAGTATGCAGGGCAAAAAAGCTCCTAAGCAGAATAAGAAGCCTCAGTATAAAAAGTCTTACAAAAATACAAGCGGTAAAAAGAAGTTTACCGATGAATTTATAGAGAAAACAAAACCTGCGGTAAGGGTTGCCTTTTTAGGCGGACTTAATGAAATCGGCAAGAATATGACTCTCTTTGAATGCGAGGGCGATATGGTGCTGGTGGATTGCGGTATGGCATTCCCTGACGGCGATATGCTGGGTGTTGACCTTGTAATCCCCGACTTCACCTATGTTGAGCAGAACAAAGATAAGCTTAAGGGTATTGTAATTACTCACGCCCATGAAGATCATATAGGCGGACTTCCTTACCTTTTGGGTAAGCTTAATGCCCCCATATATTCCTCGCCCTTGGCGGTGGGACTTATCGGCAATAAGTTAAGAGAACATTCCCTGCCTAAAAATCCCGATTTAAGAGAGGTAAAAGCAGGGCAGAGGGTTAAGCTTGGCTGTTTTGATGTTGAATTTATCCACGTTAACCACTCTATTCCCGATTCTCTTGCAATTGCTTTGCACACACCTGCAGGCACTATTGTGCATACAGGTGACTTTAAGGTTGACTACACCCCCACAGAGGGCAAGCCTATTGACCTTAATGCCTTTGCAAGGCTTGGCGATGAAGGCGTTTTATGCCTTATGGCGGACAGCACAAACGCATCCCGTCCGGGAAATACTCCCTCTGAAACCACAGTTATGGCAAGCTTTGACAACCTTTTCAAAGAGGCAGAGGGCAGACGTATTATTATTGCGACCTTTGCTTCAAATGTCAGCCGTGTTCAGCAGATTATAAACTGTGCAGTAAAATACGGCAGAAAGGTGGCTTTCTCGGGCAGAAGTATGCTTAATTATATGAGCGTGGCATCTGAGCTTGGCTACCTTAACATTCCCGAGGGTATTCTCATTAACATTGATATGCTTAACCGCTACACTCAGGGCGAAATCGTGCTTATTACCACAGGCAGTCAGGGCGAGCCTATGTCGGCTTTGAGCCGTATGGCTTATTCTGACCACAGAAAGGTAAGTGTAGGCGAAGGCGATTTTATTATAATTTCTGCCAATCCTATACCGGGCAACGAGCGAACTGTAGGCAACCTGGTTGACGAGCTTCTTAAAAGAGGCTGTAAGGTTATTTACGAGTCCATGTATGAGGTTCACGTTTCGGGTCACGCATGTCAGGAGGAGCTTAAGATTATTCAGGCATTAACAAAGCCTAAGTATTTTATCCCTGTTCACGGCGAGCAGAAGCACCTTAGAAAGCATAAGGAAATTTCAGTTGCCATGGGTACTCCTAAGGAAAATGTTTATATCGGCGACAACGGCAAGTGTGTAGAGCTTCACGAAAATTATATCAAGGAAGTAGCAAATGTTCCCGCAGGACAGGTATTTGTTGACGGCTTGGGTGTTGGTGACGTTGGAAGCATAGTGCTTCGTGACAGAAAGCACCTTGGTCAGGACGGACTTATTACCATTGTTGCATCCCTTGATGTTTACGACGGTCACGTTGTAAGCGGGCCTGATGTTGTGTCGAGAGGCTTTGTATATGTTAAGGAAAGCGAGTTTTTGCTTGATGAAGTACGAAAGCTTTCTCTTGCAATTTTAGAGGACTGTGCCGACAGACGTATTCAGGAATGGGGTACAATCAAAAACAAGGTTAAGGACGGAGTTTCTCAGCTTATCAGCCAGAAAACAGGCAGATATCCTATGATTTTACCGATTTTAATGGAGGTTTAATAAACCTTTTGAAATGAGGAAAAGGTTATGAAAAATAAATATGCACACACAGTGCCTTATCTGGTTCTGTTTGCAGTGGCAATGATGTTGCTTGCAATTCCTGCTGCCTTTTACAATCTGAACCTGTTTTTCGTTCAGTGTTCTATTGCACTTGTGGCAGTTATTGCAGCAATAATACTTTACTTTTTGTTTGCACGATATGTTCAGTTTTCGTTGCGTAATTCTCTTAAGCACGTACGCAACGCTGATACAGGATTTGCTGAAAAGCTTAATTTTCCTGTGGCTGTTGTTAATACAGAAAACGAACTTGTGTATTATAATAAGGCTTTCAAAAAGCACTTTTGCCCTGAGTCAAATCTTATGGGCATACATATTGACTACAAGTTTTTATCTGCGGATATTGCCGATATTGTTAAGAATGAAGGCACAGCTGTTAAGTATGGCGACAAGCAGTTTACTGCTTTCGGTGCAGATACAGGTACAGGTGCGGTGCTTTATTTCTTTGATGATACCTACTATAAAAAGGTTGATGCTGAGTATAAGGCGACCCGTCAGTCAGTGGCTATGGTAGTTTTTGATAACCGTGAGGCTTTTACGGATGCTTTTGAAGAAGAAAGTGCCCATGTTGTATTGCAGGTTGAGGATACATTGCAGAAATGGGCGGCTGACTCAAACGCACTTTACCGCAAGCTTGCAGGTAACCGTTATATGATTATCTTTGAAGAGCGTGAGCTTAAAAAGATTATTGAAACTAAGTTTGACATCCTTGACAAAATCCACGAAATTAAAATGGGTGAGGTTGAGGCTACTGTTTCCATAGGTATCGGCAGAGGTGAAAAGAATCTTAGAAAAAGCCAGGGCTCGGCAAAACGTGCCCTTGATATGGCATTGGGACGTGGCGGAGACCAGGCGGCAATTGCCACAGGCAAGGATTTTGACTTTTACGGCGGTAAGTCCCAGGGTGTTGAAAAACAGACCAAAGTAAGAACCCGTATGATTGCAGACTCTGTGGCAAATGCTGTGGCAGAGTGTGACAAGGTTGTTATTACAGGTCACAGATTCTCTGACCTTGACTCAATAGGTGCTTCTATAGGTATGTACAGGGCGGTTACACGCTCTTTAGGCAAAAAAGCCTGTATTGCCGTAAATTACGAAACATCTATGGCAAAGTCACTTATTGACAAATATAAGGCTGACAGGGGAGAGGGTATCTTTGTAAGTCCCCAGCAGGCTCTTACTCAGATTACACCAAAGACATTGCTTATTATTGTTGATACCCAGACTGTTAATATGCTTGAAGACAAGCGTCTTTATGAGCATTGCGGTGCTTGTATAGTAATTGACCATCATCGCCGTCAGGTTGACCATATTGATGATGCGGTAGTATTTTTAAACGAGCCAGGTGCTTCGTCGGCTTCTGAACTTTGTACAAGTATTATTGATAATTTTGAGGGTGAGCCTTTGGGCAAGCCTGAGGCAGAGGCGCTTCTTTCAGGTATTATTCTTGACACCAAGAATTTTGTTATTAATGCAGGCTCTGCTGCTTTTGAAACTGCGGCATATCTTCGCAAAAAAGGTGCAGATACCATTGCGATACGCCAGCATTTTGCAGATTCTGTTGAGAGCTATAAGAATAAGTATCAGCTTATCTCAACTGCAAAAATTTACAAGGAATGTGCCATTGTACTGGTGCAGGATGAAGTAAGCGACGTAAGACTTTTAGCGGCTAAGGCTGCAGATGAGCTGTTACTTATTAAGGGAGTTAAAGCTTCCTTTGTTATGTACCGCACAGAGGCAGGTACAATAAACATATCAGCCCGAAGTTTTGGTAAGCACAACGTTCAGGTTGTTATGGAAAAAATGGGTGGCGGCGGTCACCACACAATGGCAGCGGCTCAGCTTAATGAAAAATCCTTTGAAGCTGCAGTTGCTCAGCTTATAGAAGCTATTGATGCGTAATTAAAGCAAATTCAGGAGGTAATATATATGAAACTGGTTTTATTACAGGACGTTAAGTCCTTAGGCAAAAAAGGCGAGATGGTTAATGCTTCTGATGGTTATGCAAGAAATTTCCTTATTCCCAAAGGTCTTGCAAAGGAAGTTAACAACCAGGTTATGAACGAGTTCAAAAATGCAGAGAACTCTAAAAAATACAAGACAGAGCAGGAGATTGCCGCTGCAAATGCTGCCAAAGCCAAGCTGGACGGTAAGAATATTCTGATTAAGGCTAAAGCAGGACAGGGCAGTAAACTTTTCGGAAGCATTACATCAAAGGAAGTAAGTGCCGAGATTAAAAATAAGTTTTCCCTTGATATTGATAAAAGAAAAATTTCTATGAGCGATATCAAAACAGTTGGTTCTTTCAAGGCTGAAATTAAGCTTTACACAGGTATTTCTGCTACACTTACTGTTGAGGTTGAAGCACTCTGATTTTAATTAAAAAGGACGCATTAAAATGGCAAATAATATTGTCAAAACCGAATATGACGGCTTGAATCTTCCTTATAGCCCTGAAGCTGAGCAGGCGGTGCTTGGTGCTATTATTTACGAGCCCGAGTGTTTCGGCAGGGTTGCCGAAATCCTTACAAAGCCCGACTACTTCCATATGTCTGTGCATAGAATGATTTATTCTACTATGCTGTCTATGTTTACACAGGGTCTTTCTATTGACTTTGTTACCCTATATGAAGCATTAAAGGGTGAAAAGAATTTTGACCCTACCGAAGGTAAAATATATCTGGCGGCTCTTGTGGAGAATTGTCCCTCTATTTCTAATGTAGAGGTATATGCAAATATCGTACTCAGCAAGTATAACACCCGCATGCTTATGAATGTGGCAAGGCGTATGCTTGATGAGGCATCTTCAGGTGAGAATGATGCCGAGCTTTTGGTGGATTCTGCCGAGCAGATGATTTATGATATCCGACAGGGCAAAAGTATTCAGGGGTTAGAGAAAATCGAAGGTGTTATTTTAAAGACTTTTGACCGTTTGGATGCTCTTAATAAGGATGACGAGTCCTTGAAGCCTATGCCGTCGGGTATCGGTGAAATTGACCGCATTACTACAGGTCTTAACCGAAGTGACCTTATTATTCTTGCTGCCCGTCCCGGTATGGGTAAAACTTCATTTGCACTCAACATAGCCCGAAATGTTGCACTAAAAAGCAAAAGGACAGTTGCATTTTTCTCTTTGGAAATGACAAAAGACCAGCTTGCAAGCCGTCTTTTATCTTCAGAGGCTCTGGTAGGCGGTACAAAGCTTAGAACAGGCAAACTAAGCGATGAAGAGTGGCAGAGACTTATTTCTGCAGGCGATGTGCTTTCAAAGTGCGAAATGTATCTTGACGATACTCCGGGTATCAGCGTACCTGCAATGAAGGCAAAGCTCAGACGTCTTAAAAATATAGATTTGGTTGTTATTGACTACTTGCAGCTTATGTCCACAGGCAGACACACCGACAACCGAGTTCAGGAAATTTCTGAAATCACGCGAAACCTTAAGGTTCTTGCAAAGGAACTGAGCGTTCCTGTTATTTGCCTTTCACAGCTCTCACGTGCAAGTGAAAAGCGTGCTGAGGACCACCGTCCTCAGATTTCTGACCTGAGAGATTCAGGTTCTATCGAGCAGGACGCGGATATTATTCTTTTCCTTTACCGAGAGGCCTATTATGATAAGAACAAGGTAATCGGCGGTGATAATTCTGATGTTGACCAGAACTCTGCCGAATGTCTTATTGCAAAAAACCGTCACGGCGAAACAGGTACTGTTAAGCTTCACTGGCAGGGTGAGTTTATGAGATTTACGTCCCCGGAGCTTGGCCGTGAATACTAAAGTTTTAAACACCCTTAAGAGCCACAATATGCTCAGAAAAGGCGACAGGGTAATTGTTGCTTTGTCAGGCGGGGCGGATTCTGTAACCCTTCTGAGTATCCTTCTTGATTTGAAGGAAGAGCTTGGATTTGAGGTTTATGCCGCTCACGTCAATCATAACCTTCGCGGTGAAGAATCTGTACGTGATGAAGTCTTTGTTAAAAATCTCTGTGCCGAAAAAGGCGTTGAGCTTTTTCTTAAAAGTGTGGATGTAAACGCACTTTCAAATGAAAGCGGAGAAGGCTTTGAAGCTGTGGGCAGAAGGGTCAGATATGAATTTTTCGAAGAGCTTTCAGAAAAGTATGATGCTTTTATTGCTACAGCTCATACATTAAGCGATTCTCTGGAGACGGCTCTTCTAAATATCGCTAGAGGAGCTTCCATTTCAGGGGTTTCGGCTATTCCTTACATAAGAGGCAGAATCATAAGACCTTTACTTGACGTTACAAGGCAAGAGGTAGAGGAATACACCCGTGAAAACTATATAGCTTATGTAAACGACAGCACAAATAATGATGTTGATATCTGTAACCGCAACAGAATAAGGCACAAGGTTGTGCCTGTTCTTAAAGAGGTAAACAGTGGTGCTGAGCAGAACTTTTTAAGACTTAAGCAGAGTGTGTCCGAGGTTGAGGATTTTGTAAAAACTGAGGCACAGAAGCTTATTGTTAAAGCTGAGATAGCAACAGGCTTTAAAGTTGAGATTCTTAAAAATGCTCATCCCGCACTTTTAAGCTATGCACTTAAGCTGATTCTTGCAGAAGCAGGAGCAGGCTTTGAATATAAACATATTGAACTTATAAAAAATATATTAAAAAACAGCGGTGCCGTTAATTTAATCGATGGATATACGGTGGTTGTCAAGCAAGGTGTATTGAGAATAACTAGGGATACCCACAATACAAATGGAGAATTCCCCTTTGAAATAAACAGTAGATTTTCCTTTAATGGCAGACTATATTCTGTAAAAGAATTAACGGAAGAAGAAATTGTTTACAAAAAATTATCATCAAAGGTTTTAGGATATGATAAAATCAGTACTGATGCAATTTTTCGCACACGAAAAAGCGGGGATCGGGTTAAGCTCCCCAACAGGAATTTGTCCAAAGATTTAAGAAAATTACAGAACGAACTTAAAATTCCCTCAGAACAAAGGGACAAAATGCTTTTGCTTGTGTCAGAGGGTGAAATCCTCTGGGCAGAGGGGGCAGGCGTTTTTGGTGATGGAATGTATAAAAACGGAAAAGGTATTGTAATAGAATCAGAAAAGGAGAAGGGTTATGCATAAGGATTGCGAAAGAATTCTCATAAGTGAATCTGAAATTAAAAATATGGTGAAAAATATTGCCACAAAAATTAATAAAGATTACCAAGGCAAGGAAATTTTGCTTGTAGGGCTTTTAAAGGGCAGTGTTGTATTTATGGCTGACCTTATGAAAGAGCTTGAAGTTGACTGCAAAATCGATTTTATGTGTGTTTCAAGCTATGGTACATCTACAGAAAGCAGCGGTAGAGTTAACATTATCAAAGACGTTTCTCAGCCTGTGGAAGGTAGGGATGTACTTATTGTTGAAGATATTATCGACAGCGGTAACACACTTGCATTTATCCTTAAATATTTTGAGGCAAAGGGTGTAAATTCTGTTAAGATATGTACCCTTTTAAGTAAACCTGACAGAAGAGTGGTTGAAATCCCTGTAGACTATATCGGTGCAGAAATTCCCGATGAGTTTGTAATCGGTTATGGTTTAGACTTCGCAGAAAATTACAGAAGTCTTCCTTATGTTGGCATACTTAAGAGATCCGTTTACTCATAATTGAGTTTAATTTTTACATAATACACTAAGGAGTGAATTGAATTGCAGAATAATAACAAGAACTCAGCGTTAAAGCTTATTATCGGCATCGGTATTCCAATTCTGCTTTTTATCGGTATATGGGCATTAATGTCAGGTGCAAAAGAGCCTGAGTACAGATATTCCGATATTGTGAATTATTTCAGAACCGAGCAGGTAAGAGAGTTTACCGTTGATGTAGGTTCAGGTAAACTTAACATGAAGGTTCTGGATGAAGCAGCATCAGCAGATGAAGCTCAGAAGGAGAATAACGATCCTTACGGTGGTATCTTTAATCTTTTCGGCGGACCCGGTAACAAGGACGATGACGGATTAAAGGAAATCAGCTATACATTAGCAAGTGTAGACCTTTTCTACAATGACGTTAATGATTATATTTTGGCTTACAATGAGGCTAATCCCGATGCTCAGCTTGAGTATGATTATACCCCCGCCAAGAACTACTCCATCTGGATAGAGCTTATTCCCATGATTCTTCTTATTGTTGTGGGTGTGTTCTTCTGGATTGTAATTATGCGTAAGATTAACGCAGGCGGCGGTCTCGGCGGCAAGGAGATGCAGTTCGGCAAGGCTAAATTCAAGGACCAGACCGACGAAAAACGCAAGACAACATTTGAGGATGTTGCAGGTGCCGACGAAGAAAAGGAAGAGCTTGAGGAAATTGTAGAGTTTCTTAAGTCTCCTGAAAAATATAATAACTTAGGTGCAAAAATTCCCAAGGGCGTGCTTCTTGTGGGCCCTCCCGGTACAGGTAAAACCTTACTTGCACGTGCAGTTGCAGGCGAAGCAGGGGTTCCGTTCTTCTCAATTTCAGGTTCCGACTTTGTTGAGATGTTTGTCGGTGTTGGTGCATCCCGTGTAAGAGACCTTTTCCAGCACGCTAAAAAGCATTCTCCCTGTATTATCTTTATCGACGAAATTGATGCAGTGGGCAGACAGCGTGGCACAGGCCTTGGCGGCGGCCACGACGAAAGAGAGCAGACCCTTAACCAGATGCTTGTTGAAATGGACGGTTTCGGTGCAAATGAGGGCGTTATTGTTATTGCGGCTACAAACCGCCCTGACATCCTTGACCCTGCACTTTTGCGTCCCGGCAGATTTGACCGCCAGGTTATGGTAGGCTATCCTGATATTAACGGCCGTGAGGCTATCCTTAAGGTGCACGCAAGAAAGAAACCCTTAGCTCCCGACGTAAAACTTAAGACTATTGCAAAAACTACTGCAGGCTTTACAGGTGCAGACCTTGAAAATCTTCTTAACGAGGCAGCACTCTTAGCCGCAAGAAAAAATAAAAAGGCTATTACTATGGAAGAGGTAGAGGAAGCTACAATCAAGGTTGTGGTTGGTACCGAGAAAAAGTCCAGAGTAATGAACGACCACGAAAAGAAGCTGACAGCTTACCACGAAGCAGGTCACGCACTTGCTTTCTATGAGTGTGAAACTCAGGACCCCGTACACCAGATTTCAATTATTCCTCGCGGTATGGCAGGTGGATTTACAATGCCATTGCCTACTGAAGACAGGTCTTACAGAAGTAAGAAGGAAATGGAAGAGGATATTGTGGTTTGCTTAGGCGGACGTGTTGCTGAGGCTTTGGTGCTTGGTGATATCTCCACAGGTGCAAGTAACGATATCGAAAAAGCTACTGCTACAGCACGTAATATGGTAATGAAGTACGGTATGTCTGAGTCATTAGGTCCCATTAACTACGGTGCTTCAGGCGGTGAGGTATTTATCGGTCGTGATATGGGTCAGGTCAAGGATTACTCCGAAGCTACCGCTGCCAAGATTGATGATGAGGTTCACCGCATAATCTCTGAGGGCTACAAGCGTACTGAGGATATCCTCAACAAGTATATGGATAAGCTCCACGAGGTTGCAGCTTACCTTATGGCTCACGAAAAGATGAGCGGCGAGGACTTTGACGCTATGATGAAGGGTACTTTTGTGCCTGAGTCTGAGGCCTATGCTGAGGAAGAAGAAACCCCTGAGGGCACACAGGCTTAATTGTTAAAAATCAAAATAGCAAACGGGTAACGTAGCGGAAAGCCACCGCCCGTTACCCGTTTTTTTGTAGTTCTAAATACTACCCGCCGTTGATGAAAGTTTATTTTATATGTAATCTTTCCAAAGGCGAAATGCCCCGCGGGTGGCTAACCCGCAGAGAGGAGTGATGCTTGTGCCACAGGATAAAATTTCAGTACGTGGTGCCAGAGAACACAACCTTAAAAATATAGACGTTGATATTCCCAGAGATAAGCTTGTTGTTATGACAGGCCTTTCGGGCTCGGGTAAATCATCCCTTGCCTTTGACACAATTTATGCCGAGGGTCAAAGGCGGTATGTAGAGTCGCTGTCCTCTTATGCAAGGCTTTTCCTGGGGCAGATGGACAAGCCTGACGTTGACTCTATAGACGGACTTTCTCCTGCGATTTCCATTGATCAGAAAACCACATCGAAAAATCCTCGTTCAACCGTTGGTACGGTTACGGAGATTTACGATTATTTAAGACTTCTGTATGCCCGAGTTGGTGTGCCTCATTGTCCAACCTGCGGAAAGGAAATCAAAACCCAGTCTATCGACCAGATTGTTGATAAGGTGCTTAAACTTGAAGCAGGCACAAGAATTCAGATTCTTGCCCCTGTGGTACGAGACAGGAAAGGCGAGCATCAAAAGGAACTTGAATCGGCACGCAAGGGCGGTTTTGTAAGAGTAAGGGTTGACTCCATAATGTATGACCTTTCTGAAGACATAAAAATGGAGAAAAATAAAAAGCATAATGTGGACATTGTTGTTGACCGACTTGTTATTAAAGACGATATACGTTCACGGCTTGCAGACAGTATTGAAACCGCATCAAAGCTTACAAATGGTCTTATTGTTGTAAATATCCCTGATAAAGAGGATATTTTATTCTCTCAAAGCTATGCCTGCCCTGACCACGGTGCTTGTATAGACGAGCTTTCTCCACGAATGTTTTCTTTTAACGCACCCTACGGAGCATGTCCCAAGTGTACGGGCCTCGGTGTGTTTATGAGGCTTGACCCTGACAGGATAATTCCCGATAAGAATAAAAGTGTAGCTCAGGGCGGTATCAAAGCAGGCGGTTGGGCAATGGAGGGCAATACCATTGCCGCTATGTATTACAGGGGTTTAAGTGAGCACTACGGGTTTTCTCTTGATACCCCTATTTGCGATTTGCCTGATGAGATTGTTGACATCCTTCTTTATGGCACAAAGGGCGAGAAAATCCGCCTTGTAAGAAGCACTCCCTTCGGCAAAAATCAGGAGTATTACGCACCCTTTGAAGGTGTGCTTACTAATCTTGACAGACGTTACCACCAGACCTCTAGCAACTGGATTAAGGAGGAGATAGAGGGCTTTATGTCCTCGATTCCTTGCGACGAGTGCGGCGGTCAGAGGCTTTCTAAGGTAGCTTTGGGTGTTACGGTAAGTGATATAAATATTTCTGAATTCTGCCAAATGTCTGTTGACAATGCACTGGATTTTGTGGCAAAAGCAGAGCTTTCAGAGCGTGATATGCTTATTGCCGCTCCTATTGTCAAAGAGATTAACGAAAGACTTACATTCCTTAAAAACGTAGGTCTTGGTTATCTTACCCTTTCTCGTACTGCGGGTACTCTTTCTGGCGGCGAAAGCCAGCGAATCAGGCTTGCTACACAGATAGGCAGTTCTCTGACGGGCGTTTTATATATCCTTGACGAGCCCAGTATCGGACTTCACCAGAGAGATAACGAAAAGCTTTTGTTTACACTTCAAAGACTTCGTGATTTGGGTAATACTGTCATTGTTGTAGAGCACGATACCGACACAATGCTTGCGGCTGACCATATTATTGATATCGGTCCCGGAGCAGGTGTTCACGGCGGAAAAATTATTGCACAGGGTACTGCAAAAGAGGTTATGAAAAACGAAAACTCCATAACGGGTCAGTATTTAAGCGGAAAAAGATGTGTGCCAGTACCTGAAAACCGAAGAAAAGGTAATGGTAAAAAACTTAGGGTTATCGGTGCAAAACAGAATAACCTTAAGAATATAAATGTAGAATTCCCATTGGGTAAGTTTATTTGCGTTACAGGTGTTTCGGGTTCGGGAAAATCTTCACTTGTAAATGAAATTTTATACAAGGCACTGGCAAGTGAGCTTAACGGTACCAAGGTGAAACCCGGTAAATGCAAAAAGGTAGAAGGAATGGAAAACCTTGACAAGGTTATTGCAATTGACCAAAGCCCCATAGGCAGAACACCGCGCTCAAACCCTGCTACCTACACAGGTGTTTTTACAGATATCCGCGAGCTTTTCGCTCAGACTCAGGAGGCAAAGCTTAAGGGATATTCTGCAGGACGTTTTTCGTTTAACGTAAAAGGCGGACGTTGCGAAAGCTGCGAGGGTGACGGTATCATTAAGATAGAAATGCACTTTTTGCCTGATGTTTATGTTCCTTGTGAGGTTTGCAAGGGTAGGCGATATAATCACGAAACTTTAGAGGTTAAGTACAAGGGTAAATCGATTTACGACGTTTTGGAAATGACCGTTGAAGAAGGCAGGGAATTCTTTCAGAATATGCCAAAGATTGAGAGAAAGCTCAAAACCCTTTGTGATGTAGGGTTGGGTTATATCAAAATCGGTCAGCCTGCTCCTACACTTTCTGGCGGTGAGGCTCAGCGAGTGAAGCTTGCTACAGAGCTTTCAAAGCGAAGCACAGGCAAAACAATTTATATTCTTGACGAGCCTACTACAGGACTTCACACTGCAGACGTTCATAAGCTTATTGAAGTTTTACAGAAGCTTGTTGACGGTGGTAACACAGTTGTGGTTATTGAGCATAATCTTGATTTAATAAAGACTGCTGACCATATAATAGACCTTGGTCCCGAGGGCGGTGACGGCGGCGGTCTGGTAATATGTCAGGGTACTCCCGAGGATATTGCAGCTTGTGAAAACTCCTATACAGGTGAATTTTTAAAGAAAATTTTATAAAATTTTAATCTTAGTAGAAAAAATTGCATGTTTTTATGCAATTTTTTCTTTTTTTATGCCTGTAAGTGGGAGGTGTATCATATGATAACAATCTCGGATGGAATTCTTACCATCCCCGAGGATGAACGATTTGTTGGCTTTATAGGTGACAATCTTCATACTCAGAAAAAGTTTTTTATCCGCTCTACCCCCGAGAGCGGATGGCTCTACCGTCTTTACCTTACCTTTGATGACGGCAGACACAACTTCTTTACTCTTACTAAAGAAGAAGTAGAAGAAGGCACCTTCCTTGTTTGGAATATTGAGGAAGGACAAATTTTTAAAAGCGGACTTGTAAAAGCTCAGATTAAGGCGTTTTCAGATGATAGCGAGGTTTACCACACAACCTCAGATGTTTTTGTTGCAGGCAAAGCTACGGAAGAGGATGAGGAGTTTTTAAACTCTAACTCTGAATTTTTAGGTTTTGAAAAAAGGCTAAATGAGCTTTACGATAAGATGGACACTGCCACGGCAAAAATGCCTTATGTAGGGACAAACGGCAATTGGTTTACATATGATGTCAATAGCGGTACCTACAAGGATAGCGGGGTATCGGCTATGGTGAGTCTTGACGGTGTTAAAATTACACCTGAAAATCTTGACCGTGACTACTGGCAGAAAAATTCGGTTATTCCTGCACACGGATATGATTACTTTGATGCCATTCTCAACCAGAGCAACGCCGGAAATACTATAACCAGAGTTGAGTTTTCGGGTTTATCTCCCGTTAAATCTGTTGTAGGTAAAGGAAGTTTTATTGCGGTTACAAGTGCTGACTTGACATACCTGCTTTTGTTCAATTTGTTTAATGGAGAAAGTTGGAGATATGATGCAGGAAGCAATACTCTTGTAAACTGCGGAAATACAGTTGTGGACCTTGGAGTTTTTGTCTGTTGGGGAGACAGTGAAAATAAAGGTATAATTCACACTGAGTTTGAAGAGGATGTTTTGTACCGCTTTAAGCTTGAAGGCGATTTTTCTGAATGCATTGGTGATAACTATTGTTTAGGCGTTTATGATGCTGAAGACGATTCCTTAAGATTTATCAATCTGTTAACAGGTAAATATGGTCGATTGAGCATTGACGGACATATTTGTTCTGAAAACGAAAATGTGGATAGCGTTTTGAGCGAAACCTCCGATAATCCTGTACAGAATAAGGTTATTACTAAAGCGTTAAAAGGTAAACTTAACATAGTAAGCATTACACTTCCAAGCGGTTCCAATGGTGATGAGGAACTAGCGGAATATCTGGCACTTGCCGGTACAGGTTATGTAGGTACAGTAGGCGGCGGTAAAAGTTTTCCCTTTATATTTGAAAGCTATACAGCACCAAACGGTATTGAGGTAGTAGAGGGATTACAGGCTCACGTTATTCAGTACAAAACCTATTTGAAAGGTCCTGATGCATACAAGCGATATAAGCGTACCTATGCTCACGACGGTGCCGAACCAATCTGGTCAGAGTGGGAACTTGACGTTGATAATCTTGCTCAAAAGGTGGAGGATATTGAAGCCAGACTTGACGGTGTCGAGCTTGTATCCTGGAAATCTGTACAGGATATTGTACGAGCAGGCAGAGCGGCTGAAATTTTCTCTGTTGGCGATAGATTAGTATGTGAACATTCTGAATACGGACTTTTAGAATGGACCGTTATAGGTGTTGACCAGGATACGCCTACAGATGAAAGCTTGAGTCATAGTCTTACACTTCAGCTTGAAAATGCTATTCCTGCGGTGCAGTTTGATGCACCTGAGGCGTTGTTCTGCATTAATTCAGCATTAAGTGCGGGTGCTCCATATACTTTTACAGCTAATAGTACAACTCTGAATTTTACACCAACCGTTGCAGTACCAGCAGGAGCAGTTGCGGTATTTCCTTATTTTGACTATACCAATATCACAGATACTCCGCTGACTATTTATGAGACACCTGCCGATACCGAACCTTTGTTAACGTTGAGCGTTAATTCAGGAACATTAGGCTCGTCTTTAAATGCCACTTATAATAACGTAAACAGAGCAAGATATGGTTCAAGCAACTGGATGCAGTCAGCTATAAGACAGTTCCTTAACAGCGAAGCTGAGGCGGGCAGTGTGTGGTTACCCAAAAACAACTATGACAGACCTCCTAAGTGGGTAAACAATACTGCAGGATTTCTTAACGGTATGGATGAAGATTTCCTTTCTGTTATCGGAAATGTACAGAAGCCTACGTTTGTAACTCCCCTTGATAACGGACCTGCAGTCTTTGAAAATACTGAGAAGTTTTTCCTGCCAGCTGTTACTGAAGTTTTTGGCAGTGATTATCGTACATGCGAATTATCAGAAGGTGAATCTTACACTTATTATAAGGTTAATTCATCTAATACATCTAATTCTATCAGTGCCGATAAAAACAGAATTGTTTACTACAATGGGGAAATTGCCTTTTGTTTGTTGCGTTCACCCCATTATCAGGAAGAGCAGAAATATCAGTACCGAACCTGTAATATCAATAAAAAGGGCGGAATTGATTCTATTTATTCCTGTCACGATTTTAGTTCAAACGACCCGAATGTGGTTATTAAACCCTGTTGTTGTATAGTGTAAAGGAGGTATAGGGATGTTTAAGTATAAAAGCGAAAAAGAGCTGCTTATTGAAGAACGTAATAACCGCAGAAGTCTTGAGGCAGAGCATAACACCCTTGTTGTTCCAAGCACCATAGCTTTTGTTAAGATGGCAGAGGCAGGCAGTATTGACGACATAACTGCAACTGAGAATATTACCGTATTTTCAGGCTGGCAGGCAGGCGTTAAATACGAGGTGAATGCCCTGAGAAGATATGAGGGTAAGCTTTACAGATGTATTCAGGCTCATACTTCTCAGCAGGACTGGACACCTGAGAACACAAGCTCTCTCTGGAAATTAGCAGGCGACCCAGCGGAAGAATATCCTCTATGGAGTCAGCCGATTGGTGCAATGGATGCTTACAGTATAGGCGACAAGGTAACCTTTGATGAAAAACATTATGTTTCAGAAGTTGATTCCAATGTCTGGACGCCTGACACCTACGGCTGGAGAGTTGCTTAGCTTGCAATACATAGGAGGTGATTTTAGTGACAGAAATTAAATGTGTTGATGTTTCTGAATGGCAAGGGAAAGTTGATTTCAGCAAAGTTAAAGCTTCGGGCACAGACTGCGTAATTTTGCGTGCAGGTTTTGGACGTGAAGCTTCGCAGGTGGATGCCGAGTTCGAAAGAAATTACAAAAATGCAAAAGCCGAAGGATTCAAGGTTGGTGTATACTGGTATTCTTATGCGGTTGATGTTGTTGACGCAAGAAAAGAAGCCGAGGCCTGTATTGAGGTGCTTAAAGGCAAAAGTTTTGAGCTTCCTGTTTTCTATGATATGGAGGATAGTTCTCAGATAAGTCTTGGCAAATCTGTCCTGACAAATATGGCAAAGGCATTTATGGATAAGCTTATAAAAGAAGGTTTTCGTGCCGGTGTATACGCAAATGCCAATTGGTTTGAAAATTACCTTGACTATAAAACGCTTTACGGCAATTACTTTGTATGGCTTGCTCAGTATAATGTTGAGCCTGAGTTTAAATGCGATATTTGGCAGTACAGCTCCTCAGGCACTGTTAACGGTATAAGCGGAAACGTTGATATGAATATTATTTATAATGAAAAACTGTTAGCTTTAAATGTTTCAGATAATATTCAGGTAAGAGATAAGCTCAAAAAAGGCGACAAAGGTATTGATGTTTTATGCCTTAAATATATGCTTCAGGTTGCTTCTGACATAGGTGTTGGCAACTTTGATATGACTGCAGGCAATGCTTCTTTTGGAGAAGGTACTGAAAAAGCGGTTAAGGATTGGCAGAAAATCTTAATTTTTAATCAGACAGGCGTGGTTGACAAGGATTTTGTAAATAAGCTTTATGCCAAGATTAAAGAAAGCTATGCTGAAACAGGAGATGTTAACGCCGACGGCAAGGTTAATGTAAGAGATGTTACAGCTTTGCAGAAACAAATTGCGGGTATTACAAATGTATAACCCATTCTCATCAGGAATCACAGCTTTCAAGTTTACGGTATCAGCAGTGTTGGCTGCGTTTTTTGGGTATATAGCAAAATTTCTGGGAGGTTTTGACAGCCTGCTTGTTACCCTTATAATTCTTATTGTTGTTGACTATGTTACAGGAGTAAGCGGTGCAATTTACGAAAAGAAGCTTTCCAGCTCCATAGGCTATAGGGGCATTATCAAAAAGGTGATAATGATACTAGTGGTAGGTGTAGCGGTTACTCTGCAAAGGGTTATGCCTCAAGGTATTCCCTTAAGAGAAATAACAATACTGTTTTTTATTGCCAATGAGGGTTTGTCGGTTTTAGAAAATGCCGCAAAGGTTATACCATTACCAAGTAAGCTCAGAGACGTTCTTTTGCAACTTCAAGAAAAGGCTGATAAAGACGAAACTGATGATGATAGCAAAACAGAATAATATAAGACAGCAGGCTTTTAAGCCTGCTGTTTTTTATGCATTGATTTTTGTGCCTCTTTGTGTTACAATAAAAAAGAATATGGGGTATTATGTATATTTGCCCTTTCTGGAGGTAGATTTATGGCTATCAAGGTTACGTTACTGTGTCACACACCAAGTCCTGAAGAGGTTGTTGCAATGGCGGCTAAGCTTTGCTACTCACCCTCAGGTATTGAAGATATAAGAGAAGGCTTAACCCCTGAAAAGACTGCATCTTTTGTAGAGATGTTGGCGGATTTAGGCCACGCAAGCCCTACTGAGCATGCAACCTTTACCTTTGGTGTAGAGGGTATTTCACGTGCTTGTTCTCATCAGCTTGTGCGCCATAGAATTGCTTCCTACAGTCAGCAGTCACAGCGTTATGTTGATGGCAACAGCTTTGAGTTTGTAACTCCTCCTGAAATTCTGGAGGACGAAAGATGTAATGCTCTTTATCAGAATATTATTAAATCCCAGAGTGAAGCTTATTCTGAAATAAGGGATGCTCTGGCAGTTAAATATATCAAGGCAGAAACAGGCAAGTCTTACGAGGGTACAGACCTTGAAATTGTTGAGGCTTATAAGGCTGAGAACAAGGCTAAGTGCTCTGCTTTTATAAAAAAGGCAAATGAGGATGCTCGTTATCTTCTTCCCAATGCCTGTACAACAAAAATTGTTTGTACCTTTAATGTTAGAAGTCTGGAGAACTTTTTTGCTCATCGTTGTTGCAACCGTGCCCAGTGGGAGATAAGAGAAGTTGCAGAGCAGATGCTCCTTCTTTGCAAAGAGGTTGCACCTACACTTTTCAAAAACAGCGGCCCGTCCTGCCTGAGGGGTGCTTGTCCAGAAGGTAATATGACCTGCGGAAAAATTAAGGAAGTAAGAGCTAAGTATGGAAAATAATAAAGGTAAAATTATAGTTATTGAAGGTCTTGACGGTTCCGGCAAAAATACTCAGGCAAGACTTTTATCTGAGAAACTTTCAGAAAAATTTAATATCAAAAGACTTTCATATCCCGACTATGAAAGCCAGAGTTCTGCACTTGTTAAAATGTACTTAGGAGGAGAATTAGGCGACGACCCGATGGCGGTCAATGCCTACGCAGCTTCTTCCTTTTATGCAGTTGACAGAATTGCCAGCTACTTAAAGCATTGGAAGGATGACTTTCAAAAGGGTATGAACTTTGTTTTTGACCGCTATACAACTTCAAATGCGGTATATATGCTCTCTAAGCTTAAGGAAGAAGAAAAAGAAGAGTTCTTAAACTGGCTTTATGATTATGAGTTTAACAAAATGGGACTCCCTAAGCCTGACAAAGTAATTTACCTTGATATGCCTACAGAAATATCTCAGCGTCTGATGTCCAAGCGTTATGATGGTGACGAATCTAAAAAAGATTTACACGAAAAGAACGTAGAATTTCTTAAGGTTTGCCGCACAAACGCTCTTTTTGCCGCTGAGGTTTTAGGCTGGACGGTAATAGAATGCAGTGACGGAGAAAATCCTTACAGCATTGAAGAAATTGCCGAAAAAGTAATTGCTGAGGCTATGACAGTTTTTGAGTAATCGGGAGGTATATTATGTTTTATTGTTTTTTAGCAGAGGGTTTCGAAGAAATCGAGGCAATAACTACTGTTGATATGTTAAGACGTGCAGGTATAGAGGTTGCTACAGTCGGCATAAATTGCGGTGCAGATAACCTTATAAGCGGAGCTCACGGTATTTTTGTTAAGGCAGATACTGATAAAGTTTCCTTCGAAGATATGGAAGGCATAATCCTTCCCGGCGGTATGCCCGGTACAATCAACCTTGAAAATTCATCTCAGGTTCAGCTTTCCCTGGATTTCTGTTTTGCCAATAACCTTTATATTTTTGCTATTTGTGCTGCACCTCAGATTTTAGGCCACAAAGGAATTTTAGAGGGCAGAAATGCTACCTGTTATCCGGGTTTTGAGGGCGAGCTTAAAGGAGCTTTGATTTCAGAGCTTCCTGCAGTTAAAGACGGCAAGGTGATTACATCCAGAGGTCCGGGTGCAACTGTTGATTTTGCCGCAGAAATTATTAAAGAGCTTAAAGGCGAAAATGTTGCTTCAGAGCTTAAGGAGTCAATGCAGTGCCGGTAATTAATGATAATATGTCTAAGCCTGAACTCAGAGTGCATTTTAAAGAGATGCGTGAAGGCTTAACCAAAGACTACAGACGAAGCATGGATTATGAAATAGAGAGCCGTATTATGTGTTCTACTTTTTATTCCGAAGCTGATATAATTTTTACTTATGTGTCAACAGATCCAGAGCCTGATACCTTGGGGATTATTCACGGAGCGTTTGCCAATGGCAAGAAGGTGGCCGTACCAAAATGTACCGACAAAGGAATTATGGAGTTTTATTTGATTGATTCCGTAAATGACCTGAAAAAGGGCAAGTTTGGCATAATGGAACCTGATGAAAGCATGTGTAAAAAGGCTGTTTGTACAGAGAATAGCCTTTGTATTGTACCCGGTTTAAGCTTTGACGCACAGGGTTACCGCCTTGGCAGAGGCGGCGGATATTACGACAGGTTCTTAAAAGACTTCAAAGGAAAAAGTGCAGGCCTGTGTTATCACAGCTTTTTAAGGCTTACCTTGCCGAAGGATACATTTGACATTCCCGTGGATATACTAGTAACAGAAAATTTTTTAAGGGAGATTAAATCCTAAGCTATAACTTTTCAGGAAAGGACAGTAGCTATGAGTGATATGAATCAGAATAATAAATTTGAAAATGAGCAAAACTTTGAGGTTGAGCTTTACCGTCGCAGAAAAGCCGAGGGCTTCAGGCTTAATATCGGTTCTGACGTTCCTGCATCAGACAATACTCAGGTGTTCGAAAGAGGTAAAAAAGAAAATGCGGTAGCGGATACTCACACCGAGTCTTCCAACGAAATCACCTCGTTCAGTAATGAGTCTACCCGTGCACAGATAGAGCGCGCCTCCAAAAAAGCTATCAAAGCCGAGAAACGCGAGGCTAAAAAGGTAAGAAAGATTAAGTCTGTCAGAAATAAGAAGATTTATCGTATTGCATGGCTTCTGCTTGTGATTATTCTTTCTGCTGTTATGGCAGAGTTCTTCGTGTCAGGTTTTAACGACCTTTTTGCCGTTTCCCGCACTCAGGAAGAAATGGTTACGGTTATTATTTCTGTGGGTGATGATACTGATGATATCGCCAAAAAGCTTGAGGGTAAGGGCGTTGTAGATTCTGCGATGTTCTTTTCTATGTTCTTAGGTCTTACAGGCAAAGGCGATGAAATTGAACCGGGTGTATATGAGGTTGCAACAAATAAGGACTACCTTGGTGTAGTTAACTACTTAAGAAATATCGATAATCGTCAGACCACAATTACCCTGCAGTTCACAGAGGGTATGACAGTTCTTGAGGTTGCCGAACAGCTTTACGACTCGGGCGTAACATCAGATAAAGATAAGTTTTTGCAGCTTTGCAATTCCTCAGAGTTTGATGAGGATTACAGCTTTATTGCCGATGTTGAGGAGAACGATGAACGTATATATAAGCTTGAGGGTTATCTGTTCCCGGATACCTACGAATTTTATGTTGATGAAGATCCTGCTCTTACAATAAGCAGATTCCTTGATAACTTTGATACAAGAGTCTGCAAGACAAAGCTGGAGCTTGCAGGTTACAGCGAAAAAATCACAATTGAGGACTTTGCCGCAAGAAACGGAAAGTCTATAGACGAAATTGTAAATATAGCATCCATTGTTCAGGGGGAGGCGGCAAATGTTGAGGATATGTTCAACGTTGCTTCCGTTATCGAAAACCGTCTTGAACGCGGTGCTTCTATGGATATTCATACCCTTGGTATGGATTCAACACAGTTCTATCCCTATAATTCTTATGAGGAAATCCCCGAGGATATCAGGGATACCTTTGAAAGTGCTTACGAAACTTACGATTCAGAGGGTTTACCTCCAGGTGCAATCTGTTCTCCCGGTCTTGATGCAATTACTGCGGCGGTTAACCCGAACTCTACCAACTATTTCTATTTCTGCCACGGCACAGGTGCTGACGGCGAAAACACTTCTTACTATGCCTCAAGTTTTTATGAGCATCAGGCAAATCTAGTAGCGGCAGGTTTGAACTAATGAATGAAAATTTATTGATACCGGAGGTTTTATCTCCTGCAGGCGATATGGAGGCTCTGGATGCGGCACTGCGTTTTGGTGCAGATGCAGTGTATCTTGCGTATACTGAATTCGGTATGCGTACTGCTCCTAAAAACTTCGATGCAGAGGGATTGAGAATTGCAGCAGAAAAGGTACACGCAATGGGTAAAAAGCTGTACCTTACCTGCAATACACTGCCTCGTTTTGACCAGATTGAGCGGCTTCCTCAGTTTTTGCAGTATGCCGAAAGCGTGGGTGTTGACGCATTTATTATTGCCGACCTGGGAGTTTTTGAGCTTGCTAAAAAGTATGCTCCCAAGGTGGCACGCCATATTTCAACCCAGGCAGGTATTGTTAACCACGAAAGTGCCAAGGCTTTTTATAATATGGGTGCCGAAAGGGTAGTACTTGCCCGTGAACTTTCTTTGGAGGAAATTGCTGAAATCAGAGCGAGAGTTCCCAAAGAGCTTGAGATTGAATGTTTTGTTCACGGTGCAATGTGTGTGTCTTTTTCAGGCAGATGCCTTATTTCAAGCTACTTGACAGGCAGAGATGCCAACCGTGGCGACTGTGCCCAGCCTTGCAGATGGAAGTATCATCTTTACGAGGAAAACCGTGAGGGTCAGTTCTTTCCCGTTGAAGAAGAAAACGGAGGAACATTCCTTTATAACTCAAAGGATATGTGTATGATTGAGCATATCCCTGAGCTTATTAAGGCTGGTGTTTCAAGCCTTAAAATTGAGGGCAGAGCCAAAACCGCATACTATACAGCGGTTGCAACCAATGCTTACCGTAAGGCGGTTGATGAATATTTTGCCCATACAGAGGGTGAGTATAAGCTGAGCCCTTGGATAAAAGAGGAGCTTGAGAAAATCAGCCACAGAGCTTACAGCACAGGCTTTTACTTAGGCACGGAGCCGGGTCAGAATACCGAAAACGGCGGTTATATCCGTCACTATGATTTGGTAGCCTTCTGTGAGGAATCGGACGGATTTGACAGTGTTATTACCCAGCGTAACAAATTTTATGTTGGTGATACCCTTGATGTTTTACCTCCTTCAGGTTATGCCTTTGAGACTAAAGCCCTTTCTATTATTAACGAAAAGGGCGAAAGTGTAGAAAGCACACCTCATCCTATGGAAAGACTCAATTTAATAACTGATAAAAATATTCCGGCAGGTTCAATGCTGAGAGTTAAACGCAAAAACCATTGACAATAAAGGGATTTTGTGTTTTAATAACTAAGGTTTATAAATAAAGGCTTTGATGGGTCGAGTTAACTTAAAGCTTTATAAAGAGAGGGTGCAATCTGGTGAAATGTACCTTAAAGCTACTTTGACAGCCAACCCTGAGCTCCGTGTGATGAATACGGCGTTTTCCGCGTTAAGGATTTCTTGAGAGGGCAGATGTTTTCAGAATATTTGCCAATCAGGGTGGTACCGCAGGAGTTTAAGCTCTTGTCCCTGTTTTTGGGGACAAGGGCTTTTTATTATTCTAACAAAGAATTTTGAATTATAGAAAGGACAAAT
>JAFXBG010000010.1 GCA_017521925.1 Clostridia bacterium
AACCGTAAGAATTCCTGTTGGCAGTGAATTTGCAAAGATTTACAGAATGGAAACAGACGGAACACTTACCGATATGAAGGCAGAGTACAAAGACGGCTGTCTTGTATTTACAACCGAGCATTTCAGCATTTACGTAGTAGCCGAGCCTGAAAAAGAGGCAACACCTGACGAGCCTGTAGTTGACAAGGGAATCCTTGGCGACGTAAACGGCGACGGCAAGGTAAACATCAAGGATGCAACCCAGATTCAGAAGTTTGCCGCAAAGCTTGTGGAGCTTACTGACGCTGAGTTTATCCGTGCGGATGTAAATGCAGATACCAAGGTTAATATCAAGGACGCAACTGCTATTCAGAAGTTTGTTGCAAAGCTTGAAACAGGCTTACCCATTGGCGAACCTGCAGTATAAACATTATATTAAACATTAAGACAACCCCTCTGCGTAATTGCAGAGGGGTTGAGTTTTTAGCAGTTCATATGTGCTCTCAGGGTGGCGAGAATTTTCTTTTCGCGGCGGCTTACCTGTACCTGGGTCATATTAAGCTTTTTGGCGGTGGCAGACTGGGTCTGATTTTTGAAATACCTTAGGGTTATCAGCAGCCTGTCCTGTTGGTTAAGCTCCTTGACGGCTTTCTCTAAGGATAGCTTTTCTGTTAAAGCTTCTTCACAAGAGTTTACAGGGATATCAAGGTTTTGCTCGTCTTCCTCGTCATTATATCCGCTTAAAGACAGAGGAAACCGTGCTGAGGATATAGCCTCGGTTATTTCTTCAGCACTTACTTTCAGTTTTTCACTTAGCTCGGATACTGTAAGCTCGGTTCCGTTTTCCTTAAGACTTTGCTCGTTAAGACGGCTAATTTTTATAGAAAGCTCTTTTAAGCTTCTGCTTACTTTAATACTTCCGCCGTCACGCCATATACGTTTGATTTCACCCAGAATTGCAGGTACAGCATAGGTTGAAAGCTTAAAGCCTTTGCTTTCATCAAAATTGTCTATGGCTTTTATAAGTCCGATGCATCCTGCCGAAACTATGTCTTCGTAGTCTACGCCTTTTCCTGTGAATTTTTTTGCCACAGAATGTACAAGGCCCAGGTTTTCTTCTACCTTTTTATGTCGTTCTTTAAGGGTCATTCTTTGCTATTTTTTTCTTAAGGGTTACGGTGGTGCCTTTGCCTACCTTAGAGCTTACCTTGATGCTGTCCATAAAGCTCTGCATTACTGCAAAGCCTAAGCCTGCCCGCTCGTCACCGCCGGTGGTAAAAAGCGGTTCCATAGCTTTTTCTATATCTTCAATTCCGCATCCTTTGTCGCGGATTATAATTGAAACAATGTTGTCGTTAAGAATTCTTACGGTTATGTAAATTAAACCGCCTCCGCCTTTGTAGCCGTGAACTATAGAGTTTGTTACCGCTTCAGAAACAGAGGTCTTTATATCAGCAAGCTCTGTTATAGTAGGGTCAAGCTGCATCACAAATGCCGCCACAGCACTTCGTGCAAAAGCTTCGTTGGTACTTTTTGCAGGAAAGGTAAATTTCGTTTCGTTTATACATTTCATTTAATCACCCCCAAGGTTTCGATTCCTGATAAAGAAAACATCCGCTTTAAATGTGGCGGTACGTTTGTTACCTCTACATTTCCGCCCATAAGCGACATCTGGCGATATCTGCCCATAATAAGCCCTATGCCCGACGAGTCCATAAACTGAACGTTGCTGTAGTCAAGCTTAAGGGTTTTGGGTTTTAACACCTCTGTTTTTGAGTCGATTTTTTTGCGGATAACTGCCGCTGAATGGTGGTCAAGCTCTCCTGAAAGACGAGCTGTCAGTACAGAATTTTCAAATTCAAGCTCAAGCATTTTTACACATCCTTAAAATAATATATGCCCATACCTATTTTATTAAGTATGGGCATAATTTTTTGAATTATTCTGTTGTCGGAAAATTTATTTTTTAAGTATATATGGTCTTAACTCCCCGGCAAGATAAAGAGAACCGCAGATAATAAGGGTGGAGTTTTCTTCTTTTGCTTTTTTAAGGGCTTTGTCGAAGCCTTCAAAGGGAGTTTTGCAAACGGTAACGTCCTCGATATGATTTTTGAGGATTTGTGCCATATCCTCGGCACTTCTTGTTCTGGGATTTGAAACAGGCACAGTAAAGGCAGAGTCAAAAAGTCCTTCTACATATTGTGAGGATGTAAGGCTGTCTTTGTCTGAGAGCATTCCCATAAGAAGTATCCGTTTTTTGTTTACGGTATATTTTTTTACAGCATTTGCAAAAGCCAGCATTCCGTCGGCATTGTGAGCACCGTCTAAAATAACAAGAGGCTCTTTTGAGAGCACCTCAAACCTTGCAGGGTTAACTGCGTTTTTAAAGCCTTCCTGCATTGCATCACTGCTGATTTTTATGCCTGCATCTTTAGTAAGCACAGCTAAAGCCGCCAAGGCGGTGCGTGCGTTTTTTACCTGATGTTCGCCTATGAGGCTAAGCTCAAGGTTAAGACCGTTAAATTCTAAAGTTGTGCCGTCGATGCTCTCATCTGAAACATTAACCTTGATATCCGTGGAAAAAAGCAGGGGCGAGTGGTGGCGGATTGCACTGTTTTTAATAACCCTTGCGGCAGACTCTGGTTGCTCTGATGAGATAACAGGGCAGGTGTCTTTGATAATTCCGCACTTCTGCTCTGCAATTTCCTCAATGGTTTCTCCTAAAATGTCGGTATGGTCAAGGCTTATTGAGGTGATAACCGAGCAGAGATTTTTGTTTATAACATTTGTGCAGTCAAGTAAACCGCCTAAACCCGTTTCCAGCACTGCAAGGTCAACCTTTTCGCGTTTGAAATATTCAAAGCATAATGCGGTTACAAACTCAAACTCTGTGATAATAATATCCTCTTTATTGAGCTTTTCTACATAAGAAAAAACATACTCCGTAAGCTCTGAGAGTTTGTCAGGTGGGATAGGGGTAGAGTTTATCTGGATTCTTTCGCAGAAATCTGTAATAAAAGGAGAGATAAAAAGTCCTGTTTTATACCCTGCACTTTTAAGCACAGAGGATATAACGGCACACACCGAGCCTTTGCCGTTGGTGCCTGCAACGTGGATAAATTCAACTTCGTCCTGAGGATTGCCCATATCGTTTAAAAGTCTTTTGACACGACTGAGTCCCGGACGGGAGCCGAATTTATTAAGGGAATGTATTTTTTCTAAAGCTTCCTTATATGTCATTTTGTAAGCTCCCTGTAAATTTCGTTTTTCTTAAGTCCGCTTATGGTGGCGGCTTTTTTGGCGGCATCTGAGATTTTAAGCCCCTCAGCAATATATGAGTTCGCAAGGCTTACTGCATCACTCAGGGTCATTTCCTCAGGTACCTCCTCTGTTTTGCCTTCTAAAACAAGCACAATTTCACCCTTTAAGGGGTTTTCTTCTATACTTTCGTAAGCGGCTTTAGTTGTAGTGCGGATAACTTCTTCGTGGATTTTGGTAATCTCGCGGACAATAGTAAGCTTACGTTCTCCGAAATATGTGTACAAATCCTTTAAGGTGTTACTCAGCTTATGAGGTGCCTCATAAAAAATCATTGTGCGTTTTTCATTCAGAAGGGATTCCAGATGTTCCTTGCGGCTTTTTTTATTAACGGAAATAAAGCCCTCAAAAGTAAACCTGCCTGTGGCAAGACCTGAAACGCAGAGAGCGGAAATAAGAGCAGAAGGTCCGGGGATTACCACAGTTTTTATGCCGAGATTACCACACTCGCGGACTAAATCTTCACCGGGGTCGGATATACAGGGCATACCTGCATCGCTTACTACGGCGCAGCTTTCGCCCTTTAAAATTCTCTGACAAATTTCGCTTGTACGCTGGGCTTTGTTATGCTCAAAGTAGCTTACCATAGGTTTCTTAATACCAAGGTGGTTTAAAAGCTTTAAGGTAACGCGGGTGTCCTCAGCAGCTATAAAGTCAACGTCTGCAAGGGTCTGGGCGGCACGGGGCGAAAAATCACCTAAATTACCTATAGGCGTGCCTACTACGTAAAGTGTGTTTTTATCAACCATTTTTTTGCCTCCCTGCGTTTTGCTGATAACAGCCGTAAATTTCATTCATTTCATCTGTAAATGAGCCGTCAGCGTTTTCTATAATAAGGGTAGGAAGAACCTCAAGGTAGCCTTCTTTACCGCCTTTTTTGCCTTTTAACAGGAAAAGCTTGGGCTTTTTATCTGCTTTTCCCTGAACAAGCCTCATCTCCTTAGGCTCCAGGTCATATTTCCTGAAAAGAGTAAGGGCGTCGGTAAGTCTTTCAGGTCGCTGACACATACAGAAATTGCCTGAAAACTGCAGAAGCTTTGATGCACACTTAACCACATCTTCCATAGTACAGCTTGCCTCGTGACGTGCCAGAAGCTTGCCTTCTTCGGGATTTGTGATGCCTCCGCCTGCAATTTTGTAAGGCGGATTACAGGTGACAACATCAAAATAGCCAAATGGTAGCTTGCCTTTAAGATTATTTAAATCCTCGCATAAAACAGTAAAGTTTTCAGAAAGATTGTTGTGTTCTACGCTTCGCTGAATCATATCGGCGGCGTCAGGCTGGATTTCTACCGCGGTGATTTTAAGATTTTTATTGTGTCGGCACCACAAAAGGGGAATGGTACCGCAACCTGAGCCAAGGTCAACACACTTTGCGTTTTTCTTAGGATTAGCAAAATCAGAAAGCAAAATTGTGTCGGTGGTAAAGTGATGAGTAGGGGATACGATAATTTCTATTCCGTTGCCCAAAGGCTCTATGTGTTCATTTTTATTAAGCACGGTAACCCTCCTTTTGAGTTGATATAAAAACAAGAACCGCACTCACGGAAAATGAGTGCGGTCAGCTTGTAAGTAATTAGGAAATTACTCCTCTACGGGAGCTCCAACGGGGCAAGCATCTACACAAGCGCCGCAATCTGCGCAAGCGTCAGCATCGATTACATACTTGCCGTCGCCCTCGGAAATAGCACCGCAAGGACACTCGTCAACGCAAGCGCCGCAGCTGATGCAATCATCAGTAATTTTATATGCCATGGAGACACCTCCTTAAATAGTATACATACATTGTAGCATATTTTTTTGAAAATGCAATTGTTTTTACATATTTCATCAAATTATTCAAGATTTTTAAGGTTCTCTGCTTCTTCTTTGCTTACCTTTTTGACAAAGCCGTCTTTAAGAAGTTTAACTTCCTTAACCTTAAATACTTGAGGTGCAGCTTCATCAGGGGTATTGTCCATATGAACCTTTAGTGTGCCTGTAACCAGGCTTACCTCTACAACTCTGCCCTTGCCAAGGGGAGTTTTAACAATAGCACCGTATTTAGGAGTATTCTTAATAAGGTCAAGATATGCCTCTTCCTCATATTTTAAGCAGCACATAAGTCTGCCGCAGGTGCCTGAAATCTTAACGGGAGAAAGTGAAAGTCCCTGGTCTTTAGCCATTTTGATTGAAACAGGCTGAAAATCGCCTAAAAAGCTGGAGCAGCAGAAAGGTCTGCCACAAATGCCTAAACCGCCAAGCATCTTTGCTTCATCTCTTACGCCAATCTGGCGAAGCTCGATTCTGGTTTTGAAAACAGAAGCAAGGTCTTTAACCAGAGCCCTGAAGTCTACTCTGCCGTCGGCGGTAAAGTAGAAAAGAAGCTTTGAATTGTCAAAGGTATACTCAACATTTACAAGCTTCATATCAAGATTGTGCTCAGCTACCTTTTTTTCGCAGATTACGAGAGCTTTTTTCTCAAGCTCACGGTTTGCCTCTAAACGTTTTATGTCTGCCTTGGTGGCTTTTCTGATAATTTTTTTAAGGGGATGAACGATTTCTTCGTCAGCAACTTCGTGGTTTGCTGATGCAATCTGACCGCATTCAACACCGCGTGCAGTTTCAACAATAACCATTTCGTCCTGTTCAAACTTAACGTCTGTGGGGTCAAAATAATATATTTTTCCAACTTCTTTGAAGCGTACGCCAACTACTTCTGCCATGATATCCTCCTGAATTCACCGCAAATCCATGTGCTCATAAGGCTCAGGTTTACGTTGCGGTTGATTGTGTATATTGCGTGATTAATGGTCTCTATAAGACCGATGATTTTCTTTTTTGTAAGCTTAGTGCTTAAAACTTCGCTCAAATCCTTTGACAGCAGGGTTTCATCACACACTGTCAGCGACAAAGCATCGCTTAAAATAGCTCTCATTGCGGGCAAAACCTCAAGTGCAACAGTTTTGTCAGAAAGTGCATTTGTGTTTTTCAACAAGTTAAGCTCAGAGGTTTCTGTAATGCTCAAAAGTATTTTGTGAGCAAGCTCTAAAGACTCCTCGCTGAATACTATGCTTTGCTCCAGATTAAGCACAGTGCACCTTGAAAGCACAGTTTCAGGCAAAGTGCCTGAGTCTTCTGTAGTTAATATGAACAGAATCGCCTGTGGAGGCTCTTCCAGGGTTTTTAAAAAGGCGTTTAAAGCCTCAACACCCATTCGCTTGTCTGCATCCTTAATAACAAAAACCTTTGTGTCGGCTTCGTTGGCTATAATTGAACAGGCACGGGTAATATTTCTTATTTCGTCAACTGAAACCGTGTCGGTTTTGCCACTGCCCTTTGCAAAGTAAATGTCGGGATGTACGCCTTTTTCTGCCTTCTGGCAGGGTATACACTCAGAGCAGGGCTTTTGCTCACTTTTACAAACTGCCCATTTGGAAAGAAGCAGTGTAAGCTTATCTCTTGTTTCTGAATCTGAGCCGTTTAAAATAAGAGCATGGGGGAAGCGGTGGCTTTGCTCAAGACTTAAAAGCTCGGCTTTTAAATTTTTGTTGCCGTCAAAGTTTGCAAAATTCAGATTAAGCTCCCCTTTCTTTCATTTTATCATATAAAAACAGATTTTTCTACAGTATATTATTTACAGTTTATAGTGCCTTGTAACAATGCCTTTTTCCGTAACATCAATATAGGCATAACCGGCACTATATCCGTGACAGGAGCCGGGATTTACTATGTAAAGTCCCTCGTCGTAGTCCGCTAAGGGGCTATGGGTATGGCCGAATAAAAGAAGGTCGGCGCCTGCCTCTCTGGCGGCACAAACTAAGTTGTATAAGCCGTATTTTGCATTATACAGATGACCATGAGTTATAAAAAGCTTTTTGCCCTCTATGGTAATGGTTTCGATATTAGAAGCAGGAGAGCAGAAATCACAGTTTCCTCTGACCCCTATAAAATGCTTTTGGGGATAAAGAGCTTTAAGACTTTCAAACTCAGAATTGCCGTCACCGCAGTGGATAATTACCTCTGCGTCGGGCTTTGAATGTATAGCGGATTTTAAAGAGAAGGTGTCACCGTGGGTGTCAGACACAACAAGAATTTTCATAAAATCATCCTGTCATAATATGTGGTTGCCAATCATAAAATTTACCGAGGTGTTATATATGGCAAATGAAAAACAAATGGAAAACATAGCAAAAATGCTTTCCTCAAAACTTAATATGAGCAGTACCGAAATTATGGACAGTATGAAGTCGGGAAATGTAAATTCGGTGCTTAACTCCCTGAACTCCGAAAATCGTGCCAAGGTAAACTCAATTTTATCTAACCCTGAACTCGTGGGGAAGCTTATGGAAGACAAAGGAGTTCAGGATATTTTAAGAAAGCTTGACCTTTAATGAGCGGACTTGAAGATAAGCTTTCGGGTATACTTTCTGACCCTGAGGCAGTAAATAAGCTAAAATCTTTGGGGCAGGCTTTAGGGCTTGATACAAGCGGAGGAGCGCCTGCACAGAAACAGCCTCAGCAAAGTTTCAATCTGCCTTTTATGGGACAAAGCGGTGGTAACGATGAAACCATCAGCACCTTAATGCGTCTTGCTCCTCTTTTGTCGGATATGGGTAAGGACGACGAAACCGCCTGTCTTTTAAATGCTCTTAAGCCATTTTTAAGCGAGCAAAGACGAATGAGGCTTGAGCAGGCAGGAAAGATGTTGAAGGTTATGCGCCTTATTCCTGTAATAAGAGGAAGCGGATTCTTGTAGGAGGTGAGGGTATGGACAAAATGCAGGAAGATGCACTTAGAAGAGTCCGTGAGATGCAATCGGCAAATCCCGGCAGGAGGCCTCAGCAAAGCCCTCAAACTTCTGATGAAAAATTCAAAATAGAAGAGGTGCAGAATAAGGAGATTAATAAGCCGGATTCTGCACCAAAAGACCCTTTGGCAGGGCTTTTTAAGGATAAGGAAAAACTTCTTATTCTGCTACTTGTAATGTTATTGTCGCAGGAAAGCTCAAACACAGAGCTTATACTTGCACTTCTTTATATAATAATATGATGTCAGCGAACCTGACCGTTACCCTTAACAATAAACTTCATGCTTGTAAGCTCATTGATACCCATAGGGCCGCGAGCATGGAGTTTTTGTGTTGAAATGCCGATTTCCGCACCTAAGCCGAACTCGCCGCCGTCAGTAAAGCGGGTAGATGCATTTACATAAACAGCAGCCGCATCAACGGTATTTAAGAACTTTTCGGCATTTGTATAATTTTCTGTAACAATGCACTCGCTGTGGCCTGAGGAATACTTTGCAATGTGATTTAAGGCACAGTTAATGCAGTTTACAACCTTAACTGCAAGGATGTAATCAAGAAATTCGGTTGCGTAATCTTCATCACAGGCAGGTTTTACGCTGTCGCCTAAAATTTCAACTGTCTTTTCGCAGCCTCTGAGCTCAACGTTCTTTTCGTCAAGCTTTGCTTTAATAAGGGGAAGAGCCTTGTCTGCAATATTCTTATGAACAAGAATTGTTTCAATAGCGTTGCAAACAGAAGGGCGGGAGGTCTTTGCGTTATAGATGATTTCTGCTGCCATATCGGGGTCAGCATATTCGTCAACATAAACGTGGCAGTTGCCTACACCTGTCTCAATTACAGGAACCTTTGCGTTTTCAACAGTAGCCTTAATAAGGCCTGCCCCGCCTCGGGGAATAAGTACATCGAGGTAATCGGAAAGTCCCATAAGCTCAATAGAGCTCTGACGGGTTGTGTCCTCAATAAGCTGTACACAGTCTGCGGGTAAGCCTGCAATTTCAATAGCCTTACGCATAACAGTTGCAACGGCTTTGTTGGAGTTAATAGCCTCTTTGCCTCCGCGGAGAATTACAGCATTGCCTGATTTAAGACAAAGCACGGCAGAGTCAGCAGTAACGTTGGGACGAGCCTCGTAAATAATGCCGATTACACCAAGGGGAACAGTTACCTTTGTAACCTCTAAACCATTTTTAAGCTTACCGCCTGAGATTACTCTTCCGCAGGGGTCAGCAAGAGCAGCTACCTGACGGGCACCGTCTGCCATGCCCTTGATACGCTCAGGAGAAAGAGCAAGTCTGTCTAAAAGTGCGTTTGTAAGACCTGCGGCCTTGCCTGCTTCCAGGTCTTTTGCGTTTTCCTCTAAGATATAATCTGTATTTTCAATAAGTGCATCAGCAATGGAGATAAGTGCTTTATCTTTTAAAGCACCTGCAGTTGCAAGAATACGTGCAACTTCCTTTGCTTTTTTGCCCATAGTTTCAATTGTTGTCATAAAAAAGCCTCCTCAGTTAGCTTTAAAAAGAGTTCCTATATTTTTGCCTTCTAAAAGGTCGTAAATACGATTAGGTTCGTCACCACCGATAACAGAGCAGTTGATGCCGGCGGCAGTTACATATTTAGCCGCCTGAATTTTGGTAGCCATACCGCCTGTGCCGCGGTTCGAACCTGAACCGCCTGCGTGGGATACGATTTCGTCGGTGATTTCTTCAACTACGTCAATTTTCTTTGCGTCCTCATATTTTCTGGGGTCTTTATCGTAAAGACCGTCAATGTCAGTAAGAATAATAAGCAAATCTGCACCCACAAGTTTTGCAACAATTGCAGAAAGCATATCATTGTCACCAAAATTGTTGCCCTGAAGCTCATCAATAGCCACAGTATCGTTTTCGTTGACTATGGGGATAATATTCATTTGAAGCAGAGTGTTGAAGGTGTTAAGAACATTTTCCTTTTTATGTTCAGAATCCACTGCGTCACGGGTTAAAAGTACCTGTGCCACCATATGGTTATATTCGCCGAAAAGCTTGTCATACATATACATAAGCTCGCACTGACCAAGAGCGGCTAAAGCCTGCTTTTCTCTTGTGGTATCAGGGCGTGCAGGTAAACCTAATTTGCCCATACCTACACCGATTGCACCTGAAGAAACAAGGATAATGTCCCTGCCCTGATTCTGCAGATCAGACAGCACCTTGCAAAGTGCCTCAATGCGCCTGTAGTTGATTTTACCGTTAGAGTAGGTAAGGGTTGATGTACCTACTTTAATTACTATTCTGTTTGCTTTCACAAAATCACATCTTTTCCCATTTTACAATTATGCTTAGTATATCATATATAGGTGTGATTGTGCAAGTTTTTTATTATATATATGAAAAGAGCCGCAGGCTGCTTTCCTTCCTGCGGCTCTTTATATGTTTAACTCCGAAGGAGTCAAAGGCTTATACGGTTATGTTAGCAAGTCTTTTCTGAATAGCGGTTACGTCCTTTATGTTACGCTCTCCGTCGCGGTTATAGTCGGAGATAAAGCGTGCAGTGTGATTGTCATAATACTGAAGACCTTCAATTACATCGTCTTTTCGGAATTCTTCAAGGCTTGCAAGGCATTTCTGCATATAGGTTGCATCTTTAATGGTAAGCTTGCCGTCTTCGTCATTATCGCCCATAAGTGCGTTATAGCTTATATGGTTTAAGGCTTCTTCAATTCCCTTAATGTTTCGTGTTAAAGCTTCTGATAAGGCTAAAATTACATTGTTTTCGGGGAAATATACAGCGTAGCCGTAGGTAAAGGGGATGTTGCCTGACGACTCATAAAGAAGCTTATCTCCAAAAATATTCGCAACTGGCATTGAGTAGTAGAGATTTGTGTTAAGGTTTATAAGCACATATTCGGGGGTTGCTTCGTCGGATGTTGAAGCGTCACTGTAGTGCTTGTAAATTTCATAGTAGCTTGTGATTTCAGTGCTTTCGTTATGGATGTAGTCTGCCTTTATCTTTGACAAAATCGGTTTTTCGTAATCATATTTATTGTCAGGGTCAAAACTTTCATAGAAAGTTTTGTGCAAAGCTATGGTATAGTAGGAGTTGTTTACACAGTTTAAGTCAGTTACAAGGCCCTTTTCAAAAGCCTCATCCAATGTGTATACCTGAGATTTGAAGTAAACAAAAATGCCATAAAAACAGGGGTAGTCTCCTGGATTTGGACTTATTATTTCCCAGTCGCCGACAGTGCGTGTGGTTTTATAAGTGTTTTCGGATGTGTAAATGAATTCATAAATTTCAGCACCCTTTTCAGAGCCTAAATATGAGATTGTGGGATGGGGCATTGTGCCACCGCCGGGAATGTCAAGGTTTTCGAATCCGCAGTAGCAACGGATTTCATATACAGGGTCGTGGTGAAGCTTCTGAAGTCCCTTGTCGATATCGGGAACTGTATCAAAAGCTTCTTCAAGGGTGTAGATTTTTTTGTTTTCAGGCACAAACACAAAGTAGCCTAGTTCGTAGGGATAGTGATGATAATAGCGTTTGATTTCATATTCTCCGATTTTGGTGGTGTAATCACCTTCGCCGCTTACGTAGTCTTTGTAACACTCTACAATTACATAATCAGGGGTTTCGGTACTGTCATATGAGCGGTAGTATTCGTAAACCTCTTCGTAATAATACTCAAAGCTTTCGTTTTCGTATTGGCTGTTTAAGAAATTCAAAAAGTAAGGCTCGTATTTCCATTCGCCTTCTGCAGGTGTGATTTCAATAGTCTGAAGAGGTGTGTAGGACAGGGGATTGCCGTCTTTGTCCACAGGTGCAGGAGGCAAAGCAAATGCCGGGATAGCAGAGCCTGCAACTAATATCAGTGCGAATATAATACAAAAAATATTTTTAAAAGTTTTCATATTAATTTCTCCTTTTTTATTTACTTTACTTATTAGACGTAAAATTTTAGAAAAACTCACACTTAAATTATAAAGTATTTTGTATAAAATAAATATTCTATAAATTCTACAAAATCAAACGGTTGGATTTAGTGATGTTGTGGGAGTGAAAACCTTTGGTATTGTGTAAATTTTTCTGAAATATTTACAAAAAAATCTATTTGGGGTATAATTAAATATATATAGTTATTTTTCGGAGGGTTATATGGAGCTTATAAGCACCGAGGAAAAAATCACAAGGGCACTTCTGGTCAGTGTGGATACAGGGGATTATGATGCCGAAAGTTCGCTTGCGGAACTTTTTGAGCTTGCCCAGAGTTCAGGAGCAGAGGCAGTGGCAAGTATTACTCAAAGGCTTCAGAAGCCTGACACAGCTACCTGTGTGGGCAGCGGTAAGCTTGAAGAAATCAAAGAGTATTGTGAGAATAACGACATTGATTTAATTATTTTTGATATGGAGCTTTCACCTACTCAGATAAGGAATATCGAGCGGGAAACCGACGTAAGAGTTATTGACCGCACAATGCTTATTCTGGATATTTTTGCTATCCGTGCCAGAAGCAGAGAGGGTAAGCTGCAGGTTGAACTTGCCCAGCTTAAGTATATGCTTCCAAGACTTACAGGTAAGGGTATTGAGCTTTCAAGGCTTGGCGGTGGTATAGGTACCCGTGGCCCCGGTGAAACAAAGCTCGAAACCGACCGTCGCCACATAAGACGTAAGATGGAGACTTTAAAGGAACAGCTTAAAGACGTTGAACATCACCGCGAGCAGCTCAGAAAACGCAGGGACAAAGACGGCGTTATTACCGTTGCAATTGTTGGCTACACCAATGCAGGTAAGTCGACACTTATGAACTACTTAACCGAGGCAGGTGTTCTTGCTGAGGATAAGCTTTTTGCAACTCTTGACCCCACTTCCCGTGCCTTGAAACTTCCCAACGGTGTTTCTGTAATGCTTATTGACACAGTTGGTTTTGTAAGGCGTCTGCCTCATCATCTTGTTGAGGCTTTCAAATCTACACTGGAGGAAGCTGCTCAGGCTGATATTATCTTAAACGTATGTGATGCAAGCTCTGAGGAAGCAAGGCTTCATTTAGAGGTTACCAAAGATTTGCTTACCGAGCTTGGATGTAAGGATACTCCAATTGTGTCTGTTCTCAATAAATGTGATATTGACGATACCGTGGGCCTTTATTCTGAGAGCAAAGACTATGTCCGCATAAGTGCAAAAACAGGCGAAGGTATGGAAAAACTCCTTGCCGCCATTGAGGATAACCTGCCTGTAAGAGTTAAAAAAGTAAAATTACTTTTACCCTTTGACAAAGGCGGTTTAGCTTCTGATATTCGCCGCAACTGCACCCTTGTTTCAGAGGAATATACGGCTGAGGGAATAGAGGTTGTGGCAATTGTTGACGAACAATATTGGCATAAGGTCAGAGATTATGCTCAGGAGGGCTGACGGTGGATATTAAAGTAGGAGACGTTTTGCAGATGAAGAAGCCTCACCCTTGCGGCAGTAACCTTTTTGAGGTAACAAGAATCGGCGCGGATTTTAAAATTGTCTGCAAAGGCTGTAACCACGAGGTTTATCTGCCCCGTGTAAAAGTTGAAAAAAATATAAAAAAGGTTATAAGTGAGTAATAAAATATATTTAAAATCCCGCCGTTGATGGAAGGCTTTGTTTATATAAACCTTTCCAAAGGCGGAATTGCCATGCAGGTGGCTAACCTGCGGAATTGCCATGCAGGTGGCTAACCTGCGGAAGTGCTATGCAGGTGGCTAACCTGTGGAATTGCCCACCGTGGCTAACGGGAAGGTGTTAACTTGTTTGATAAAATAAGCGTTTTTGAAAAAAGGGCAGAGGAGCTTAATGCTGAGCTTTGCAGACCTGATGTTGCCGCAGACGGCGAAAAACTAAAAAAAATAATGATAGAGCTTAAATCTATTGAGCCGATTGTAGAAGCATATAAAAGCTTAAAGGATGCAAAAAAAAAGGAAGAAGATGCCCTGGAACTTTTAGGTACGCCTAATCTTGACGCAGAGCTTAAAGGCCTTGCACAAATGGAGCTTGACGAGGCAAAGGCTGACGCCGAAAATTTAGAGGCAGAGCTTAAAGTGTTGCTTCTTCCCAAAGACCCTAACGACGACAAAAACGTTATTATGGAAATACGTGCAGGTGCAGGCGGCGAAGAGGCTGCACTTTTTGCAGGTGTGCTTTACAGAATGTATTCAATGTACGGTGAAAGTATGGGATATACCCACAGCATTATTTATGAAAATGCCACCGAGCTTGGGGGATACAAGGAAATTTCCTTTATGATAGAGGGTTTGGGTGCTTTCTCCCGCCTTAAATATGAGCGTGGTGTTCACCGTGTTCAGCGAGTTCCCGAAACGGAATCAGGCGGAAGAATTCACACCTCTACGGTAACTGTGGCGGTGCTTCCCGAGGCTGATGACGTTGAACTGGAGATTAATCCCAATGACCTTAAGATTGACACTTTCCGCTCATCAGGTGCAGGCGGTCAGCACATCAACAAGACATCAAGTGCAATCCGCATCACCCATATCCCCACAGGTACTGTGGTAGAATGTCAGGACGAGCGAAGCCAGTATAAGAACAAGGATAAAGCCCTTAAGGTTTTAAAAAGCCGACTTCTTCAGGAGAAGCAGGATGAGCAGGCAGGTTCAATTGCAGCAGAAAGAAAAAGCCAGGTAGGTACAGGCGACAGAAGCGAGCGAATCCGCACTTATAACTACCACGAAAACAGAGTTACCGACCACAGAATAGGTCTTACAATATATAAACTCAGCGAAATTTTAGGCGGCAATATCGACCAGCTTATAGATCCCTTAGTTGCCGCTGACAGAGCAGAAAAACTTAAAGAAAGTACGGAAAATTCATAATATGAACACACTTTTACTTAGTACAAGTGAAGAGGATATAAACCTTGCCGCTTCTTTTATAAAGACAGGCGGTGTTGTTGGTATGCCTACAGAAACAGTTTACGGTCTGGCGGCAAATGCTCTTGACGAAAAAGCCGTAGCAAAGATTTTTGAGGCAAAAGGAAGACCCTCTGACAATCCTCTTATTGTACATATTTCAGATTTTGAAGATATAGAAAAATTCGGACTTGTAAACGAGGTACCTGCGGTTGCAAAACTTCTGGCAGAAAAATTCTGGCCGGGTCCCCTTACCATAATTATGCCAAAGTCCGATAATGTACCTGAAATTACAACAGGCGGACTTGATACCGTTGCTGTAAGACTTCCCTCAGATGTTAATGCAAGAAAGCTTATCAGGGCATCAGGTTGCCCCTTGGCGGCTCCTTCGGCTAATATTTCCGGGTCTCCCAGTCCTACAACGGCTAATCACGTTTTTTCTGATATGAATGGTAAAATCCCTGCAATTATTGACGGCGGAGAGTGCCAGGTAGGGCTTGAGAGCACCGTTGTAAGCGTTAAGGATGATGTTATTACTGTGCTTCGTCCCGGCGGAATAACTGCAGAGGATTTACGCAGTGTTTATAGCAATGTTGAGGTTTGCGACGCAGTTTTAAACAAGCTTAAAGAGGGTGAAACCGCCTTAAGCCCCGGTATGAAATACAAGCACTACTCCCCAAAAGCGAAGGTAATCCTTGTCAAAAGCAGTGACAAAGCCTTCTATGATTTTATAAATAAGCAAAATATTGATGAAACCGTTGCCCTTTGTTACAAAGAGGACGAAGATTTTGTTAAAATTCCTGCTATTCTTATGGGCAGTAAAGAGGATTTAGAAGCTCAGGCTCATAACCTTTTTGCAGATTTAAGGCTTATTGATGCCTGCGAAAATGTAAAGACAGCCTACGTGCGTTGTCCTGAGGCAGAGGGTATAGGTATGGCGGTTTTAAACCGACTTATCCGTGCCGCAGGTTTTGAGGTGATTAACCTTGATGAATAATTCAGAGTTTAAAATAATCGGACTTACAGGTCAGTCGGGAGCAGGCAAAAGCACTGTTTCACAGACTTTTGAAAAGTACGGTGCAGATGTGATAGACGCTGACTCTCTGGCTCATATTGCTTTAACAACAGAAAAATGTAAGGAAAACCTCAGGTCAGCTTTCGGCAGTGACATTTTTGATGAAAAGGGCGATGTTGTAAGAAAAGCTCTTGCCAAAGCCGCTTTTGCTACTAAAGAAAGCACAGAGCTTTTAAACAAATGTACCCACCCTGTAATTGCAGAGCTTTCAAAAAAAGCCTTTGAAGAGGTTAAGTCAAAAGGCGGAAAAGCTGTGGTCTTTGATGCACCTACCTTGTTTGAAAGCGGTCTTGATAGTCTTTGCACGGTGATAATTTCAGTAATTGCCGATAAGAATCTGAGAGCCGAGCGGATTATGCAGAGAGATAATTTGTCTTTTGACGAAGCTATGCTCAGGCTTAACGCTCAGCATAGTGATGAGTATTATACAGAAAAATCCCGATACATAATAGTAAATAACAGCACCGCAGAAGAGCTTCAGAAAAAAGCTGAAGATGTGTGTAAGGAGCTTTTTGATGAGTAGAAGAAGAAAAAAGAAAAAGTCAGGCTGTGTAGGTTTTGCGGTGGTTGTGCTTATAGTTGTTGTTTGCGTGGCAGTGTTTATTTACGGTGATATGTTTTCAAAAATCCGACTTGGTATTGAGTATAAGCTTTATCCTTTAAAGTACGAGCAGGAGATTATTGATGCAGGCGAAAAGTACGGTCTGGAGCCTGAGCTTATTGCCTCAGTAATTTATGCTGAAAGTAAATTTCAGGAGGATGCAACATCATCCGTCGGAGCCCGTGGACTTATGCAGCTTATGCCCGAAACCTTTCAGTGGCTTTGCGATAAACGCGGCGAGAAGCACAGCGACGACGAACTTTATGATCCTTATATAAACATTGACTACGGTGCATTTTGTCTGAGCTGGTTGTACGACCATTTTGGCAATATATATACTGCTTGTGCCGCATATAACGCAGGTATTGGAGCGGTTGAAGGCTGGCTCCAGAACGAAACATATACTAATGATGGTGTAACACTTTCCTATATTCCTTATGGCGAAACCTCAAACTATGTGGCAAAAATCCAGAGTGCCGTTCCCAAGTATAACGAGCTTTATTTTGACAATAATCATTATTGAAAAAGTAAAAGTACTGTGCTAATATATAATTGTATGTAATAACATTAAAACTACGGAGGTAAAAACTAATGTGTGATAAAGAAACATCCAAAACAAAAGAGTTAAAAGAAAAACTGCTTTTAAGCACAAAAAGCGGCATAAAAAAGCTTTCTCAGGAGGAAATCGCAAAGGCTGATGCCTGGTGTGAGGATTACAAGGTATTCCTTGATAATTCCAAAACCGAGCGTGATGCAGTAGAATATTCCATTGCACTTTTAGAGAAAAACGGTTTTACAGAGTATGAGTGCGGTAAAAAGTATGTTGCCGGCGATAAGGTGTATATGAACAACCGCGGCAAGGCTTTAATTGCGGCTGTTATGGGCAAAAAGGGCGTGAGCGAGGGTACAAGACTTGCAATTGCTCACATCGACTCACCCAGAATTGACTTAAAGCCCAATCCTCTTTACGAAGCAAACGAGCTTGCACTTTTCAAGACTCATTACTACGGAGGCATCAGAAAGTACCAGTGGCTTGCAATGCCCTTGGCACTTCACGGTGTGGTGTCTCTTATTGACGGCACAAATGTAAAGGTTAACTTTGGTGAAGATGAAAACGAGCCTGTGCTCTGTATTTCTGACCTTTTACCTCACCTTGCTTATGAGCAGGTAACAAAACCCCTTAACAAGGCTTTTGACGGCGAGGACTTAAACGTTCTTGTTGGTTCACGCCCCTATAGCGACGAGGATGAAGCTGAGCTTGTTAAGCTTAACGTTATGAATATTTTAAACCAGAAGTACGGCATTACTGAGGACGACTTCCTATCTGCCGAGCTTTGCTTAGTTCCTACTTATAAGACAAGAGATGTAGGTTTTGACAGAAGCTTGCTTGGCGGTTATGGTCACGATGATAAATGCTGTGCATATCCTGCTATTATGGCAGCTATTGACACAGAAATGCCTGAGTATACTGCTATTACAGTTCTTTGTGACAAAGAGGAAACAGGTTCTGACGGCAACACAGGTATGCAGAGTGACTTCCTCAGATATTTTATTTATGACCTTGCAAAGGCTGAGGGCGTAGAGGGTTATCACGCAATTTCTAAGAGCAAGTGCCTTTCTGCAGATGTTAATGCGGCTTACGACCCCACATACGCCAGTGCTTTTGAGGGCAGAAACTCCAGCTACCTCAATAAGGGCGTTGTAATTTCCAAGTATACAGGTCACGGCGGTAAGGGCGGTACAAGCGATGCTTCTGCCGAGTATATGGGCGAAGTGAGAACAATGCTTGAGAAAAACGGCATTATCTGGCAGGTAGGCGAGTTAGGCAGAGTTGACCTTGGCGGCGGCGGTACTATTGCAAAGTATATTGCAAATATGAACGTTGACACAGTAGACCTTGGTGTGCCTGTGCTTTCTATGCATGCACCCTTTGAGGTTATCTCAAAAATTGACATTTACATGGCTTATCGTGCATTTTTCTCATTTTTTGAGTAATTATTTTTAAGATTTCGGCATATTTACACTTGCTTTTTTAAAAGTTATGTGTTAATATAATTAGCGGTCGTTAAAAACCGCTTATGCGCTGCTAGCTCAGTTGGATAGAGTAACTGGCTACGAACCAGTAGGTCGAGGGTTCGAGTCCCCCGCAGCGCGCCAGGAAAACACAGTACCGAAAGGTGCTGTGTTTTTTATTTTTACGGCATGGTTTAAAATTTGTTTGGAATGTGAAATGTAGATGAATTTTAGGTAAAGTTGCTTTAAAAAAAATACGGTTGTGCTATAATTTTTCCAGAAAGGGTGATATTATGAAAAGGTTAACAATTTTTGCTGTTTTATTTAGTGTTTTGATTGTGTTCACAGCGTGTACAGCCGAGCAAGCTGAACCTGAGGCAGCTCCTGTAACAACCTCTGTGCCTGAGACTACGCAAGCTACAGTTGTTGATGACGGTATTGTGGACATAAGTCTTGGCGACAATGAGATTTTAGTTGAGGGTATGGTTGCAGATTCTGATACAAGCAGTGAAGTATACATAGCGAAGGACATTGTTTATTATGAAGAAGGCAAGGACTTTACTTATGGCGAGGGTGATGAGTCTGAGGCTCATAGCAAAGCTGAGGCTGAGGACCACACTGTTGTTCACATAACACAGCCCGGTGAATACAGACTCAGCGGTAAACTGTCAAAGGGGCAGGTTGCCGTTGATTTAGGCGAGGATGCCGAGAAAAATCCCGAAGCAGTTGTAACCCTTATTCTGGACGGTGTTGACATTACCTGTGACGTTGCACCCGGAGTGATTTTTTATAGTGTTTATGAGTGTTCGGATGCTGACGAAGAAAATGCAACCAATGATGTTGACACATCAGAGGCAGGTGCCAATGTTATAATTGCTGACGGCTCTGTAAATACCGTAAATGGCTCTTATGTTGCCAAGATTTACAAGCCTGAGAGTGTTGTGCTTGATGAAAGCGGTACAGAGGTTGAGGATGCAAGCAAGCTTCATAAATATGACGGAGCTTTCTATTCAAAAATGTCAATGAACATAAACGGCGGTGAAGAGGGTACAGGTGTACTTAATATCAATGCTGATAACGAGGGCCTTGATAGTGAACTTCATCTTACTGTCAACGGCGGTATTATCAATATCAACTCAGGCAATGACGGTATCAACACCAATGAGGACTATGTTTCCGTTACCACCATAAACGGCGGTACAGTTAATATTGTTGTAAACGGCGAAACAGGTGAGGGCGATGGTATAGATTCCAACGGCTGGCTTGTTATTAATGGCGGAAATGTTAAAGCTGAGGCTTGTTCTTTCAGTGCAGATGCAGGTATTGACTCTGATATGGGTATCCATATAAACGGCGGTACTGTTGTTGCAAGCGGAAGTATGCTTGACAGAATCGAGGACGGCGGTCAGACCAATGTAACCTTCAATTTTATTGAGAAACAAGGCGGAGAAACTCTTACGGCAAAGAATTCTTCAGGTGAGGAAATTGCTGACATTGAGCTTGTAAATGATTGTTCTATGGTTCTTTACAGTAGTCCTGATTTATCGTCAGATGAAACCTATGCTCTTTACATTGCAGATGAACTGATAGCAGAAAGCGACAGCGGATTTATGGGCGGTCCCGGTGCAATGATGCATCCTGGCGGAGAAATGCCTCCTGAGGATGAGCCTCCTCATTGGAACTGATATATGGTTTAGTTTCAGTTTAATTAATAACATAATAAAAGGGGATGACTTGCTGTTTTCAGCGAGCCATCCTCTCTTTTCATTTTCTGTACTCTTTTAGTTTTAATATACCTTTTACCCATTTGGTTTTACAGATGTGATGCAATATATAAGTTTATTTGAATACATAATACGGCAAAAAAACGCTTTATCTGAAAATTGCACTTAAAATCTTATCTTTTTTACGCAAATGTTTACATATTATGTATTTTATGTTAATATAAAATAAAAATATAAGGAGTGTCATTATGAAAGTGTTCAACTGTATTTTAGGCATTTTTGCAATTTTCGGTTCAATCTACTGTATGTTTTTTCCCGGTGCAACTTTTTTAAGCAGTGGTTGGATAGTTGCAATCCTGTTGGGTATGCTTGGTGTGTGCAGTATTTTTGAGTATGCAGCAAACCGTAAAAAGGCTGAAAAATCAAACACAAAGCTTGTAGCTTCAGGTGTTGTGGGTCTTGTTTTCGGTATTATTGCAGCAGTGTTATCTTTGCTTGCATTGTTCTTCCCTCAGGTTCGCGGTATTCTTGATATCACAATCCTGCTTATGTTTGTGCTTTGGCTTGTATATTCAGGTGTTGCCGGTATTTTTGGTGCAATTGCACAGAAAAAACTTACAGAGCGCAAGATGTGGGTGTTCACTCTTGTTATGAGCATTTTACTTGTTTTAACAGGTCTTTATGCTGCAACTCATCTCTTGTATGCTGCTTTTGCAATCGGTTTTATGGTTGGCATTGAACTTATGGTGTACGGTATCAGACTTTTGTTGTCCGTATTTGAAAAAGAATGATTTAAAGGTGATTTTTAAATGAAGTGTGTATTTAAAGAGCTCGGCCGATATAAGAAAGAGCTTTTGCTTATTGTTCTTACCGTTCTGGGCACAACTCTTTCCGCATTGGGCTTACCGTCACTTCTGATGCGTCTTATTGATGTTGCTATTCCAAACGAGGATATGGCAATGGTGCTGAGAGTTGGCGGATTTATGATTGCCCTTGTAATTTTCGGACTTTTATGCGGCGTTGCTACAAGCCGCCTTTCTGCAACGGTTTCTATGGGTGTGGGCAGAAATTTAAGAAGTAAGATTTTTGAGAAGGTTCAGTATTTCTCTCAGACAGAAATCGACAGATTCTCTGCTTCTTCTCTTATTACAAGAACAAACAATGATATTTCTCAGGTGCAGGTTTTCCTTAACCAGTGCCTCAGGATTGCTGTTCAGGCACCTATTATGTGTGTCTGCGGTGTTGTGCTTGCGATTTCAAGCTCTCCGCAGCTTTCAGGTGTTCTTGTTATTTCAATTCCTCTTATGGCAATTGTGCTTGTTGCAATTGCTAAGATTGCGGTGCCGCTTTCTACAAAAATTCAGGTAAAAATGGACCGTATTAATCTTGTTATGCGTGAAAAGCTTACAGGTGTGCGTGTAATCCGTGCATTCGGTACAGTGGACTTTGAGTCACAGAAGTTTGAGGCAATCAATCGTGATTACCAGAAAACAAACAAAAAGCTTCAGCGTACAACAAACCTTGTTATGCCTGTGCTTTTTATCATTCTTCCTCTTACTGCAGCTTTGGTAATGCTTATGGCTGCTAACCAGAGCCTTAACAAGGGAATTGATTATACAATCGGCGAGGTTATGGCTATTATTCAGTACATTATGCAGATTATGATGGCTGTAATTATGCTTACCATGGTTTTTGTTATGCTTCCCCGTGCATCAACTGCAGCTGCACGCGCAAAAGAGGTTCTCGATACAGAGCCTTCTATCAAGAATAAAGAGAATACCAAGGATAACACCCAAAAACGTGGTTACCTTACATTCAAGAACGTTTCATTTACTTACCCCGGTGCAGATGTGCCTGCAATTAAGGGCCTTTCCTTTGAGGCTAAGCCCGGTGAAACTACTGCAATTATAGGCGGTACGGGTATGGGTAAATCAACAGTTGTTAACCTTATCCCACGTCTTTATGATGTAACCGAGGGTCAGGTATTGGTTGACGATGTTGATGTAAGGGACTACGATATGGAAGTCTTAAGAAACAAAATCGGTTTTGTTCCTCAGAAGGCTGTGCTTTTTGCAGGTACTATTGACTCCAACATTCAGTTCGGTGACAGAAATGCTGACGAGGACAGAATAGAAGAGGCAGTTAAGATTGCCCAGTCCTATGACTTTGTTATGAAGAAGGACGGCGGCTTTAATGCACCAATCTCTCAGGGCGGTACAAACTGCTCAGGCGGACAGCGTCAGCGTCTTGCAATTGCCCGTGCTATTGTAAGAAAGCCTGAGATTTACGTATTTGACGACAGCTTCTCTGCTCTTGACTTTAAGACCGACAAGTCCCTTCGTCAGGCACTTTCAAAAGAAACAGAGGATGCAACGGTTGTTATTGTTGCACAGAGAATCAGCACAATTATCGATGCTGACAGAATTATTGTTATTGAAAACGGTCAGGTTGCAGGTATGGGAACTCATAAGGAGCTTCTTGAGACCTGCGATGTTTACAAAGAAATTGTAGATTCTCAGATGAGTAAGGAGGAAAAGTGATGATTAAGAAGAAGAAAACCTCCACTCAGAAGGGAACATACAAAAGACTGTTCTCCTATATGAAGCCTTACAGGGGCAAGCTTATATTGGCAGTTATTCTTATTATGCTGGCAAATATTGCCTATGCACTTGCACCTCTCTTTATGGGTAATGCTACAAACTTCTTAGCCCTTGTTCTGGAAAACGGCAGGGCAGCTCAGGCAGGTGCAGACTTTCTGATGTTCCTGGCTCTTATGGGCGGTGCTTACGGACTTAACTCTGTGTTCTCTTACATTGGTACAAGCCTTATCGTAAGTGTTACTGAGAATACAATTTACGACCTGAGAAAAAAGGTCGACTATAAGCTTTCAAAGCTTCCTTTGAATTACTACGATACAAACTCCTACGGCGACATTTTAAGCCGTATTACAAATGATGTTGACACTGTTTCAAGCTCATTACAGCAGAGCATTTATCAGATTTTAAATGCATTCTTCACAATTGTAATTATCCTCATTATTATGCTTAACATCAGCGGTGTGCTTACCTTTGTAGGACTTGCGGCTATTCCCGTGGCACTTCTGGTAGCTTCCAAAATTGCCAAAAAAAGTAAGGCTAAGTTTGATGCTCAGCAGAAGAAAACAGGCGAATTAAACGGCTTTGTTGAGGAGTATTACTCAGGCCACAATGTTGTGACTGTTTTTGGCAGAGAAGATACAGTTATAGACGAATTTGAGACTACCAACGAAGACCTTTATGAGGCTTCAAAAGAGGGTCAGTTCCTTTCAGGCACATTAATGCCCATTATGCAGAACACAACAAACCTTGGTTATGCACTTGTTTGTGTTGTGGGTGCAATTATTGCGATTTTGGGCGGGCTTTCAATCGGTATGATTCAGTCCTTTACTCTTTATCTTCGCCAGTTCTCTCAGCCTCTTACACAGGTAATGCAGATTACAAACATTATACAGTCCACAGGCTCTGCAGCTGCAAGGATTTTTGAGTTCCTGGATGAGGAAGAGGAAGTTCCCGATACAGAAAATCCCCAGTTCCCCAAAGAGCTTAAAGGTCAGGTTACGTTTGACCACATCCGCTTCGGCTATTTACCTCACCAGACTCTTATCCACGACCTTGATATTAAGATAGGTGCAGGTGAAAAGACTGCTATCGTTGGCCCCACAGGTGCAGGTAAGACAACACTCATAAACCTCATTATGCGTTTTTACGACGTAAGAAGCGGCGGTATTAAGATTGACGGTGTTGATATCCGCGATATGGAGAGAAAGAGGCTTCGCGAAATCTTCGGTATGGTTTTACAGGATACATGGCTTTATAACGGCACAATCATGGAGAACATCCGTTACGGTAAGCTTTCGGCTACTGACGAAGAGGTTATGGAAGCTGCTAAGAAAGCAAGGGCAGATGCCTTTATCCGCACACTTCCGGGAGGCTACAACTTTGTGCTTCAGGAGGGTGCTTCTAACATTGCTCAGGGACAGCGACAGCTCTTAACAATTGCAAGAGCTATGCTTAACAATCCTCCTATTCTTATCCTTGACGAGGCTACATCCTCAGTTGATACCCGTACAGAGGTTATGATTCAGGAGGCTATGACCGAGATGATGAAGGGCAAGACTTCTTTTGTAATCGCTCACAGACTTTCAACCATTAAGGATGCCGAGAATATCCTTTATATGCAGGACGGCGATATCTTAGAGGTAGGTAATCACGAAGAACTTATGGCTAAAGACGGCCTTTACGCAAAACTTTATAACTCTCAGTTTTCTGATAACGACTAACACAATATTTTAAGTAATTAACTGACACTGTTTTGAAAAAAGCGGTGTCAGTTTTTTTATAATCTTATTGCAGTTTTGCAGGTCAGATAACACTTGTGCTTAAAAGGTGTTGTCTTTGCATATGAACCGCCAATTGCTTCAAGCGACACTTGCGGTGTGTTTTTTATAGTTTATAGCTTAAACTTTTGCTCTCTGAAATCAATAATATCTTAAACTTCAGGATGTAATCAGCTTACCTCGTGCATATAATATAGAAACAGATGTATATCTGAAAAATTAAAAAAAGCCTTGACATTTGGAAAATAATGTACTAAAATATTTACAAATTTGAATATCACAAATAACGACTATGACGAAGACGGTCGGAATGTTAAGCTTTACAGAGAGTTGTCGGGTGGTGCGAGGCAACGGTGAATCCTTCCAATGACCCATCACTTCTGAGTCGGAGGACCGAAAGGCTTTTTGTTGAGTAGACTCCTTCCGTATTGCTGCGTAAAAGCAAAGGGCTTGTTAGAGCTCGGTAAGTGACGGAATGAATTTTCCGTAATTTGAGTGGTACCGCGGGTTTAATAACTCGTCTCAAAAGTTTTCTTTTGGGACGGGTTTTTTGTTTTATTCAAATTAGTAACCATTACAAATAGTCATATTCGAAAGGAGACAGCAAAATGGATTACAGTTTGAAAGAGGTCGCAGGCAGAATCAGAGACCTGCGCGAAGCAAAAGGATACACACAGGAAGAGCTCAGTAAGCTTACAGGTGTATCGGTAGAGGATTACAAGATTTTGGAAGAAGGCGAAACTGACTTCAGTTTTACCTTTATTTACAAGTGTGCAAAAGCATGCGGTGTTGAAGTTGTAGATTTGCTTGAAGGCACAAGCTCAACACTCAGCTCTTTTACAATTACAAGAAAAGGCGAGGGTCTTAAGATTCTCAAAAAGCATGGTGTTGAGTACAACAACCTGGCACCCAAGTTCAAGGATAAGCTTGCTGAGCCTTTTCTTGTTAAATTTCCGTTTCTGGCTGAGGAGCAGAATTCTCCTATCAAGCTCAGCTCTCACAAAGGACAGGAGTTTGACGTAATCGTAAAAGGTTCGCTCAAGGTTCAGATTGGCAATCACGTAGACGTTCTTAATGAGGGCGACTCTATTTTCTATAACAGTACAATTCCCCACGGTATGATTGCTGTAAGTGAGGGCGGTTGCGAATTTCACGCAGTTGTTCTTAATCCTCAGGAAGGCAGCGTAAGCGAGGAATATCCTGAAGTTCCTTTTGTTCAGAAGAAGTCTGTATCAAAAGAAGTATCCGCAGCAACAGTTGCCGATAATTTTGTAGAGTCATTCTATGACGATCAGGGCGTATTCAGCGGAATCAAGTTTAAAAACGACGATAAGTTCAATTTTGCTTTTGACTGTGTTGATGCAATTGCGCAGAAGGACCCTGACAAGCTTGCTATGATGTGGGTTGCAAATGACAAGACTGACCGCAGATTCACATTCAGCGATATGAAGAAGTACTCTGCAAAAACCGCTAACTACTTTGAGTCCCTTGGTATCAAAAAGGGCGACACAGTAATGCTTGTTCTCAAGCGTCACTACCAGTTCTGGTTCTGTATGCTTGCACTTCATAAGATTGGTGCTATTGCAATTCCTGCTACAAATCAGCTTGTTGAGCATGACTTTACCTACAGATACAAGGCTGCAAAGGTAAAGGCAATTGTATGTACTGCTGACGGCGAGGTATCTGACGAAGCAGAGAAGGCAGCAGCCGAATTCCCGGGTATGCTTAAAATTTTAGTGGGTGGCGTAAAAGACGGATGGAACGATTTTAATACAGAGATAGAGCGTTTCAGTACTCACTATTTCCGTAACGAAAATTCTCCCTGCGGTAATGACCCAATGCTTATGCTCTTTACCTCAGGTACAACAGGTTACCCCCGCATTGCAACCCATTCTTACAAATATGCTTTGGGACACTATCCCACAGCTAAGCATTGGCACAATGTAAATCCCAATGGCCTGCATTTTACAATTTCCGACACAGGCTGGGGTAAGGCTCTCTGGGGCAAGCTTTACGGACAGTGGCTCTGTGAAGCAGGTGTATTTACCTACGATTTTGACAGATTCCATTCAGAGGATATTCTGCCTATGTTTGCTAAATACGGTATTACCACATTCTGTGCACCGCCTACAATGTACCGTTTCTTTATCAAAGAAGATCTTTCAAAATATGACCTTTCTTCTATCGAGTATGCTACCACCGCAGGCGAGGCTCTGAATCCTGAGGTGTTCAACCAGTTCAAGAAGGCAACAGGTCTTACCATTATGGAGGGTTTCGGTCAGACAGAAACAACCCTGTCTATTGCAAATTTTGTAGGCTCAACACCCAGAATCGGTTCTATGGGTAAGCCCAGTCCTCTTTATGATGTTGTGGTTCTTGACCCTGACGGCAACGAGTGCAAAACCGGTGATACAGGCGAAATCTGTATCCGCACAAAGGATAATGTTCCTTGCGGTCTCTTTATCGGTTACTATCTTGACGAAGAAAAAACCAACGACGTATGGCACGACGGTTACTATCATACAGGCGATCAGGCTACAATGGACGAAGACGGCTACCTCTGGTATGTTGGCCGTATTGATGATGTTATCAAGTCATCAGGCTATCGTATCGGACCCTTCGAAATTGAAAGTGTAATCATGGAGCTTCCTTATGTTCTTGAGTGTGCAATCACACCTGTTCCTGATGAAGTACGCGGACAGATTGTTAAGGCTACTATTGTTCTTGTAAAAGGACAGCAGGGCTCAGATGAACTTAAGAAAGAAATCCAGGAATATGTAAAGACACACACCGCTCCTTACAAATATCCCAGAATTGTTGAGTTTGTGGATGAGCTTCCCAAGACAATTTCAGGCAAAGTAAGACGTGTTGAAATCCGCAAGAACGACCTGGAAAAGCTTCAGAAATAATATATTTTAATTAACAATATGTTTAAAAAAGAAAATGCAACAACAGCAAAGCTTAACTTGCCGTTGTTGCATTTTTATATGTTAATAATAATTTAAAAATCTCAGACAAAATTTAATATAAGCATCATCAGAGGCATTGTTACAATACTGAGGATTGTACCTAAGAGTACACAGCTTCCTGCAGGTTTCTGCCCTTTGCCTGCAAGCTCTGCAAAGTTAAGCACATTGCTTGCCACTGGGCAACAGAACAGGATAAAAGCAAGTTGTTTCATAAACATATCAATTGGCAGAAAATACACAAGCAGAAGAATTCCTGCAGGCATCAGCACCTGCTTTAAGAGTATCACAAGATACTGTGTGCCTTTGCCGAAAACTTCTTTGAAATTTGCTGTGGCAAGTCGCATTCCCAATATAGTCATACATAAAGGGGTGGACATCTTACCGCCTAAGGATACTGCCTCAGATAACAGAGAGGGGAGTTTAATGCTTAGCACAAAAAGCACAAAGGCAGCTGCAAATGATATGGTGGATGGGTTAAAGATGAGCCTTTTAGCTTTAATATACTTTTTATCTCTTGTAATGATGTACAGCACCATGGTCCAACAAAGCAGATTAAAAGCAAGGGTAAACACAAGGCAATATACCGCCGCGTCCTGCCTTTCGGGAAAAAGCCTTTCTACTACAGGAATTCCGAAGAATCCGCAATTGCCAAGCACCGCCGCTATGTTATAGATTCTGAAATTCTCGTTTTGTTCACTTTTCTTTCTGAATATGCAGAAGAAAAGCATCAGAAATCCAAATTGTCCTATAAGAGCTATAGCAAAGAATATAAGAAGATTAAGGAGCAGGTCGGGAGAAAAGTCTGCCTTATCAAAAGAGTAGAAGGTCAGACAGGGCTGACACACAAAAAGAAGAAACTTTGCAAAGGAGGGAATATGCTCTTTCTGCACAAGTCCGGTCTTCATCAGCAGAAATCCCGGCACCGCATACATAAGAAGAAGTGCCACAGAAGATATCGTAGTACCAAATATCATAAAATCACCGCAAGTATTGTACCACGAATAAATGGTACAGACAACAGGAAATTTTATCAGAAAAATAATACCAAAAAATTAGTGGTAGGTGTAACAGATAAATCGGGAATCTGAGTAAAAAAGCACAGGATATCAAGATAAAAGATATCCTGTGCTTTGTTCTTTAATTGTGAATACAGAACTTTAAATATCTGATGATAAAATTTATGACATCTTATCTTCGTCTTTACTATCGTAGTCTGTAAAATCAAACCAAAAGCATACCCCGTTTTCTGTGTTTTCAAATCCGCATTGGGTGTGTTCAATCAGGGCTATTTCTTTGACGATATAAAGCCCCAGACCGCTGCTTGATTTGCCATTGGGAGAGGTAGTAAAGGTTTCCGTCCAGATTTTATCTTTCATATCCTCAGGTATATGCTTGCCGGAGTTTTCGATTGATAAACGTATTGTGCTATCACTTTTTTTCAGTGACACAATAATTGTTGATTTTTTCTCAGCATTCTGAACAGCATTTGAAAGATAGTTTCTGAATACAAATTCCATGTATTCTCTTATAGTATTAATTTTAAGATTTGGTGTAATATCTTTAACAAGGTTAAGGTTACAAGTTTTTATATAGGCACTGTTATTGTCGCAAAGTTCATTAATAACATTGCTTGCATTAAGTAACTTTGATTTTTTGGAGGCTATATGTCGCTCATCTATGGTCATCTGCAGAACTTCGCTTATCATATTGCTCATTTTGTTTATTTCTTCCATTGCCGACTCGTAATAATAATCTTTCTTTTCCTGTTCTTTACATGTGCTTATCATCTCGACCTGACTGGAAATAACTGCAAGGGGTGTTTTTAAATCGTGAGTAATATTTCGAAGCAGAATACGGCGGGATTGTTCGTATTCCTTCATATATCGGTTATCTTCACGCAGTACGAAATTGTAGTTTTCAAGATGGTCGATGTTTTGTTGAATGGTGTCAGCCATTTTATTAATACTTGTAGCGAGGTCACCAATTTCATTTTTATAGATTTTGCCCTGATAACGGACAGACAGGTTGTTTTCAGAGATGTTCTTTGCTACGTTTGTAACCTTTCTCAGGGCTTTTATTGATGGTGAAATAGCAAGAATCAGTATGACGGAGCAGATTATGATGTAGCCAATAACTACGTAGCTAAGAATATGGTTGGAAAAGGCAAATACTTCTCCGACTCCGCTGAGATTGTTTTTGATATTGATGTAATATGTTTTACCGTCAACGTTATGACGAGTGTAAAGCCATATGGCAGATTCGTCATCTAATTTTGAAAACTGTGGTGCGGAATTTTCGCGGAAGCGGTCCATTTTATCTCCGAACAGTTTATGTAAAAACTTTTTATTGTTTCCCATTTCAAAAGAGGTAAAAATCGGGTTGAAGCTTTTGTCAAATACATATACTCGATAAGATACTCCCGAATCGTCGAAAAAGCTTTTGATTGTTTCGCCGTCAAAAGGCTCAACGGCTTTTAGATTTTCTGAAAACTCTTTCACATAATGAGCTTCCTGGTTTATGTATATCTTAGGCTGCAGATAAGAATAAACAGGAGCCATAATACCTGCTATCAGTGCAACAGACAAAACTATTATTAATATCAGTTTAACGGTAAGTTTATTTTTCATCATTAACCTCGAATTTGTAGCCTATTCCATAGATAGATACAATGTAGTCGCTGTATCTGCCAAGCTTTTTTCTCAATTGTTTTATAATTGTGTCAACCGTACGTAAATCGCCAAAATAGCTGTTTCCCCATACCCGATCAAGAATTGTGTTACGGCTCATAACGATTCTTTCATTTTCCATAAAAAAGAGAAGCAGGTCGTATTCGCGCGGGGTGGTGTTTATTAAGTCTCCGTCCAGATATACCTTACGTTCTACGACATTAAGGCTTACAGCACCTCTTGAAAGGCAGATTTTATCTTTATCAGAATGCTTGTAGCGAGCCAAAAGTGCCGACATATGTTCTTTTAGAACACTGAGCATAAATGGTTTTGTTATGTAGTTGTCAGCCCCAAGACGAAAACCGCTGAGTTGGTCTCTTTCACTTTCTCTTGCAGATAAAATTATTACAGGAATGTCTGAAGTTTCACGAATTTTCTTTAAAACGTCAAAACCGTCAATATCAGGTAGCATTCCGTCCAGAAGAACTATATCAAAGGGAGATTTGTTTTTAAAGCAGTCAAGTGCAGAGGTTCCGTCAGGACAAGCAGTTACCTTAAAATTGTTCATTTGCAGGTAATCCAGCATGGTATTGCGGAGCTTCTCGTCATCTTCTACCAAGAGAACTTCAGTGATATTGCTCATTTTATCGCCTCCGTAACATTATTATTGATTATATTATATCATAAATTATGATAGAAAAATGATAAATTAACACAATTATATCAAATTTTTATGTTTAAATCTAATAAAAATGAGTAAGTGTATATTTTGTGCGAAAGTTTGAGAGGTAATAATGAAAGAAAAAAATGTGGATTATGTTGTGCCGGTAGTAAAAAAAGAGAAGGATTCTGCTTACTACAGTGCATACCGAAAAAAGAAAAGGTTCAGATTATTCAACATAATTGCGATTGCGGTGATTGTTGTTTCAGTTCTGTTGGTTTTGATTTTTGCTCCGAAAAGTATAGACGGAGATTGGGAGCTTGTTGTTAATCCTGAAATTTCTCAGGCTACTGATGACGAAATTGAAGATTCGCAAAGGGTTTACTATACGTTTACTAAACCCGGAGATTTTGGCGATGGTAAGTACAAAACTTACTACAACGGCGGTGTAGAAGAGGGTGAGTATAAATTATCTGAAAAAGACGGTAAAGCACTTATCAATCTCGGCACTGAAGATTTGGAGTACAAAATAACCGGATTGAAATTTTTAGGTAATACCAAGCTAATAATTACTTACCCCGAATATACAAACGAACAAACTGGTCAGAAAATCCCTGCTGAAGATTATGTTTTTGCTCAGGCAAAAGCTCCTAAATATGAAAAAGAGTCCTATGATTCCTTTGATACTGACAATAAGCTTATGGGAAAGTGGAAATCAAATGATAGAACACTTGAGTATTATATGTACGAGTTGTCCTATACGCAGACCGTTGAGTTTATTAACGGCGGTATAATGGTTATTCATTATGAAAGCACTGACCTGGCACTTGACAGATATATGTACTATGCATACACCGCCAAGGACAATGAGCTTACTTTCAGCCTGGTAACAGACAAAGAAACCAAGTACACTGTGTCCTATGATTTTGATGAAAAGGGAAATCTTAAATTCATAAATGATACCACCGCAGGTTCTATATTTGCAGATGCGTTCTTTGGTGATTTTACATTCTATTCACCTGAAAACTTGCCTGAGCCTGAGGCGGATTCCAACAAGTAACTGTAATTTTTCTGAATAATGGACAATTATTCAGTAACATAAAAACTATGAAAGGGAGATTTTATGAAATCAAACATTTTAAAGCGTGCGTTATCATTATTGCTTGCTTTGATGTGTATCGTCGGTACATCTGCCGTAGGTATAGCATCAGTTTCAGCTACTAATGTTGACCTTGCTGAGACAGCAGCAGCGTCTAACGCCGAACCGACTCTGAACACATATCAGATTGTGTCTCCTGTGCCGCTTGGCTCTTCTATTGAAGATATTACACAGCCGGCACGACTTGACGGCGAAGATGCTCTGCGTGGTGCAACTATTGCACTTGTGGGCGGCAGCTTCTCTGCTTCTGTTACACATAGGGTTCTTGCAGATATGCTTATAGAAGAGTATGGCTGCAGAATCTACTTTATGGAAGAAATCGGTAAGGGCGGTACATATAACCCCCTCAGCCCCAGTGCTAAATCTTTAGAGTTTCAGCAGAAGCTTAAGGATTACGGCGTTGACGCAGTAATTTCCGGTAACTGCGGTTGCGGTATCTGTACAGTTAAAGAAACAGGTAACGCTCTTGCTGCTGAGTATATCGGTATTCCTGCAGTTGTAGTAGGTGCTGAGACTTTTATTCCTCAGATTCAGTCAACAGGTTTTAACCGCGGTGTTCCCGTTGTTAGAACTGCCGCATACCCCGGTGCTTTTGCTAATGACGAAACTGCAGTTCAGCAGCAGAAAGCCCGTGACATTCTGTATGACCAGGTTGTAACAGGTCTTACAACTCAGATTACACAGGCAGAAATTGATGCAATCGCAGGTGCTGCCGGCAGTGCAGCATATGACGATGTAATCTTTACAGGCTCATATCAGCGTGTTCAGGAATTTTACGAAGTAAGTGAAATGAGTGACGGTCTTCCTGTTGTTCCTCCTACACAGGACAAGATTGAGTATTACTTACAGTTTACAAATATGGCAGCTACCGATATCGTTAACGAAAAAGATGGTGAGATTATCGGTGTAAAACCTGCTTACAAAACAATCACAGCATATCAGGTAGCAGTTAATGCTATTATGGCAGGCTGTCCTGCAGAGTATATGCCCATCTGTATGGCAATTACACGTTGCTTTGCAAATGGTAACTTCTACAAATCCCTTGACAGTACCCACGGTTGGACACCTTATGTTCTTATCAGCGGTCCTCTTGCACGTCAGCTTGGTATCTCTTACTCAGACGGTATGATTAACGAAGAGGCCAACAAGCTTATAGGCAGATTTATTTCACTTGCAATGCTCAACCTTGCAGGCTACAAGATTAAAGAAAACCGAATGGGTACATTTGGTTATATGCAGCCCTTCTGTTTTGCAGAGGACGAGCAGACGGCTGTTAACATCGGTTGGAACCCATATCACGTTAACAATGGTTTTGATTTAAATGACAGTGTTATTACCTGCGGTTCTACCCTTACATGGGGTAACCCCGTAACTGTTGGTACAGATGACCCCGAGAAAGCTATGCAGCTTTTAGCCTGGGACTGTACTGAAAAACAGCAGAACGGTCTTGGTAACACAAACCCTGTTGAGTCCCGTACAATCTGGCTTACTAAGGACGCCGCTACAACTATTGCACAGGATTATGCTACCAGAGATGCACTTGAAGAAGCTTTGATTAATACTGCACGCCGTCCTCTTTGGATGCGTACATATGCTCACTACTGGGCAAATACAGGCTCAAAAATTCATATGAACACTACTTTTGATGAGCATTATGCAGATATCAAGAGCGGTGCTTCAACAGAAAACGTAGCTGCTGACAAGGTTTCGTCAACACTTGTACCTCAGTGGTTACAGGGTGTTGTTCCTTTTGAGACTATTGACACAACCCAGACTATTAACGCAAACACAGATACACTTAAGAGACAAAAGGTTGTTACAACAGGCTTTGTTGTAACAGGCGGCGATAAGACTTGTGAATTTCAGGTTATGCCCGGCGGTGACTGTGTTTCTTACGAAGCATATCTGCCCTCTACCACAAAGTGGAACAACCTTATGGATGGACTGGGATATGCAAGATTGTCTTCTTTCTATCTTGACTAAGTATTAACCTTATAGTGTTTATCAACTATTTTAACTTTACCATTAAATATAAGAAAGGATGGTATCATGAAGTCAAAAGTTTTAAGACGTGCTATTGCGTTAATGCTTAGTTTGATTACTGCTGTAAGCATTATGTCGGTTCCGCTGACAGTAAGCGCAAGATACACGGATGCAGACATAGAAAATAAGATTCAATACCATGAGCTCAACTGTCGTGAAGATGATTGCGACTGTCTGGAGCCTGAAAGCAACAAATTTGCAGTTGTTTCGCCTGTAGGCGGTAACAGCTCATACGACGACTATATTCTGGTTGATACTTATCAGAATGTACAGAAGTATTTTAACGAACACGGCTGGACAGACGGCTTGCCTATTGTTCCTCCTACATGGATTAAAGCAGAAAAATTCATGAGATATACTCCATATTCAGATAACGACGTTGTAGCTACTGTAAACGGAAGAAACGTTACTGCTTATCAGGTAGCAGTCAATGCTATTATGTCAGGTTGTTCTGCTGAGTACTTACCTGTGTGTATTGCTTTTGTAGAAGCATTAGGTGATGAAGCTTACCTTAACTCTTTAAAATCAGGCAACCTTACACCTATGATGTATGTCAACGGTCCTATTGCACGTCAGCTGGGTATTGATAATGCTCAGGGTATGACAACTGAAGAGTGCAATATTGCAATTGCCCGTTTTATGGAGCTTGCTCTCATTAACCTTGCAGGACTTGAGCGTACAAACTCTTTCGGTTATGTGCAGCCTCTGGTTTTCTCAGAAGACGAGCAGAACTGTATCAACGTTGGCTGGGACCCTCATCACGTTGAGCAGGGCTACGACCTTAACGATAACGTTATAACTGCAACATCCTTTGCTATGTGGGGTAATAACGTTACTCCTGCTACAGACTTACCTGAAGAGATTATGAAGGTTATAGCTTGGGATATTACTGAGAAAAACCTTGGCGGTCTTGGCGGTGCTTCAATTGAAGATAACGCTGACACTCAGCGTACTATCCTTATTACACCTTCTGTAGCTCAGGCTTTAGCTAAAAAATATAAGAGCAAAGAAGCTCTTGAAAACGCACTTGTAGATAATGCCCGCCGTCCTCTCTGGATGCGTACATACGCTTATTATTATGCCAATACAGGCAGTGCATTGACCAAGTCTTTCTCTGAAATATATGATTTGCTGAAAGAAACAGAGTCAGAAGACGCTAAGCTTACTGCTTCTCCTGCATGGATGAACGGTATTACATATGCCAATATTGACACAGTAGCAACCATGACCAAGGGTAACACCAATATTGTTATCCAGGGTGATGAATCCAGAAACAAAACCCAGGTTATGCCCGGCGGCATATCTGTTTCCAAGGAGATTAAGCTTGACACAAACTGGGACGATCTTCTTGCAAGTATGGTAATCAGTATTGTTTATCAGCCCCTCAGTGCACTTGAGATTACTCCCGTTGATAATTCTGTTAAGCTTCCAAGCGGCGACACTATTCCTACAGTTTTACAGGTAACTAAACAAACAACTTACCGTATTGCTGCATCAGCTTCTTATGCTAACGGTACAGGAAAAATTTACTATGATTCCGCAACAGCTACTCTTTACTACTGGGATGGTTCGGCTACTCAGTCAGTAGTTCTTGACACCGAAACCTATTCTGACTTTATTGCATTTGTGACAGCCTTAGGTGTCAACAGTTCTTTCACACTTAACAGAAGCAACAATGTTACTGCTGTTTACATTCGTTTCTCTTCTAACAAATCACTTCCCGACAAGAACACTGTAGAGCTTACTAAGGATGCTTTCGGTACAGTCACACCTACAATTGCAGCTAATGTTACATCAGGTTCTAATGGTAACGCATCTATTGATGGTTCAACTATTACAATGAACGATACCGTTACAACATTTACAGCTGACCTTGGCGGCGACCTCATTATGGGTTCTTCAACTGACTCGGGCTTCGTTAAAGTAAGCGGCACAACAGTTACAGTTGACCCGACAGCACCTGCCGGAGCAACAGCAGTTGTGGGTGTATCTGATGGCTCAGGTGCATACAGAACAATGACATTCGTTAACGGCGGTGACGGTACATATAAGATTACTTACAACACCGCTAACACCTTAACTCTCACTGCATCAAGTTACTACCTTAAAGGTACATTCAATAACTGGGAAGCAACAGATGCATTTGTAAAGACAGATAACGATGATATCCTTGCAGTTGTTAAGGAAGTTCCTGCGGGTACATACACCTTCAAGGTACATAATGCAGGTGCTGATGAATGGCATGGTAACAGCGGTACCTTTACAGATACTGCAAATCGTTGGACAATGGACTCAAGCTCTGACTGTACCTTTAAGGCTACAGGCGGTACATACGAGTTCAAGTATGAGATTTCTACAAACAAGCTCTCTGTTTATGCAGCTCAGGATGATGTTGTGGTTGATCCTGTTCCTACAACCAAGACAGTTTATGTTGGTGTTGTAGAGCATATTAAAGACTTTGTTCCCACACTCCATTACTGGAACGATTCCGGTCTTGCAGGTGATGCAAGTCTTACTGCAACCGGTGAGACTGAGATGTATGCTGTAGGTTCAGCTTACTGGAGCAATCAGGCACAGAAGTTTAATATTTACAAAACAACAGTGCCTGTAGAAGCTACCAAGATGAAGACCTTCAAGGCAAGCGGTAACACCAACTGGGCAGCTGAAGAGATAACTTATAGCGGTGAAGATATGATTATCCTCGTCTTTGAATACAGCGGTACATATCACAACCAGAAGAACACATACACAGAGCCCGAGCCTGTTGTTACTTATACAGTAACCTTCAAAAACTACGACGGTACTGTTTTGGCAACTCGTACAGTAGAAGAAGGTAAGGCAGCAACTGCTCCCTCAAATCCCACAAGACCTTCTACAGTATCTACAGTTTACACTTTCTCAAGCTGGGATAAAGATTTCTCCAACATCACAAGCGACCTTACTGTTACCGCTCAGTATACGGAGAGTCCCCGTCAGTATACAGTAACATTTAATAACTATGACGGCACAAAGATTACCTCCGTAAGTGTTGAGTACGGCAAGGGTGCAACAGCACCTGCTGACCCCACTAGGGAAGCTGATGCACAGTACACATACACCTTCTCAAGTTGGGATAAAGATTTCTCCAACATTACAGGAGATTTGACAGTTACTGCTCAGTACACATCTCACATCCGTTCTTACACGGTAACTTTTGTAAACTTTAACGGTGTTGAAATAGACAAGCAGACAGTTGAATATGGCAAGGGTGCAACAGCACCTGCTGATGTTCCCTCAAAGCCTGCTGATGCACAGTACACATACACTTTCTCAAATTGGGATAAAGACTTCTCCAACATCACAGGAGATTTGACAGTTACAGCTCAGTTTACAGGAACCCTCAACAAGTATTCCGTTGTGTTCCTTGACTATGACGGCACAGAGCTTGACAGCCAGATGATAGAATACGGCAAGGGTGCAACTGCTCCTGAAAATCCCACCAGAGAAGCTGACGAAAACTATGTTTACAAGTTCTCTAAGTGGGATACAGACTTCTCTAATATTACCGGTGACACAACCGTAAAGGCAGAATATACTGCAATAGAGCTTATTACAATCTACTTTACAAACGACAAAAAGTGGGACAATGTATATTGTTGTGCCTGGTACGACAGTGAAGGTTCAGCTGTATTACCCGGTACTGAGATGACCTATGTTTCTACCAATTCATTCGGCAGTGATATTTATTCCGTAAAGGTTCCTGCAGACATTGATAATGTTATGTTCAATGGCGGAAGCAACAGCAATAAAACTGTAACTGTTACAGATGGCATTGCAAATGGTATCGGTTTCTATCCCACCAAGCAGAACTCAAGTAAAAACTGGGTTGTAGAAACATATGTATATGGCGGTGAAGACGTTCCTCCTTATGTTCAGTTCGAGTTTGAAATTGACATAGAGGCTCCTGAGTACGTTGAGGTGGGCTCATCAGCTACAATCAATGTAAGTACAAATTCAACATCAGCCGTAACATACGATCTTTATGCAAGTACAGGTATCAAGACTGATACCAATACTACAGGTGTATTTGATATAGAAACAACCGAAGATCAGATAGGTGAAAGCTACACTTATTATGTTGTGGCTACCACAATTGTAGATGGTGACACCTACACCATTACATCAGAAAGAGTCACTTTCACCGTAAGATCAGCAGGATTGGCATGGACAGTTTCTGTTTACTTTAAGAGCTCCAGCTCCTTAGGCTACAGACCCGTAATCACAACAGAAGGAGCTCTTAGTGACCTTACAGATTATGATATGATAAAAACCACTTGCCTTGGTACCAACAGCACACAGACAGGTTTCTACTACTGGTATAAAGCAGAGTTTGATGTGGTGAAGGATTCTCCTGATGTAGCAATTAAAATACTTTCCCGTCGTTATGCTATGGAAGGAAATACTACCATTACTTTCAGCGATAAGAAAACTGAGGTTTATCTGGGTATCGATAATCTTAATTCAGGTGTTGATTTCGTAGACCTTACAAATCGTCCACAAACTGAACGCGACTGGTTCTCCAGTGCAGTTCATATGGTTTATGACAAAAAGTTGGATGGTGCTATTGATATGTCTTCTGTTGCCTCTAACTTCTGTTTCAGAGCTGTTGGCGATAGCAATGGCGACGGTAAGGTAAATATTAAGGATGCAACTCTTGTACAGAAGCATCTGGCAGCACTGGTTGAATTAGACGCAGTATCTTTAAGCGTTTCTGACGTAAATGATGACTACGATGTAACAATCAAGGATGCTACAACAATTCAGAAGAAAGTTGCCGGTCTGCTTTAATTACAACTTTCTGTCGAATTCATTATTGACAAGCTTTAAATGTCAAAAGATCTGAATCAACAAAATCTTCTGTATCCCCCTCTGCAAAAGCAGAGGGGGATATTTTTGTAATGTCAGTTTTTCGGGGTATAGTATACTAAAAGTTTTCGACATTTGTATTTCTTAAAAGATATGGTATAATAAACTTTGTATTTTTAAATTTTGGTTTTACCGAGGCGTGAAAATGGAAAGAAAGTATGATGTGATTGTAGTAGGTGCAGGCAACGCAGGACTTGCGTTTGCGGCAACTGCAACTAAAAACGGACTGAAAACTCTTATAATAGAGCGTAATGTTTTGCCCGGCGGCTGTGCAACCAGCTTTGTACGCGGCAGATTTGAGTACGAGTCGTCTCTTCACGAGCTTGCAAACGTCGGCACAGAGAAAAACCCCGGCTCTGTGCGGCAGCTTTTTGAAAGCTACGGGGCTGATGTAAACTGGGTTAACGAAGAAAATGCTTTTCGTGTTATTGCAGATGGCGAGGACGGCTATGATGCTACTATGCCTGCAGGGGTAGAGGCTTTTGCTGACAAAATGGAAGAGCTTGTTGAAGGCAGTAAGGAAAGCGTTATTGCACTTTTTGACCTTGAAAAAAAGGTAGAGGCGGCAATAGACTATATGTCTCAGGGCAAGCCTGACCCTATGATAATGATGAAAGACCACGCAGATTTTATGCGTATGGCTTCACATTCTGTTGATGAGTGCCTTGAGGCTTTGGGTATGCCTAAGAAGGCTCAGAATATCGTAAAAACCTACTGGCCGTACTTAGGTGCTGCAACCGATAAAATCGACCTTGCCCATTATCTTCTTATGATGTCCCGATATATTGCGGGCAGTCCTGCAATGCCCTTGATGAAATCCCACGAGCTTTCTCTTGCACTTGACAAGGTTGTTACCGACAACGGCGGAGAAATCTGGTATAACACAGAGGTTAAGGAGATTATCACTGAAAACGGCAAGGCAGTAGGCGTTAAGCTTGAAAATTGTGAAATTTATGCAGATTTCGTGGTTGCCAACTGTTTCCCTGAAACTGCTTATTCCAAAATGATGCAGAAGGATGAGGTGGCTGAAAAAGCTGTTAAGCTTACTAACGCACGCAAAAAAGGCGAACTTTTCTTTACTGTTTATCTTGGACTTAACCGCAGTGCAGAGGAGATTGGAATAAAGGATTACTCTGTATTTTTCTTTAACAGTCCCGACTCGTTGGAGCAGTACAGAAGTATGGATAATATTGACGAAAGCTTTGTTATCGTAAACTGCCTCAATACTGTTATCCCTACCGCTTCTCCAAAGGGGACTTGTACGCTTTTTTTAACCACAATGCTTTCAGAAAAAGCCTGGGAAGGTGTAACTGAAGAAAACTACAAGAAGATTAAAAACAGGATTGCAAAGCGGATGGTTGAACTTTATGAGGAAAGGCTCTCTGTTTCTGTTAAGCCTTATATTGAAGAAATCGTAATCGCTACTCCTGCAACTTTTGCGCGATATCTCAATACTCCCCACGGTACACCCTATGGTTATGAGGTTCAGCCCTGGGACACTATGATAGCAAGAATTATGAACGGCAGAAACGAGCAGTTCAACGAAAATCTATATTTTGTCGGTGCCCACGGAGACAGGGCCGACGGATACAGCAGTGCTTATTCCAACGGTAATTCCACCGCAGGCAGAATTTTAAGGGAGGTAAAGAAAAATGTCAAAGCATAATCTTGAATCGCTTAATCCCTTAAAGTTTACCGAGCTTATCAAAAACCGTGAAACCAAGATTGCAAACGCATCTGCTGAAAACTGTGTTGCCGATTTTAATGCCAATGTTCTTGCTCAAAAGTTACACCCTCAGAAGCAGATTTTAAGAGTAATCGGAATTAAAGAAGAGAAAGACGCGAAGATTTATACCCTTACTGCTGAGGAATGTGCTTATTTTACTGCAGGTCAGTACCTGTCGGTTTATGTAAATATAGACGGTAAAAAATACTCCAGACCTTACTCGATTGTTTCTTCCCCTAAGGATGCGCTTGAGGGTTTTTATGTAATTGCAGTAAAAAGGGTAGAAGGCGGAATAGTATCAAACTATATCCTGGATAACTTAAACGTAGGGGATACGGTTGAAGTTTCCGACCCTACAGGCAATTTTACCTACGAGCCCTTAAGGGATGCCGGGCATATAATAGCAATTGCAGGCGGCAGCGGAATTACACCTTTTGTATCCCTTGCCAAGGCAATTTCAGAGGGGAGCGAAGAATGTACCCTCACAATTCTTTACGGCAGCCGTAAAGAGGAAGATATTCTTTTAAAATCAGAGCTTGATAATATATGCCGAAAATGCGGCAAGGTCAAGGCGGTTTATGTTCTCAGCGAAGAAGATAAAGAAGGCTTTGAGTATGGCTTTATTAACGCAGAGATTATTGAAAAGTATGCACCTGAGAGTGAATATTCTGTATTCCTTTGCGGTCCTCAGGCGATGATAAGTTTTGCGGATAGAGAACTCCCAAAGCTTAATATAGACAAAAAGTATATCCGCCACGAGGTTCATGGAGAAGTTGCAGACCCCAAAGTGTTTGCAGATTACCCTGAGAATACTCCCCACACGGTGAATATTACTGTGTATGTAAAGGGAGAGAAAACCGAAATTACCGCCAGCTCCCAAAATACCGTCCTCAGAATATTAGAGGATAACGGTATAAATCCGCCTTCAAGATGCAGAGGCGGAGAATGCGGTTTTTGTCACTCAAAGCTTTTAAGCGGTAAAGTTTTTATCCCTAAAGAGCTTGACAAACGCCGACAGGCAGACTCTAAATTCGGCTTTGTTCACTCTTGTTGCAGTTATCCCTTAAGTGATTTAGAGATTGAGGTCTCTGAGTCGTAATTATTGTCTGGTAAACCTGAGTTTAATAAAACGACAAGATACGACTTTTACTGACGGCACTAACTTGCAATATATTAAAATTTGTACTATAATATTTTTCGTTTATTATAGTTTATCAGGTGAAAATATGAAAATTATTGACTTTCACAACCACATATATCCCGAAAAAATCGCCCGTAAAGCAACAGATGCTGTAGGTGCGTTTTATGATATGCCTGCCATGGAGCGTACAGGTACAATTGATGAGCTTCTGGATTCTCACAAAGCCGCAGGTATTGATACCTGTGTAATTCACGCAGTAGCCACAACCCCTCATCAGGTTGAGGTGGTTAACGATTACGTAGCAAAAATGGCATACGAAAACAAAGGCAGTATTTATGCTTTCGGTTCTTTGCATCAGGATTATGACAACAAAATCATGGAAATTGACCGATGTATTTCTATGGGACTTAAGGGTATTAAGCTTCACCCTGATACTCAGCAGTTTAACGTTGATGACGAAAAGCTTTTGGAGGCTTACGAATATATGCAGGGTAAGCTTCCCTTGCTTTTGCACGCAGGAGATTACCGATACGACTACTCTCATCCCCGAAGAATACAGAGAATATGCAGAATGTTCCCTGACCTTTTGGTTATAGCAGCTCATTTTGGCGGTTGGTCGGTATATGATGAAGGTGTTACGTACCTTTTAAGCGAAGAAAATTGTATGGTTGATACTTCCTCAACCTCAGGCTTTACAACACCTGAAAAATTTAAAGAGCTTATTCATACATTCGGCGACTCAAGGCTTTTGTTCGGCACGGATTTTCCTATGTGGGACCCTAAAGGCGAGCTTGACCGTTTTATGGCTGTAAACTTAAGCGACGACCAGCGAGAGAACATTTTGTACAAAAATGCCGCAGATATACTAAAAATTAAATAATACTTGCTTTAATTATTGTTATATTGTATAATAAGGTTATCTTATTTTGAGGTGATAGAAATGAAAAGAATTTTTGCTTTAGCACTTGTATTATGTATGGCATTTGCAATGTGTACACTTACTGCTTGTAATAATAACAAGACAGACAATATTTACGCAGATTTCAAGGATTTTGACTCTTATGTTCCTGAAGGTTCTGAGATTATCGGCACCTGGAAAATGACTGCTCCCGAGACTGATATGGAGTGGCAGTTCTTTGCTAATACAAGCCTTCATATGACTAAGATTCAGGGCGAAATAAGAACCTCTACTGTTTGTACATACAACTACGACGGTGAAGGTAATCTGAGAGCTTATGTGTTTAACGATAAAGCAGAGCAGGCTTACACAGTGGCAATTGAGGGCAAAAACCTTACTCTTACAGACACAGAGGGCGTTAAGTACACATTCGAAAAAATTAAATAATTATAAAACAATCAGCCGCAGTGAGTAAATAAAAACTCACTGCGGCTTTTTATGTTTCTAACCCGAGGACGGAAAACATAAAAGACTTATGAATGATTTGGAAAAAACAAAGTCTATAAACACATTATTAAAATAATAATACATAATAACACATATAAACTGCTGAACCCTAGTTAGTCCCGCAAGCCTTTTTTAAATCACTTGCAACTAAACCTTGTTCGGATTTTCCTGTATTCTGCTTTTACATTTTCCGTCCGTATATCATGCGGTTTAAAGCTTTCGCTTTTCTTGCCGCAATAGTATTATGGCTAGAGAGATTTAATATATTAATGGTAATTTTTGTTAAAGTAAAATGACACCTGTGCGTTAAAGGCTCAGGTGTCATTATCTGTAAGTCGATTTATAAGTTTTTCTATAATAATCAGGTCATCGTCGCTCATTGCTGAAAGTTTTTGAGAAATGCCCTTAAGCTGAGCTTCTGATTTTTTACCCATAAGAATATAGTCGGCTGATACATTAAGAATATTACAAAGGTTGCAGAGGTTTTCGGGGCGAATTGCCTTTTTGCCAAGTTCAATGCAGGATAAAGACTGAACACTCAGGTTCATTTTCTCGGCAACCTGTTCCTGAGTAAGTCCCATAGCCTTTCTTTGCTTTTGAATACGCTTGCCCATTTCAATGGTGAATTCAGTATTTCCCATATCAGCACCTCTTTTCCTAATATTATTATACAAAAAATAGGTGGGAAAATAATAAATTATAGTTTAAAATGATTGACAGAATTAAACCATAGTGTTATAATTTGCGTGAAAAATAAAATAGAGGAGGATATTTATGTTTAGAAAAACAAATTTTAAAATTATCGCTGCAGTGTTAGCTGTATTATTGTTGATTTCATCTGTTTTTGCAGTTAGTGTATCAGCAGATGATAAGCTTTATTGCGGTGATCTGGAGTATAAGGTTGAAGATGGTTATGTAATTATTACAGGAATCAGCAAATATGCAAGCGGAGAAATACAAATACCTGCTACTATCGACGAATGCCCTGTCGTTGAAATTGGTAATGGTGCATTTTGGGATTGCGATACAATGACATCGGTAGTAATTCCTGATTCGGTTAAAGTTATTTCTGAAGATGCTTTCAGAGAATGCGACGGACTTACAAATCTAGAAATTCCTGATTCTGTTGTTTTGATAAATAAATATGATAGTTTAGCTGCTACTTTTGGATTCTGTAAGAATTTAAAAACAGTTGTTTTAGGCGACGGCATACAGACATTGCCTTATAACGCATTTATTGGTTGTACGGCTCTTGAAACTGTGGAGTTTGGTGCAAATATGAAGAGCACAGGTGATAATGCGTTCACAGACTGTACATTACTTAAAGAGGTTAAATTAAATGAAGGTCTGGAAACTATTTCGGGCAGTGCTTTTTTAGGTTGTGAAAGTCTGACAGAGCTGGTGCTTCCTGATAGTGTAAAAACTATTGAAGGGTATGCTTTTAGCGGATGTGATGGTTTGGTTACCTTTGATTTCAACAAAGTTGAAAATATTGGCGTGTGTGCTTTTGGCGAGTGTGCAGGCTTAACTGAGGTAATAATACCTGATACAGTAAAAGTAGTCGGAAATCCTGATGACGTATTTACTGCAGGAGCTTTTGAAAGCTGTAATTCGCTGACTAATGTTGCGGTTGGTGGCGGTATTGAAAGCATACCCGAGAGAATGTTCCTTGCAAGCTATAAGATTAAGAATCTGTTTATTGACAAAGGTGTTCTTAAACTGATTGACGAGTATGCTTTCGGAAGTTATGATAATATTGAAAATGTTTATTTTTCCGGAACAGAAGAAGAATGGAATCAGATAGAGATTATGCCCAACAACGAGGCTCTTCTTGGTGCAAATATTGTTTTTGAAACAGAATTCACAGGCACATTCCCTAAGGGTATTTTGGGTGATGCAGATAACAACGGTTCAATAACAATTAAGGACGCAACATCTATTCAGAAGTATGTTGCAAAATTAATTGCTGTTGATGAAGAAGCTCTTAAGGCTGCTGACGTAAACTCTGACGGCAAGGTTAACGTCAAGGATGCAACTGCTATCCAGAAGTACCTTGCAAAAATTGACACAGGACTTGCCATTGGCGGAATGATTTAAAACACACGAATTCAGTTTTCATAGTCGCTATCTTTAATAAACCGCACTGTCTGCTAATTGCAGACAGTGCGTTTTTTATCTTACAATGCTCATCCTGCCTTGGTGGTCGGTGGCAGAAAGGTCTTTTTAGTCCGGAGAATCACCCTCAGATACAAAAGTAACAACTTATGTTATTGTCTGTAGTATGTTTATGAACGGAATATTGCAAAAGTACGCAGTTGAAGATTGACAAAAGAATGGGTTGGTATATAATGGAAAAGAGCAGATGAAACAAACTGATTGATATATAGCCCGAGGAGAGATTTATTTGAAAAAGTTTTTATCTATTTTACTAATTGTTAGTTTAGTTATTATTAGCACGTTGCCTGTTATGGCTGTTGAAAATACTATGACATCAGAATATTGTATAGGCGATGTTGATTTAGACGGTCGTTTAAGTATTAAAGATGCTACCCTGATTCAAAAGCATATTGCTAATATTGTAGCTGTTTCTGAATATCAGATGGACTTAGCAGATGTTGATAATAATGGCAATGTGAATGTTAAGGATGTCACAATGATACAGAAGAAACTTGCAGGTCTTATCAGTGAGTTTCCCGCAGAAAATGAATCAAGCAAAGATGAAGTACCTGCTACAACAACGCCTGATGAAACAGTTCCTGAGGTAACGGAAGCTCCTGCTTATACAACTGAGATTGCAACTGCCCCTGTAGAAGACGCAACAGAGGCAACAGTAGCAACTGACCCTGCTACAACATCACCTGACGAAACAGTTCCCGATACAACAGAAATCTCTACCAATACTACTGAAAATGTAACTGAACCAACTATAACAGAAACCAATACCGAAAAACCTACCGACCCGGATGTTGACCCTACGGAAGTCACCACTTCTGTTCCTGATGTGACAGAAACTGAGACTACTGTTTCCACATTACCTACTGACTCAACAGAAAACACAACTGGTAATGTGAGCACAGACCCTACTGAACCTACCACTTCTGAAACTTATCCAACAGAAGAACCTTCTAATCCTACTACACTCCCAACAGACATAACAGAGTCTGAAAGTTCTGAAACCACTGAAACTCCTACCGAGCCTGAAACCACAGAGCCTCCTACGAAGACACCTACTGAAACTCCTACCGAGTCTGAAACCACAGAGCCTGTTGAAGACCCTACTGAGCCTGAAACTACTGAATCCGAAGCAACTGAACCTGAGGTAACTGAACCTGATGTAACTGAGTCCGAACCCACTGAACCTGTTATTCCTGATATGAAGACCTATGGTCCGATTGACCCTATTGAGGGAGACATTCTTACCGCTGAAATGCTTTGGAAGATTGAAGAAGAGTTTTTCCGTCTTGTAAATGAAGAACGAGTTCGAGTTGGTGTTAAACCTCTTACTTACAATAAGCATCTTGATGATATTGCACAAATCAGAAGTGTAGAAATTATAGAGCTGTATTCTCACACAAGACCTAATGGTGAGATATTTTGGGAAATAATTGATACCGATAAATATAATTGGTGTTATATGGGTGAAAATGTTTGTTATTTTTATCATATTGAAGGAACTTTCAAAAAGGATGAAATGATTTTCACTGGGTCTGATGAAGAACTTATAAATGCTGCACAAATTGTTTTTAATGCATTTAAGAATAGTTCTGGTCATTATGACAGTATGATATATGAAGACTTCGAACATGCGGGTATTGGTATTTCTTATGTTTGGGATACAGAGTTTAATATCCCTAAATTGTATTTATCTCATGATTTTGGAACAGTAGAAAAATAAAAACTTAATTCAAAAAACAAGAAACCGAATCTTACGATTCGGTTTCTTTTTGTGTCTAAGGGTTATCGGCAGATATATGCATCCTGCCCTCATGGTCGGTTTGGTATTCGCCTTCTGGCACAAGTTCTGATATAGGTACCAATTCATATCCCTGAGCTTTTATGCCTTCTATTATTGAGGGTAAAGCCTCAGGGGTGTTTTTTGCGCCATTATGCAGGAGGACGATTGAGCCGTTCTGAAGTTTTGAGGTTACTCTTTGTGTAATTTCTTCTGCACTCAGGTCTTTCCAGTCCAGAGAGTCAACATCCCACTGAATACAGTACATATTCTGATTCTTAACCGATGCTACAACATCGTTATTGTAATCTCCGTAAGGCGGCCTGAAAAGGGTAGGGCATTTGCCTGTAAGAGCTTTTATTTTGTCATTACAGCTTACAATTTCTTCGCTCATTCCCTCTAAAGAAAGCTCAGGCATATGGGCGTGGGTGTTGGAGTGGTTTTCTACGTCGTGGCCTTGAGCTGCAATTTCCTTAACAGACTCGGGAAAATTATCCACCCATTGACCAACAAGGAAAAAGGTAGCCTTTACGTCGTATCGGTCAAGAATATCCAGAAGCTCAGGAGTTTGTTCGTTGCCCCAGGCGGCGTCAAAGGATATTGCAACCTTTTTTTCGTCGGTTTCTACAGAGTAAATGGGAATATCGCGGGGCTCTGATGCAGCAGATACAGCTTTGTTTACCGTTACACCGCCTATAGAAAGTGCCGTGGCGGCAATTAAAAATGCTCCCATTGATGTTAAAATTTCCTTTTTGGTAAGGGAGAAGATTTTCATATATGTACACCTCGGTAATGTATATGAGATGTTGCCTGTGTTAATGAGTTTTGACTTATTGAAAAATATCTTGCAAAGCTGGTTATAAATATTTTATCGTGTTAAAAAACCGGTTTATTTGTTTTAGGGTTTGGTTTAAAACCCTATTTTTGAAAGGGGTGCCTTTGGGGTTGGGGGAGTGAGTGTTTCGGTTTTTACGGGTTCATTGTTGTCGGATGCAGGGGAAGTGTTATCTTTTTCACGGTCAGGAGGAAGCACTAACGCGATAACGCTTGAATGGGTAACAAACATAACCTCAGCCAACGCATCATCGCCGATTTTATCCCATATTCTGCCTGAACTTTGAGTTCCGCCGTAAACAGTATTTACGGAGTTTGCCACATTGCCGATTTTGTCGATAAACGGCAGGTACACACCGATTGCCTCGTTATCATATGGATTGTCGGGTTCTTTGATAAGCTTTACCGTTCTGCCTATTTCAAAAGGCTTTTTGCCGAAGTAGTGATTGATGCCGGTAATGGTGATAAAAATGTTTTCCATTTTTTAACCTCCTTTTTCATTCTGCTTAAAGTATATCAGATTAAGTGTCCTAAAATCCTCCCAGTGCTTAACGGTTGGTTGTTACATTATAGTGTAGGTTTTGGTTGACTATTGGATAATCTTGTAGTAAAATGAATAATGTATAATAATATGTTGTTTTAGGTTATTCTTTTATTGCATTATTCCCAATATTTAGTCAATTTTGTCTATCAGATACGTTGTATGTTGGGATTATAAAATTCGCAGTTTTTATATAAACGGGTGATAATATGAATAAAGTTTTACTTACCGCTACAGTGCAAAGTCATATCTGTCAGTTTCACAGACCGCTTGTAAAGCTGTTGCACGAAAACGGATATGAGGTTCATATAGCTGCGAGAAATAATCTTGCAGAAAAAAACGGACTTAAGCTTGATTTTGCGGATAAAGTGTTTGATATAAATTTTGCACGTTCTCCGTTCAGTAAAAATAATATTACAGCGTATAAGCAAATGAAAAAGCTGTTGTCGGAAAATCACTATGATGTCATTCACTGCAACACGCCTATGGGCGGGATGATTACCCGACTTGCCGCGGATAGATATCGTAAAGAGGGAACAAAGGTTTTTTATACTGCTCATGGGTTCCATTTTTATGAGGGCGCACCTAAAAAGAACTGGGTGATTTACTATCCGATAGAAAAGCAGATGGCAAAAAAGACAGATAAGCTTATAACCATAACTAAAGAAGATTATGCATTGGCAAGTAAAAAGTTCAGGACAAATTCTTACCATGTACACGGGGTAGGAGTTAACTCAAAAAAATATGAGCTTTTTACTGAGGAGGAAAAGGTAAAAACCCGAAAAGAGCTGGGATACGGCGAAGGTGAACCGCTACTGCTTTGTGTAGGTGAACTCCTTGTAAATAAGAATCAGAAAACAATAATTAAGGCAATGAGCTCTATAGTAAAGAGATATCCCGACTGCAAGTTGCTCTTGGCAGGTAATGGAAGCGAAGAGCAGAATCTTAAGGCCCTGGCAAGTGAACTTGGGTTACAGAATAATGTTGTTTTCTTAGGCTATAGTCTCATTTTGCAAAAATATGAAAATATCTGCGACGTTGCTGTTTCTTGCAGTTATCGTGAAGGATTACCGCTGAATATTATGGAAGCAATGCTTTGCAAAAAGCCTGTTGTTGCTTCAGTTAACCGCGGTCATAAAGAATTAGTTGCACAGGGACGAACAGGTTACCTTGTTAATCCGGATGATGCAGAAGCTTTTGCTGAGAACATAATTAAGCTTCTGGGTGACAAAAAGCTTTGTGAGCAGTTGGGCGAAAATGCTTACGATGATGTTCAGCAGTTTACAGATGTCAGTGTTACTGAAGAGCTCAGAAAGCTTTATGAATTATAACAACGTGTTAAGAATCAGATAAATGAAGGGTATTTATTGATATGGATAGTAAAAAAATCAGTATTATTGTGCCTGTTTACAACGTGGAAAAATATCTTCCCAAGTGTCTTGACAGTTTGATTAATCAGACTTATAAAAATCTTGAAATTATTTGTGTCAATGATGAAACTCCTGACAACAGTTTGCAAATACTCGAAGATTATGCTCGTAAAGACAATAGAATCAAAATAGTTTCTCAAAAGAATCAGGGGCTTTCAGGCGCAAGAAATACAGGTGCAAAATATGTAACCGGCGAATACATAATGTATGTAGACAGCGATGACTGGATAGAGCTTGATACATGCGAAGTTGCCGTAAATAAAGCAGTTGAGAACGATGCGGACATAGTATTGTGGTCTTATGTAAGGGAGTTTGCTGATTTATCTTTGCCGAAAAAGATTTTTGACGAAGACGAAATTGTTTTTGATGAAGCAGACGTAAAATATAAACTGCACAGAAGATTGTTCGGTTTATGCGACGAAGAGCTTCGTGTTATAGAAAATGCAGATTCTGTAGTAACTGCTTGGGGAAAGCTTTATAAATCCGGGTTAATACTGAATAATCATATTGATTTTGTAGATACAAAGTTGATTGGAACAGAGGATGCGTTATTCAATATTAACGTTTTCGGATATGCAAAAAAAGCTGTATTTATCAATAAATGTTTTAATCATTACCGTAAGGATAATATGACTTCTCTGACCAAAACTTATAAGAGGAATCTGTTTTCGCAATGGCAGAAATTGTATGATCTTATGGCAGAATATATAAGTGATAATAATTGCGACGAGGCTTTTAAAATTGCTTTGAATAACAGAATTTGTCTTAGTATAGTGGGGTTGGGTCTTAATATTTTAAACGCAGATAAAGACGTTAAGAAAATAAAAGAAATAAAAAGTGTTATTGGTTGCGAAAGATACAGACAGGCATACAAACAGTTAACTATGAAGTTTTTTCCTGTGCACTGGAAGATATTCTTCTTTTTTGCTAAGTATAATTTTGCTTTCGGAGTTTATTTAATGCTTAAATGTATTCAAAAACTGAAGGGACATTAATCTGCTATGAATGAAGATAAGAAAGTATCTATAATTACAGGTATTTATAATTGTGCTCCTACATTGGATAAGGCGATTGAGTCTATTCTTGCACAAACCTATACTAACTGGGAATTTATTTTATGTGATGACGGTTCAAAGGATGACACCTACGAAATTGCTTTGAAGTATAAAAGCAAATTTCCGGATAAATTTGTTGTAGTCAAGAACGATAAGAATATGGGTTTAAACTTCACCTTGAATAAGTGCCTTAAGTTGGCTACCGGTGAGTATGTGGCACGAATGGATGGCGATGATATTTCTCTGCCTACTCGTTTTGAAAAGGAAGTTGAGTTTTTAAACACGCATCCTGAGTATGCGATTGTAAGCACACCTATGATAATGTTTGACGAAAATGGCGATTGGGGTCAGACCAGTGTTATAGAAAAACCTCAGATTGTAGATTTTGTGCATCACACCCCGTTTTTTTGCCACGCTGCCTGTATGATAAGACGGGATGCTTTTCTTGATGTTGACGGATATACCGTTGACAAAAGACTGCTTCGTTTTGAGGATTGTAACCTGTGGTTTAAATTATACGGAAAAGGCTACAGGGGTTATAACTTAAGTGAACCTCTATATAAGATGCTTGATGACAGAAATGCTTTTTCACGCAGAACTTTTTCTGCAAGAATGCGCGGTGTATATGTAAAGTATACCGGTTTTAAGCTTGTTAATATGCCTAAGCGATACTATTATGGCTTGGCTGTAGAATTTGTAAAGTGCTTTCTTATCGGCATATGTCCGCCTCCCGTTTATAAAGCACTTCATCGTAAAAAACAAAGCAAAGCGGGAATACAAGGTGAATAAATGATTGTATATTACACAATGTTTCTCTACATTTATGTAATTGGCGTTTTGGGAAACAGTTATGTTAAAAAATATGGAACAAAAAGAAAATATAATAACGGCACGAATATGTTATTTGCAGTGTTAATCCTTGTTTTGCCGGTTATCTTTATTGGATTAAGAACCAACTATGTAGACACAAAGGGATATATTGCAGGATTTGAAAGTTTGCCTCTTGAATTTTCCTCTATTACTGCTAAATTTGAGAATTCCAGGGGTCCCGGATGGCTTGTTTATCAGTGGATAATTAAGGCGTTTATTACAAAGAACCCTAATACGTTTTTGCTGGTTACAGCCATAATACAAGCGGGAGCATTAATGAAGTTTTATTACAAATATTCATCTGACTATATGTATAGTATGCTCCTTTTCTTTCTGTCGATGACTTTTGCATCAAGTATGATGAACGGAATACGGCAATATATGGCTGTAACATTAATTCTGTATTTCGCTGACTATATATTTGATAAAAAGTATCTGAAGTTTTTGGTTGTTGTGCTTTTAGCATATTCCATTCATAATTCAGCTATTATATGGGCTGTTGCTGTTTTTATAGTACAAGGCAAGCCTTGGAATAAAAAGGTCCTTATATGTATTGCACTCGCAGTAGCAGCAATTATGTTTCTTGATAGGTTTACCAGCTTTTTGGAAGAGGGCTTATCGGATACCAATTATGCCGGTTATACGCAGCAGTTCACTAGTGACAACGGTTCTAATCCCATTCACACTTTAATCTATGCGGTGCCTATAGTTATTGCTTTTTGGAAGCGAAATCAAATTGCCGAACTGAATAACCGGACTATTGATATTCTGATAAATGTATCTATTCTCGCATTTGCTCTCAGTCTGGTTGCAAACTTTACCAGCGGAATACTTATAGGCAGAATGCCCGTGTATTTTTCTGTATTCAGTTATGCATTGTTCCCTTTGATGTTTGACAATGTATTTAACGAAAAAGATAAGCGAATATTCAAGGTGTTATGTGGATTTGGCTATTTGTGCTATGCGATTTATTATATGTACAACGCATGGGGAGATATGGGTATGCCGTATATAAGCGATGTGCTTGGTATCGACACATGGCATTAATAAAAATAATATACTAGGAGTTACTTTATGAAAGTTGTATTATTAGCAGGAGGATACGGAACACGTATTTCTGAAGAAAGTCATCTTAAACCTAAGCCTATGATTGAAATTGGCGGATATCCTATTTTGTGGCATATTATGAAGATGTATTCAAGCTACGGATATAATGATTTTGTTATTTGCTGCGGATATAAGGGTTATGTAATAAAAGAGTATTTTGCCAACTATTATCTTTATAATAGTGACATTACTTTTGATTTTACCGATGAAAACAGAATGACAATTCACAACAACGTAGCCGAGCCGTGGAAAGTAACTCTTGTGGACACAGGACTTAATACTATGACAGGCGGCAGAATTAAGCGTGTAAAGGACTTTATAGGAAATGAGCCCTTTATGCTTACATACGGCGACGGTGTGTCTGATGTTAATATCAGAGAGCTTGTTGAGTTTCATAAAAGCCACGGAAAAATGGCTACAATTTCCGTTTGTCAGCCAAACAACAGATTTGGTGTTGTAGATATTGGTGAAAACAACGAAATCAAGGATTTCAGAGAAAAAACCAAGGAAGACGGCGACTGGATAAACGCAGGTTTTATGGTGCTAGAGCCTGAGATTATTGATTTAATTGAAGACGACAGTACTGTATTTGAAAGATTTCCTTTGGAAGAAGCTACACGCAGAAATCAGCTTTGTGCTTATAAGCATATGGGATTCTGGCAGTGTATGGATACAATGCGTGACAAACAAAAGCTTGAGGAACTCTGGAACAGCGGTAATACACCGTGGAAGGTGTGGGATAAATGACAATGTCAGATTTTTTTAAAGGGAAAAAGGTGCTTGTGACCGGTCATACAGGTTTTAAGGGGTCATGGCTTTGCCGTATACTTCTGATGCTTGGTGCTGATGTAACAGGCTATTCTTTGGAAGCACCTACAAATCCCAGCCTTTTTGATATTTGTGAAGTAGAAAACAGAATGAATTCCATAATCGGCGATGTGCGTGACCTTGATAAAATGAAAGAGGTGTTTTTGCAGGTACAGCCTGAAATAGTGCTTCACCTTGCTGCACAGCCCTTGGTAAGAGATTCATATAAGCTTCCTGTTTACACCTATGAAACAAACGTAATGGGAACTGTTAACATTATGGAATGCGTACGACTTAATCCTTGCGTTAAATCATTTTTAAATGTAACAACAGATAAGGTCTATCAGAATAATGAATGGGAGTGGGGTTATCGTGAAAACGAGCCTCTTGACGGATTTGACCCCTATTCAAACAGCAAGTCTTGCTCAGAGTTGGTTACGCATAGTTATAAAAACAGCTTTTTTGCAGATAAACGAACTGCGATATCTACTGCCAGAGCAGGTAATGTTATCGGTGGAGGAGATTTCGCAACAGACAGGATTATCCCTGACTGTGTAAGAGCAGCTGAAAAGGGTGAAACAATTATTGTCAGAAATCCTTATTCAACAAGACCTTATCAGCATGTGCTTGAACCTTTGTTTGCGTATCTTATGATTGCTCAGAAACAGTACGAAGATATAAATTATGAGGGATATTATAATGTAGGTCCTGATGAGTGCGATTGCGTTACAACAGGAGAGCTGGTTAACATTTTTTGCGAAAAGTTCGGTAACTCAATAAGCTGGAAAGATGTATCAGAAGAAAATGCACCTCATGAAGCAAATTTCTTGAAGCTTGATTGTTCAAAGCTTAAGAGAACCTTTGGCTGGCGTCCTACCTGGTCAATAAATAAGACGGTAGAACAGGTTGTTGAATGGACAAAGGTGTATTTTGAAAAGGGTAATATAGCTGAAATTATGGACAAGCAGATTTCAGACTTTATTGCTGATTCTGAGAAAAATCAGATGTAAAATCGGGGTGACAACTTTGAAAAGTGTAATAATCAGCGGTGCCAACGGATTTGTAGGCAGTTGGCTTGTAAAAGAAATGGTAAAAAACAATATAAATGTTCTTGCTCTGGATAAAGAAGGCTGTAACAATAATCTGCCTGAATCTCCTCTTGTCAGCTTTGTTCCTATGGACCTGGCTGATGTTTCAATGCTTGGAGATAAAATTAAGAGCAATGAATATGATGTTTTCTATCATTTTGCTTGGGCAGGTTCAGCCGGAGAGGCAAGAACTGACGAAAACTTACAGTTAAAAAATGCACTCTGGACAGCGGACTGTTTGCGCCTTGCCAAAGAGCTTGGCTGCAAGAAGTTTGTGTGTGCAGGAAGTATAATGGAAAAAGAAACCCTTGCTGCCGTTTATAATGCAGGTAACAAACCCGGTATGCCATATATTTACGGTGCGGGAAAAATGATAGCACATTGTATCTGCAAGCCTATTGCTGCTCAGATTGGTATTGACCTTGTATGGGCATATATTACCAATGCATACGGTGAAGGTGAAATTTCTCCCAGATTTGTAAATACTACCATTAGAAAAATAATAAATAATGAGCCTTTACAGTTTACTTCTGCAACTCAGAACTATGATTTTGTTCATGTTGAAGATGTTGCCAGAGCTTTTTATGCTATTGGCGATAAAGGCAAAGGCTTTTGCGAGTATACAATTGGAAGTTCTAATGCAAGACCCCTTAAGGAGTTTATCATTGAAATGCAGCAGGCTTTAGCACCTGAGGCAGAGCTTGTTTTCGGTAATGTTCCTTTTACGGGAATCAATATGCCCTTAAGCGAGTTTGATACAACTGCAACTGAGGAGGATACAGGCTTTAAGGCTGAAATATCATTTGCAGAAGGCGTCAGAAGAACAATGGAGTGGCTTAAGAGCCAAGGATAAAAAATTCAGTTTTAATATTGAATTTATTATGGGGGATATACTATGATTCAGAAATTCAGCTTTGAGAAAACAATATTTGATAATGCTTTTTTAATTAATCCTTTTGTGGCAACTGATGAAAGAGGTGCATTTATCAAGGATTATTCACAGGAAGTTTTTGAACAGAACGGCATTGATCATGAGTTAAAGGAAGTTTTTTACACAGTTTCCAAGAAGGGTGTAATCAGAGCAATGCACTTTCAGAAGGTTATGCAGCAACCAAAGCTTGTACGTTGTGTTAGCGGACACGTTTATGATGTTATTGCAGATTTACGTCCCGGTTCCCCCACTTTTGGCAAGTGGCAAGGCTTTGACTTAACAGGAGAAAACCACAAGTGCCTTTATATCCCCAAAGAGTTTGCACACGGATATCTGGTTATTGAAGATTCTGTTGTTTCTTACAAATGTGCAGAAAAATTCTACGGTGAGCATGACACAGGTATTATGTACAATGACCCTGACCTGGCAATTGACTGGCCCTTGGAGCTTGTAAATAACGAGATTATTTTATCCGATAAGGACAAGACCTTACAGTCATTTGCAGAATTTAAGAAAACTCTTTAAAGTCAGGGGAACGGATAATGAGCAGAAAGATAAAAGTTGCTTACATAGTTCACGGTTTAGGTGCTGAGGGAATTTCATCCTTTACGGTAAATTTAATGAGCAGACTTGATATGGACAAATACGATATATCTATAATTATGTCTGTAGATGATAACGGTGAGCCTCAGAAAAGAGAAGCAGAAGTAAAAGCTTTCGGTGTTAAGTTTTATAGAACCTGCGATTTACAAACAACCTCAAGAATAAAAAGGCACCTTGAACTTTTAGAAGAAATCTTAGTTAAAACCGGTCCGTATGATGCAGTTCATGTAAATATGGATATGTTAAACGGTCTTAATTTAAAGGTAGCAAAAAAAGCAGGAGTACCTGTAAGAATTTCCCATAGCCATACTTCAGGCGGAAAGAGATATTCAAATCCTGTGAAAAATGTAGCGGTTAATTTTTACAGATGCTTTATGAGACACCGTATAAATAAATATGCTACTCACAGAATCGGCTGTTCTGATTTTGCCAACAGCTATTTGTACAATAACTATGAATCCCACGTGGTGATTAATGGCATTGATACAAATAAGTTTTTGGAAACAAATGTGGATATCAAAGAATGCAGAGCCAGTTTAAAAGTACCAGAAAATAACAAGATTATTGTAGCTGTTGCTCGTATTGAAGAAATAAAAAATCCCTTTTATACCGTAAAAATCATAAGTGAACTAGCAAAAATCAGAGATGATTTTACTTTTGTCTGGATTGGTGACGGCCATCTCAGAAAAGATATGGAGAAGTGTGTTTCTGAGAATAATCTTAATGATAAATATTTATTTGCAGGAATACGTACAGATGTACCTCAGATTCTGAAATGTGCGGATATATTTTTGTTGCCGTCATTAAGAGAGGGGTTGCCTATTTCTGCAGTTGAAGCACAGTGCTCAGGTTGTGATTGTGTTATAGCCGATACGGTAACAAGACTGGTTGACGGCGGTAAATGCACATTTTTACCCATTGGTGAAAATGATACAGTTAAATGGGCAGAAAAAATCAACGAATTATTAGATGCTGAAAAGACTGTTCTTTCTGAGGCTACAATCAGCAATTTTGATGTTCAGACAATGGCAGACAGAGTGGCTGAATTTTACGATTTAGCAAAACTGCAAAAACAATAAAGATGTATTAAATCTCCTGTGAGGTATGTTATGGATAACCCTAAAATCAGTGTCATAATTTCAATATATAACGGCGAAAATGATGTTCATATTATGCTGGATTCTTTAATCGCCCAGTCCTTTGAAGATATAGAATACATTTTAATTGATAACGGTTCTGAAGATAACACAAGAGCCGTATGCCAGAGTTATGCTGACAGGGACAAAAGATTCAGGGTTGAAGTTATCGAAAAGAATATAGGATATATAAGAGCCAGAAATGTAGGTCTTACACTTGCAAAAGGTGAATATATCACCTTTGCCGATGCCGATGATTTCTTATCTGAAGATGCTTATAGGATTATGTATGATGCGGTAAGTAAATCTGACGCAGATATGCTTATTGCGCCTTATAATCTTGTTTATCCTAAGGGAGAAATTGTAAATAAACCTACAAATCTGGCCACAGGTACTTACAATAAAGAAAAAATAGAAGAGCTTTTATTGCCTGCTTTTTTCGGCGGTGGTAAAGACAGAGTAAGAATAGAAGGCTTTATGTGGCGAATGCTTTTCAGGCGTGAAATAGTAGAAAAAACAAAAAATATATTTTACGAAGAGGCAAAGCCTAAAGAAGACCAGATTTTCAATCAACTTCATTCAATTAATTGTGAAAGAATTGAGGTTATAGATTATCCTGTTTATAACTACATAATCAACGAAAATTCGGTAACCGCAAAAATTACGTTAGCCTTTGACTATAAAGATGTCTGGAATAAAAATTTGTTTTTGTTTGACAAAAGCACAACAAATGCTAAAAGAACTGATGTTTATGAAAAGTTGGAAAAAAGCATATGTCTTAACATTTATGAGACGGTATATACAATGGTTATAAATACTGCAAAAACTGTAAAATTTTGTGATATTAAAAGGGTTGCAAAAGATTTTGAAAAGCTATTCGATTGCGAATATGTAAAGGTAATGTATAAAAATTTATGCGGTGTCAAAAACTCTTTCGTCGATAAAATGATAATGAGTGCAGTTAATAAGAACAAATACAGATTTATGTTTGTAAAGATTAAAGTTTTACAAAAACTTCGCGGAGGGCACTGATATGGGAATTAAGAGTTTTCTTCAGAATAACAAGGTGATTTCGCCTATAGTGTGGAAAATATTTCATAAAAAGCAGGCAGATACTGAGTATAAAAACAATAAAGCACTTTGCGACAGACTGCTTAAGATTAAGGATGCTCACAAGGGCGAAAAATGCTTTATTATCGGTACAGGTCCCAGTCTGACTGCAGAAGATCTGAATGTATTAAAAGCCAATAACATTCCTTGTTTTGGTACACACAGAATTTTCACCACTTTTGAATCAACAAAGTGGAGACCTACATATTACGTAGCGCAGGATTTTGCTCTTATTAAAAACAATATTGACAATATTAAGAATATTGAAGCAGAAGTTAAGATATTGCCTGCATATTTTGCTGATGTATTTGGCAATGACGAAAAAATTATGTACTATGTTTTAAGGGAATATGCAGACAGTGCCAAAAAGATTCACTTCAGCTCAAAAATAAATAAGTATATTTCTCAGGGTTTCACTGTAGCATATGCCTCTATCCAGCTGGCTGTATGGATGGGCTTCAGTGAAATTTATATGCTTGGTGTTGACCACAACTACTCAACTTATCTGTCCAAAGACAATAAAGTTGTAAACACCTCGGCTAAGAATAACTATTTTGGAAACGAAAATTATGTTTGCGACAATCTTCCAAGACTTGATGATTCATCAAGGGGTTATCTTAAGGCTAAAGAATACTGTGATGCACACAACGTAAAAATATTCAATGCAACCCGCGGCGGAAAACTTGAGGTTTTCCCGAGGGTTGATTTTGATAAGTTGTTTAAGTGAAACAAATGGAGGCAAAATGGGAAAACTTTCAGGTTCCGTTAGTACTTCAGGCAGAGTAGAGTGGGTGGATATTGCAAAGGGTATTGGTATTATTTTGGTGATTATCGGTCATTTAGGTGTACCTTATACTGATTTGTGGATATATACCTTTCATATGCCGTTGTTTTTCTTTTTATCCGGTGTTGTATTTTCGGGTATAAAATATAAATTCAAAGTATTTTTGGTAAAGCGGATAAAGGCACTTGTTATTCCTTACTTTGCTTTGAGTTTTGGTATATTTTTGTTTTTTACATTTCTTTATGTTTATCATGACAAAACAGGTACAACCCCACCATACTTTGTAAGAGGTGCCCTTGATACACCTGTCAATATGTTTGTTAAGTTCCTCGTTCAGAGGGGTTACTGTACTGTCTGGTTTTTAGCTTGTCTTTTTGTTGCTGAAATTATTTTTTATTTCGTTTCAAAGGCAGCAAAGAGAAATCTGATTGTAATGTCAGCGATATCTTCTGCAATTTGTATAGGCGGGCTTGTATATTACCGACTTGGCGGCACCACACTTCCTTGGAATATTGATACTGCATTGATTGCTCAGTTCTTTATGTGTATGGGATATCTGTTTTCAAACAGCACATCTCTTACTAAGTTCAGGGAAATTATTACCGTTAACGCCTCAAATCCTGTACGATGTATAATGGCAGTTTTGTTTTTGGCAATTAATGTTATTAGCGGATTTGCATCACTGAGGCTGTCAGGAAAATCCGTAAATATGTCTATCGGAGATTATGGTTTTGAGCCCTTATCTTTTATTTCTGCACTAGCGGGAATTTTATTTATCATAACAGTTGCTTCAATGATAAAATCCCGTTTTTTTTCTTATCTGGGCAGAAATACCATGCTTGTTTTTGCGTGGCATTCACGAATTGTGATTATAGCTTTAAATTATCTGTATCTGGCAATCGGTATTTTCCAAAGCGACGGTTTTATCATTCGCTGTATATATGGTGTTGTCACGACAATAACTATATTGGCAATTCTTATGCCGCTGGATTATTTAATACAAAGAAGCTTTCTTAGTTTTATGGTTGGACGAAAAAGAATAAAATTCAAGGAGAAATAATTATGAAAATCATTGGAGTAATTCCCGCAAGATATAAAAGCTCAAGATTCCCCGGCAAGCCCCTTGCCGATATCTGTGGTAAACCTATGATATGGTGGGTATATAATCAGGCAAAAAAAGTTGAGGACTTTGATGCGGTTTATGTAGCAACTGATGATGAGCGTATTGAAAAAGCATGCAAAGAAAATGACATAAACGTTATTATGACTTCTGACGAGCATAAAACAGGTACTGACAGAATAGGCGAGGTTGCAAGAAAAATCCCTGCTGATTTATACGTAAATATTCAGGGTGACGAGCCTCTTATTGAGCCTGAAACCATTGTGCAGGCTATTAAGCCTTTTTATGATAACCCTGATTTACAGATTACAAACCTTATGACAAAAATTGATGACCCTGTAGACGTTATTAATTTTACTGTTCCAAAGGTTATTACCAATGCAGAAAACATCGGTATCTATCTTACCAGAAGTACAGCACCTTACCCCAAAGGAAGACTTGATTACAGTTACTATAAGCAGGTGTGCGTGTACGGATTTAAGCCTGAAGCCCTTGATTTTTACTGCAAATCTCCCAGAGGTAAAATTGAGTCAATAGAAGATATTGAGATTTTACGTTTTATTGAAAACGGTTACAAAGTTCAGTATATTGAGGTTGACTCTGAGACAATTGCGGTTGATACCCAGAATGATCTTGAAAAGGTAAACAAATACATTAAGGATAACAATATAACTATCTGATTTAGCTTTTGCAAAAGGCAGGAATAATTTTATGGGAAATAATAATATCAAAATTCTGGACTGCACCCTGCGTGACGGCGGATATTGCAATAATTGGGATTTTGGACTTAAAAATATCCGATATATTACACGTAAGCTTGTCAGTGCTGAAATTGACATAGTCGAGTGCGGCTTTTTAAGCCAGAAAAAACAATCGACAATTGAAAGCACTATCTTTGATACTGTTTCTTCAGTAAAAGAAGTTCTGCCTGAAACCTGCGGTCGTACAGAGTTTGTTTGTATGATTAACTATGGGGAATATGATATTGAAGATTTAGAACCTTATGACGGCACATCTATTGATGGTATTCGTGTGGCTTTCCATAAGCAGAATATGGAGCAGGCAATTGAAATGTGTCACAAGATAAAGTCAAAGGGTTACGGCGTTTACGTTCAGCCTATGGTGACGCTTAACTATACTGATGCAGAAATTTTAGAGCTTATAGATAAGGTAAATGAACTGGGTCCCAAAGCTCTGTATATTGTTGACAGCTTTGGTGTGGTAAGACGCAGAGATTTACTCAGAATGTATTATCTTATAGACCATAATCTGAACCCAAGCATAAGCATAGGTTACCATTCCCATAACAATCTGCAGCTTGCTTATTCCAATGCTCAGGCATTGTCTGAGATTCATAGCAGCAGAACCAAGATTATAGATTCAAGCGTGTTTGGTATGGGTAGAGGTGCAGGAAATTTAAATACAGAACTGTTTGTTGAATATCTTAATGACTACATTCAGACAAGCTATGCTGTTTTTCCGTTGCTTCAGATTATCGATAATGTTCTGAATAAAATTTATTATGCAAACTATTGGGGTTATTCTTTACCGCATTATCTTTCCTCAAAGTACAACTGTCACCCGAACTATGCGTCTTATTTGTCTGATAAGAGCACTCTGACAATTGAAGCAATGGGAGAAATTCTGGGTCAGATTCCTCAGGAAAACAAAATTAATTTTGATAAGACAATTGTTGAAAAACTGTATATAGCTTATCAGGAGTCCTTTGTTGACGATGCTGAGGTGCTTGGTAAACTTGAAAAGCTTTTGCTTAATAAGAACATACTTATTCTTGCTCCGGGCAAGACAATTAAAACCAATAAAACCTATATAGAACAGATTATTGCAGAAAAGCAAATGACTGTAATCAGCGTTAATTTCGTATCGGAAGAATATAAATCCGACTTTGTATTTTTCAGCAATATTAAGCGATACAATCAGTTTGTGGGCAGTCTTAAGGACTATACCACCCAAATCATAACAACTTCAAATATAAAAGAAAGCCCTGACGGATATGTTGTTAATTACGGAAGTCTGAGAAACAACACAAAGAACGTTGAAGATAACGTAACTCTAATGCTGCTCAGACTGTTAATAAAGTTAGGCGTAAAAGATGTTTCTGTAGCAGGTTTTGACGGATATGAGCCTGTAATAACAGACAACTATGCTGACAAGGATATGTCAATAAATACAGTCAATAATGCTGAGGCTATAAATGCAGGAATCAGCCGTGAAATCAAGAAACTTTCAGAAAATATTACTGTTGATTTCTTAACACCGACAAAATACATACGATAATAGCGTTAAGAGGATTATATGAAGTATAAAACAGTTATTTTTGATGTTGACGGTACATTGTTTGATACGTCACAGGGAATTTTCAGTTGCATTCAATTTGTGCTTGATAGTATGAATTACCCTCAGCTTGAAGTGGATAAGCTTCGTAAGTTTATCGGACCTCCAGTATATGATTCTTTTATGGCGATTTGCGGTATGAGCAGTGAAGAAGCGAAAAAGGCTACTCAGCTTTACCGAAGCTCGTATGTTGAAAAGTTTATAAGTTTTTCGAAGCTTTATGATGGAATGGCAGATCTTATAAACGAGCTGAAAAACAATGGCGTAAAAATTGGAATCGCCACAATGAAAACCGGGCCGCAGATTGAAAAATTGCTTGATATTTTCAATTTGACAGAAACCTTTGACAGTGTATCTTTTGCAGTGCCCAGCGGTAAAAAGTCTAAATCCGATATAATTAATGAGGTATTAGACGCTACCGCTACAGGTCCTGAGGATGCCGTGATGATTGGCGACAGTATATATGACGGTGTCGGAGCAAGCAGTTCCGCCGTTGATTTTATAGCAGTGTCATATGGCTTTGGTATCAACAGTGAGCAACAGCTTAAAGATACCGATACGGAGTATGTCTGTTTTGCTGATAGTGTAAAAATGCTTTCTGAATATTTATCTTAAGCTTGCTTATAAGCCGGAGGAAAAATGTTTATTATTACTTTATTATTTATATTTGTTTTATTATATAAAGTACGGTTTGCCGGCTTTAAAGGGTATTTTGATGATTATCTTTCAATTAAAAGTACGAATGCATTTAAGGGCATAATGGCGATTACGATTGTACTGCATCATTTATGCAGGCAATTTGCGGATAGCGGGAATTATGAAATATGGTTAAGGCCGTTTGATTCTCCTATGGGCTGGCTTATAGTAAGTGTGTTTTTCTTTTTCAGCGGATATGGACTTATGGTGGGATATTTACATAAATCCGATTACCTTAAAGGCTTTTTGCTGAAAAGATTGCCGTCAGTTTTATTTCCGTTATTAACTGCAACAGTTTTGTATCTGCCCTTTCAATTGTTTTTAAATAAAGACAATTTGAATCTTACATATTTATTTGATATTTTAACAGCTAAAGAATTTATAGTCCGAAATTGTTGGTATGTATATTCTATATTAATCTTTTATGTTTTATTTTTTGTGATATTTAAGCTGATTAAAAACACAAAACTTGCGATTTTTGTTTTTACGTTATCAATATGTATATATGAGATAGTATGCGCTGTTGTATATAAATCGTTTTTCTGGAGTGCATCCTCAATAACCATAGCATTTGGCGTTATTTTTGCATATGGATACAAACCTATAACTGAGTTCATAAAGAAATATTATTATTTTCTGTTGCCTGCTACTGTTGTCGGATACATAGGCTCAATGGCGATAAATCCGATATTCAACAAAATTTTTCACTTTTATCCTCCTGAGTTTATTTCTGAGAATTTCTGTTGTTTGTTTTTTGTATCTTTTTTATTAATTGTTTGCTTGAAATTCAGCTTTGTTAATATATTTACAACTTTCTTAGGAAATATATCATACGAGATGTATTTATTACATGGCTTGGTAATGATGATTTTTACAGATTTCATAAAAATAGATAACAGCATTTTGAATGTGGCATTAGTTATTTCGCTTACTGTTTTATTATCATTTTTAATTCAGAAGGTTAACAAACTTATTTATAAGAATTATAGCAAGCATATTCTTTGCAGAAACTAAAAGGGGATTTTATGAAAAGATTAGGAAAAAATCAACAACTACTTGTTAATATGATAGCTGCTCTTGTCAGCTTCGGAGTTAACGGTGCAATCAGCTTTTTTATAATTCCGTTTGTAAAAGAAAACGTAGGCGACGGAGCATATGGATTCATTAATTTGGCTAACAACTTTGTTCAATATGCGTATATTATTGCTGTTGCACTCAATTCTATGGCTTCCCGATTTATCACAATGAGAATTTACGAAAACGATTATGAAGGAGCTAAGAAATATTTCAACTCGGTTTTATTTTCCAATATAATACTTGCGGTTATCTTTGCTGTTCCAAGTGTATTTATTATCGCTTTTCTCGAAAAAATAATTAATATTCCGCTTGATTTGGTGGCCGATGTAAAATTACTATTTACTTTTATTTTTTCAAACTTTTTGCTGACAATCATTTCTTCCGTATTTGGAAGTGCAACCTATATCCGTAACAAATTGTATCTGACTTCTATGGTTACAATTACAACCAGTTTGTTAAGAGGAATATTGTTATTACTTGTTTATTCGTTCCTGCCATCTTATGTTTTTTATATGGGTTTAGTTGCACTGATGATGACTTGTGTTACCTGTATATCTAATACAAGTTTTACCAGACGTCTTGTTCCTGAACTTAAGATTTCAAGAAAATATTTTGACATAAAAGCAATTAAAGAATTACTTATGTCAGGTATATGGAACACTGTAATGAAATTAGGTCAGACTTTACTTGACAGTCTTGATTTGCTGATTACAAACCTTTTTATCAGTGCAGTAGCTATGGATGTCTTGGCTATAGCCAAAACGGTTCCGGTATTAATAAGCAGTGTTATGAGTTCAATAACCGGAGTGTTTGCTCCTAATTTTAATATCACTTATGCCCAAAAGAAATACGATGTTCTGGTTAAGGATATCAGGCAGGCTATTAAAATTATGGGAGCTATCATTAATATCCCTATTGCAATATTAACCGTATTCGGATATGCTTTTTTTGAATTGTGGGTACCAACTGAGGATACCCGAGCATTGCAGATACTTTCTCTTCTGACTATTTCAAAACTGATTGTATCAGGCAGCATTGACTGTATGAGCAGTATTTTTACCGTTACCAATAAACTGAAGGCAAATGCTTTTGCTGTGCTGGTGTCCGGTGTAGTAAGTGTTGCTGCAACGTTTCTTCTTGTAATGTATACGGACCTGGGAATTTTTGCCGTTGCCGGAGTTAGTTCGGTATGTTCCTTGTTACGTAATTTGTGCTTTACTGTTCCGTACAGTGCCCGTTGCTTAAACTTAAAATGGTATACATTCTATAAAGATGTAGCAAAGTCAGTTCTGTCTTATTTATTGATGATTGCAATCGGATTTGCTGGTACTTATTTCTTGAGCATTACAAGTTGGATGCAACTAATTATATATGCTGTTATTTTTGGTGTGATTTGCCTGTTGGTTTCTTATTTTGTAATTATGAACAAAAATGAGCGTATGTTGGTAAAATCTAAATTATTAGGTAAGTTTTTAAAGTCTAAAAAATAACCTTTGGTGTTTTGTCTCTCAATTAGCCATTGTAGTATATTGTATGGGGGATGTATATGTCTGGTATAAGTAACATCAGAAAACGAAATCATACTCTTGATATATTTAAAGCCTTTGCAGCTTTTTTTATAGTATTTATTCATTCTAAATTTCCAGGAACATTTGGTGAAGTAATCGCTTCTGTTGCACAATCCGGAGTGTTGCTGTTTTTTATGATTTCAGGTTACTATATTTATAATGCAGAGTCTAAAAAGATTGTTAAGTCTATAAAGCACATCGTTCATTTGATAGTAATAGCATATGTGTTGAATATTATCAGAATGTTTATTCAGGCAGGGTTTACTTTTCCGGTTGATACCTTCAAGAGCATCTTATCAGTAAAGCATATATTGCAGTTTTTGGTGTTGAATATTTCTTCCATAAGCGGCGTTTTGTGGTTTATGTTAGCTCTTTTGTACTGTTATGTTATTTACTACATACTGAATAAATTAAAATTAACAAAGCTTTTATATATTGTAATGCCGATACTGCTGATAGTGAATCTTGTTATCGGAGATTTGTTAGTGCACATAGGTGTGTCGGGATTTGCAGGTTTTGTGCGTAACTTCTTTGTTACAGGAATACCATTTTTTGCATTAGGTAACTTTATTCATCATAAATATGATAAAATTTCTGCAAGCAGTTTATTTAAGAGAAACATTTTATTAATTATAGTTTTCGGAGGACTTACTTTCTCAGTTTTAGAAGCTTTATTGACACAAGGCTGTCAATATACAGTGGGTAATGTAGTGTTTGCTATAGGATTGTTTATGATTTCTTTATATAGTCCTTCAGTTAATAATAACGCACTTGAGTTTATTGGCGGTAAATGTTGTTTTTGGATATATATATTGCATCCAATAATGATTCATATTTGGAACTATATTCTTTGCTGTATTCCTGATAGTACATTTGTAAATTGGATTTCGCCGTTATGTGTATTAGCTATGACGGTAGCGGTATCTGTAAGTATTGAGCTTATAAAAAACAAGCTTGTTAAAAAAACAAAATAAAATAATAACGACCTTTATAAATTAGAAGTTTATAAAGGTCGTTTTGTTTTATCTGTGTATGATTTTTTTAACTGCTTTTCTAACGATTCTGTAGGGGACTGACAAAAGGTTTTTTGTCTTTTCTTTTTTTACTGCCTTGCCGATTTCTGTAGCTTTTACAGATTCTGAGAATCCCTTTGTTTTAAAGCTTTCAAGAAACATCTTGCGTTGAGAATGTGGTTGGCAAGGAGCGGTTAATTGCTTATTGTGAGGGAGTAGTTCTGCAATAGTGCGTTCTTCATATTCAATATAGTCCGAAGCATCTTTGAAAAAAGTTTCTCCCTTGTCTGTGTTTATCAGGCATACTGAGGAAACAGGGGTTTTTAAGGTTTTATTTTTTAAGGTGGTTAAATCAAGTCCCCAGAAATCTCCGGCAGTTATGTCAGAACATCTTTGTGTTCCTGCGTACTGGCAGGAGTAACAGTTTTCTCTGTGGATAAGTCCTTTTGCGTACGCTGAGTAATACAGGTCCAGCATTTTTGGTTTAAGGTATACGGCTTTTCCATCGGTGTTATATATTGCAAGCTTAATACCGTTTTTTCCGCGGAACTCTACATTGCTATATGGTTTGTTACCGATAACTTCTTTAGCATAGGTATTGAAAAATTCAGACGGTGCAACACCATGACATATCAGGTCTATGGTAATAAGGTGTTCATACGGTTTTCCTAAAAAATTTTTAAGACCGCCTATCTGACAAGGCGTGCCGACAAACAGAACTTTTCTATTGTTTTCCAGAAAACTCTTAACTTTAATGTATGCGTCGCCTACATCAGCCTGTATATATCGTGATCCTCTGAATTTAAAGGCGTCCTTTTCGGTTTCGGCAAAATCGAAAACCAGTTTATTATCAATAAAGCGAGTTCCGAAAACTACTCCGCCGTCTGAAAGAACCTTGCGGTAGAAAGAACTTACTGCACCTGCTGAGGCACTGTTTATTTGATCGTCTTTATCTTTTGCCCAAAGCGCGTAGCAGGTTTTGGAATTGTTAAATTCAGGCTGGTTTACAGCCGGGCATATTTTTTTACACAGATTGCAGTTTTTGCAAAGCGTTTCATCAACAACAGCAACAGGCGAGTGATTACCTGAGGCAGAAAAGGAGATTGCATTGAACTTGCATACTGCCTTGCAGGCTCCGCATCCTGTACATTTATTCTCAGGACAAATTGTCATTTTACTTCTCCAATTAGTTTAATGAATTTAACAGGAACTCTTTTGAGTCTTTTACCATAGCTCTAAGTTTTTTGTCAACCTCGTTAAAATCAATGTCTTCAGTTAACTCTACGTTTGCAGAGTTGCTTCTGTTTAATACTCTGTTTGCAAGACCAAGCTGTTCTGTTATGCTATGGATACGGCTTGATGTTGATACGCCTGCTTTGCTTGAAAAAACCCAGAATTTTGTATGCAGAATAGAAGAAAACGCCACTGCATGGAATGAGTTTGTACAAACATATTCTGCATTTTTAATAAGAGATACAAACTCCTGAGGACCTGCACAATAGAACTTCTTGTTTTTGTAAAGCATATCCTTAAGATTTTTATTGAGAATCACCAAGGGCATACTAAGCTTTTTCTGCATAGCTTTTGCAAAATCTCTCATTCCCTCAACATCACCGCTGTGTACAGCGTAAAAGAGTATGTAAGGTCCCTTTATTGGATTTTCAACTAACAGTGTTTCCCAATCATCTTTAGAAAGAAGAAAAACAGGGTCGGTAACAGTTTTAACCTCTCTGTTTGTAATGCCTGAAATAAGCTGAGAACCCTGCAACTCACGAACAGACAATGATTTAAAATCAGAAAGCTCTTTTTTGAATTTTGGAATAAGCGGTTCTACAATGGTGCTTTCTCCAATGCTTGCAGCATAGGAAATACATTTGGATTTGTCTTTGACAAAAGACAGAAGAAATGAATCTCTGTAATTTGTGCAATGAGTGTTCCATATCTGGTCGCTGCCACAAAGATAATAGTCAAAATCAAAGTTTGCTTTTTCCATTTCTTCATCTGAAAAATATGCTTTTTCGGTCATAGGAACCTTTTTCTCAAGAAATTCATTGAATCTTTTATTTCTTAGAGTAAGCTGTTTCTTATACCTTGCACACATAAGATTTCTGGGGATATCCATAACCGACTTGAAAGGATAATATATCTGATAGCTTTCCTCTACTCTGGGGGTGCGAAAATCAATTGTGTAGGCTTCAATTCCGTTGTTTCTTAAAAACTTATTAAGTGCATAAGCCTGCAACACTGCACCATAGTTGTTTATTTTATGTATAGTAACTATTCCGGCGGTTTTCATAGAATCACCCTCGCAAAAAGTTTGTTATATATTGTTATTATATATAACTTTTTGCAATTAGTCAATTGAGTATGATTGGTTAAATGTATTACTTGTTGTGAGGTTAGTGTGCGGGTTGACAAAAATATGGTTTATATATATATTTAGTGTATAGGAATTAGGAGGTTTGTTATGAGATTTATTTCCTGGAACGTTAACGGACTTAGGGCTTGTGTGACTAAAGGCTTTGAGGATATATTCAGAAATTTTGACGCGGATGCTTTTTGCCTGCAGGAAACCAAACTGCAGGAAGGGCAGATAGACTTTAACCCGGAGGGGTACTTTGGATACTGGAATTATGCCGAGAAAAAGGGTTATTCAGGCACAGCGATTTTTACAAAACGTGAGCCGCTTTCTGTGGCATATGGAATAGGAATTGAAGAGCATGACCATGAGGGCAGAGTTGTTACATTGGAGTTTGACGGATATTATTTAATTACTGTTTATACCCCTAACTCTCAGGACGGACTCAAAAGGCTGGACTACAGAATGAAGTGGGAAGCTGACTTTTTTAATTATCTTAAGGGATTAGAGGAGAAAAAGCCTGTTATCTTTTGCGGTGACCTTAACGTTGCCCATAAGGAAATCGACCTGAAAAATCCCAAGACCAATAGAAAGAATGCAGGCTTTACCGATGAAGAAAGAGCGTGTATGACCAGACTTTTAGAGAATGGTTTTACCGATACCTTCCGTCTTAAGTACCCTGATTTGTGTGATGCTTATTCCTGGTGGAGCTACCGCTTTAACGCAAGAGCAAAGAACGCAGGTTGGCGTATTGACTATTTTATAATAAGCGAGTGCCTTAACGATAAGGTAGTTGATGCTAAAATTCATCCCGATGTTTTCGGTTCTGATCATTGTCCCGTAGAGCTTGAGATTGAAGTATAATTCTTAATGAAAACGAAACACCGACTGCTTTTAGGCAGTCGGTGTTTTGCAATATTTGCTATTCTATATTATAGCGTTCCAATAATTCTGTCTGACGATGATCGGGGATATCTACAAGCATTGCACTAAGAGTTCCTTTTGAAAGGGATTCGCTGTGATTGCCGGTTGCAACATCGGCTTCAGTTACCTCTATGGGATTGTAGCAAAACTGAAGTCGCACGGTTTCGTAGTAATACTTTGACCGGTCATTTTTGCGAACTAAGATATCAACTGACATCCGATCAATAAGGCGTTTGAAAATCTGATTCTGATAGTTATAGAAGCCTACCATATCATCAGCATTTGCAAATTTTTTGAGTTCAATAATTTCCTCACTTGTTGCGGCGTGGGGGGTAAAATAATTGTAGCCGTAAGCAATAGGAGAATAGCCTAGAGATTCTGCATCAATATGAGTTTTGTGAGGAAGGAATTCTCTGAACTTTTCATCGGTTACGATTTCGCCTGTACCGGCAAGGGCGATGTATGGGATTAGTTCGTTTAATCCGTATGCCGTGCGGCCTAATCCGTCGGTAGGACAAACGGGGTTAATTTTGAAAACCAGATTGTTTTGTTGGTGATAAGGCAACGAAATGTGGCTGTCTTCCTTAGAATATGAGTTGTCGATATTGGAAACTTCCATGGTTTCAGAGTCGTATTCGTTGTTTTCTAAAAGTTCGTAACAGGTTAATGAACCATTATTAACCAAGAAAATGAAGCCGTCAATATTTTCGCCTGTTATTTTTAAATTGAAATTTTTTTCAAATGAGTGAAAGAGGTATTTCTTTGTTATTTCGGTAGGGTCTGCGGTTTTATCTAATTCTTCAAGAAAATTGAATTTAACAAAATTCGAAGCGTTGCTGTCAATAACTACATATTTGTCGTCGGTAATTTCCACTGCTCCTGCGTAAATAGTAAAGTTGTTTTTAGTTTCGGTGAAAAGGTTTGGCATAAAACAAATTCCTGCCAAGAGTACAAGAACTAAACCAGCGGCGGCTATGCGGGGGATAAAGTAAGAGCGATTGTGTTTTGGCTTGGCTTTTGAGATAAGCTCGTCAGGCGAGGTATCACAGGTGACAAAGCTTAGTTCTTTATTAAGGTCATCTTTGAAATTAATCATAAATAATATCCTCCTTTAGTGTTTCTTTTAAAATCTCCTTGGCTTTCAGAAGGCGGTAATTAACCGTGGTTTCGGGAGCTTTGGTGATTTTTGCAATGTCTTTTATGGATAAATCGCGATAATATTTAAGAAGTATTACGGTTTTTAAATCAATGGGCAGACTTTGCAAGGCTTCGTTTAAGGATATTACTGTGTCGGGGTCGCTTTTTGAGGTGGATTTTATTTCTTGCACCTCGTTAAGGGGGATATGTACAGTGAAAGCTTTTTGCCTCATTATGTTTTTGCAGGTGTTTATTGCGATTGCACTAAGCCAGGTGTTTACACTTGATTCGTGTTTGAAGGAGCTTAACTTGCGGTAGGCTTTGATAAAAGTTTCCTGAGTTGCGTCCTCGGCGAGATTAATATCTTTAAGGTAAAGGAAGCAAAGTCTTTTTATGCTCTGAGCATTTTCTGAATAGATTTTTTCAAACATTTGGTTTTTAGTGTTTGTCGACAAAGCTTTTGACCTCCTTTCACCTTATTAGACACGCAGAAAAGATATTTTCATAGTGATTATATAAAATTTTTTGTAAAAATAAAAGGCTTCCTTTTGGGAAGCCTTAATCTGTTTGGGTCAATCATTTTTAGATTTTCTTATTGGGTTGCTATAGTAGGTTTTAATTATGTTTTCTTGCTCTACGGGCATATCTGCAAGCTTTGCTGAGAGTGTGCCTTTGGAAAGGCTGTAGCTGTGGTTGGGGTTTGCATTTTTAAGGTCTGTCTCAGTAACTTCTACAGGGTTATATTTGAACTCGATAACAACAGGTTCATATTCACTGCGGGCTTCATTTGTCCAAACAAAAATATGAAGCTCTGTTTCATCAATAACACGTTTAAAAATCCGGTTCTGGTAGTTATAGAAGCTTACCATATCATTAACCTTTGCATACTCTGTAAGCTGGGCGATTTCTTCATCTGTTGCGAAAGATTCTTCGTCTGACATAAAGCCGTAAGCTACGGGAGTATAGCCTAAAGCCTCTGCATCAACGTGAATCCGGTCAGGAAAATAGGGGTCGAAGTTTTCATCGGTTAAAATTTCTCCTGTTTCGGGCAGGGCTATATATGGGGGAAGTTTTTCTAAATCATAGCTCATACGTACCGTGTTGTTAACGGGCTCACGAGGAGTAAGTGAAAAGGTGTAGTTATCCTGTCGGTCATATCCCAGATATATTGAGTTTTTATAGACTCCGTTTTTGGTATAGGTGCTATTGAATGATACACCGTAATATTCATCACTGTTGGTATAATAAGTTTTTTCGTAGCACATAAGTGTGCCGTTATTTATGCGATAAGATACGTTATAAATGCTATCGCCTTCTATTTTCAGTTTAAAGCGTTTTTCAAAGGAATGTACCAGGTATCTTCGGGTTATGTCGTCAGCATCTGCATTTTTGTCTAAAATTTTATTAAAATCAAAGTGGATGAAGGTTTCGTCATCTTCGCTTATTACAACGAACTTTTTATCGCTTAACTCATTATCACCTGCATAAACCGTAAAGCCGTATTTTGAACCTGTGTCAAATAGATTTGGAATACAGAAGATTCCTGCAGTTATTACAATGACAAGTGCGGCAGCTATAAGGCTTGTGCGGGTGTATTTCTTTATGGGCTTGCGGTTGGCTTTTTCAATTATATCTTCTTCGGTTGAGTTTATGTTTAAATAGCTGAGGTCTGCGTCTAATTTAGCTTTTAAATCAGTCATAATCAAAATCCTCCTTAAGTTTTTGTTTTAATATTTCTTTGGCTTTCAGTAGTCTGTAGTTAACAGTAGTTACAGGAAGTTTAAGGATTTTAGCAATTTCCTTGGTTTTAAGTTCGCGATAGTATTTAAGTATTGCAACTATTCTTAAGTCCTCGGGCAAGCTTTTTACCGCTTCGCTTACGGTGATAAAAGACTCTTTGTCGGGTGTTTGGGCAGGAATCTTGATAGCTTCGTTGAGTGAAACAGTGCTGTTGTAGGACTTTTTTCTGATAATGCTTTTGCAGGTATTGATTGCAATCGAGGTAAGCCAGGTGTTTATGCTTGAGTCTTTTTTGAAAGAACCAAGACTTCTGTAGGCTTTCACAAAGGTATCCTGAGCAGCATCCTGAGCAAGACTTTCGTTTTTAAGATACAGATAGCAAAGCCTTAATATACTCTGAGCATTTTCCTTATATATAAGGGTAAAGGTTTCTTTTTTATTTGTCGACAATTTTAAAAACCCCCTTTCACTATATTAGACGCTTTAAGAAGGATTTTTTACAGTTGATTTTAAAAAAATTAAAGCACCGATTATTTTCGGTGCTTTAATGTCAGAAATATTAAACTGTGTACTTGTTTTTGTATTCTTCAAAGTATGTGTTGAAGAGCATACTTTTGTGTTCTTTAAGGGTGCTTAAGTATGCGTGAGCCTCGAACTCGTCCATATCAAGCTCAATAAGAGCAACAGCAATATTGGAGCAATGGTCAGCAATTCTTTCGCAGTTTGTAATATAGTCGGAGAATACAAAGCCGTGAGTAAGAGTACAGTTACCGTTTTGAACTCGGTTGATGTGTCTGAGCTTAAGCTCATCACAAAGCATATCGATTGTTTCCTCTAAAGGCTCAACTCGGTGAGCAAGGTCGTTGTCATTTTCGATAAATGCCTTAACAGAAATATCTACGATTTCTGTAACAGCAGCAGAAAGCTGTTTTAACTCTGCCTGAGCAGCGTGGCTGAAAGAAATCTGCTTTTCGTTGATTTCTTTAGCTGCGTCAGCAATAGTAAGGGCGTGGTCAGAAATTCTTTCAAAGTCGCCGATTGTGTGAAGGAACTTTGAAACCTCACGGCTCTGAGCTTTATTAAGCTCTTTACCTGTGATTTTTACAAGGTATGTACCTAGCTTGTCCTCATATTTATCAATTTCGCCTTCGTCTGCAACAACCTTGTTGTAAGCCTCTTCGGAGTAGTTTTTCATCAGGCCGAAAGCTTCGATAAGGTTTTGGTGTGACTGCTCAGCCATAGAGCAAAGAACTGCACGGCTCTGCTCAATAGCAAGACCGGGGTGAGTAAGGAATCTCTCCTCAAGTCTGTCAAGCTCGCCTGCCTTCTTATCGGTTTTCTTATCCTTGATAAGAGCACATACCAGTTTATCAAACTGCTTAACAAAGGGCATAAGGAGAACTGTGGTTGCCACGTTGAAAACAGTGTTAATCATAGCAATGCTGAAAGCATCAGCAGGTATATCCATAAAGCCGAAATGCAAAAATTCGTTTGCACCCCAGAAAATGGGAGTGAGGATAATTGCACCTATAGAGTTAAAGATAAGGTAAATAATAGATGCACGCTTACCGTTTGTAGTAGCACCGATAGCAGAGAGGAGAACAGGCATTGATGCACCGATACACATACCGATGATAAGGTAAATTGCGGCATCGTTGTTAACTAAGCCTGTAACAGCCAAGGATTGTAAAATACCGATAGAGGCAGATGCACTCTGTAAGATTGCAGTGATAACTGTGCCGACTAAAATACCTAAGAAGGGGTTTGACATAGTTGTCATCATATCTGCAAACATGGGACTGTCTTCTAAAAAGCCCATTGCACCGCTCATCATTTTCATACCGCTCATAAGCACTGCAAAACCTAAAAGGATGCCGCCTGTGTGCTTATATGTATTTTTCTTGGCAAACATCATAAACAGTGTGCCGATAAGAGCAAATACCGCAGAAATAAAGGTCGTTGATAGGAACTGTGTCCAAAAGGCATCACCCTGGCCTTCAACGGCCGAAAGGCTTAAAATCCAGCCTGTGGCTGTGGTACCGATATTGGCACCCATAATAATACCGATTGCCTGAGCAATGGTCATCATACCTGAGTTAACAAAGCCTACAACCATACAGGATGTAGCTGATGAAGACTGGATAACAGCAGTTACACCGGTACCAAGCAACACGCCTCGGGTAGGTGTAGAAGAAAGCTTCCATAAAATGGTTTCAAGCTTACTGCCTGCTACCTTTTTAAGGCCGTCGCCCATAGCGTTCATACCGAAAAGAAACATTGCAAGCCCCGTAATCAGCTGAAAAACAGGGGTGATACTCATACAAAGCACTCCTTGAATATTTTTCTTAAATTTTATATTGATTTTACTATATCAAATAAATGTTAAATTTCAATGTAGTTTTGTTAAATCTATGTAAAATCTTAAAAACTTCAAAAAAAACGACAAAACCCATAAGGAATTGTCGTTTTTTATTGATATCCTGTTTAAGAATGTTTTCTTTTCTTGATTTCTTTTGAAATGTCAGAAGCCACAATAGAGCCTGCCTTGTAGAATAAATCTGCAACAAAGGAAACTAAAAAGGCTACGGTTACGGCTAAAAGTACACAGGGGAAATACCACCACATTCTGTCTTCCATAACAGGGACTTTAACATTCAGGTGTCTGCTGTAAAGCACTTGGTCAAGCATCCAGCTTCCTAAGTATGCACCAAAAGAAAGGTCTGAAAGCTTTGCCAGGGATTTTTTGATAAACTTAGGTGTTCTGCTGAAGTCAATAGAGTTTATGAAAATAAAGAAGGTTACTCCCATAAAGAAGATGCTCCAGCTGTTGTAACCAAGCCAACCATGAACGCTTGCTTTTCCGCCCCAGCAACGAATAGCTGTGTATGTTCCGCAAACCGCCCAGGCACCCAGGAAAATAAGGAAAGCGATAATGGGCTTTAGCTTGAAATCCTCTTTATATTTTGCAATGTATGCGCCTATAAAGTAGTAGGCGAGGGGATAAGCGCTTGTCCACCAGTTAGGAAACAAAGCCCAGTAATCGTCAGATGTGCAGGCTAAAATGTTCTCTGCATCAAATTGGTAGTAGTTGAAGATTGAGGGAGCAATCATCAGAATGAACATTGTAATTACAAGAGCTCTTTCCCAGGTTTTGTTCTTAAGGTTCTGCCAGATAAGGTTAAGGAAGGGTATAAGCAGGAAGAGACCGATGTACATCTCAACATACCAGGAGTAATGGATAAATGAGGTGTATTCTTCTATGTAGCCTCTTACTGTGTATTCGTTTTTAAGAACTGTAAGGCAGAAGATAAAGTCAAAGGTTATGATTATAAAATACGGTACTATAAATTTAAGAATTTTCTTGTAGTACTTTTTAGAAGGTTCAAACTTTTTGTTTGCTTGCAGATAGCCGGTTAAAAGCATAAACAGGGGAATACACAGAAGAAAGAGATTACGCATAAAAATCATAATCACCATTCTGGGATTATCTACAGTCTGGCTGTAAAAGCCGTTACGCAGGAAGAAATGGACACTGGGAACAAATGCAAAAGCAAATATTCTTAAAACATCCATATTGACATTTCTGTCGGGTTTTGGCATAGAAGGTGCCAAAGTCGCGTGTTTCTTTTTACCCATTTTTATTACCTCTCATCAAAATAAAACTCTTATGGTAGTACCAACATCCACCTTGCTTTCAACAGAAAGAGATGCGTTGTGGAACATTGCACCATGCTTAACTATTGAAAGCCCAAGACCTGTACCACCTATATCTTTGGAGTGGCTTTTGTCCACTCTGTAGAACCTTTCGAAAATGTGCTCAATATCCTCTTCGGGAATACCGATGCCTGTATCGGAGACACTCAGCTCAATACCGTCGAGACATTGTTTGACACTGACATCGACCTTACCGCCTTTTTTGTTGTATTTAACAGCATTTTTTACAAGGTTATGTATGATTTCTTCTACAATAAGCTCAGCGCCGCTTATTTCAACATTGTCACCTGTAAGATTAATTCTAACCTCTTGCTTCTGTGCCAGAGATTCAAGACCCGTAATAACAGTTCTGCAAAGGTTAAGCAGATTTATGCGTTCGATTTTAACATTTATATCCTTTTCATCAAACTGACTGAGCTTGATAATATCGCCTACAAGATTTATCATACGCTGGCTTTCGTCGTAAATTTTACCTGCAAAGCGGTTTATGTTTTCTCCCTCCACAAGTCCGTCACGGATAAGCTCGGCATACCCTGAAACAGAGGTAAGAGGAGTTTTCAGTTCGTGGGATACATTTGCAGTGAATTGCTGACGCATACGGTCCTGAGTATCGTGATTGGATTTTATTGACCGAAACCGTTTCTCCATTTCTTTGTTCTGGGTGTCGATACGCTGGCACAAAATGTTAAATTCTTTAGGAAGTCTGGATTTTTCAGGTGCATCAAAATCGATATTATTTACAGGTTTGCTAATTTTTCTGCTTAAACTGACAGATGCCAAAATAGCAATACCTGCAAAAACTGCTGCAAAAACAATAAAAGCAAGTGTCGCCCACAGTGTGGCAGTTTTCCATGGAGTTTCCTTAAAATCAGTATATATTACCGTGAATCCGATGGAAATACCGATAAAAAGTGCACAAAGGCAGGTGGAGAAAATGGTAATGAAAAGCTTTTTTTTCATAATCATCCTCCTATCTTATATCCTATACCGCGGATGGTGCTTATGGAGTCTCCGCCTTCGCCCAGTTTCTGACGCAGGGTTCTTATGTGAACGTCAACAGTTCTGCTTTCACCGTCAAAGGAGTATCCCCAAACCTTATTCAGTATCTGGTCACGGCTAAGGACTATGCCTTTGTTTTCAAGCAAATAGCAAAGCATATCAAATTCTTTAAGGGTCAGTACAACAGGCTCGCCGTTTACTCTGACAATATGCTTTTTAGGGCAAACGTAAAGGGCGCCTATGGTAAATTCGGAAGGCGAGGTTTCACGCTCAACACGCCTTAAAACAGCCTTGACTCTGGCTACAAGCTCCATCATACCAAAGGGCTTGGGAACATAGTCGTCAGCACCTAAATCAAAGCCGCGTACCTTGTCGTATTCGTCAGCCTTTGCCGTAAGAATAATTACAGGTACAGAGGCGGTGTCAGCATCTGTTCTAAGCTTCTGAAGAATGTTGAGTCCGTCCTCTTCGGGGAGCATAATGTCAAGAAGAATAAGGGTAGGTATTTCTTTCTTAATTGCCTGCCAGAATTCAGAAGGACGGGAAAAACCCGTTGCCTCAAATCCGGTAGAGTTAAGGGTGTAAACTACCAGTTCTCTTATGTTGTTGTCGTCTTCTACAAAATAAATCATAATCTTTCCTCCTATGAAAAAAGAATATATACAAAATTATCATATCACATATGTATTAAAAAATAAAGAAAAAAATATTAGTCGTAAAATTGCATAATACCTCCCTGAATTTTGGTGATTTTCGCCTTTGAAAGTTTAGCCGTAAATTATTATAATTAGTATATAGAAATTTTCATGGAGTGAGACTTTTGCGGACTATAGAAAATTATTCTCATAATATCGGTGAAATGGTTGTATATCGCAAACAGGGAATATATGAAATAACAGGTATCAAGGAACAGATAATAGGCGGTGCAAAAAAAGATTACTATGTTTTAAGTTCGGTTTATGACAAGAATGCCACAGTTTACGTACCTGTAGATTCTGAAAGTCTTGTATCGCAAATGGAGCCTATGCTTTCTAAGGATGAAATTCATGCTATAATTGACATCAGCGAAGAAAATTCGGTCAACTGGTTAGAAAATACCGCCGAGCGTGCTTTGTATTTCGACGAAATTATGAAAAGCGGCGACCTTACAAAAATTTTAGCTATGCTTAAAATGTTTATTTTAAGAAAAGAAAGTGCTGATAAAAAATCTAACCGTACCTTTGCCCGAGATGAGAAAGTTTATGCTGCTGCACAAAAGGCCGTTACTGAGGCTTTTGCCTATCCTTTAGGCATTGATAAAACACAGGTTATTCCTTACATAACCGATAGAGTTAATAGTAATTTATAAGAATTAATATAAAATATCCCAAAATCGCCTTTGCTAAAGCTGAGGCGATTTTTTTGTGTTGTTTTATACAAAATTGATTATAATACTTGCTAAATTTTCATCAATATGTTAATATAAATTTGGCATATACTTATGGCAATTCTTATTAAGAAAGGATTTGAAAATCTATGAAAAAGAAGAAGTTTTCTCTCCGTATTCTAAGCCTTGTGCTGAGTTTATTGCTTCTGATTACAGCAGTACCTGTTGCGGGTATTCTGTCTGTATCGGCAGCGGATGACCTTGGCATCTACCTTAAAGGTAGTATGAACGGCTGGGGTGCAAATGAGGATTACCGTTTTATTCATGAAGGTGACGGCAGATATTCACTGGTCGTTAATATGGATGGCGGTAATTATGTGTACAAGATTATGACAGGTGAAGGCTATGGTGTGGTTATCCCCAGCGGACCTAATGCAGAGCTTGACCTTGATAAGGATACTACCCTGAAATTTGATGTAGACATAAATACAGGAAAGTATACTTATGTTGCTCTTGACACAAAGTCTGATTTTATACTTGGAAACTCCAAGGTTACAATCGAGGCAGAAAAATACACCTACGCACTTGGCAAGGTTAATGTATGGCCTGCAAATGAGGCCTCAGGTGGTAATTATGTAGGTGCATTCGATGAGGGCGACAGCATCAATTATGGCGTTACTGTTGAAGGAACAGAGCCTAAAACTTACAGATTTGAGATTTCTGTTGCTTCAGAATCTGACGACGGTATTTTTGATTTCATTACAAGAACCGAGACTATCGTTGGTACAGAGTCTTTTTATGCTAATTTCAGCAAAACAGGCGGTTGGCAGAATTATAAGACTGTAGTAGTTACAAGAACCCTTCAGCCCGGATATAACAGAATTACTCTGGATAATATCATCGGAACATATAATGTAGATAAAATCGTAGTAACCCCTGCAGATGCAGCAGAAACCCTTACAAAGGGTACAACAAATCTGAATTTTGCAAAATTTGACGGAGCATCTGATGCTGCTCTTATTAAAGACGGTGTCTTTACTGCAAAAAGCGATTATGATTATGCATCTGTGATTGTTAAGCCTGAGCAGGATGGTGTTTACAAGGTTTCTCTTGATGGTGATGCTTCTGTTGTTATAGGAGATAACCTGTATGAGATAAACTCTGAGAATCCTTATGAATACATTGCCATAGAGGGCGAAACAGAGTTTGTTGTTATTGCAGAAAAAGCAGGCACAAAAATAAGCAAGCTTGACTTTGAATATATAAATAACGTTGAGTTAATGGGTCATTTTATATATGATGACGTTACTGATTTGACAGGCTATCGTTTTAAAAACGTATATGACGTTAACAAAATTATAATTTCTTCCGAAACAGAAATTTCAGCCGGTAAGCTTATTTTAAGCAACGGCAAAGAAATTCAGGTTGAAGCTATTAAAGAGGGCGACGGCGATAAGGTTATTAACTTTGACACACCTGAGAAAATCACATGGTTTGTTTATGAAGCTGAAAGTGCAGTTTTTGCAAATCTTCAGGTTATAGGCACAAAGGATATGACATCACCTGATGACATTGCTCTTGATGGTTACGTAAGCACTGCTGATGGTTGGCTCAGAGCATATGATATGCCTTATAGCACAACAGTTGCCCAAAAGGGAAAAGTCGGCTTTGGCTTTGATAATGAAGTAAGTGTTTCTAAGGTTGTGGTTATTGCACCTGATGACACACTTCCTGCAAAGGCTACTCTTACAGCTGCAGGCGGCAAGAGTGTTGAACTTACAGGTACTAAAAAGGGTAATACAGTTGAATTTACTGTTGATAATCTTTATTCTTTCGGATTTGAAGTAGACTTCGGCAAAGAAGTTACATATAGTGCAGTACAGGTTTACGGTTCACCCAAATATAACGGCGGTATTACTGATGAAAGCGACAAGCTGGATTATGCACTTTATATTAACGGTATTACCGAAAACGACTCACGTGTTGTTGCAAACACAGGCACACATATCCTGACATCTGAATCAGGTGCTGACAGAATCTGGGATTATGATCCTGCTCTTGTTGGTGAAGCTCCTGTATTTTATGCTCCCAATACACCTCTTGCAGAGGCTGCTTATAACCTTACAATGGAAGAGATTTTCGGAAGCATTTATGTAGACGGAGACAATGGTGACGTATTCAATACAGGTGCAAGCTGGGGTAAGGTATGGACCCGTGATACTGCGATGTCTACTCAGTTTATTCTTTCCTGGTTATTCCCTGAGATTTCTACAAACTGTGCTTATGCAAAGGTTGTAGGCAAAGACGGTAACCTTACATTTGAAGAAGATACAGGTACAGGCGGTTCTTACCCTGTGTCTACTGACAGAATTATTATGATGCTTTCTGTTTGGGAAACATATCTTGCAGACGGCAACAAGGAAACTCTTGAATACTTCTACAATGTAGCTTCAAATACTATCGAGCAGGATTTAGAAGTAGTTTATGACAAGGAAGCAGGACTTTTCCGCGGCGAAACCTGCGGACTTGACCACAGAGATAAAACATACAATGACTGGACAAACGAAGAGCTTTCCGGTAATGGTCTTTCAACTATTGCAGAAGGTAAGGCTGCTTCCACAAATATTATCTATTGCCAGGTTATGAAGATTCTCTCTGAATCTGCAGAAATCCTGGGTAAGGATGAGAAAGAATCAAAGGCTTGGGCTGATTTAGCCGCTGACCTTGAAAAAGCAATTTCAGAAAGACTCTGGCACGAGGATTTAGGCACATACGCATCCTGGGAGTATCCTGACTGGATGGGTTCTCCTCTTCCTTACAAGCAGGACGTAATTGCTGACGGTTATGCAGTATGGTATAATATCGGCGGTCAGGAAAAGTCTGATTCCATTATGGAAAACCACACTCTTGTTCCTTTTGGTGCAAACACAGTTTATCCCCAGAAGAACGCAGCCCGCTGGACAGATTATAAATACCATGATTCAGGTGTATGGCCCGGTTGGGAAGCTATCCTTATGATAGGTGCTGTTAACAATAAAAATGAAAACAACCTCCTTGCTGAGGAAATCTGGAATTCAAGCCTTCGCGGTGCAGTTGCTTGCCTTACAAACTACGAGGTTATCGACTATGAAACAGGACAGGGTTTACATTCCAAGAGCCAGCTTTGGTCTATTGCCTGTACAATGGCAGGTTACTACAGAGTTCTTTTCGGTATGGAATATACCACAGACGGTATCACATTTGATCCTTATGTTCCTCAGTGGATGGAAGGTCCTTTCTATCTTGGCGGACTTAAGTACAGAAACGCAGATGTAAGTATTGAGCTTCAGGGCAAAGGCGATACTGTTAAGGAAATCTACGTTAACGACGAAAAGGTTGCAAATGATTATGTGCTTCCTGCTGATGCAGAGGGCGACTATATGATTACGATAGTTCTCTCAGACAGCGGTGAAGAAGATAAGATAAACCTTAAGGAAGAAAATACTGCAAAAGCTCCCAATGCTCCCAATGCTACACTTTCAGGTACAACTCTTCAGTGGAATTCTGTTCAGAATTGCACATATAAGGTATGGACAGGTACAGAGTATGTTGACGTTGAGGGTACATCATATGTAATTGCTGATGATACCTACGGAGTATATTCCGTAATTGCTGTTGACAAGACTACAGGTCTGTGGTCTGAACTTTCAAAACCTGTTACATATAATCCTGCAGGTTCAAAGATTACAGCAAATGTAGGTGATACAAACAATACTGCAACATTTACTGTAAACATTCCGGTGGACGGCGAATATCAACTTTCTGCTATTTATACCAATGACGGTGATGCAACCTCCAGCAGCAAGGCAGCTATCCGCTCCGTATATGTTGACGGTAAGGACGTTGCAACGATGGTATTCCCTGCAATGAAACTGGGTCATCAGCTCAGTACTCATTCCAGAATAGCTTTAACTGCAGGCAAACACGAAATTACAGTTAAATATGCTACTGAGAACTGGTATGACAGAAATATGTCAAATGCATATGGCGGTAATGAGAATAATGTTACTTTCCATATGTTCAGCCTTGAGCTTCAGAATGGCGACTTCTCAAAGATTGAGGCTCCCACAGGCAAAACAGTATTCTTCACAAACAACAAGAATTGGTCTGATGTAAGTATCTTCTTCTGGGGTGGTGCAGATTCCACAAACTGGCCCGGTGTTCCTATGGAGTTTGCTTATACAAACGAAAATGGCGAGGATGTTTACAAGTACACTCTTGACCCGTCTACTCCCAACATTATCTTCAACAATGGTAACAACAATCAGCAGACTGTAGATATCAAAGAAAATGTAGAGGATTATAAGGGATTCTATCTTACAAACAGCTACCAGAGTGAAGGCAAAACAATGTGGAACGTTGAGACCTGGGATGTACCCAAGCCCTCTGAGCCTGAGACAGAGCCCACAGAGCCTTCTACAGGTGAGGTTGAGCCTTCCACTTCCGCTACAGAGCCTTCAACAGGTGAAACTGAGCCTGCAGAAACCAAGGGTACAGAGCCTGCTTCTTCTGAAGTTCCTGTAGAAACCACCAAGGCAACAGAGCCTGCATCCTCTGAGATTCCCACAGGAACAACAGAAACAGAGCCCTCAACAAGCGTTGGCACAACAGTAAGTTATCTGGTTGGTGATGCAGACTTGAACAACAAGGTTAACGTTAAGGATGTTACTGCTATTCAGAAGCATACCGCAAAGATTATTACTTTAATCGGAAATTCTATATACACATCTGACGTTAACGAAGATGAAATAATCAACATCAAGGACGCAACTGTTATACAGAAATACCTTGCAAAGTTCAAGGTTGATTTCCCTGTAGGAAAAGTTGTAGAAAAAGAAGTTTACATCTGATATTAATTATTTACCGCCTGAGTTTTTGCTCAGGCGGTAATTTTATGTTACTCATTGACAAACTCAGAAATTTACTGTAGAATTTTAATCCCTACTTATAAATTAACAGGAGGAATTAAAATGCGTGGTACAAGGCGTTTTATTTGTCTCGTTTTAGCTATATTTTGTCTGGTATTTACAGCTTTAAGTGTAAGCGCTCAGGGTAATACCCACTATATTGAGGAACTTCAGATGTCTATTGATATCCCTGACTATATGGCGGTGGCAACCCGTACCAACAAACCTACAATGAAAGACGGCATTTACCTTGAGGCGTCAAGTTCTGCCCCCGACCTTGACATAAGGGTGCTTATGTCGCAGGATGAAAAGACCAAGGAGTTTTTCAATCTTTCTTTGCTGTCATCCTCTGCTCTTGACGAATATAAGAACGCAATACTGGCAAATCCCGAATATTCAGACTGCACAGAAGGCGAGTATGGGGGTGTGCTTTTTCTTGATTTCACAACCTACGACACAGTAGGCGATATCACCGTTTACGGAAGACAAAGCGTTACTATTGTAAATGGTATGAGTATCGTAATTATGTCAACATCTCAAGGCGATGCATTGAGCTCTGAAGAAATATCTCTTATCCGTGAGGTTGTATCAAGTGTTAAGTTTGACAAGATTTTAAGCAATGCCCCGAAAATCGGATTCTGGAAAGTTTTCCTGCCCATTCTTATTGTGCTGGTTGTACTGGTGCTTGGTTTCTTTGTTTTCTCATATTTTATGAGCAAAAAAAGCAAAGAAGCAAAACGCAGACGTCAGAAAGAGCTTGAACGTAAGAGAAACTATGATGTATTGTCGCGTGCTGAAAGTAAAGCACGCAATCCTGAGAATTTAGGCGGATACAAAACAAGCGATGCTTTTTTTGAGGACGCTTTCAGCTCAGATGGTGCTAAAACCGCAAATTCTGCAGATACAACCGATTCCTCTGCACGAAATACCGCAAACAGTGTGGTAAAAGGAAGTAAGCAGGCGGTAAAAAGCACAGGTTATTTCTTTACGAACCTTAAACGTGAGCTTAAAAAATCCAAGAAAAATAAGAAAAATTCCAAGAAAACAGTAAAACCTCAGGACAGAAAACCCAGAGATTACGATGTTTTTAGCGATTAATTGAGAATTTTACAGAAAGCTGTCCCAAATTTTGCGGACAGCTTTGCTTTTTTCTTGACTTATGAGTTTCAAAGTAATATAATTATTTACATTGGGTTAATATTTTAACAGTCACCCTAATATGAATGTTACATATTCAAATCTTGCACGAAAGGGAGTTTTAGAAATGGCAAGAGTTTATAATTTTTCTGCAGGTCCTTCCGTACTGCCCGAGGCAGTTTTAAAGAAGGCAGCTGACGAGATGATGGATTACCAGGGCAGCGGTCAGTCCGTAATGGAAATGTCCCACCGCTCCAAGGTATACGATGCAATCATCAAAGAGGCAGAGGCACTTTTAAGAGAAGTAATGAATATCCCCGATAATTACAAGGTTCTTTTCCTTCAGGGCGGTGCTTCTTCTCAGTTCGCAATGATTCCTTTAAATCTTATGAACAAGTCCGGCAAGGCTGACTACGTTATTACAGGTCAGTGGGCTAAGAAGGCTTACAAAGAGGGTGCACGTTACGGTAATGCTAATGTTGTAGCATCTTCTGAGGATAAGACATTCTCTTACATTCCCAAGCTTGATAAGTCTACATTCACACCTGATGCAGACTATTTCCATATTTGTATGAACAACACCATTTATGGTACTGTTTATCACGAGCTTCCCGATACAGGCAACGTTCCCCTTATTGCTGACATTTCTTCCTGCATCCTTTCCGAGCCTATCGATGTTTCCAAGTTCGGTATGCTTTATGCAGGCGCTCAGAAGAATATGGCTCCCGCAGGTCTTACAGTTGTAATTATCCGCGAGGACCTTATCGGCAATGCTCAGGAGATTACTCCCACAATGTTCAATTATCAGACACACGCTGATAACGATTCTATGTTCAACACACCTCCTTGCTACACAATTTATATAGCAAAGCTTGTTCTTGAGTGGATTAAGAACGAAATCGGCGGTCTTGAGAAGATGAAAGAGCTTAACGAGAAAAAGGCTGCTATCCTTTATGACTTCCTCGACAACTCCAAGCTCTTCAAGGGCACAGTAACCCCTGAAGACCGTTCTCTTATGAACGTTCCCTTCGTTACAGGCGACGCTGACCTCGACGCAGAGTTCGTTAAAACCTGTACAGAAAACGGCATTGTTAACATCAAGGGCCACCGTAGTGTTGGCGGTATGCGTGCTTCTATCTATAATGCTATGCCCATTGAAGGCGTTGAGAAGTTAGTTGCTGTTATGAAGGAGTTTGAAGAGAGCCATGTTTAATATTCTTACACTTAATAAAATTGCCGCTATCGGTACAGACAGACTTGGCGACAACTATACAATTTCTGATGCTTGCGAAACACCCGATGCAGTTTTAGTAAGAAGTGCTTCTATGCACGATATGGCTATGCCCGAAAGCCTTCTTGCTATTGCAAGAGCAGGCGCAGGCACAAACAACATTCCCGTTGACAAGTGTGCTGAGGAAGGTATTGTAGTTTTCAATACTCCCGGTGCTAATGCAAATGCTGTTAAAGAGCTTGTTATTGCAGGTCTTTTCCTTGCTTCCCGTGATGTTATCGGCGGTATCGAGTGGGCAAAGACTCTTAAGGGCAACGGTAGCGACGTTGGCAAAATGGTAGAGAAGGGCAAGAGCCAGTTTGTTGGTCCTGAGATTATGGGCAAAAAGCTTGGCGTTATCGGCCTTGGTGCTATCGGTATTTTGGTTGCTAATGCAGCTAAGTCCTTAGGTATGGAAGTATACGGCTTCGACCCCTATATTTCTGTTGATGCCGCTTGGAAGCTTAAGAACAGCATCAATCACGCAAACTCTGTTGAGGAGATTTACAAGGAGTGTGACTATATCACAATCCACGTTCCTCTTAACGCTTCTACTAAAGGAACAATTAACGCTGAGTCTATCGCTATGATGAAAGACGGCGTAAGAATTCTTAACTACTCCAGAGACGGTCTTGTAAACTCCGCTGATATGCTTGAGGCATTAAAGAGCGGTAAGGTTGCAAAGTACGTTACTGACTTTGCTACTGATGACCTTCTTTGCGAAACAAATGTAGTTGCTATGCCTCACCTTGGTGCTTCTACTCCTGAGAGTGAAGACAACTGTGCAGTTATGGCTGCTGACCAGATAAAGGATTATCTTGAGAATGGTAATATCAAGAATTCTGTTAACTTCCCTGCAGTTTCTATGGCAAGAAGTGCAGACACAAGAATTTGTGTTCTTCACCGCAACAAGCCTAACGTTATTGCTATTGTTACAGGTGCTATTGGTGCAACAGGCGCTAATGTTGATAATATGGAAAGTAAGAGCCGCGGTGATTACGGTTATATGATTATCGACGTTACAGGCCCTGCAGCAGAGGCAGCAAAGGCAACAGAAAACCTTGAGGACGTTATCAAGGTTAGAGTTATTGAGTGATAATAATTAAAGCGTTCAGTACAAACTGAACGCTTTATTTTTTAAGTAATAAGTAATAGTGAAGAGTGAATAAGTTTGGCGGCGGCGTTGCCGCGATTGATATAAAGATAGTAGGACGGTCGAGGATGATTGTCCCTACTGATAATAATAAAAGTTTATTAAAGTAAAAACCGCTGAGGATTTAAAAGTCCTCAGCGGTGATTTTGTATAGTATAATATTTAATACCCAATCCGCCGTTAAGGTGAGGTTACCTTTACATGTAACCTGTCCAAAGGCGAATCGCCTTGCCGTGGCTAACGGCTTATGCTTTACCAACAGAACCGAAGAGCTCCATCTTCTCCTTAACTGTAGCCTTGATAGCCTCAAAGCCGGGAGCGAGAAGCTTTCTGGGGTCGAAGCCCTTGCCCTGAAGGTCCTTGCCAGCCTCAACGTACTCACGTGTAGCAGCAGCAAAAGCAAGCTGGCACTCTGTGTTAACGTTAATCTTGGAAACGCCAAGGTCAATAGCCTTCTTGATCATATCCTCGGGGATACCTGTACCACCGTGAAGAACGAGGGGCATATCGCCTGTCTTAGCGGAAATAGCCTCAAGAGTATCGAAGGAAAGACCTGCCCAGTTCTCGGGATATTTGCCGTGGATGTTACCGATACCTGCAGCAAGCATTGTAACGCCGAGGTCTGCAATCATCTTGCACTCGTCGGGGTCTGCACATTCGCCAGCGCCAACAACGCCGTCTTCTTCGCCGCCGATAGAACCAACCTCAGCCTCGATAGAAAGACCTAATTCCTCGCAAGTTGCAACGAGTTCCTTAGTCTTAGCGATGTTCTCTTCAATAGCATAGTGAGAACCGTCGAACATTACGGAAGAGAAACCTGCAGCGATACAAGCCTTTGCACCGTCGTAGGAACCGTGGTCAAGGTGAAGAGCTACAGGAACTGTGATGTTAAGCTCATTAAGCATACCGTTAACCATACCAACGATGGTTGTGTAGCCGCACATGTACTTACCTGCACCCTCAGAAACACCGAGGATAACGGGGGAGTTAAGCTCCTGAGCAGTTAAAAGGATAGCCTTTGTCCACTCAAGGTTGTTGATGTTGAACTGGCCTACTGCGTAGTGGCCTGCCTTTGCCTTTGTAAGCATTTCTTTTGCATTAACTAATGGCATAATATTTTGCTCCTTTACATATAAATGTTTTGTGTGTTGCACATACACTTGTATTATACACCATAAAACCTAAAAGATAAAGAGTTTTTGGAAAAAAAGATAAGATTTAAAAACTATTGACAAAAAATACCGCTGAGTTTTTTATTTCTCAGCGGTTTTGTGTATTTAAGAGTCAGATTTTTGCCAGGTATTTCTGAATTGCAGTTGCATCTTTGATTGTAATTTCGCCGTCACCGTTGAAGTCTGCGGCGGTTTTGTCTGTTTCTGTAAGTGCTATCAGATTTGCAAGGTGCTTCTGAATAGCTGTAGCGTCCTTGATATTTACTTTGCCGTCGTGATTTGCATCGCCAAGAGCCGTGGGAGCTGTGCCAAAGTAACGCTCTGTATAAACCACATTGCCTTTTTCGGGGGTTGTGCCGTATTCGCCGCCGCCATAGTAATAGTACCATTCGCCGACTAAGGACGTTTCAAAAGAGTTGTAGTCGGTTTTGTCATAGTTGATTACGTATACCATTTCGTCAAAGCTTGCTAATCCTTCGGGGTAAAGCTCGCTTTCGCCTTTTTCGTAATATTCGGTTCCTATGTTGGTTGATTTCTTGGCAAGTTTGTATATGTCATTATCGGGATTATAACCGCCGTTAATGTGATTGTTCCAGATAATTGATGTTACATCTTTTGGAACATCATAGCAGTAAAGACCGTCGATATCGGTTTCCTTTGCCTTGTAGCCCGGCCAGGTTGTGCAACTGTTTGTGCCTTCCCACCAGTAAATTTTTGCCTCTTTAGTAAGCTCGTTTTCCCAATCATTTGGCATATAGAAGTAGTAGCGGTTGGTGGGAAGTTTTGGTGCAGGATTTTTTCCGCCGAAAGAACGGCAGGTGTAAAATCCTTCTGTTTTATCTTTGGCAAGTCCGTACTCACCATTTCCGTAATAATAGTACCAGTCACCGTAGTAAATTGATGAATATTCGCTTCGTTTGTCAAAATCCAGAACGTAAACCTTGTTATGATTATTATATGTTTCGGGATAACAGGCAAAGTCGATACTGCCTGCTTTTATGTTGTTCCAACAAATTTGCTCTACATCCTTGGGAACATCATAGTAATAAAGTCCGTTTATATGGGTTTTGTATGCTTCATAACCGGGGTAGTCGGATTGTGCATTTGTGCCGTTGTACCAATATATATAAACTTTGGCAGACCATCCTTCCGGCAAGTAGAAGTAGTAGCGGTAAGTATCTTTATCTGTGGGTGTGGTGTTGGTGCCGTATTCGCCTCCTCCATAATAGCAGTACCATTTACAAGCAGGATAGTCGTAGCTTAAGTTGGTGTCGTCAAAATTGCTCTTGTTAACTACTGCAATCATTCTGTTGTAGCTTACCTGATGCTCTACGTCTTTGGTAGGTAAATAATCGGTACGCTTGTTGTATCGGGTTATTGCGGAGGAAATATCTGCACCTTCGTAGAAGTTATTCCATATTATTTGCTCAACATCTGCAGGGACATCAAAATAATATATATCGTCTGTGTCGGCTTTGTGAGCTTTATAGCCGGGCCAGGATTTTGGGGCATCTGTGCCTTTGTCCCAGTAAATTCCTGCAGTTACCGATTCATCCCAGAACCAGTCGTCAGGCACAAGCAGGTAATATCTGTGGTAGCCTTCTTTGATTTCAGGTAAGCCGAAAAGCTCGTCGTAATCATTTTCGGCAGAGACTGAAAATGCAGATATAGCAGTGATAACCAAAAGAATTGCTAAAATCAGACTTAAAAATTTTTTCATATTAATCCTCCTTTGAGAGATTTGATCTTCTGCTTATTAGACGTAAAATATGCAAAGAACTCACACTTGAAAATTAAAATTTGTCAACACTCATAAATTGGTGGGTTTTTCTTTGTTAACAATTAATAAAGTGGCGGATGATTTCCGCCACTTTGATAAAAGTTTATTACTTAAGTTCCACTATGGTAACGCCTGCTTCGCCTTCGCCAAAGGTGCCCAGCCTGAAAGATTTGACAGCCTTGTGGTGACGCAGGAAATTCTGGATTTCAGTTCTTAATACACCTGTACCCTTGCCGTGAATAATGGTAAGTTTTTCTGTGTGGCGTAAAATAGCTGTGTCTATGGCAGAGTCTACCGCCATTATAGCCTCAACGGCTGTCTGACCGCGTACGTCAATTTCACTGATACCCCTTATGTCAAGGGTGGGGCGAATGTTTTTGGTGATTGACTTACCGCCCATTTTAACCTTTTCGTCTTTCATAAGGCGGAGGTTTGAAATTTTGACTCTGGTTTTTATAACACCTGCTTGCACCATTACCTGAGTGTCGCCCTCTTTTGGGGTTTCAAGCAAGGTTGCCTTTTTATCAATATCATAAATAAGCACGGTGTCGCCTTTTTTCAGGGGACGGGGCAGGGTATAACCGTCGTTTTTAGCTTTTGCTATGGGGTCAGCCTCGTCTTCCATTTTACGCATAGCCTGCCTGAGCTTTGCTTTATCATCAGCACTTAGTTCTGCTTTCTTTTTGAAGCTTTCAATTTCTGCCAAAAGTGCATCAGCCTGTGCTTTTGTGCGACTTAAAATAAGCTGAGCTTCGTGCTTTGCACGGGCTATTTCGGAGTCAGCCTGTTTTCTTACCCTCTGAAGCTCAAGCTCTGCTTTTTGCTTGTCGGTGTCAGCTTTCTGGGATTTTTCTTTAGCGTCTTCAAGTTCTCGCTGTAATTCCTGTCGTCTGTCCTCTAAACTCTCAACGGCAGCCTCAAAGCGTCTGCTTTCGGTTGATACCAGTTCTCGTGCTTTATCTACCAAAGATTTTTCCATTCCAAGACGTTCTGAAATTGCAAAAGCATTACTTTTGCCGGGGATGCCGATTAACAGTTTGTATGTAGGACGAAGGGTTGAAACGTCAAACTCGCAGCATCCGTTTTCTACTCTTTCTGTTCTTAGTGCGTATTCCTTAAGCTCGGCATAGTGGGTGGTTGATGCAATTTTTGCACCCTTACCGCGGAGCTCGTCAAGAATTGCTACGGCAAGCGCTGCACCTTCAACGGGGTCTGTTCCTGCACCAAGCTCGTCAATAAGAACAAGACTTCTGTTATCGGCAACCTTTAAAATGGAAACAATGTTTGTCATATGAGCCGAGAAGGTGGAAAGAGACTGCTCAATGCTCTGTTCGTCACCAATATCTACAAGCACCTTTTCGAAAATTGAAATTTCGCTGCCGTCTTCAGTTGGTATCATAAGTCCGCACATAGCCATAAGCGCGAAAAGACCAAGAGTTTTAAGAGAAACGGTTTTACCGCCTGTATTAGGGCCCGTAATAACCAAAGTGTCAAAATCCTTGCCTAATGTAATATTGGTAGGAACAACTGCTTTGGCGTTAATAAGTGGGTGACGGGCGGATTTAAGGTTAATAAAACCTTTGTTGTTTATTTTAGGCACAGATGCCTTCATTTTATAACCTAAGTTTGCCTTGGCAAAAATTAGGTTAAGCTCAACTAATGCGTTGTAGCTTTCGCTTATGGTATCGGCATAAGCACCTGCTTCTGAAGAAAGTTCAAAGAGGATGCGTTCAATCTCAGCATCTTCTTTTGACTCTAAAACTCGTATGTCGTTATTCGCCTGGACAACCCCCATAGGCTCAACAAAAACCGTTGCACCGCTTGAGGAAGTATCGTGGACAAGACCGGGAATAGCCGAGCGGCACTCAGCTTTGACAGGTACTACAAAACGACCGCTTCGCTGGGTAATGATGCTGTCCTGCAAAAATTTCTGATAAGAGGAGGAGCGGACAATTTTGTCCAGGATTTCCCTTGCCTTTGATGCTGCCTGACGTTTTTTGCGACGGATATCGTAAAGTGCAGGGGATGCGTTGTCGGCAATTTCTTCTTCGCTTAAAATAGCGGTTGTGATTTTTTCTTCCAGGTATTTGTTGGGAGAAAGCATATCAAAAAGCAGATTAAGGGAAGTTTCTATAGATGCCGACTTACTTCGCCACTCCTTGACGCTTCTGATAACTCTTAAAGTTTCGGCAACACGCAGAAGCTCAAGGGTGCTCATAACACCGCCTGCCTCACCGCGTCTTAAGGCACTCATGGGATTTTTTATAGAACCGAAAGAGGGAGTGCCAAACCTGCCCGAAAGAATAAAGGCATCTTCGGTTTGTTTCATTTGCTCCTGAACTTCAAAAAGTCCGAAAGAGGGTGTAAGCTCAAAGGCTTTTTCTCTTGCATCTTCGCAGGAGGTAAGTTCTGAAAGCATATTTAAAATTTTATCAAGCTCTAAGGCTTTGTAATGTTTATTCATATTATCCATAATCGTTATTAACTGCTGACTGTTTTGTAAAATTGCAGGGTTGCAAAATTTCTTTCAACCTTGCGGCTTAAATATTCTTCTGTAATATTACTGAGGAGTTTAAGGGAGCTTTCGGAAAGTGAGAAGGAAAAAAGCTTTTTGTCCTCGGAAAACACAAGATGACGAAGAGCGAGAGCTAAACTTTTGCTGATTTTTATGCCTTGGGGCAGAGGATTTTTTTCAAAGCAGTTTTTGCAGAAAATCTGCCCGCTTAAGAGAAAATACATTTCCTCATCTTCATATATTCCGCACCTGGGGCACATAAGTAAATCCGGCATATAGCCTGAGATTGAGGATAACCTCATTTCTACTGCGGATTTTATTAAAAGCTCAGGTATCTCACCCTTTGAGAGAAGGTAAAGTGCATTTAATATCAGCCTTAAATGTTCTTCAGCTTCTTGCTCTGAAGGACAGACTACAGCTGCAACCTCGCAGAAGTATTCTGCCAGAGAAAGCTTTGTGAGCTCCTTTTTAAGGTCAGAAAACATATTGAGAAGCTGTGCGTTGTCTACCGTGTAGTAGTCCTTCTTGCTTTTAAAAAGAGTAAATTCAGAGTAGCACAAAAGCCCTGTGGATGCGCAGTTGCGGCTTTTTATATTTTTGCCCTGACGCACAAACGCACGGATTACACCAAGCTTTCTGGTAAGTATGGTTACTAACCTGTCCTGCTCACCTATATTCTGTTGTTTTATTATCAGTCCGTCTGTTTTTATCTTCTTTGTCTGCATTTGTATTATTAAAAGGGGAGTCATCTTTAATGGACTTGAAGTTAAGATAATCCTCAACCTTTCCTGTTAAAGTGAAAATCTCCCAGGCTTTATTTTTATCCATATACCATCACCTGACTTTAGTATACCTTAAAGCACAGGGGGATATAGAGGGGATTTTGTTGTTGGTTTTAATTTCCTTACTCGAAATCTTTTTCCGAGAATCCTAAAGAACGCATAATTCCTTCTCTGTTTCGCCAATCTTCGCGTACTTTAACCCAGGTCTGAAGGTTTACTTTACAGTCAAAGAAGCGTTCCATATCTTCTCTTGCCGAGGTGCTTACTTTTTTAAGCATTTTACCGCTTTTGCCGATTATAATGCCTTTATGGCTTTCACGTTCACAGTAAATGGTAGCTTCGATATCTAAGATTCCGTTATCTCTCTGCTTCATTCTCTCGACAATAACTGCAGTACCATGGGGGATTTCTTTGTCGAGATTTCTCAGCAACTTTTCTCTTATCATTTCAGAGGCTAAAACTCTCTCAGATTGGTCTGTAAGAGTGTCTTCCTCAAAGAAGTGACCGCCCTCTGCAGTAAGTTTTTTGAGTTCTTCAATCAAAGCAGGCACACCGTCGCCGGTTCTTGCGCTTATAGGTACAATAGCCTCGAAATCAAACATAGAGCTGTAGGTGAGGATAAGGTGCATAAGCTCTTCCTTTTGCTTTAAAAGGTCGGTTTTGTTAATAGCAAGCACAGCGGGGATACCCATAGAAATAATACGTTCAATGAGCATTTTTTCAGTTTCATCGGGTTCTCTTCCTGCTTCTACAACCAGAAGGCAAGCATCACAGGATGAAACTGACTCCTTAACTGAGCGAACCATATAATTGCCCAAGGATGTCTTGGGTTTGTGCATACCCGGTGTGTCGGTGAAAACAAGCTGATGCTCACCCTCAGTAAGCACACCCATAATACGTGTGCGTGTAGTCTGGGGTTTGTCGGAAACAATTGCGATTTTCTGACCCAGCATACGGTTTAAAAGGGATGACTTACCTGCATTGGGTCTGCCGATAATTGAAATAAAAGCTGATTTATCCTGAAAATTCATAAATTCTCCTTATAATTTTATCGTCACATCCAAAAAAAGAATGTGACGACCTGTATAGTTATTTCTTTGTGTTTTTATATCCGCCGAATATTATAAAAAGCACTGAGCAAACAGCACAAATTCCCAGGGGTATAAAGTAAAAGGGGTGATTTAAAAGTCTTTCAAAGCCGTATAAAAGGTTACCTGAAACAACAAAAACAAATACTGCTACCACAACAGAAGCAATAGCTGAAACAAGCACAGCACCTGCGGCGATATCCTTGATTTTGCCTATAAGGGGATTGTGCTCTTTGCTGTAAAGGTCGCAGGTTTCTTCTATAGCTGTGTTAATAAGCTCAGATGTAAAAACAGAACCGATTGTTAAAATAAGAACTGCCCATTCAACAAAGCTGACTTCGCATATGTAAGCAAACAAAAGCACAAAAAACGCAGCAACAAAATGAAAACGCATATGACTTTCTGTTGTGAAAGCTGCAATTATTCCTTTAAAGGCATTTTTAAAGCTTTTTAGTTGACGTTTCATAGGTTATTCCTCGTCAACTACATAGCTTGAAGAAGCAGGTAAACCCAAAAGGTCCATAACAAGCTCTTCTTTTTCACGCATACGGATTCTCTCTAAGTTATCCTCGTGGTCATAGCCTAAAAGGTGAAGCACACTGTGACAGGTAAGGTAACCTACCTCACGCTGTAAAGAGTGGCCGTAAATGTTAGCCTGCTCAACAGCTCTTTCCATAGAAATAACAACATCACCCAAAAGCTGAGCACCTGTTTCAGGGTCGATGTCATATTTGCCGTCTTCACCGCAAAGGCCGAACGAAAGCACATCTGTCTCAATGTCCTTGTCACGATACTGAGCATTAAGTTCTCTTATCTGAGCATTATTTACGATGGAAACGCTGATTTCAGCGGGACCTTCGAAATTTTCGGTTTTAAGTGTAGCTGTGCAGCAACGTCTTACAAGCATTCTCAGTCCTGTGGGAATCTGCACGTCCTTCTGTCTGTTGGTAATAACAACTGTAATTTTATCTTTTGCCATCTCTGTCTCTTCCTTCTTCTAATTTTGCGTAAGCCTTGATGATATCCTGTACAAGTCTGTGTCTTACAACGTCTTTTTCGGAAAATCTGCAGCTTGCAATGTCATCTATATTTTTGAGTACCTTAATACATTCTTTAAGTCCTGACCTTGCACCGTTTGGCAGGTCAATCTGGGTGATATCGCCTGTAATAACCATTTTTGAGTTAAAACCAAGGCGGGTTAAGAACATCTTCATCTGTTCTGTGGTGGTATTCTGGGCTTCATCAAGAATAATAAAGCTGTCGTCTAAGGTTCTGCCTCGCATATACGCAAGGGGAGCAACCTCTATATTGCCTCTTTCTACATATTTCTGGTATGTTTCAGCACCAAGCATATCAAAAAGTGCATCATAAAGAGGACGAAGGTAAGGGTCAACCTTACTTTGCAAATCGCCGGGCAAAAAGCCTAACTTTTCGCCAGCTTCAACAGCAGGTCGGGTAAGGATAATACGGTTTATCTCCTTAGCTCTGAAAGCTGTAACCGCCATTGCAACCGCAAGGTAGGTTTTACCTGTACCTGCAGGGCCTACGCCGATTGTAATGGTGTTGTCTTTAATCAAGTTACAATAATTGCGCTGACCCACGGTTTTTGGTCTGATGGGCTTACCTTTTGCAGTGATGCATATGCAGTCGCTTGCGATGTTTTCTATTTTTTCACTGCTTCCTTCGTTAACGAGAGAAATGCAGTATCTTATATTTTGTTCAGAAAGGGTCTCGCCGCGGTTAATAAGTCCAAGAAGGCTTTCTACAACCTTTGCTGCCTTATATACGTTTTCGGTTTCGCCCTTGATTTTAAATTCTCCGTCAAGGGTAACAACGGAAACTCCGTATTCTTTTTCGATGATTTTAATATTCTCATCAAAACTGCCGAAAAGAGCCGCTGCTTGTTCCATTCTGCCGATGTTAACTGTTTGTTCCGTAGGACATATCTCCTATACATAATAATATACAATACAGTATACCACAAAGTTTCTTAAAAAACACCCGAAAAAATCAAGATTGTGCAACTTATGAGAATTTTTGTAAAGATTAACAATTATCTGTGGTCAAATTCATCATATAAGTAAAAACAACAGCCTAAAACACAAGTAAATAAGAGGATTTTTTGAAATTTATCCTTGACAAAAGAGCTGCATACAGGTATAATTGCAAAGGTGTAAAGAAAAAAACTTTACAGTGCGAGGTAGACTATATGGAAAAGAGCATCGAAATATCACTGCTTTTTGACTTTTACGGTGAGCTTTTAAGCGAAAAAAAGCGTGAAGCGGCGAGCCTTTATTTTAATGAGGACTTATCCCTTTCCGAAATTGCCCAGCATATGGGCATTACCCGCCAAGGGGTAAGCGACCTTATAAGACGCAGTGAGTCTGAGCTCTACGATTTTGAAGATAAATTAGGACTTTATTCCCGTTTTGAAGCAATAAATGCTTCGGCTCTGAAAATCAAGGAGCTTTCAGTAAGCATTGCTGAAGAAAGTACAGGGGAGATAAAGGGTAAGGCTCTGGAAATTTTATCAGAAGCCAAAAAGATTGAGCAGTTGGAGGCATAGCATGGCATTTGAAAGCTTGTCCGAGAAAATCGGCGGTGTCTTTAAAAGACTTAAGAATAAAGGTAAGCTTAATGAGAGCGACGTTAAAGCCGCTATGCGAGAAGTGCGACTTGCACTTTTAGAGGCTGACGTTAACTATAAGGTTGCCAAGGATTTTACAAACACAATTACTGAACGTGCAATAGGTTCTGACGTTATGGAAAGCTTAACCCCTGCACAGATGGTAATTAAGATTGTTAATGAAGAGCTTAAGGCTCTTATGGGCGGTGAAAGTGCAAAGATAAACTTTTCATCAAAGCCTCCCACAGTTATTATGATGTGCGGTTTACAGGGTTCCGGTAAAACTACCCACTCCGGTAAGCTTGCAAAGCTTCTTAAGAATAAAAACCACAGACCTCTTTTGGTTGCCTGTGACATTTACAGACCTGCAGCTATTGAACAGCTTAAGGTTGTGGGCAGAAATGCTGACGTTCCTGTTTTTGAAATGGGTACAGAGAGTCCTGTGAAAATTGCTAAAGAGGCTATCAGACACGCTAGGGATTACGGTAACGATATTGTTATCCTTGATACAGCAGGCCGACTTCATATTGATGATGAGCTTATGGCTGAACTTGAGGATGTAAAGGCAGAGGTTAACCCCTCTGAAATTCTCCTTGTTATTGACTCTATGACAGGTCAGGATGCAGTAAACGTTGCTGAAACCTTTAACTCCCGACTTGAGATTACAGGTGTAATTCTTACAAAGCTTGATGGCGACACCCGTGGCGGTGCGGCACTTTCTGTTAAGGCTGTTACAGGTAAACCCATTAAGTTTGCAGGTACAGGCGAAAAGCTTGGCGATATTGAGCCTTTCCATCCTGACAGAATGGCAAGCCGAATCTTAGGTATGGGCGATATGCTTACTCTTATTGAAGAGGCTGAGCAGAAGCTTGACGCCAAAAAGGCAGAAGAACTTGCCGAGAAGATGATGACCAATAAAATGGACTTCAATGACCTTCTTGACCAGTTTGAACAGCTCCAGAAAATGGGTCCCATTAAGGGTATTCTTTCAAAGCTTCCCGGTATTAATGCCTCTAAGCTTGACGAAATGAACATAGACGAACGCCAGATTGACTGGTGCAAAGCTATTGTGCTTTCTATGACAAAAGAAGAAAGAGCAAAGCCGGGACTTATGAATCCTTCAAGAAAACGCAGAATTGCGGCAGGTTCAGGCAGAAGTGTTGAAGAGGTAAACCGCCTCATAAAACAGCTTGAACAGATGCAGAAAATGATGCGTCAGATGAATTCTAAGGGCAAAAAAGGAAAACGCAGAATGCCAAACTTCGGCGGTATGCCGGGCGGCGGTTTTCCCGGTATGTAATCGGTTTTATATTGCCAGTTAAAGGCTTATAAATATATTTATTTATTTTATATTATTTAATAGGAGGAAAAAACCATGGTAAAAATCAGACTTCGCAGAATGGGTGCTAAGAAGAACCCCTTCTACCGTATCGTTGTAGCAGATTCCAGATATCCCAGAGACGGCCGTTTCATCGAGGAAATCGGTACTTACAATCCCCTCGCAGAGCCCGTAGAGGTAAAGGTTAACGAGGATGCAGCTAAGAAGTGGATTGCTCAGGGTGCTCAGCCCACAGATAAGGTTAAGGCTCTTTTCAAGAAGAACGGCATTATCTAAGAGGTTATTGACTGATGAAAGACTTGCTCACTATTCTTGCTAAAGGTCTTGTAGAGGAGCCTTCAGCGGTTAACGTTACTGCTGATGAGCCTCTCGAGGACGGTACAGTTGTATATCACATCCATGTTTCAGAAGACGACATGGGCAGAATTATCGGTAAGCAGGGCAGAATTGCTAAGGCAATCCGCACTGTAGCCCGTAGTGCAGCTATCCGCAAGAACGAAAAAATTCAGGTTGAAATCGACTGATTTATAAGCTGAAAAACGTCAAAGCGTCTTAAAAACCCTTTTCAACAGGGCTTTTAAGGCGCTTTGTTGACATATTGGGGCATTTTGGTTATAATTTAACTTGAAATGAGGTGCTAAGATGTTAGCTTCCAAAAGGATTTTCTGCGTGATTTTGTGTCTGATTGTTTTGCTTTCAGTTCCTGTTTTTGTTTGTGCAGAAGACGACACTTCCTTTACAAAAGGAGACTTCCGCTTTGAAATTTTAGAGGATAAAACATTGTGCGTTACCGAATACACCGGCGAAAGTACTGTGGTTACAATTCCTTCTGAGATTGACGGCAGGAGTGTATCTACCGTAGGTGATGAACTTTTCTGGTATAAAGGCGATATTACTGCCGTTACCCTGCCCGAAAATGCAGAGTACATAGGTGCCAGAGTTTTTCAGAACTGTACGTCTCTTACTGAAATAAAGCTCCCTGATACAGTTCTTGAAATTGGCGATGCCTGCTTTTTGGGATGTTCAAATCTTACAAAGATAAATATACCTGCAAACCTTGTTTATGCAGGTGCTTTTGCTTTTGACGAAACCCCTTGGGTGACTCAGTTTGACGGATGTACCTCTATAATTTTAGGAGGCAGAGTGTTCTACAAATATCTTGCAGATAATGACAAGGTTGTTATTCCTGATGGAATAGTTTGTATCAGTGACAACGCTTTTGACGGCAAAGGGTTAAGCTTTGTAAAGATTCCCGATTCTGTTGCTTTTATAGGCGACTATGCTTTTTATAACTGTAAAAATCTTAAGGAAATAAAACTACCCTCAGGGATTTATCATATTGGTGAAAACAGCCTTGGTATGGTGGCAGGTGCAAGTGAGGTACAGCCCCTTAAGGATTTTATGATTTATGCTGACGAAGGTACTCTTGGTGCGGATTACGCCAAGATGTATGACGTAGAAATCAAAGGCACAGGCGAATTTACAGAGCCTGAGAGTCTGCCTGAAGCTGAGGTTTGTGTGCCTACTGCTCAGATAAGAGATGCTGATACATCTCAGAATACTGTCGGCTTGAGCCAGGGTGCAGTAATTGCTATTGTGCTTTCGATTGCAGGTTGTGTTGTAATTATCGGCGGAATTACCGTGGTATCTCATTTTTACGAGAAAAAACGTAAAAAAGAAAATAAAAATATAAAGAAAAAGAAGAAATAATATATGCTTAAACAATATCTTGAAATAGGAAAAGTAGTGGGTACTCACGGTGTACGCGGAGAGCTGAGAGCTGAGTGTTGGTGCGACAGCCCTCAGTTTTTTGCTACCTTCAAAAAGCTTTATTTTGACGAGGGCAGAGAGAAAATTGATGTAGTCAGCCGCCCTCATAAAAACATAGCTCTGGTTAAAATCAAGGGTATAGATACCGTTGAGCAGGCAGACCTTTTAAGAGGCAGAATTCTTTATGTTAACCGCAAGGATATAAAGCTTCCCAAAGGTACTAACTTTATACAGGATATCATTGGTCTTGATGTAGTTGATGCCGACACCGATGAGGTTTACGGCAAGGTAACTGAGGTCATTAAAACAGGTGCCAACGATGTTTATGAGGTTAAAGACCGCAACGCAAAGGCTTATTACATCCCTGTTATAAAAGATGTGGTTGTAGAAACAAACCCTAAAAAGGGCAGAGTTCTGATTAAGCCTATGAAAGGTATATTTGACGATGAGGATTGATATAATTACACTTTTTCCCGAAATGTGCGAGGCTGTACTTAGTGAGAGTATTATAGGCAGAGCAAGACAAAGCGGTGCTGTAGAAATCAACTGTCACCAACTTAGAGAATTTGCTTTTGACAAGCACAGACGTGTTGATGACGCTCCTTACGGCGGCGGTAAAGGTATGCTTATGATGGCAGAGCCTATTGCACTTTGTTTTGAGGATATTTGCAAGCAAACAGGCAAAAGACCCCATTTTGTGTTTATGTCGCCTCAGGGCAAAACTCTTACTCAGGGACGGCTTAAAGAACTTTCTGAAATGGAAAATATCTGCGTTTTATGCGGTCATTATGAGGGAGTAGACCAAAGGCTTATTGATGAATTTGTAGATGAGCAGATTTCTATAGGCGACTATGTGCTTACAGGCGGAGAACTGCCTGCACTGGTATTTACGGACTCTTTGTGCAGAATGCTTAAAGGTGTGCTTTCTGATGAAGAGTGTTTCGAACGTGAGAGTCACTATAACGGTCTTTTAGAGTACCCTCAGTATACCCGCCCTGCAAATTGGAGGGGAAGGGAAGTGCCTGAGATACTTTTAAGCGGACACCACGCGAATATTGAAAAATGGAAAGATGAGAAAGCTTTGGAGAATACCCTTAAAAACCGTCCTGAAATGCTTTTTGAAGATGAAGAATAAGTTTTGAGGCAGTTTCTTTGTATAACTTGTTGATTTTGAGAAATTCTGTGTAGTTAATTTGCACAAGAAACAGACCCGCCAAATTAACCTTGTAGTGTATCAAAACAAAATTGATTATATTGTGTTGACCTTGAGAAAATTTGTGGATATAATAACAAAAAATGAATGATTTTAGTATTGTGGTTTCTTAGCGAAGCCACCTACCAAAACAAGATAAGAGAGGGTAACATCAATGTACTGTAAGGATGTTTTAGTTCAGAACAAAGCAGGTCTTCATGCTCGTCCCGCAACTTTCTTTATTCAGAAAGCAAACGAGTTCAAAGCAACAATCTGGGTTGAAAAAGAAGAGAGAAGAGTTAACGCAAAGAGCCTTCTCGGTGTATTGTCACTTGGTATTCTTGGTGGCACTACAATCAAGATTTTTGCTGACGGTCCCGACGAGACACAGGCTGTTGAAGGTCTTGTAGCTCTTGTAGAGTCCGGTTTTGCAGAGTAATCCCAATAGCGTAATAAAAGAGGGCGGAAGTACATCCGCCCTTATTTTTTGTTCTTAATGAATTATTATTGATGAATATTGAATAATGAATAATTTCGGTGGTATGCAAAGTGTGTTTTATATTCGCGACAAATCTGCCACCGCAACTTTTCGCTATTCACTCTTAACTGTTATTATGTACGCATCGCGGGCATAATAACCAAAGGTGGTGTTACTGTGGAGGAAAGACTGAAAGAACTCAGAGCAAAGGCTATGGCTTTGCCTTTGGAGCCCGGAGTTTACATTATGAAGAATAAAGATAATGAGATAATTTATATCGGAAAAGCCAAAAAGCTTAAAAACCGTGTAAGTCAGTATTTTGGCTCACAGAACAACCACTCCGACAAAGTCCGCAGAATGGTGTCTCAGGTTAAGACTTTTGATTACATCATTACAGACAGTGAATTTGAGGCGCTTATTCTTGAGTGCAGCCTTATTAAACAGAATCAGCCTAAGTATAATATCCTTTTAAAGGACGACAAGGGTTTCAGTTTTGTTAAGGTAACAGGGGAAAAGTGGCGTAAAATTTCCTATGCTTTGCAGAAGGATGATGAATCTGCTGAATATATCGGCCCTTATACAAACGGATTTTATGTTAAACAGGCAGTCGAGCAGGCGAACTCTATATTCAAGCTTCCTACCTGCAACCGCCGTTTTCCTGAAGATTTTGGCAAGGCAAGACCCTGCCTGAATTACCATATTAAGCTTTGCTCGGCACCCTGCACAGGCAAGGTGAGATTTGCTGATTATAACGAAAGCGTTGAGCAGGCTCTGGAGTTTTTAAAGGGTACGGGAAACCAGAGTATAAAAAATCTTACAGAGCAGATGTATAAAGCTTCAGAGGCAATGGAGTTTGAAAAAGCCGCTGTGCTTCGAGACCGCATAAATGCCATAAAAAAACTTGCAGACAAACAGAAGGTTATTGAAACCAAGGTTAAAAATCAGGACGTAATTGCTTTCTTTTCAGACGGCAACAAAGCTTGCTTTGAGATTTTCAGATTTGACGAAGGCAAGCTTAAATACAGAGAAGACTATTTTGTAGACCCGCCCGATGACGGAAACAAAGCAAGGGCCGAGTTTATTATGAGCTTTTATAATACCAAAACCGATATCCCGCGTTTTGTTACTGTTGACGGAGAAGTAGAGGATCAAGAGCTTATCGAACGTTTTCTTTCAGAGAAAAAGGGCAAGAGGGTATATATCGCAATTCCTCAGCGTGGTCAGCAAAAATCTCTGGTGGATATGTGCCGCCAGAATGCCGCAGAGAGAGTGGCTAAAACACGGGGAGCAGTTTTAGGCAGAGAATTAAGGGTTCTGGAAGAGCTTAAGGAGCTTTTAGGTCTTGATATTCTGCCCTCATATATAGAATCCTACGATATTTCAAACACTGCAGGTGATGAAAATGTTGCAGGTATGATTGTTTACGAAAACGGCAGACCTAAAAAAAGTGCCTACAAAAAGTTTAAAATTAAAGGTTTTTCAGGTCAGGACGATTACGGCTCTATGGCTGAGGTGCTGACCAGAAGATTTGAGGAATACTTAAAGCTTAAAGACGATGTAAAAGAGGGAGAAGAGCCTGAGGGCTTTGCCAGACTTCCTGACCTTATTCTGCTTGATGGCGGCGTGGGTCAGGTGCGAGCGGTTAAACCTGTTCTTGAAAAATACGGACTTCCAATTCCGCTTTTCGGTATGGTTAAGGATGACAAGCACCGCACCCGTGCTATTGTAAATGAGCAGGGTGAAATTGCCATAAACGCAAACCGCAGGCTTTTTACTTTCGTTAGCAGTCTTCAGGATGAGGTTCACCGTTTCTCTGTAGGTTATCACCGCACAAGACGCAAAAAGAGTCAGCTTGGAGTTTCTTTAACCGAGATAAACGGCGTAGGAAATGAGCGTGCCAAGGCGCTTTTAAAGCATTTCAGAACAATAGGGAATATCAAAAATGCAGACCTTGAAGAGCTTAAGGCAGCGCCAAAAATGAACGACAGTGTAGCACTTAGTGTATACTATTATTTCAGAAGAAAAGAAAGCGAGGGAGATAAATGAGAGTTATTACAGGTGTTGCCAGGGGAAGAAAGCTTGTAGCTTTAGAAGGCAAAGATGTAAGACCCACTACCGATAAGGTTAAGGAGTCGGTGTTTTCTATAATCCAGTTTCAGGTTCAAGGCAGAGTTTTTCTCGACCTTTTTGCAGGCTCGGGGCAAATGGGTATTGAGGCCATAAGCCGCGGTGCAAAGAAAGCCTATCTGGTTGACCAGAGTTTAAAGTCAATAAGAGTAATCGAACAGAATGTAAAGGCTACCGGTTTTGAGGGGTCTTGTGCTGTGGTAAGACAGGAGGCTCAGGCTTTTTTAATGTCTGCAAGAGAGAATTTTGACATAGCTTATCTTGATCCTCCTTTTGAAAAAGGAATTATAAATGAGGTGCTTCCTTTGGTTTCGGCTAAAATGAACAAAGGCGGAGTGATTCTTTGCGAATGTGCTGATAGTGAAGTGCTGCCCGAAGATTCAGGAGATTTTGTGCTTGACAGAACTTACCGCTATGGTAAAATAAAGGTGAGTCTTTACAGACATAGAGAAATGCTTTAAGAGGGTGACTTTATGAAAACTGTAATCTGTCCCGGTAGTTTTGACCCTGTTACAAAAGGTCATATGGATATTATCGAACGTGCATCTAAGCTTTTTGACAAGGTAATTGTTGCTGTGCTTAACAATGCTATTAAGCATCCGAGTTTTACCATTGAAGAGCGTATAGAGCTTTTAAAGGAAACAACAAGCCATCTTGAAAATGTAGAGATTGCTACCTTTGACGGGTTGCTGGTGGATTTTGCAAAGCTTAAGGGTGCGTCTGCAGTTGTAAAAGGATTAAGAGCGGTTACAGACTTTGAGTATGAATTTCAGATGTCTATGATAAACAAAAAGCTTTGTCCCGAAATCGAGACCATATTCCTTAACACAAGTCAGGAGTATATGTATCTCAGTTCAAGTGTTGTAAAGCAGATTGCACGTGCAGGTGGCGACATAAGTCTGTTTGTTCCTGAAGAAATTCGAGATAAAATAGTTGACAGACTTGTAAATATGTGAAATAATGTAATATAGGTTATTAGATAAAGGAGAATTGTTATGAGAGTAGAAGAACTTCTTAACGAGATTCAGGATATTATGAACGAGGCTAAGTCTGTTCCTCTTACAGGCGGTAAGTCACTGGTTGACACTGAGAAGGTTTTAGACATTCTTGATGAAATCAACGACACGCTTCCTTCTGAGGTAAGACAGGCAAAGAACATCGTTTCCGACAGAGGTCAGATTATTGCTGAAGCTAAAAAAGAGGCTGAAGAGATTATCCGTGCCGCTGAGGAAAGAAAGAAGCAGCTTGTTAACCAGAACGAAATTGTTAAGGAAGCACACGCACAGGCTAACGAAATCCTCAACGATGCAAAGGCTAAGACATCTGATATGAGAAAAGCTGCTGCTGATTTTGTAGAGGATATTATGAGAAAGACTGACGAGTCTATTACAGCTCAGCTTACAGAGCTCAGAAAGACAAGACAGAACATTAAAATGACACAGAAGGTGTCAAATGGTTCTGTAAACACAAACATATAACAAATTTGTAATTTTCTTAAGGGAAATTATGTAAAGCGAACATAAGTTCTAAAAACTTAGGCACAATCACGGTTTTGACCGCGGTTGTGTCTTTTTTTGTCTATTATGCGGTAAAAGATTGCTGTAAATTAGGTAAAAAAGCCGTAATATTTTTCTTGTAATTTTGATACCAATGCATTATAATAATTATAAAGTGTCAATGAGTGGCATATTTGGGTCATTTGATGTCACTTTTAAACCGATTTTTAAGGTAAGGAGGCGGCGATGATGTTTACGGGTATGTCTTTCCCAAATTTAGACTCCAAGGGCAGAGTCGTACTGCCTCAGAAATTCCGCGAACAGTTAGGTGAAACATTTTTTATCACAGCAGGCTTTGACAAGGATTTCCCCTGCGTGCAGATTATGTCAGCTGAGCAGTTTGAACATCTGCTTTCTCAGATTCGTGAACTTCCTGCAAGCAAGGCTTTACAGCTTCAGTACTCAATCATTGCTCCTTCAGAAGAGGTTAGTGTAAATGCTCAGGGCAGACTTCAGATTCCCCAGGCATTAAGAGAAAGTGCTAACCTTACCAAAGAGGTTGCAGTTTTAGGTATGGACAAGCGTATAGAAATCTGGGACAAAGCAACTTACGATGCATTTATGAAGAAACAGAGAGAAGAGTCTTACCTCGATGCTCTTGAACTTTTAAGATTATGATAAATTTTTCTCATATCTCCGTATTGCTTAATGAGTCGGTGGATATGCTTGACATAAAACCCGATGGCATATATATTGATGGCACCGCAGGCGGTGGCGGTCATTCAGCATTGATATTAAGCAGATTAAACGAAAACGGCAAGCTTTATTCCATAGACCGCGACCCCGATGCTATAGCTACGGTTACAAAGCGTTTTGAGGGTGACAAAAGAAGTGTGGTACTTCACGGTGAGTTTGCTGATATGAAAAGTCTTCTTTTAAAAGAGGGCGTAGAAAAAGTAGACGGAGTTATCCTTGATTTAGGGGTTTCGTCCCATCAGCTTGACACAGCAGAGCGTGGTTTTTCTTTCCACGAGGATGCACCTCTGGATATGAGAATGAGCCAGCAGGGAACAACTGCCGCCGATTTAGTGAATACCCTGGACTTCAAGGAGCTTTGCAGAATACTTTCTTCTTATGGCGAAGAAAAGTATGCACCTTCAATCGCTAAGGGGATATTAAAAGCCAGAGAAGAAAAGCCTATTGAAACAACCCTTGAACTTGCCGAGATTGTAAAGGCAAATGTGCCTCAGAAGGTAAGGCGTGACGGACATCCCGCCAGAAAAACCTTCCAGGCAATACGTATTGCCGTTAATGACGAGTTCGGTCAGCTTGAGCGTGGACTTGCTTCTGCTTTTGAACTGTTGAGGACAGGCGGAAGACTTTCGGTAATAACTTTCCACTCTATAGAGGACAGAATCGTAAAACAAGCAATGGCTTCCTGGTGTGTGGGTTGTACCTGCCCCAAGGATTTTCCTGTTTGTGTGTGTGGCAATAAGCCAAAGGCAAGGCTTATAAATAAAAAGCCTATAGAAGCAGATAATGAGGAGCTCAGCGCAAATAAGCGAAGCAGAAGTGCAAAGCTCAGAGGATGCGAAAAGCTCGTTTGATATAGATAAACTTAAAGGAGTAATTGCTATGGCTAACGGCATGTATATGGACGCCGACAGAGGTTACGACCTCAGCCTTTTTGAGTCAGAGGGTAATGCCGCCAGAAAGAAAAAAGCGGCACCTAAGAAAACTCACGCAAAAAAGAATAATGTCATAGAGCTTAATATGCCTGTGTATGATAAGTCGGAAAGACGTAAGCACAACGTAGGTTCAATAGTTCTTGGCTTTGTGTGTGCGGCTGTAATTACACTTTGTGTAGGCTTTATCATCAAGGGACAGGTAGAGCTTACTGAGCTTAATCAGCAGATAGCCTCGGCACAGGTTCAGCTGGAAGAGGCAAAGAGCGAGTATACCCAGATGCAGGCTAAAATGGAAGCTTCCCTTTCAACTGCTGCAATCGAAAAGTATGCTCAGGAAAACTTGGGAATGAGCAAAGCAACTGCTCAGCAAAAAGAATACATAAGCCTTTCAGAGGGGGATAAGGCTGAAGTGTATCTTCAGAAGAAGTCTAACGTGTTTACAGAAATCGGTGACTTCTTAGGTTCACTTTGGTCATAACATACCCTTCACAATAATATGTATGTTATGAAGAAACGAGAGTTAAGATTTTAGTCTTGACTCTTTTTCTGCTATTCTAAGGACCATGATTTTTGCAGGGAATCCTGCTTTTTAGCTTAAAATTTGCAAGAAAGGAGCAGAAAAATGGCACAGGGAGTAAATCAGAAATTCAATAAAAGAGCCGCCTGGCTTTTGGTGATAATACTTGTTCTGGGCTTTGGTGCAGCTATAGTAAGACTAGGCTATTTGCAGCTTGTGCAGGCATCTGAACTTCAGAAAAAAGCAGTTGACCAGCAGCTTTCAGATACTGAGCTTTCAGCAAAACGCGGCACAATTTTTGATACAAACGGTAAGATTCTTGCTGCTTCTGCATCCGTATGGAAGGTAGTTTTAGCTCCTGTTTATTTTGAAAATGATGAAGAAAGACACATAGTGGCAAAGGGGCTTTCTGCTATTCTTGATGTTGACGAGAATACTATTTTTGAAAAGGCTCAGCAGGAAAGTTATTACGTTGAGGTAAAACGCCAGATAGAAAGCGACAAAAGGGAAGAGGTTATAAAGTTTATGGACCAGCTTGCTGATGTCCACGAAATCTATAACACGGTTTTCCTTTTGGATGATTACAAGCGTTATTATCCTTACGGTTCTTTGGCATCAAGTGTAATCGGTTTTACAGGTGCTGATGAACAGGGATTGGCAGGTCTTGAGTATCAGTATGACGAAACTCTTACAGGTTCGCCGGGCAGACTGGTTACTGCCGTTGACTCTCAGGGTACAGCAATGCCTTTTGAGTACAGCCAGAACATTCCTGCAGGAGATGGCGATAACCTCGTACTTACCATTGACGAAACTATTCAGTCCATAGCAGAAAAATATATGCTTCAGGGTATAGAGGACCACGCGGTTTTTAACCGTGGTGTATGTATTATTATGGATGTTAACACAGGTGCTGTACGTGCTATGGCAAGTGTAGGCGGATTCGACCTTAATGACCCCTTTACTCTGACCAAGGAAAAGGAAGAGGAAATCAAAAAGCTTCCTGAGGATAAGCGTGCAGACGCAAGATATGAAGCTCTTTCAAATATGTGGAGAAATAAAGCGGTAAGTGATACATATTACCCCGGTTCTGTATTCAAAATGTGTACTGCGGCCATGGCACTTGAAGAAGGTCTTGTAAATGAAAACTCCACTTTCTACTGCTCAGGTGCGTATACAGTTGCAGATACTACTCTGGGATGCCACGTTCAGACTTACGGCGGCAGTCACGGAACACAGAATTTAAGAGAAGCTATCAAAAACTCCTGTAACCCTGCTTTGATGCAGATTGGTGAGCTATTAGGTATAGATTTATTCAATCAGTATTACGATGCTTTCGGTTTTTCTGAGCGAACAGGTATTGACCTGCCCGGTGAAGCCGACGACATTTACTTTGACAGGGATACAATGGGCGAGGTTCACCTTGCAACTGCTTCCTTTGGTCAGAACTTTGCCATTACACCCATTCAGATGGCAACAGCCGTTGCCTCTATTGCTAACGGCGGATATCTTGTTCAGCCTCATATGGTTGAGCGTATTGAAGACTCTGACGGCAATGTATTAAACACAACAAGCACTGAGGTTAAACGTCAGGTGCTTTCTAAAGAAACTGCAAGAACTATCTGTGATATTCTTGAGGAAAATGCAGTTTCGGGTTCAGGTAGCAACGGTTACGTTGCAGGTTACCGCGTGGCAGGTAAAACAGGTACTTCTGAAAAGAAGGTTGACCTTAACGAAGACGGTGTACAGGACTATATTGCTTCTTTCTGCGGATTTGCTCCGGCAGAAGATGCCGAGGTTGTATGCCTTGTATTCTTTGATACTCCCACAGGTGCAGCATATTACGGAAGCCAGGTTGCGGCTCCTGTATTTGCAAAGATTATGTCAGAAGTTCTGCCATATCTTGAAATTGCAACCCAGTACACTCAGGAAGAGCTTGAAGCACTTGATACAACTGCCGATACATACATCGGTATGACAGTTGACGAAGCAGTAACTGCTGCAGAGCAGGGTGGCTTTACAACCTGGGTCAAGGGTGAGGGCGACACCATTGTAGCTCAGATGCCTGAGGCAGGAACCAAAATTCCTCAGGGAGGTAACGTTGTACTTTATACAGATGGTGACAGTATCAAGGACACTACAACGGTACCGAACCTAATAGGATATTCGGTTTCAGATGTACTTTATTTTGCAACTTATTATGACCTTAACGTAAGTATCAGTGGTATGAGTAATTCAGCGTTGTCTACGTCTTATTCCCAGAGCATTCCTGAGGGTACAGAGGTTTCTCCGGGTACGGTTATTACGGTAACCTTCAGCGCAGGCGGAGGAACAGACTAATTCTCGCGGAGGTACTATGGAAAACAGAATTTATTTTTTAGATAAGTCAAAAGATTTTGAACTTGCACATAAGCTTTATGAGCTTGTTGTTGGCGAATTTACCATTAATCGTAAAATTGCGGTTTTCGGTAAAAGCTGTGATTCAAAGGAAAACTTTGATGTGTTTGTCTGTGAATTTGGTGCGGACACAAGTGCTTTTTCTGAGGTTTGTACATATTCCGTAGGTCAAAGCAATGCTGATGTTTGCGGGTTTAATTTCCAGAAAAGAGAAAAGTCAAAAAGCCTTGACCTTTTTTGCGGGAATTCTATGGGAAGAGTCAACCTGCCTCTGGATTCACGGTTTACAGAAATTTCCGTGCTTTATTGTACAGCGGGTCTTGTTGCGGCAGGTATTCCTTTACCTCAGATTTTAAAGGCTATAAATTCAAAGTTAAGTTGAAAGGAACGGGTAGAATAAATGGACAGTCGTTTTGATTTTTTGTGGGCATTGGGTGCCGCAATAGTGGCATTCGGTATTTCGGCTATTTTAGGCAAAGTGCTTATACCTTATCTGCACAAGCTTAAATTCGGTCAGACAATTCTTGATATTGGTCCCCAGTGGCACAAAAATAAGCAGGGTACTCCTACTATGGGCGGTATTATGTTTATTGTAGGTATTGTAGTTTCTACAGTTCTTGTTTTTGGAATTTATATTTTTGTAAACGGCGGTGCCGTTTTTGGTACAGCAGGTACTTTTATAGGTCTTGGTATGGCTCTTTGCTACGGCATAGTAGGCTTTATTGATGACTATATAAAGGTTGTTAAAAAGCGTAACTTAGGTCTTTCTGCACCTCAGAAACTGGTTCTTCAGTTTGGTGTTGCGGCTCTTTATCTTGTAGGTATGAGATTTTTAGGAAATGCCGACACAGCCACAATTATTCCTTTTTTAGGTGAAGTTGAGCTTGGTTTCTTTTACTACATAATTTCAGCCCTTGTTATTGTTGGAATTGTAAACGCAGTAAATCTTAACGATGGTGTAGACGGACTCTGCGGCTCTATTACATTCTTTGCGGCAGTATTTATGATGCTTATGGCAAGCGTTATGAATTCAAAGGGTATGATTATCGAAAGTGCAGCTCTTGCAGGCGGACTTCTTGGTTTCCTTATCTGGAACTTCCATCCTGCAAAGGTATTTATGGGCGACACAGGTTCGCTTTTCCTTGGCGGTATGGTTTGTGCTGTTGTATTTACCCTTGATGTTCCCGTGCTTATTCTTCCTATTGGTATTGTTTACCTTGCAGAGATGTTCTCTGTTATGCTTCAGGTAGGTTACTTTAAGCTTACAAAGGGTAAGAGACTTTTCAAAATGGCACCTATTCATCATCATTTTGAGATGTGCGGTTGGAGCGAGGTTAAGGTGGTTTGTGTGTTCAGTATGGTAACTGCCGCATTCTCACTTGGTGCATTTCTGCTTACATATTTCGGTGTTGGCAGAATATTCTGATAAAGTTTAATAAATTTTTTATAAAGGAGGGATAGTATGAGCGAAAAAACAATGAGAGCCGCAAGAGCATCAGCGGATAACCCGGCAAGACGTGTTCAGACTCCTCAGAGTGCTCAGAGAAAAAGTACTCATCAAGCACCCAAAAAGAAAAAGAAAACAAAGTTCTTTGATATAGGCTTAGGTCTTGATATGCCGTTTTGTTTGCTTGTTTTGGTGCTTCTTACAATCGGTATCATTATGATGTTTTCCGCAAGCTATCCCATAGCTTACGCCGAAACAGGCGACAGCTATTATTATCTTAAAAGACAGATTATCTTTGCTGTTATCGGTATTGCGGCAATGATAGGTCTTTCCTTTGTTAACTACAGAATTTTCTATAGGTTTGCAAAGCTTCTTTTAGCGATTTCTTACGGAGCTCTGATAATTGTTCTGTTTTTGCCCGGTGTAAACGGTGTTCACCGTTGGATTGGATTTACGTCCTTTAATATTCAGGCGTCGGAGATTACAAAGTTCTGTCTTATTGTGTTTTTTGCCTATTGGGGTACAAAATATGCAAACAAAATGCAGTATATGAAATACAGCTTTATGCCGGGTATGGTTATTTTCGGTACAACGGCTATTCTTCTTATACTTGAACCCCACTTTTCCTGTACGGTTATTGTATTTTTACTTATACTTGTAATGCTTTTTATTTCGGGTATGGACACAAAATACTTTATACTTATAGGCATTTTGGTAGGTGCGGCAGTACTTATAATGTGGGCAACAGGTCTTCTGGGATATGCTATGGACCGACTTGACGGTTGGGGCAAAGCCTTGGAGTACACCACAAACGAAATGTGGCAGACTACCTGGCAGACCCGAAACTCCCTTTATGCAATTGGCTCAGGCGGACTTACAGGTTTAGGTCTTGGTCAGTCAAGACAAAAGTACCTTTATCTTCCCGAGCCTCAGAACGACTTCGTTTTCGCTATTGTTTGTGAGGAATTAGGACTTATCGGTGCAATGCTTATCCTGGTGCTGTTTGGACTTCTTGTATGGCGTGGAATCACAATGTCCAGAAAAGCCGCCGATACTTTCGGAAAGCTTCTGGGTATTGGTCTTACCGCACAGGTAGGACTTCAGGTTATACTTAACATTTTCGTTATTACCGACTGGCTTCCAAATACAGGTATCAGCCTTCCCTTCTTCAGCTACGGCGGAAGTTCGCTTATTATGCTTTTAGCACAGATGGGTGTTATTCTTTCTGTGTCCCGTAGTGCAAAAATTGAAAAAAGGTGATTAAATGAGAGTTTTACTTGCAGGCGGCGGTACAGCAGGTCATATAAACCCTGCCTTAGCTATTGCAAAGACTATAAAAGAAAAAGAACCCTCTGCCGAAATTCTATTTGTGGGCAATGTAGGCGGACTTGAGCAAAGACTTGTTAAAAATGCAGGCTTTGATATTAAGTCAATTTCTATAAGCGGATTCAAACGCAGTTTTTCGCCATCAGCTTTGGTACATAATGTAAAAACTGCTTTCAGGGCGGTTTCTGCATCTTCTGCTTCAGCTAAAATTATCAAGGACTTTGGCCCTGATATCTGTATTGGTACAGGCGGATACGTTTCAGGTCCTGTTATGAGAGCAGCCCAGAAACTTAAAATTCCTGTTATTGTTCACGAACAGAACGCTTACCCCGGTGTAACCACAAAGATGCTTTCCAAAAAAGCAGAATATGTTATGCTTGCTGTGGATGAAGCAAGAAAGCATTTTGACGGTAATGTAAACTTTGTTCTTACAGGTAACCCTATCCGCCCTGAGATTTTAAGGGTGAATCAGGATGAGGCAAAAGCAAAGTATAAAAAAGACGATAAGCCTCTGGTGCTTTCCTTTGGCGGAAGCTTAGGTGCAAGAAAAATAAACGAAGGTGTGGCAGATTTAATTGCACGTTCAGGTAAAGACGGAAAGTATAGCCACATTCACGCCTATGGTCAATATGGCAAGTGGTTTCCTGATTTGCTGAGAGAAAAGGGAACTGACCCCGATAAATGTAATAATCTTGATATAAGAGAATATATTGACAATATGGCAGAGTGTATGGCGGCGGCTGATGTTGTAATCTGCCGTTGCGGTGCCATTACTTTAAGCGAGGTGCAGGCACTTTCTAAACCCTCAGTGCTTATACCTTCGCCAAATGTTGCTGAAAATCACCAGTTTCATAATGCAATGGCTTTGGTAAATAACAATGCCGCCATTGTAATAGAAGAAAAAGACCTAACCGATAAAAGCATAACAGAAGCGGTGGATAAGCTTTTGTCGGATAAGAATGAGCTTAAGAAATTTTCAGAAAACGCAGGAAAAATGGCAATTGTAGATTCCAACGAGCGTATCTGGAAGGTTATAAAAAAAGTGCTTAAGAAGTAACACAAATAAGCCCTTCGGCATAGGATATAAAAACTTGTATCTGAGCTTAGAAAGGGTGTTTGGGGTGTCGAAACTTTTAGTAGAGGGTGGCAGAATTTTAGGCGGTGAGGTAAAAGTCCAGGGTGCTAAAAACAGTGCGTTGCCTATTCTTGCCGCAAGCCTTCTTTCAAAAGGCGAAAGTGTATTTTTCGGATGCCCTAAGCTTTCTGATGTTGAATCAAGCATTAAAATTCTTCGTTATCTTGGATGTACTGTCAAAAGAAGCGGCCATACACTGATTGTTGACAGTGGCACATTGAGTCGTGACGATATCCCAGAGTCTATGATGAGGCTTATGCGTTCATCAATTATTTACGCAGGTGCTTTGCTTGCTACTACAGGCAAAGCAAGACTTACTTTTCCGGGTGGCTGCGAAATCGGAACCCGCCCTATTGATTTGCATTTGTCGGCATTTAAACGTTTAGGTGCCGAAATAACCGAGCGTCATGGTGAGCTTATTTTCAAGGCTCCCAAAGGGCTTAAGGGTGCGCAGATTGCCCTTTCTTTTCCCTCGGTTGGTGCAACTGAGAATATAATTATTGCAGGCGCAAAAGCAAAGGGTACAACGGTTATTACCAATGCCGCCCGAGAACCCGAAATCAGAGACCTGGCGGATTATCTTAATGCCTGCGGTGCAAGCATACACGGTGCAGGTGAGGGCACTGTTGTTATAGATGGCAAAGAAAGCCTTAAATCGGCAAACCACAGCATTATTCCCGACCGCATTGTGGCGGCTACGTTAATGTCGGCATCGGCAGTTACAGGCTCTGACATAATACTGGACGGTGTCATTAAAAGTCATCTTGATGCGGTTATTCCTTGTTTTGAGCAGGCAGGGTGTAAAATAGATTTTGATGCTCAGAAAATGAGAATAAGATCACCTCAGCGGCTGAAATCCTTGGGGCTTATAAGAACAAATCCTTACCCCGGATTTCCTACCGATGCACAGGCACCTTTAATGGCGGTGTCTGCAGTGGCTGAGGGCATAACAGTTTTTTCAGAGAACATATTTGAAAGCAGATACAAACACGTAGGCGAGTTTGTTCGTCTGGGTGCAGACATAAAGGTAGAAGGCAAGGTTGCAGTTGTAGAGGGAGTAAAAAAGCTTTACAGTGCACCTCTTTGTGCTAAAGACCTCAGAGGCTCCGCTGCCCTTGCGGTTGCAGCTTTAGCGGCTGAAGGAACTACCGAGATTGATACTACAGAATACTTGGAACGAGGCTACGAAGAGTTGGAGGTTATACTTACTTCTTTAGGAGCTTCGGTAAGGAAGATATAAAATAAAGGAAAAGGCGGTGAGGTAATGGACGATAAAACTACTAAAATTCCTTCGTTAAAAGAATTTCAGAAAGCTCAGCAGGAACAGGAGCGAAGAACCCGTGTAAGACGAACGGGAAATGCTCCTGTAAAGCATAAAAGTCTTAAAGGTGATACTCACCGTGTAAAACTGGGTCACAATAATAAAAAGTCCGTACCCGAATCCGATGTTAAAATAAGACCCGAACGTACCAAAAGTGTGAAGTCGGTCTCGGCGTCTACTCAGAAAATCAACACTAAGGCAGTTCTAGAGCAGGACGACCGTTTCAAAGCCTTTGAAAGCGATGTTTCTTATAACAGAAGACCCACTCAGCAAAAAAGCAAACCTCTTACCCAGACAAGGGTAGCAGGACAGAGACCTGCAGGTGAAAGACCTGTAAACACAAGCAGTTCGGTTCGTCCGCCTCAGCAAAGACAAAATGTTAACAGACCGATGCCTCAGAACAATATGAAGCGTCCGGTTAATAACGCATCCGGTAATATGCACCGCAAAAAAAAGAAAAAGCCCCTTTCTCCCTTTCATCGAAAGGTGAGAAGGGTGCTTGTATATGCACTTATTGTTCTGGGAATTTTAACTGTTGGCGTAATACTTTCTATGACGGTTCTTTTTAAAACTGAAAAAATTGTTGTAAATGTTCCCGATAATTTCTATTCTTCTCAGGATATAATCGATGCAAGCGGACTTCATTATGAGGACAATATATTTATGGCAGGCAAGAATCGTGCCGAATCAAGGCTTGAGGAAAAATTTCCCTACATAAAGGAAGCTAAGGTAACAGCAGTAATTCCGGACACAATAAACATTGATATTGTCTTAGGCACACCGTCTTTCGCTGTAAAAACAGACAAGCTTACTTATATAGCTGATGAGGACAGCAAGGTACTTGATGTAGTAGCAACTGCAGATGAGGTTGAGGTTGCCCTTATAGAGGGCGTTTCTGTTAAGGATGCAAAGGCAGGCGAGAAACTTGAGTTTGAATCCGCTATTGTAAAAGACAGCTTAACCGAGATGTTCGGGCTTGCCAAAGAGAAGGGATACAAAAAAATTACAGCAGTAGATATCGAAACAAATACAGCCAATTCCGGGGCACAAACCCTTGAAATCCGCTACGTATACGATGAACGTATTGTTGTGTTTATCGGAATCCCTGAGAATATCACCTACAAAATGCAAACGGCACAGACAATTATTGATGAAAAGCTGGATGTAAACGGAGCGGTATTAACAGGTGAGCTTGATGTTTCAAATGCTTATGATACCAAAAAGTCTTATTTTAACCAGTACAGTCTTATTCCTCAGGTGGTAATTACCGAACCTGCCACCGAGGCTACAGAAGCTCCCGACGAGGAACCTCAGGATGAATACTACGACGAGGAATATGAAGACGAAGAGTTTTACTGGTAAGTTTTTCACTTTTGCTCCTAATTTAAAAGGGGTAGGGGCAAAGGTTTAGTTTAAAATTACTGATTTTAATAAAATTTATAAAAAATATGTTGAAATAAAATCGTATTTGTGGTAGCATATTAGATGGTAAATCATAATGTATAGGTATGATTTGGTTTAAATTGCGTATTCACACATTCACATATTTAAGGAGGATATACAAATGGCTTTTGAGTTAGAAAGAGAAAATACTGATTATTTGCCCGTTATTAAAGTTATAGGTGTCGGCGGTGGCGGCGGCAACGCTATTAACCGAATGGTAAAAATGGAAGTTAGAAATGTTGAGTTCATTGCAGTTAACACTGATGAGCATGTATTAAGATTCTCAAAGGCTTCCCAGAAAATCCAGATTGGCGAGAAGATTACACGCGGTAAGGGTGCAGGTTCTCTTCCTGAGGTTGGCCAGAAGGCTGCTGAGGAAAGCAAAGAGGAAATTACAGCACTTCTCAAAGATACAGATATGGTATTCGTTACAGCCGGTATGGGCGGCGGCACAGGTACAGGTGCAGCTCCCGTTGTAGCTAAGATTGCAAAGGATATGGGTATCCTTACAGTTGGTGTTGTTACAAAGCCCTTTGCTTTTGAAGGTAAAAAGCGTATGGCTCAGGCTGAGCAGGGTATTGAGCAGTTAGCCGCAAGTGTTGACTCCTTAATCGTTGTTCCCAACGAAAGACTTAAGTATGTTTCTGACCAGAGCATTACTTTACAGAATGCATTCCTTATTGCTGACGATGTTCTCAGACAGGGCGTTCAGAGTATTTCTGACCTTATCGTTGTACCCGGTCTTGTTAACCTTGACTTTGCTGACGTTACTGCAATTATGAAGGACGCTGGCTATGCTCATATGGGTATCGGTAAGGCAACCGGCAAGGACAAGGCTATGGTTGCTGCTGATGCTGCTATTTCCAGCCCACTCTTGGAGACATCTATCGACGGTGCAGAGGGTGTTATCATCAACATCACAGCATCTCCTGACGTTAGCCTTGATGATATCGACATTGCTTCAACAATGATTTCTGAGAAAGCCTCTGACAGTGCAAACATTATCTGGGGTGCTGTTATCGATGAGGATATGAAGGACGAAATCAGCGTTACTGTTGTTGCTACAGGCTTCAATACAGATAACAAGGTTAATTCTGCTATTGCATCCAAGGGTGTAGAGAAGAAGGAAGAAGCTAAAGGCGTTCCCGCAGATGATGAAGACGACAACTTCTATGACATTATGTCTATCTTCAACAAGTAATTAATAATATTAAGGTATAAATTAACGCAGTCTCGTAAAGAGGCTGCGTTTTTTTGAGTTTTAAGTTGGCTTTATTCTTCAATTTGCTTGCCTAAAAATGCTGCTGCAGATTGAGCAAGCTTAAGTTCGGTTTCTGTAATGCTTGCACCATTTTCAGGCTTAAGAAAAATTACGGCACCGGTTACATCTCCAGCTGCAATAATCGGGCATAAAACGGCTGCCTGGCAGTTTATTCCTTCTACAGGCTGTAGCTGGGTTGCATCTTTGGCAGAGGAATAAGTGCGGCGGTTTTCCATATAGCTTTCAACCACGGTGGAAACGCGTCTTTCCAGAAATTCTCTTTTAGAAATTCCTGCAGCTGCAATAATGTGGTCTCTGTCAGCAATTAAAACAGGAATCCCTCCCACACGGGTTAATACCTCGGCATATTGGGACGCAAAGCTTGATAACTCACCAATAGGCGAATATTTTTTGAAAATTACCTCTCCGTCAGTAGCTGTGAAAATTTCCAAAGGGTCGCCCTCACGAATACGAAGGGTTCTTCTTATCTCTTTTGGGATAACAACACGACCGAGGTCGTCGATTCTACGAACTATTCCTGTTGCTTTCATAATATATAATAATCTCCTTGCTTTACAAATTTGTACTGTTAGTATCTGCAAAGAGAGGTTGATTATACCGCCATAAATAAAATGAACCTATACTTTCTTTCCCGAAAGAATATGTTCATCTTTTTTGAAATTCTTCACCTGTGATTAGATAATTGATGGATACATTATAATATTTTGACATTGCAACTAGCAACGCAAGGGACGGCTCTCTTTTGCCGTTTTCATAATAGGACAAGGCTTCTCGCGAAATATTCAAATCCATAGCAACCTTTTGCTGATTCAAATTTCTCTGTTTTCGAATATTTTTTAGCCCAACCATCCAATCACCTCTTGCATTTATTGTAACATTATGTTACAATATTTATGTAACAGTATGTTACATAAAACAAGGAGGTAGAATAATGAAAAGTGTTAAGAAAATTCTGTGCTTAATATTAGCTGTGCTTGCAGTTTGCTCGCTTTGTGCTTGTGGTAGCGGCAGCAATTCTTCCAGCACAAAAGAAAAGACTCCAGAGCAGCAAGTGCGCTCTGCTGTAGAATCTCGCGGTATGTTGGAGTATTTTGGCTCTACTATCGGCGGCAACGAACTAAAGCGTTCCAGTGCTACAATCACCAACGTCAAGCAAGTATCCGACACTGAATATCGAGTAAGCGGAAAGATTGTTATGACAGACATTTATGGAACTAATTGGAGCAACACATTTGATTGTAAAGTAACACAGACGAGCGATGGCAGCTGGTCTGCAGGCTCTTTTGAATATACCAGTAAAAACTGGACAAAGGGCTAATAAGCAACAGCGGAGTGAATTTTCACTCCGCTGGTATTCTTTGCACAAGGCTATGTATCGCCATACAAAACCTGTCGAAAGGTGTCAATGAGGTATGGGACGGGTCACCCTCACGGATTCGAAGGGTGCGTCTGATTTCTTTTGGTATAACAACCCTGCCAAGGTCGTCTATACGGCGTACAATACCTGTTGCTTTCATATATAAAAACCTTACCTTTCAACAAAATCAGAGATTTTGGAAAGGGACCAAGAACTTTGTTACTCGGTACCCTCGTAATAAAAATCTCCTTATCTTTTTGGGTACTGTTAGTATCTGTAAGATAGGGAGATTTATGCTTTTTCATTTTATATTTTGGTTTAATATATTAAATGCAATTTTTCGTCTGACGCGGAATAAGCGGTGTAAAATTCTTGACTAAATATATTAATTCAGATATCATAAATAATCATAGCAGTTACTCAGAATCGTTTACAATACAGCAAAATTATATATTTACGACGTGTCTTTTGGGAGGCTTTATATGTTGTTTCAATCGTGGCAGTACTTGCTATTGCTGATTGCGACACTGTTGTGTGTTGCTACAATAAAAAATGCTACAGTTAAAAGGGTATGTATTCTTGTCAGCAGTATATTTTTCTATGCATATGGTGCTGCGTGGCAGACGATTTTGTTTCTTGCGGTTATTTTTGGGGCATATGTTGCGGGACGATTGTTTGAGAAAAACAAGAGTAAAATTCTTTTTGCTATAATTTTGTTTATTTTGTTTTTGCCACTGCTTTTATATAAGTACGTGCCTTTTATTCTGTCGCTCATACCGTTGGTTAACGAGCAGGCATATATGGATGTTTTCTTGTTACCAATAGGAATATCTTTCTATACTTTTCAGGCTGTCGGTTATGTAATAGATGTATATAAAAGCTCCTATAAAGCTGAACGCAGTTTGCTTTCTTTTGCGTGTTTTATTTCGTTTTTTCCACAACTTGTAGCAGGTCCTATTGAAAGATATGATAATCTGTTTGAGCAAATACGCGAAATGAAAAAGCCTGATTATTCAATGATGTCAAAAGGTTTCAGACACATTATTCTGGGATTGTGTCTGAAACTTCTGATTGCAGAAACAATGGCAGGTTTTGTAAACCCTGTTTATAATAACCTTAATGGTAAATCAGGCTTTGCAGTAATTGTGGCGACAATTTGTTTTGGCATTCAGATTTATTGCGACTTTAACGGCTACACACAAATAGCAATAGGTAGTGCAAATATACTTGGAATAAACCTGATGCAGAATTTTAATCATCCATATAAAGCAACAAGTATTTCGGATTTCTGGCGCAGATGGCATATTTCATTGACAACATGGTTTAGAGATTATCTTTACATCCCGCTTGGCGGAAACAGAAAAGGCAAATTCAGAACTTTCCTAAACTCGATTATAACATTTCTTGTTTCCGGTATATGGCACGGAGCAAACTGGACGTTTGCTTTGTGGGGACTGTTTAACGGTGTTGGTATGGCTACTGAGAAGCTTTATATCAAACACATAACCAAAAACCGCTTTACAAAGGCTTTTTATGCAGTTGTTGTTTTTGTTTGTATAAATCTTTTCTGGGTGTTTTTCCGTGCTAATTCCGTTGAAGATGCGTTTTTGTGCTATAAATTGATTTTTACGCAGACTTTTTCATCTTTTTCATCACTGACCTCAGGTTACGATATTATTAACTTCCTGTTGTATGAAAACGGATGGAATGTAAATTCCTTTATACCTGCCTTTATCAGTTTATTTATATACATATGGTATGAATATGGATTTGGCAAAAAAAACAACCTTACATCGTGTTTGAATTCACAAAAAATATATGTTCGCTGGATTACGTATGCTGTAATCATCTTAGTAACATTGTATTTTGGAACCACATTACAACAAAGCGATTTTGTATATTTCAGGTTCTAAAATCGGAAAGGAACACTGATGAAGATTTTTAAGAGAGTAGTAGCTGTTGTTATATCGTTATTAATTATATTCTGTTTGAATAATATTTTGTTGTTAAAGTCATATAACTCATCGGTTTTGTATGGTTCTTTTGTCCAAAAGAGAGCATGTGCGGATTCTATTGACGGTGAAAAAATTATAGCTATCGGCGGCTCGGCAACAAATCTTGGCTTTGATTCAAAAACCTTTGAAGAACTATCGGGAAAGCCTTGTGTAAATCTCGCGGTTTCTGCAGGAATTCCGCTGAGAGTATATATGAAAGCTGCAGATATTTGTTCTCAAAAAGGTGATATTGTTATTATGCCGTTGGAGTACGACTACTATGACAAGGACTTTTATAATGTAGACGAAGCATATGTTGATATGGTCAATGTGGATAAGGATTTAAAATGTAAAGATGATTTATATCACAGCATAGAATACATATGCTCAACTTTTCTGAGAAGTTTTACTATAATCAACGACTGTATGCTGTTCAAAGTCAGAGATAAACTGAATACACAAAATACGATATATATAGCTGACAGCGTGGATGAATATGGCGATTTTTATTTGCATAAAGACCGCACGCCTGTGTATACACGTGTGATTATAGATACAGAGTTTATTTATAATGACGTCACTATGAATGAGATTGCAAGCTTCATAGACAGAATGGAACAAAAAGGTGTGACTGTATATCTTACATATCCAGTTACGGATATCTATAGGATAAAAAATTATGAGAATTATGCAGACGATGTGCAAAGAGCGGTAGAAAGCTATATCCCTAAAGCAAACATTATTGGTACACCAATGGATTTTGCTTATGAGGAGGAATGTTTTTTTGATACCGCTTATCATTTGCAATACGAATATAGAAAAGAATATACAGAAAAACTGTTTTCTATCTACCAAAATACAGCGGAGTGAGTCACTCCGCTGTTTCTTTTGTTACGTTTTGTTGACATATACTTAGGATTATATTAAAATATATTAAGTATAACTATATGTTAACGCGGACAATTATATGTAAAAATTGTATGTTCAAAAATACGAGGATTAAGGATTTTTTATTATGAAAAAAATACTATTTCTTATTCATGATTTAGGACAAGGCGGTGCCGAAAAGGTACTTGTAAATCTTGTTAACAATATGGATAGTGCGAAGTTTGACATTACTGTTGTCACCATTTTTGGCGGTGGTGTCAATGAACAGTTTTTAAAACCTCACATTAAGCTTCGCTCGGTGTTTAAGAAAGCATTCCCGGGAAACAGTAAAATAATGAAGCTGTTTACTCCAAAGTTTTTACATAGATGGTTTATCAAAGAGCATTACGATATAGAGGTTTCTTATCTTGAGGGCCCGTCAGCCAGAATTATCAGCGGTTGTCCTTCTAAGGACACAAAGCTTGTATCCTGGATACACGTTCAGCAAGAAACAAAAGAGCGTTTGTCAGGTTCTTTCAAGAGCTTTTCAGAAGCCAGAAGTTGCTATGAAAGATTTGATAATACCGTTTGTGTTTCTGAGTTTGTAAAGAATGATTTTTCTTCGATTCTCAGTTTTAATAAGCCCATAGAGGTTTTATACAATACAGTTGAATCTGACGTTATAAGAATTTTATCAGAAGAAAAAGATGTTAATTTTACAGAAGATAATAAACTGCGTCTGATTGCTGTTGGCACACTTAAGCAGTCTAAAGGATATGTAAGACTGCTAAATGTAATTAAGAAGCTTGACGACGAGAACTATCCTGTACACCTGTATATTCTTGGAATAGGACCCTTGAAAGAGGAGCTTGAAGCTATTATTAATAAAGAATCAATGGATAGCTATGTAACCTTGCTCGGTTACGATACCAATCCCTATAAATACGTTGCAAAAAGCGATGTGTTTGTATGTGCATCTTTTGCAGAAGGATTTTCAACTGCCGCAACCGAATCACTTATTGTAGGTACACCTGTTGTTACGGTTGAGGTTTCCGGTATGAAGGAAATGCTTGGTGATAATGACGAATACGGCATTGTAACTGAAAACAATGAAGATGCCTTGTATGAGGGCATTAAGAAGATGATTTCTACTCCGGGTATGCTTGAAGATTACGCAAAGCGTGCCGAAGAGCGAGGTAAGTATTTCAGCACGGAAAATACTGTTAAGGCTGTTGAGAGAATGTTTGACTCACTCTAAGTTTGTCTGCATTATTAAAAGTTAAATGTGAATCGGGGTGGGTAGTGTAATGTCATTGTTTAATAACAAAATTATACTTATTACTGGCGGTACCGGGTCCTTTGGCAATGCGGTACTGAATCGATTGCTGATGACCGATATAAAAGAAATCCGTATTTTTTCAAGGGATGAAAAGAAACAGGACGATATGCGCCGTGAGTTTCAAGCCAAAATGCCTGATAAGTGCAGTAGGATTAAGTTTTATATTGGTGATGTGAGAGACCTTGCATCTGTAAAAAATGCCATGTACGGCGTTGATTACATTTTTCACGCAGCAGCATTAAAGCAAGTGCCTTCCTGCGAATTTTTCCCCATTGAAGCGGTAAAGACCAATGTTCTTGGCACAGATAATGTTATTACAGCGGCTATCGAGTGCGGTGTAAGCAAGGTTATTTGTCTTTCTACAGATAAAGCGGCTTATCCCGTTAATGCTATGGGAACGTCAAAAGCTATGATGGAAAAGGTGGTTGTGGCTAAGTCCAGAACAGTTGCACCTGAGAAAACCACTATCTGCTGTACACGATATGGAAATGTTATGTGCTCACGCGGCTCTGTAATTCCTCTTTGGATTGAGCAGATTAAGTCAGGTAAGCCTATTACAATTACCGAGCCTAAGATGACACGCTTTATTATGTCCCTTGAAGAAGCCGTTGACCTTGTGCTTTTTGCTTTTGAAAACGGACAGTCAGGAGATATTCTTGTTCAGAAAGCACCCGCTTGTACAATTGAGATTCTTGCAAAAGCGGTTGCAGAATTATTCGGTCCTGATTCAGAGATTAGAAAAATAGGAATTCGCCACGGCGAAAAGATGTACGAAACCCTGCTTACCAACGAAGAGTGCGTTAATGCTGAGGATATGGGTGGCTTTTACAGGATTCCCTGTGACAAGCGTGACCTGAACTATGAAAAATTCTTTACTGACGGAAACAGGGATAGAGTTAACCTTTCAGAGTTCAACTCAAACAATACAGAGCTTCTGGAGATTGATGAAGTTAAAGCCAAGTTGCTTTCGCTGAGTTATATCCGGGAAGAGCTTGAGTCGATGAAAGGTTGAGTTGTATGAATATACTCATAACAGGTGCCAAAGGGTTTGTAGGCAAAAATTTAGCCGAAGCACTTAAATGTATAAGAGAAGGTAAAGACAGAACCCGTCCCGGATTAAAAATTGATGATGTATTCCTTTATGATATGGATTCAACATCAGAAGAGCTTGAAAAGGCTTGTGAAAAAGCGGATTTTGTTTTTAATCTTGCAGGTGTAAACCGACCTGAGAATAACGAAGAATTTTATGAGGGCAATGTAGGCTTTGTTGAAATTCTGCTTAGTACACTAAAGAAACATTCAAATACTTGTCCTGTAATGCTTTCCAGCTCAATTCAGGCCACACTTATGGGAAGGTATATAGGTTCTGACTACGGAAAAAGTAAAAAAGCAGGCGAGGACCTGTTCTTTGAATACAGCAAAACTACAGGTGCAAAGGTGATGGTGTATCGTTTTCCAAATGTTTTCGGCAAATGGTGCAGACCTGATTATAACAGTGCTGTTGCGACCTTCTGCAGCAATATTGCCAATGATTTATCCATTCAGGTTAATGACAGAAGTACCCTTTTAGAGCTGGTTTATATTGATGATTTACTTAATGAGATGCTTAATGCCTTAGAGGGCAAAGAGCAACATTGTGAATTTGACGGTATTGATGCTGTACTTACTGAAAATGGTAAGTTTTGTACCGTGCCTGTAACTCATAAAGTAACCTTAGGTGAGATTGTTGATTTGCTTGAAAGCTTTAAAACTCAGCCTCATAGTCTTTTTATGCCTGAAATACCTGACGGTAGTTTTGAAAAAAAACTGTACTCTACATACCTTTCTTACTTGCCCAAAGAAAAAGTTTCTTTTTCGCTTAAGATAAATGCTGATGACAGAGGAAGCTTTACCGAGCTTCTTAAGACAGATAAATGCGGTCAGTTTTCCGTTAATATTTCAAAACCGGGTGTTGTAAAAGGGCAACATTGGCACCACAGTAAGTGGGAATTTTTTATTGTTGTATCAGGCAAAGGGCTGATTCAGATGCGAAAAATCGGAACTGATGAGGTGCTTGAGTTTTATGTCAGCGGCGACAAAATCGAAGCTGTGCATATGCTGCCGGGATACACACACAACATAATTAATTTAAGTGAAACCGATAATCTGGTTACGCTTATGTGGGCTAACGAAAGTTTTGACCCTGACCATCCTGATACTTATTCTGAGCCTGTTTAAATTCGGAGGCAAAATATGAACAGAGATTTTTCTGACATTAGTTTTAAAGACAACGGAAAGTTGAAATTGCTTATTATTGTAGGAACACGTCCTGAGATTATCAGGCTTTCTGCGGTTATCAAAAAGTGTAGGCAGTACTTTGATACAATTCTTGCTCATACAGGTCAGAATTACGACTACAACCTTAACGGAGTATTCTTTAAGGATTTAAAGCTTCAGGAGCCTGAGGCTTATCTGGATACGGTGGGCGAGGATTTAGGTGAAACCGTTGGCAACATAATTTCTGCATCCTATAGGCTTATGACGGATATCAAGCCTGATGCGTTGCTGATTTTAGGTGATACCAATTCCTGCCTTTCTGCAATTTCTGCAAAAAGGCTTCATATACCTGTTTTTCATATGGAAGCGGGTAACCGTTGCAAAGACGAGTGCTTGCCGGAGGAAACCAACCGCAGAATTGTCGATATTATTTCTGATGTTAACCTGGCATACTCAGAGCATGCCAGAAAATATCTTCACGAATGCGGTTTGCCTAAAGAGCGTGTGTATGTTACAGGTTCACCTATGGCAGAAGTTTTAAGCGAGAATTACGACGATATACTGAAAAGTGACATTCTTTCTAAGCTTGGTTTAGAAAAGGGCAAATATATTCTTCTGTCTGCTCATAGAGAAGAAAATATCGATACAGATAAAAATTTCAATTCTCTCTTTAGTGCGATTAACAGAATTGCCGAGAAGTACGATATGCCCATTCTTTACTCCTGTCATCCAAGAAGCAAGAAGAAGCTTGAAACTACAGGTTTTAAGCTTGACAGGCGTATTATAAGCCACCAGCCTCTGGGTTTTCACGATTATAACTCATTGCAGATGAATGCTTTTGCGGTTATTTCTGATAGCGGAACATTGCCTGAGGAAAGCAGTTTCTTTTTATCAAAAGGAAAACCTTTCCCTGCGGTTTGTATACGCACCTCTACAGAGCGACCCGAGGCCCTCGATAAAGCATGCTTTGTTCTTGCAGGTATTGATGAAAACAGCCTTCTACAGGCGGTTGATACCGCGGTAGAAATGCACAGGGCAGGAGATTTTGGTGTTCCCGTTCCCGACTATGTTGAAGAAAATGTTTCTGCCAAGGTTATAAAGCTTATACAGAGCTACACAGGTGTAGTAAACAAAGTGGTCTGGAGAAAATTTTAACAGAAGACAAAAACCGAGCTTGACAAAAGTTAAGCTCGGTTTGTTTGTAAAGAAAATCCGCTTGAGAAATCAAGCGGATTGTGTAGTTTATATAGCATACTTTGCGGCGTATTCCTGATGTTTTGCTTCAAACAGGGGATTACCGTGTTTTGTGCGGTGGTAGTATTCGTGAATATCCATTCTGTCATGGCTCATTTCGATAATACAACCTGCGATGTTGGAACAATGGTCACTTACACGTTCAAGATTTGTGATGATATCAGCCCATACAAAGCCTGCCTCAATAGAACATTCGCCCTTCTGCATTCTCAGAATATGGTTTGCTCTGAGCTGAACCTTAAGAGTATCGATAACTTCCTCAAGAGGTTCAATGCTTGATGCGGCGTCAAGGTTTGTATTTGTGAAAGCATCAAGAGTAAGGTCGATAATCTCGCTTACAGCACCTGTAATTGTTTTGATTTCATTCTTTGCGGCGGGAGTAAGCTTGATGTCTTTAGTCTTAATTTCGTCGGCAGAACGAAGGATATTAACGGCGTGGTCGGAGATTCTTTCCAAATCGCCGATTACAAAGAGAAGTTTGTTGGCTTCATTTGAGTCAGCGTCAGACAGGGGATGAGTACTGAGCTTAACAAGGTATGAACCTAAAATATCTTCAAAATGGTCAGCGGCAGTTTCGTCGGTTCTGACCTGTTCTGCTGCTTCACTGTCAAATTTATCAAGTAGAGTCAATGATGATTTAAGTGCATTCATAGATACTTCAGCCATCTGTGATGCCACAACGTGGCACTGATTAATTGCGATAGCAGGAGTTTCCATTAAACGTTCGTCAAGGGTAACCTTTTTGTCTTTGCCTTCAGCACCTTTGGGCTCGCGAACAATAGCATAAGAAATCTTTTCAAGTAAACCTGACATAGGAAGCATAATTGCAGTGCAGATAATGTTAAATGCAGAGTGGCAAATAGCAATTGAAAATTCATTTGCAGAATTGTTCAGCATCTCAATATTGAAGATTGCAGTAACTACGCAGTAAACGATAAGTAAGATTGCGGTACCGATAATATTAAATGAAAGGTGAACAATTGATGCACGTCTTGCGTTTCTGTTAGTGCCAACTGAGGAGATAAGAGCAGTTACGCAGGTGCCTATGTTCTGACCCATAATAATGGGTATTGAAGCACCAACTGATACTGCACCTGTTGAAGAGAGTGCCTGTAAAATACCAACGGATGCAGAAGAAGACTGGATAATTGCAGTAAGAATTGCACCGATAATTACACCCAGTAAGGGAGCAATGGGGCTGTCGTTAAACATAATCATCAAATTCTGAAACCCGGGAACAGACTTAAGACCTGAAACAGCAGAGGACATTGTATCCATACCGAACATCAAAGTTGCAAAGCCTAAAAGAATCATACCGATATCCTTATGCTTGTTCTTTTTTGACATCATATAAAGCACAATTCCGATAAGTGCAAGTATAGGTGTAAAAGAAGTGGGCTTAAAAATCTTGATGTACCAGGCACTGCCCTCAATGCCCGAGAGGGACAGAATCCAAGAGGTAATAGTAGTGCCTACATTTGCACCCATAATTACATTGATAGCCTGCTTTAGGGTCATAATGCCTGAGTTTACAAATCCAACTACCATAACAGTTGTGGCAGAAGAGGACTGGATAACAGCAGTTACACCCATACCTGTTAAGAATCCTGCAGTCTTACTGCCTGTAAGCTTACCTAAAAGCTTTTTAAGGCTGCCGCCTGCGGACTTTTCAAGGGAGTCGCCCATAACGTTCATACCAAATAGGAACAGACATAAACCGCCAACCAGGGTTAATACGTCAAACAAATCCATAAATTCACATCCTGCTTTTATTATTTGATTTTTCTAAGCATTTATAACTTTATGAATTCTTCGTAAAATCTAAAAGCAGTTTTTTGTAAAATCTTTGTTAAACCGGCCGTCAGCACGGCAGGGCAGTTTGCCTTTGGACAGGTTTTATATTGAGGCAAACAGCATCGACGGCGGGTCGTGATTATATCAATGTAATCTATAGCAAAAAACGAGAGGTACTAAACCTCTCGTTATGTTGGTTAACCTATTATGTTTTCGCGGATTTTCAGGAGAATATCAAGGTAAAATCCGTTTGCAGTAATTTTAACAAAACAATTATATATAGCAACTGTAATGCCATAGCCTGTAAGTATCACTACACCAAGGTAACTTAAAACAACAAACCTTTTGCGTGGGATTTTGGGTATTACGGTAATGATTAATAAGCATATAGCTGTTATTGCATATAACGCAAGTATCGACCGGTATGCATTTTTTAAGAACATGTCGGGGTAAATTAAAACAAAGCCGTAAGATGCAATAATAAAAAATACAGAAAATATAATTAGCGGAATATAAATATCCTTTGGTTTTACATTGTCAATTTTTTTTGTGTATAAAAACAATGTAAAAACCGAAAAAATTATCATAGGGACAACAAAGAAAAGGCTTGTCAAAGAGTTTGCTTTAGGGTTTATAAAAAAGTCAAATATGCCCGCCAAAGCAGAATATAGAAACCCTGCTACAGCAAACAACAATGGGTAAAACTTATTATCGCTTTTTCTCATACCATTTCTGAAGTTTAGACATTTCATCTTCTGTTACCTCGTGAATTTCTGCTTCAATAGCTTCTTCAATTTGTTTTCTGATACAACATAATCGCCCATTAATATAAAAAGAAATGCACCGATTAAGCCGTTTAAAACCGAAAAAATAACCAGCTTCTTCATTTTTATACCTCCTATACTTTCTGATTAAATTCTAACAAATCAAACTAAAAGAATCAACTGTTAGCAATTACAATTATTAAGAATGGTTTTGTAGCAATTCGTTGAAATAATTTTCGGGTTATGCTATAGTTAGAATATACTTATTTTGCAGGTGATAATATGAATAACGATATGCTTAAATTTATAGAAAAATCTCCTACGGCTTTTCACGCTGTAGAGAATGTTAAGGCTGAGCTTAAAGCTATGGGATTTACTGAGCTTTATGAGGGCTTGAAGTGGAATATCGAAAAGGGTAAAGGCTATTTTGTAAGCCGAAATAACTCCTCGGTTATTGCTTTTAAGGTGCCCGAATGTGACTTTAATGGCTTTATGATTGCGGCTTCTCACTCAGACAGCCCTGCCTTTAAAATTAAAGAAAATTCCGAACTTAAAGATAAGTTCTATACCCGCTTAAGTGTTGAGAAATACGGTGGAATGATTGATAACACATGGCTTGACAGACCTTTAAGCATTGCGGGCAGAGTGCTTGTTAAAAGTGATAATGGCGTTAGTACAAAGCTTGTTGATTTTAAAAAGCCTGTTGCCATTATCCCAAACGTAGCCATTCATTTAAACAGAAAAGCAAACGAAGGAAACGCTCTTAATGCGGCGGTGGATTTGCTTCCTGTGGTTGCGACATCAAAAGAAGACGGCAAAAGTTTTATGGCTACGGTTGCTGAGAAAATCGGTGTCAGTGTAGAGGATATCCTTTCTTCCGATTTATTCCTTTATAACTGTGAAAAAGGTTATGAGTGGGGTGATTTTGTGTCTTCACCCAGACTTGACGATTTGCAGTGCGTTTTCTCGTCTTTAAAAGCCTTTGGGAATTCTGATGCAAAGTATAGTATGCCCGTGCTTGCGGTATTCGATAATGAAGAAGTGGGAAGCTCCACCAAGCAGGGTGCTGACTCTACCTTTATGAGCTTTGTGCTTAAAAAGCTTTCTTTTGCTTTAGGACTTAATGAGGCTGACTTCGCCGATAAGATTGCAAAAAGTTTTATGCTTTCCTGTGATAATGCCCACGGCGTGCATCCCAACCACAATGAAATGACCGACAGTAATCACCAGTGTACACTTAACGGCGGCGTGGTTATTAAATACAACGCAAATCAGTCCTATTGTACCGACGGTGTGTCCTCAGCAATTCTAAAAAGAATCTGCGAAAATGGAGGAATACCTACTCAAGCATATACAAACCGTGCGGATATCCGCGGAGGCTCAACCTTAGGCAATATTGCAAACACTCAGCTTTCAATGCTTAGTGCCGATATCGGTCTTGCTCAGTTTGCCATGCATTCTAGCTTTGAAACCGCAGGCAGTAAAGATACCGAGTATATGGTAACTCTTCTTGAAGCTTTCTTTGCGTCAGCTATTGAGGTTAAAGCTGACGGTGAGTATGAGATTTTATGAAATATAAGAATATAGTAAAGGGGATTTTTAAAAGCCGGCCCAACCGCTTTATTGCAAAGGTTGAGGTTGACGGGGCAGAAGAGACTGTACACGTTAAAAATACAGGCAGATGCCGTGAGCTTTTAAGGGAAAACGTGACGGTTTACTTAGAAAAATCCTCTAACCCAAACCGAAAAACCGCCTATGATTTGGTAGCGGTGGAAAAAGTCCGTGAGGGAAAAGAAAACCTGCTTGTTAATATGGATTCCCAGATTCCTAACGCAGCCGTTTTTGAGTGGCTTAAGGGAGAAAATCCTCTGTTTTCAGAAAATGCAAATATAAAACGAGAGGTACCCTTTGGGGATTCCCGCTTTGATTTGTATGTTGAAGACGGCGACAGAAAAGCTTTTGTAGAGGTTAAGGGTGTAACCTTGGAGCATAACGGATATGCGCTTTTCCCCGATGCACCTACAGAACGTGGTGTAAAGCATATAAATGAGCTTGTAAAAGCCAGGGATGCAGGGTATGAAGCGTACATACTTTTTGTAATTCAGATGAAGGAGATTCACCGTTTTAGTCCTCATAGGGAAATGCACCCTGATTTTTCCGAAGCTCTTAAATATGCATATAATAAGGGAGTAAAAGTAA